>JADYZN010000032.1 GCA_020853095.1 Phycisphaerales bacterium | reverse complement strand
CCTGGGACAGGATTTGCGACCGCGTGAGGGCGGCGGTTTCCTCGGCGAAGTCCGTATCACGGATCGCGCTTTCGGAAGCCGACACGTTCTCATAGGCGACGCCCAGGCTGTTCACGGTCGAACCGATGGTGAACTTCTGGAACGCGCCCAACCGGCCACGAAGCTGGCTGACCTGCTTGATGGCCTTGTCCAGCACTTTCTGGGCCGAGACGAGGTTGCCGCTGGTCAGTGAATTCGCGCCGCCGCTGGCCAGGGTGGTGAGGAACCCGATGGTTCCATCGCCCAATGAGCCGGTGGAGACGGAATTGATGCCGATGGTGGCCTTGTCGCTCTCGGTGACCTTGGAACCCAGCGAGAAGGTCGCCCCGCCACCGGTGATGCCGATGGTCTTGGTCTGCCCGGCGTTCAGGCCGGTGGACAGATCAAACTCCAGGTCCAGGTTGTTGGAGCGATAGGTGATGCTCTTGCCGCTGGCTTCGGCGGCAGCGCCGTTGACCTTGACGGAGGCATCGGTCCCGGTGTCGCGACCGCTGGTGCCACCGGTGACGGTGAACGTGCCGGAAGTCGCCTTGACCGAGACGAACTGATCGGAGCCATAGCCGGTCGAGTAGAACTTGATACCGGCCGCCGAAGCGGTGGCGCTGACGCCGGTGACGTCCTTGATGTTGTTGATGGCGGTCGCAATGGCGGTGTTGGAGGAGCTGCCCGCGAACGAGAGCTGCTCGGTTCCCGCATTGCCCGCGACCTCAAGGGTCACGCTGTTGGATCCGGCCAGGCCGGCGCCGCTGAAGGCCAGATTGCCGACGGTGGCGCTGTTGGAGACCTGAATGACGACGCTGACGCTCTGGCCATCGGGCAGCTTGGCCGCGTTGACCTGAAGCGAGTCGAAGGCCGAAGCGGCCACGCCGCTGGTCGTGTAGGCATAGTCGCCGTTCAGGAGCTTTTTGCCTTGGAAGGCGGTCGCCCCGGCGATCCGGTTGATGGAACCCAGGATCGAGTCCACCTGCAACTGGTTGGCCGAGACTTCTTCGGTGCTCAGCCCGCCGCTGTTGGCGGCCTGGCCGACGAGGTTCTGCAACTCGGTCAGCAGGGAGCTGACTTCGTTCAAACCACCCTCGGCCGTACCAATAATGTTGCTGGCGCGGCCGGCGTTATCAATGGCCTGCGTGATGCCGGCCTTTTCGGCGCGCAGGTTCTCGCTGGCGATGAGGCCGGCGGGATTGTCCGCACCCGAGTTGATCTTCAGACCGGTGCTGAGCCGCTGAAGACTCGTATTCAGGTTGTCATTGTTCTTCCGCAGCACGCGCTGCGCGATCAGTGAACTGACGTTGGTGTTAATTCTGCTCATGATACTGTCTCTCCATGACTATTTAGAAAACCCGCGCATCGTTTGGATCTGCGGTCCTGTACGACGCGCCCTTCATTCCCTTGAAAGGTATTTAGTCCGTGGGTCAGGGGAACACCCCACAGCAGCCTGTGCGAATCACACGATCCGCCGGCCGGTTCATCAACCGACCTCCTTTCTCACAAGTCCTTAAAACGATCGCGATGCCCCAGAACGAGCGACATGCGCGATTTCACAACTTTGGTCGTATCGACAGCGGGAAATGGGTGACTTTAGATGAGTGTGGAGCGGGATTTACGGCAATGGTTATCGGGTGGAACGGGGCATTGAAATGGTGAGCGGGAAATCAAATGGAGCAGTTGCCCGGAAGTGGTTTTTATCAGACCCGCGCAGAGTCTGCCGGGTCCAGTTTGATATTAAAGGATAAAAATATTTTTTTATTTTTTGTGTAAAGAAAAAAAAGAAGCCCCCTTCCGGAGATGCCGGGAGGGGGCGTTTGGGTTCGCGAGACTATTGGCCCAGAAGCGACAGGACGTTCTGGGGGGTGGAATTGGCAGTGGCCAGAACGCTGGTGCCAGCCTGGGTGAGGATCTGGGCGCGGGTGAGAGCGGCGGTTTCGGCCGCGAAATCCGCATCCCGGATCGAGCTTTCGGAGCTGGTGACGTTTTCGAGGGCAACGCTCAGGGAGTTCATGTTGGTCTGAAGCGTGTTTTTCTCGAATGCCCCAAGCCGGCCGCGCAGAACCGCGACCTGCTTGATGGCCCGCTCCAGAATCTGGCTGGCGGCGCGGGCGTCGCCGCCGACGAGGGTGCTGTTGCCGCCGGTGACGATGTCGTTGAGGAAACCGACGTCCGCATCCCCCAGCTTGCTGGCGGCGACCGACTGGATGCCGACGTTCACCTGCTGGTTGGAGGAGACTTTTGGCCCGAGTTGGAACAGCGCTCCGCCGCCTGTGATGGAAAAACTGGTCTGGCCGGCCCCGAAGCCCGAATCGAGCGTCAGCTCCATGTCCAGCGAGGCGGTGTTGAGCTTGATGTTCAACCCATCGCCGACGGTCAAGGCTCCATTGACGGTCGCCACTGCATCCCGGCCGGTGACGCGCGAGATCAGTGCGCCGGTGGAATCCTGGGTCTGGAAGGTTCCGGTCTGGGCGGTCACGGAGACGAAACTCTTGGAGCCGTACCCGCCGGAATGAAAGATGATGCCGGATGCCGCATTGGAGGCGGCGGCGACGCTTGCGGTGACACCGGTGGCATCCGAGATGCGGTTGACGGCGAAGGCGATCGCCGAGGTTTTAGTGTTGGCCGTGAAGGTCAGCACGTCGACGCCGTCATTGCCGGTGATCTCCAGCGTGACCGGGGCGCTGATGGAGCTGGCCGCATAACGCAGCTCGGCAGTCTGGGCGCTGGTGACGACGTTGATCTGCACCGGGATGGTGGTGTTGGCGCCGAAGTTCGCCTGGGCGACGTGCATCGCCTTGATGTCCGTGGAATTGACGCCACTGGTGATGTAATCCAGGCTGCCATTGAGCAGTTGGAGGCCGGCGAACGTGGTGGTGTTGGAGATGCGGGTGATGCTGTCCACGGCCGAGTCCACCTGCAACTGGTTGGCGGCGATTTCATCGGCCGACAGCGCGCCGGAGTTGGCGGCCTGGACGACCAGTTGCTTGATGTTCAGCAGCAGCGACGCCACTTCCCCCAGCGCCCCTTCGGCGGTGGAGATGACGTTGCTGGCGCGGGATGAGTTGTCGATGGCCTGGTTGATGCCGGAGATCTCGCTGCGGAGACCTTCGCTGGCGATCAGGCCGGCGGGATCATCCGCGCCGCGGTTGATTCGCAGACCGCTGGAGAGCCGTTGCAGCGTGTCGCTGAGGCTCTTTTGAGACTTGGCCAGCCCGCGCTGGGCGGTGAGGGCCGAAACGTTGGTATTGATGCGGGCCATTAGCAATCCTCCATGATTGTAGATGGCGAGCCGGATGTACGATCCCGGCCGAGGCGGTTCCATTCCCGGGAACCCGGCAGGCGGCGAAACCTGATGGATGGGCCTGGTGGATTTGAACTTTCCGGAGACCGGTGCGGGTGATGCCCGCGGCCCGGCGCCGGCGCTCTAATCCTTCAGGCTCATTTTTTATCCTCAGTTGAATGACCTTTTGGTCCGATCTTTCCAAGACCCGAAAGATCCTCGGGTTTCACCTGGGCCGCTTCACGGTTTTCCCGGCGAATGGCGTCATAGACTTCCTTGCGATGGACGCTGATCTCCTTGGGGGCATCGATCCCCAGACGAACCTTGTCACCGCGGATGTCCACCACGGTCACCTCGATGTCGTCTCCGATCATGATCGTCTCATCCCGTTGACGGGACAGCACCAACATATTGGCTCCTTCCTGGGAAAAGGATTCGGAAAATTCCTTTCCGCATCCTGTCGCACGCGACATCCTTGTCGCGTGGCATGCCGATTCGCAATCCGTTGCGAAACCGTGCGATGCGTTCCCTGGTGCGCGAGTTCCGGTTGTACGTTTCGGTCGGGACGGGCCAATCGGCCAAATCCCGGCCACGATGGATTGCGCCCCTGCCGGGGCGCGACGGTCAGGCCGATTTGGCCAGCGGAACCTGCGACTGGAGCCGGATCAGCGGCTGGCGCGTCGTCCACTTTTTCTCGGTCAATACCACCTGCATCGCCAGGCGATTGGCGGTGTTGATCACGATCGGTCCCAGCAGATTGCCGGTCAGCCATTCGTCAACGCGGTTGCAGATGACAAAGACCTGCGGCTGGGCGTCGTCCGGCAGTTGCAGCTCTTCCTGAGCCTCGCCCCGGACCGGAACCTGGTAATCCTTGAAAAAGGTGGTCGGGTCGGTGACCACGAAGGCCAGGTCGCTCTGGTCCACGCACTGAAGCCAGAAGAAGTAGTTGTCTTCTCCGGTCTGGATCAGGGCGTAGCGCGTGTGGCCGGGAAATCCCAGCAACCCGCGGGGAAAGGTCATGATCCTTTCCTCATCCACCGTCAAAAGGCCGAAACGCGAGGTTTCGATGTCCATGTGAACTCCATTTCCTGTTCGCGGCATCCGCCGCGCGACCTGTCCTCATTAAGCCCCATCGGTCGTGGCTCCGCCACGCCCGGTTCCCGTCCGTCGCCGGACTTTTCAAGCGGCCAGGTCCAGCCGGCTTGAGGGCATCCACATCACCGCGGGGCTTCCAGCCCCATCGCGAGCCACTCCGTCGCCCGCGTCGGCCGCCATCCCGGCGGCCTCTTGATTCATCAGGCCGGTTTTGCGCCCACCGGCAACTTTTTTTGCGCCCACCCCTTGTTTATTGCGTTTCCTACGATTCAACTACAACCAACACACATTGAATGCAATATCCGTGCCAGATCAACTTAAAAAATCCAGCAGGGACAGATTCAGCATCCGGCCGCTGGTTTGCAGGCTGGCCTGCAGCGCGGTTTGCAACGTCTGGAACCGCGACACCGCCTCGGTGAAATCCGTGTCTTCCAGTGAGGACAACAGCGATTTGGTCGCAACATTCTGGTCATCCAGCCGGTTCTGCCGGCTTTCCAGTTCCTGCACGCGCGCCCCCGTTTCACCGCGGATGCGGGTGACGCGATCGTAATCCTCCCGCAATCCCTCGGCCGCCTCGGTGATGGCGGCCTGGTCGCTGGCCAGCAGCGCATCGCGCAGTTTGGCGAGGTTGCTGAAGACGCCGGTGGCTTTGATTCGGTTGACATCCGAGCTGGTCAGGGTGTTGCCCACGGCCGCGTTGGTGAACCCCAGGTCGGCCGCGGCGCTGGAAAAATTGATCGGCGTGATCGTAAAGGGCGAACCGCCGGCCGTTCCATCGGTCAGGACGATGCCATTGGTCGTGGAAGAAAAAACCGCGCTGACGCTTCCGCCGCTCGCCGTGGATATCGCGTTCATGACCTCCTGGATCGTCGTGGCCGAACTCAGGTCCACCTGGAACGTGTTGCCGTCGGCCGTGCCGATCTGGATGTCCGCCCCGCTGGCCGTGCGGACCCCTTTGCCGAGATTCAACTCGCTCAGTTGAGTCCCCGGACCATAGCTGCGAACGCCCAGGTCGGCGGCGGTGGTTCCGCCGGATTCGCCGATGCTCATCAGCGTCCCCTGGGTGGCGTTGAAGATGTTGACGCCGTTGCCGGCATCGTTGATCTCGGCGTGGACGTTGGCGTTGGAGCCGTTGATCGCGTTGAGCAGGTCCTCAACCGTGACGCAGGCCGAGACGTTGACGTTGATGGTGGCCGCCCCGTTGGTGATGACCAGGTTGTGGGCGGTGTCGATCCCCGCCCCGGCCCGCAGGTCGGCCAGTTTGGTCAAGGGGGTGACCAGCGCCGGGATGACCTGGCCGGTGACGGCCACGCCGGCTCCCGTGCCGGTGGGGTGCAAAATGCCAAGGTCGGATGCGGTGGCGCCGCCGCTGATGTCGTTGACGGTCAGGGTTTCGGCCGGCGTGCCGGTGATTTGCAGCCGCGTTCCCCCCGCGCCGATGCCGGCGGTGACGCCGCCGACGCCGGCCCCGTTGATCGCGTTGATGACGTCGCCGATGGTGTCCGCGTGGGACAAATCGACCACCGCGCTGGTTGATCCGTTGCCGATGGTGATCGGGCCGAGCTGGATGCCTTTGCCGTTGGCCCCCTTCAGGTCGGCCAGGCGGGTGGTCGCCGTCAAACTCGGCGACAGATCGACGTTGCCCGCCACCCGGCTGGACAAGGCCCCGAAAACCTCGGCCCCATCCACCATGAACGGCAGGATGCTGTTGTCATCGTAAACGTTCTGCAACACCTGCTGCGACCCGACGAATTTCACCCCGCCGCCCGCCTCGACGAACGGCGCCCGGTCGGCCCGGTCGCCGGCGAACAGGTACATCCCCTCGAATTGCTTGTTGGCCAGCGTCAACATCTGCCCATACAGGCTTTTGACGACGGCGGCGGCGCTTTGGCGCTGCTCGGCGGTAACGTCCGAGCCGACGTTGGCCGAGGCGAGGGTCTGGGCCTGCAACAACAGCCCGCTCATGTCCCCCAGCGATGAATCGACCTCGCCAAGCTGGCTGTTGGCCTGTTTGAGATTGTCGTTGTAGGCGTTTCGCCGTTCCAGCGTCTTGCGAAGCTGCTGGACGATGGCCGCATCCCCCGGATCGTCGCTGGGGGCGCTCATGCGCTTGCCCGTGGAAAGCTGATTCTGCACCTCCAGCAGGCTCTGTTGCGTGCGCGACAGCGTCTGGTTGGCGACGTTGCTTCGCAGCAGGTTGCTGACGCGGGCGAGTTGTAGGGGAAGAATCGCCATGATCCATCTGCTCATCAGGTCATTTGCAGCACCGTTCGCATCATCTCATCAATCGCCGAGACCAGCCGGGCGGCCGCCTGGAACGCACGCTGCTGCCGCATCAGGTTGATCGCCTCCTCGTCCAGACTGACGCCGCTAAGCGCTTCGCGCTGGGTTTGCAGCGTCTGGCTGACCACGCGCGCCGCCTCGGCGTTGGTCTTGGCGCTGGCGGCCGAGACCGCCACGCCGTTGATCATCGCCTGATACCGTTCCTTGAAACTGGTGTTGTTCAGCGAGGCCAGCGACTTGCCTTCCAGGTCGGCGATGGCGCGCGCGGTCTGGTTGTCGGCCGATTCGCCGTTTTTCGCCGCCGCCAGCAGTGCCGGCGTGCTTTTGATCGCGTCATTGACCGCGATGTCGCGCGCGTTGGAGCCGTTGAAAAACGTGTTGATCCCCAGCGCAGCCAGCACCCCGCTGGAATCCTCGCTGAAGCTGATCTCGACGTTGTCGCTTTCAGCGCTGATCTTCAACTGTCCCCCCACCACCGTCGCCGTCACGCCAGTGATCGCATCCAGGCCAGTGGTCAGCGCGTTCAGGCTGGTGTCGTTGGCATTCAGACCGTCCAGATCGACCTGCATCAGCGTGCTGGTCGACAAACCGGTCGATTTCTGCTTCACGTGGACGATGAAGCTGCCGTTGGTCGGCGTGAATTTCAACCCGGAGGCCGGGTCGTTGAGCGCCTTGGTCGGATCGCTGACCACGCTGGCTGCCATCACCGATGAAAATCCCTGCAACCCCTGCCCCGATGCGTGCAGTTTGTTCAGTTCAAAAATCAGGTTGTGCGCCAGATCGTCCATCTGGCCGATCACCTGGTCGAGGGTTCCCGATCGCACCTGCGACAGCGCGCCAAGCTGGCCGCTGGTCAGTTTCATCGCGCTGTTGTCGGCCTTGATGATGACGGTGCTCTGGAGATTGCCGTCGATCGTCTCCTGCCTCAGCCCCACGCCCCGGTTGTCGGTGTTGATCACCAGCGGCGCCGAGCCGACGTAGACGTTGACCACGCCGTTGTCCTGCGGGACGGTCTTGATGTCCATCAGTTGCGACAGTTGTTTAAGCACCGCATCCCGCTGGTCGCGCAGGGCGTTGGCCTGCCCGCCGCTGCCCCCTTCGGCCGTCACGATCTGGCCGTTCAAATCGGCCAGTTGCCCGGCCAACTGGTCGGCGTTGGCCGTCAGGGCCTTAAGTCGATTGTCGACGTCCACCTGGAGATTCCCCAGGTCGCCGCGGAGGTTGTTGATCCACGTCGCCACGGACTGGCCGTTCTGGATCACCACCTGCCGCAGACCGACATCCTGCGGCTTGTTGGCCAGGTTCGACCAACTGTTGAAAAACTGGCTGAGCTGGGTGGACAGGTCTTCATCGCCCAATTCGTTGAACACCGCCTCGACCCGCCCCAGCCATTGCTGGGTGGCGTCGGCCGACTCCGAGTCGCTGATGCTGCCGCGAAGCCTTCCCTGCAGCGCCTCGTCGATCTGCCGCTGCACGGATTCCAGGTTGATCCCGTTGCCGACAAAAACCCCCGGCCGAAGCTGCGTGTCCTTCCGCGGCAGCACCTGCGCGGTTTGCCGCGTGAAATCGGCGTTGCCGGCATTGGAGATGTTGTTGCCGGTGACCTGCAGCGCCGCCTGCTGCGCCGCCAGGGCGGATTTTCCGATGTTGAGCGCGCCGATCAGAGACATGGCTTATCCCACCGCCTCCATCATCCCGATCCGCGCGCTGACCCGCGGAATCCCCTGTTTGGTGTACAACCCCGCCTGTTCCACCGCGCCGGCCAGCAGCCGAACGGCCGTGTTCAGATGTCCCAGCACCGCCCCGGCCAGCCGGCCGGCCACGTGCGTCCTCGTTGAAATCTGGCCGATGACCTCCTTAAGCTCATCCCGCAGCCGCATCAGCTCGCGCATCCGCTGCGGATGGAGCTGCGCCAGTTTCGTCAGCGACAATTCCCCCGCGATGTTCAACCCCCGCGCCACCTGCGTCGTCAGCATCCGCCGGCGGGTCTCCAGCGTCGCGATCCGCAGACGCGACGATTCCTGCACATTGGTGATCTGATCCAGGCCGGCCAGATCGAACGACCGCATCGCCGCCTGCTGCGCATCCATGTGCTTCAGCAGCTTGCGATGCTCCTCGATCAACTGCCGAAGGATCGATTCCAGTTCATCGATTTGACGCGACATGGATCCTCACCTTCGCAAATGGATTGTCCGAACTCGCCGGCGCCGGGGGTTTGATCCCATCGCCATCGCGATGCAGGATCTCCCGGACGATGCTTCGCACCAGTTTGTTGTTCGTCCCGTGCGCCATGCGCTCGGCCAGCGTCTGGTCCAACATCGACCCGAACGCCTCGCCGCCGCGCCCGCCGCTGAACAGCTCCGACTTGAAGGGGCTGTTGCGCATCTGCTTGAGCATCGCCCCGTAAAACGTCTGCGCCACCCATTTCTGGGCCGCGCGCGTCAGTTGTTCGTGTTTTCCATCCGGAGACTTCGAACCGGGGACGTAATCCGCGGATTTCAACGGGTTCATCCGCCGCAGTCCCCCCGCGGCCGTCGCATGGATTGGATTGATCTGGTTCATCATGGCGTCTCCGACGCGCGAAATTCGCTACTCCACGATCAGTTTCGCGTTCAATTTCCCGATCTTGTACAGTTCCTTGATGATCGTGATCCGGTCTTCCACCGGAACCTTCAACTGATCCAGCGCGTTGACCAGGTCCTGCAACCGCGCCCCGCCCGAATTGGTCGTGTCCAGCGCCACCGTGTCCCGCGATCCGATCTGCGGATTGCGGGCCGTCGGCACCGGCGGGGGCGTGATGGTCGTGATCGTCAGCCCCTTGTGGCTAATCACCACCGGGCTGATCTCCACGTCTCCGGTAATCAGCAGCGTGCCGGTGCGCTCGTTGATCTGCACCCGCGCCTCGGTCGGCAACAACTGCACCGGCAGCCGCTGCACCCGGCTGATGAAACTGTCCGGATGCTCGCGTTCCACCGCCGGAATCGTCACCACCACGTTCTTGGGGTCGATCACCACCGCGATGATCTCGCCGTTGGTGCTCTCGGCGTCATTGATGTTCTTGGCAATCATGCTGGCCGTGTTGAAATTGGCCATCGGATCTTCCAGGACCAGCGTGAATTTGCCGTTGTCGATGTACTTGGCCGGCATGTCCTCTTCCATGATCGCCCCCATCTTCACCACGCCCACCGTCGGCGTGCTGGGGTCCTCGATCACCACCGCCCCCTGTGCCAACGCCAGGATCGGCCCGTTGGGAACCGGACCCTGCAGCGCGGAGACGAACAGCCTGCCCCCCTTGATGCTCGCCGCCGCTCCGATGCTCGTCACGTACACGTCCAGCCGGTCTCCCGACCGCACCCCGTTGGGCGGGATCGTCGCGGTGATGCTCACCAGCGCCACGTTCTGCACCGCCGACAATTCCAGCACGGTCGTCGGGTCGGCGAATTTCCCCAGCATTTCGGCCAGCGGCTTGATCGCCGGCTGAAAATCTCCGCCATCCCCGGTCCCTTTCAACCCATACACCAGCCCCAGGCCGGTCATAAAGTTGGACCGCTGGCCGCTGATCCGAGTGATGTCCGCGACTTTGACGGCCCGCGCGGCCGTGCCCAGTCCCAGCACCAGACAGCAGAATATCAACAGTCCTCGCATCATCCGGCCTTACCCGTTGCGAAAGTCCACCACCCCACTCATCTGGTTATCGGTCAGAAAGGCGCGATAAGGTCCAATAATTTCGGCAGCCATCCCCGTTTGGTCGAATCCCGCACCGCCCCCTTGTGCATCTTCACCAGCGTCTGATCGTGCAACTGGTGGCTGTAAATCGAATTGTCGGCCGTCACATCCTCCGCCCGGCAGACCCCCGTCAGGATCATCTCCTGCTCCTCCTCATCGGTCTTGATGAACTTGCGCGCCTGCAACACCAACGTCCCGTTGGGTTTCACGTCCAGCACCTCGGCCGTGATCCGCGCCGTAAACTCATCCGAGCGATCCACCGATCCATCCCCCTTGAATTCACCCTTGCCGCTGGCCTTGACCGATGGAGGGGTCGTCCCGATCCCACCCCCCTCGATCGCGAAATTCTTCACGTTCAACTTCGCGAACTCCTCCAGCCGGGCGTCCAGCGTCGCCTCCTTTTTCAGGTCGGTCGTGGCCTCCGACTTATATTCACTGGTCTCGCGAATGATGATCGTCACCAGGTCGTGCTTCTTCAGCGTCCGCGGTTCCGGTTCCGGCACGGCCGTGAAACTGACATCCTTCAACGTCGCCCGACCCGGATCGGCCTGCGCCGCCAGTGTCGCCCGCAACAACGACCCCCCGTTCTGCCGCATCAATTCCCCCACCCCCGGCGGCGGATTGGTCCCGCCGCCCATCCCATTCGCCGGCACACCCTGCCCCAGCGCCATCCGGCAACAGACCGCGTACAGCACCACCACGCAAACCGCCAGCCCAAACACCGTCCGCTGCCTCATTGAATGACTTCCTTTCCCCCTCTCCCGCCGGGAGAGGGCCGGGGTGAGGGTATTTTCGCCTGTTGCACCCCCTCTTTAATTCCCCACCGACGCCACTCCCATCCCGCCAGCCCCCATCCTCCCCATCTGCGGGCCGGTCAAAATCACGTCAAACACATCCCGAGTCACCTCGTTGCGCACCTTGATGCTCTGCCCGTACGTCCCACCCTCCAGCGCCCGCGCCACCGTCCGGATCGTCACGTTCCCCTGCGACACCACCACTGTCACCAACTGCCCCGTCCGCGCCAGCGGAACCGGATCGACCATCCGCGCTGTCATCACCGTTCCCGGCTTCATCTCCATCGCCGCCTGCTGGCCCACCACCTGCGACCGCATCAACAGAGGCGAATCGTCCAGCCGATCCACCAGCGCCCGCCGATCCACCACATCCTCATCCCGGATCAACTGCCGGTATGCCAGCGGCTTGCTCACCACCACCTGCTCCTGCCACGCCTTGGCGTTGGCGCTGATCGACGCCTTCTGGCTCTGATCCCCGCTGACAATCGCCACCTCCCACTCCTGTGTCCCCAGCCCGGCGCTCCGTCGCGGCGTCACCGCGAACCGAAACTGCGGCTCGATCAACGACAGCACCTTCTCATCCCTTGGATTGAAGTCCACCTGCAACGATTCGGCCGGCAAACCCAGCCGCTGTGCCAAATCCATCACCAGAATCTGCTGCAACGACCGGTACGGCCGATCCGGCTCGGACCTGGCCTGCGGAACCGCCGCGGCCGGCGTCGAGGGCCTGGTCGCCGGCGCCTGTTCGGGTTGTTTTTGAGTCATTTGCGGCGTCGAGGGGTGCCGCTGGGCATCGATCCACTGCTGCAGAGCCGCCCCTTCATCATACCGCGCATCCGTCCGCGAGACCGTGCAGGCCGTCGCCCCGCAGAACCGGATCACCCCAAGATTCACCCCCGCATCCCGCAGCGTGTTTTTCACATCCTGCACGCTCAAGGATCGAAACGGGCTGTTGTCCGACAACCTCGCCAGGATCAAATCCGCGATCGGCCCGAACATCGCCCCATCCGCCTCCGACCACCGGCACACCTGCTTGAGCCGAACCTCCGGCCCATACACGCTCGCCTCGGTGCGCAATTCCAACGTCCCGCCCGAACCGGGCTTCCCAAGGCTGGGCACAAACTGCTCCGGCGACATCTGCTCCGGCGTCGCCGGCGCCGGCGCACCAAAACCCCACTGGTGAAACAACGTCTGCGTCGCCCACGCCAGGATCGTCAGCCAGACCAGAATCTGCACCGTCCCCCGCTTGCCCATCGGCCGTCCATATCTCATCGCAACCTCCATCCCTCTCCCTGTACCCAGGGAGAGGGCCGGGGAGAGGGTTCTCTCAAATTTCAGACTACATCCTTCTCAAATTCCCGATCGTCTGCAGCGCCTGATCGGCCGTCTGGATCGACTGGCTGTTCAATTCAAACGCCCGCTGCGTCTTGATCAGCGTCACCAGTTCCTTCACCGGATCGACGTTGCTGGCTTCCAGAAACCCCTGCAAAATCGTCCCCGCCCCATCCTCGCGCGGGCTGCTCTCCAGCGGATCGCCCGAAGCATCGCTCGCCTGGTACAAGCTCCCTCCCAGCAGCTTCAATCCCTGCGGATTCACGAATTGCGTGATCTTCAACTGCCCCACCCGCGTCTTGGTCGTCTGCCCCGCCTTGGTCACCTCCACCATCCCATCCTCGGAGATGCTCACATCCGTTGTGCCGGTTGGAATCTGGATCGGCGGAATCAGCTTGTATCCATCCCCCATCCCCAGCACCAAATCCCCCTCTTTATTCACGAAAAAATTGCCGTTGCGCGTATAGGCGTTGCCATCGCCAACCGACGTTTTCACCCTGAAAAACCCCTGCCCCTGAATCCCCACGTCCAACTGACGGCCGGTGTTCTCCAGGCTCCCCTGCTCCAGATCCACCTGCGTGTTGCTGATCCGCGTTCCCAACCCCACGAAAATCCCCGCCGGCGACACCTCGCCGGCCGCGTTGGTCGTCCCCGGCTGCTTGAGCATCAGATACATCAGGTCTTCAAAATTCACCCGGCTGCGTTTGAACGCCGTCGTCTCCGCGTTGGCCAGATTGTTGGCCACCACGTCAATCCGTGTGGACAGCGCCCGAAGCCCGGTGGCGGCCGAATGCAATGCGGTTATGGCCATGATCGCTCCTCTATCGGCCGATAATGTTTCACCGGCCTTTCTGACTTATCGGACGCTGCCATCAAAGGTCTTCAACCCGATTCCCCATTAGGTTCTGAGATAGATTCTTACCCGATCCGTCCCACATCGTTCACCAGCCGGCTCAACGTCTGATCCTGATACCGGATCATGTTGGCGTTGGCCTCCAGCATCCGCTGTGTCTCCATCAGTTGCACCAGCTCGGTCGATGGATCCACGTTCGCCCGCTCCACGAACCCGCTCCGCACCATCGCCTCCATCGCCATCGGTGGACGCCCATCGGTGATCTTCAACAGATTCCCCCCCGCATTCTTCACCCGCCCCGCATCGGCCGGGCGATACACCCCCAGCCGCGCCATCGGCTGGCCATCCTGCGAAATCTGGCCATCCTCCCCGATCTCCGTCCGGGCCGACAATTGCAGCACGATCGGCTTGCCCGCCCCATCCAGCACCCGCTGCCCTTCACCATTGGCCAGCACCAGATGCCCCGTCCGATCGATCATCATCCGGCCATCGCGGGTCAGCCGCTGTTGGCCCTTGTCGTCAACCATGAAATATCCATCCCCCTGAATCGCCACATCCAATGGATTTCCCGTCTGTTCCAATTCCCCCTGCGACTGATCCACCACCGTCGGCGACACCAGCAAACCCCCGCCCAATCTCTCGAGCATCGGATCGGTGGCCGACGGCCCCAGCCCCCGCGCTCTGGATTCGGTCGCCCGTTCCTGGAACATCGCGAGGTTGCGCTTAAACCCCACCGTCTCCGAGTTGGCCAGGTTGTTGGCGATCACATCCTGACGATACGAATTCGCCATCACCCCCGTCGCCGACAAATACAAACCATAGATCATGACACGCCAAGGGCAAAAACCGTGCCAGCAATACATAAAATGATATAAGTCTATATATGATATGATTTTACGGATAAACAACCACCGTGGCTTCCAGCGCCGTTTTCGCCTTCATCCGGCAATTTTCGCCGTCCATTTGGGTCCGTGCCATCACTTCCCTATACTTGGGTTCCAATGAACCGTCTGACCTTCGACATCGACCCGATCATCGCGGGGCAACGCCGGCTCAGCGCTGAGCAGGCGTTGGAACTTTATCACAACGCCTCCCTGCACGACCTGGGCCGCTGGGCCAATGCCGTATCCCAGCGCCTCCACCCACAGGAGACCCGCACCTACGTCATCGACCGCAACATCAACTACACCAACGTCTGCACCGCCAAATGCACCTTCTGCGCCTTTCGACGCGACCACGAAGACCAGGACAGCTACACCCTCGACCACCATCAGATCGATGAAAAAATCCGCGAATTGGTCTCCATCGGCGGCACGCAGATTCTCATGCAGGGCGGCATGAACGACCGCCTCCCCATCGAGTATTACGAAGACCTTCTCCGATACATCAAATCCACCTTTCCCACCATCCACATCCACGCCTTCAGCCCCCCGGAATTCGCCGAATTTGAACGTTTTTTCAACATGGATGCCCGCGACATCCTCCGCCGGTTCAAGGCGGCCGGACTTGACACCATCCCCGGCGGCGGCGGCGAAATCTTCGCCCCGCGCGTCCGCCGTCGCATCGGCATCGGCAAATGCTCCGGCGATGACTGGCTCCGCATCATGCGCATCGCCCACGAGGAAGGAATGAATACCTCCTGCACGATGCTCATCGGCCACATCGAATTCATCCGCGAACGCATCGAACACATGCTGGCCCTTCGCGACATGCAGGATTACGCCCTCTCGCTCGACACCGGCCCGCTGGCCTCACCCACCTGCTCGCTCAACGAATTTTTCGACGACAACCCCCTCGTCCAGCGCTATCCCGGCGTCTTTGCCAAATCCCCCCCGCCCAAGGACCGCCAACAGGCCCCCGGCTCCTACACCGCCTTCATTCACTGGCCATTTCAACGTGAAAACACCCCGCTGGGCCGGGCAAAGGAATGGGATGAACAAACCTACGGCCCGTTCGATGATTCCACCAACGACGACATCCTTCGCGGCCGGGTCGTCCGCATGGCCGGGGCCGATGAATACCTCCGCATGTTGGCCATCGCACGCCTTTTTCTCGACAACATCCCGAATCTTCAAAGCTCCTGGGTCACGATGGGGCCGAAGATCGGCCAACTCGCCCTCTTTTTCGGCGCCAACGACATGGGCAGCGTCATGATGGAGGAAAACGTCGTCTCCGCCGCCGGCACCACCTTCAAACTCAACGAACGCGAAATCTGCCGGCTGATCCGCGACGCCGGATGGATTCCCGCCCAGCGCGACCAGTATTACAACATCCTCCACCGCCACGATGGCCCCGGCTCCCCCGACCTGCGCCCGCTGGAACACCCCCCCATCCGCGAAGTCCACAAACGAGATGCGCAATACATCGGCGCCGCCCCCGGGCTGGATGACGATGACCAAGGCGTTAAACTGCAACTTCCGATTCTTGGCAGCGAATAACGCATCTTGTTTATTTAACTGTACTTACGGCAGAATTGACTCGACCCGTCACCGCTGAAATAAAAAATGCTTGAAACATGGATTTACGCATGGTATACCATAGTCGTGGTATACCACGGACAAAATTCATGACCGATCGAACCTACTACTGGCTCAAGGAATCGATTTATCGCGGGCGGCTTCGGCCGGGCCAGCGCATCGTCGAACGCGAGCTGGCCCGCCGAATGGGGGTCAGCCGCATTCCTCTGCGCGAGTCGTTGCGCCGGCTGGAGACCGAAGGGCTGGTGCGCAGCATCCCCAACACCGCCACCTTCATCGAGGACTTTTCCCCCGAGGACATCCTGGAAATCTACTCCATGCGGCAACTGCTGGAGCCGGAGGCATCGGGCCTGGCCGCACAACGGGCCGATGCGGACCTGATCGACCGCCTCAAACGGCTGTGCGACCAGATGATCCGCGACACCCAGAGCGGCAATATCGCCCAACTGGATCGCACCGATTATCAGTTTCACCATTCGATCGTCGCCGGCAGCGGCCACAAACGTCTGCTGCGGGCCTATGAAAGCGCGCACATCCGCATCGTCGGCCCTCGCGTCGAGTTCGCCCATCTGCAATCCCAGCCGGCCGACACCACCGCGCGCGAGCATCTTTCCATCGTCCAGTGCCTTGAAAACCGCGATGCCCAATCGGCCCGGCGGATCGCGCTGGAACACGTTCACCGGTCGGCCGGCATCGTTGAAAAGTTGTTACAGGAACAAAATCCATCTTCATCTTCCTCAACCCCTAAGGAGCAGTCATGAAATTTCTCGTCGTCGGTGGCGGGTCCATGGGCAAACGCCGCATCCGCTGTTTACTGGCCAACAACGTCCAGCCCCAACAAATTCGCATGGTCGATGTCCGCCCGGACCGTCAGGCCGAGGTCAAAACCAAACACGATGTCGATTCGGTCAACGACCTGTCGGCCGGATTGAACTGGGGGCCGGACGCGGTGATCATCTCCGTGCCCGGCGCCGCCCACATGGAAGTCGCCATGGCGGCGGCGCGGGCGAAAAAACACTTTTTCTGCGAAGTGCCCCTGTCGTTGAACCTCGACGGCGTGGCGGAACTGAAGGAGCTGGCCGACAAGCACAAGCTGGTCGTCGCGCCGGGCTGTCAGCCGCCGATGCATCCGATGTTCAAACAGGTCAAGCAATGGATCGATGAGCCGACGTTCGGCAAGCCGCTGTGCGTGATCGCCGAATTCGGGCAGTATCTGCCGGATTGGCATCCTTACGAGGATTACCGCAAGTTTTACGCGGCCGATCAGAAAATGGGCGGCGGCAATCTGGACGTGATCGCGCAGGAACTGGCCATGTTTTACTGGATGCTGGGGGACCGCGCCGTCGAGTTGAACGCCGCGGGTGCGAAAGTATCCACCCTCGAAATCAGCGCCAACGATGTCTGGGACATTTCCGCCGGCCTGTCCAAGGGAACCCGCTTGTTGATGCACTGCGATCTGATCCAGCGCACCGGCCGCAACATCCTGCGGTTCATCAGCGAAAGCGGCACGATCGAGTTGAGCATGGTCGAAGGGACGGTCCGCCGGTTCCTGGCATCGACCAAACAATGGGAATTGCGAACGCTCCCGCAGGGTTACGTCTACGAACAGTGCTACATCGACGAAATCGGCCTATTCCTCAAGGCCATCGAGGGTACGGGCCAGTGGCACATTCCATTGCCGATGGCGGTGGATGTCGTGAAATTTTTGATGGCGATGCATCAAAGCGCGCAAACCAAATCGACGGTCAAAATTTAAGGATAAATTCCATGAGCATTCCAATCCCCATCACGATCGAGATTCCCCGGGGCGTGGTGACGCTGGGCGTGCCGGCCTGCCCGCCCAACGCCAACCTGAACGGCCGTTGGCACACCGGCAAGCGCGTGGAAATTCCCGCCTTCTCCATGGGAAAATTCGCCGTCACCAACAAGGAATATCGCGCCTACGTTCAGGCCACCGGCGCGGTTAAACCCTCGCACATCGACAAGGAAGGTTTCAACCAGGACAACCAGCCGGTCGGCGGGATTTCATGGGAAGATGCGGCCGGATATTGCCAGTGGCTGGCCAAGCTAACCGGCAAGCCCTATCGCCTGCCGGGCGATTCGGAATGGGAATATGCCGCCCGCGGCGGCCGGGAAAACAGTCTTTTCCCGTGGGGCGATAACCTGGACCCCAAGCTGGCCTGTTTTGGCGGCGTCGCCGCCCCCCGGCCGGTCGGCTCCCATCCCGCCAACGGCTATGGCCTGCACGAGATGATCGGCAACATCTGGCAATGGTGCGAGGACAAATTCGAGCAGGTGAGCGACGGCGTCAAGGCCGTCAACAAACCCACCGGCAAGGAGACCGCCCTCAACCGTTGTCTGCGCGGCGGTTCCTATCTCACGACCAACATCCTGAATCTCTGGATCGCCTATCGGCACGAAGATCCGCCGGATTTGCGCCATGAATGCCTGGGTTTCCGCGTGGCGATGGGAGCCTGAACCGCCGCACCGTTATTTCAGCTCGCGTCCTCCCCCTCCCCCTCCCCCCGGACGACCGGAGAGGGGGATTTGGCGGTTTTGCGGGCCGGCGGCCGGCGGCCTTGTTTGACCTGTTCTTCAAGCTGCGACTTGTGCCGCAGGATGTGGTGATAATGCTGCGCGAATCGGTGCGCCTCATCACGGATGTATTGCAGCAGCCTCAGTCCCGCGTGGTTGCCGGGCAGTTTTAACGGCTCGTGGCGGGCCTGGACGTAGACCAGCTCCTCCTTTTTCGCCAGTGAAATCACCATCGGCGGCTTGATATCCATCGTCGTGAAAACCTCCATCGCCGCGTGAAGCTGCCCCAGCCCGCCGTCGATCAGGATCACATCCGGATACAATTCGTTGTTCTGCCCCGCCTCGCGATATCGCCGGGAGACCACCTCCTGAATGGAAAGATAATCGTTGTTTCCCTGTCCATGTTTGATCTTGTAACGACGATATCCATCCTTGAACGGAACCCCGTCGATGAAACAGACCTTGGCCCCCACCATCTCGCCCCCCTGCAGATGGGCGATGTCGATCGCCTCCAGGATTCTCGGCGGCTCGGCCATCTCCAGCGCCTCCTGCAACTTCGCCACCCCTTCGCGCGGATCGGTGACAAACGCCTCCGGCTGCCAGTATTCCTGTTCCCCCTTGCGCGCCCTCTGGCCCAGGGCATTGAGCGCCTTGATCTCGTCGCGCAACCGCGCCGCCCTTTCAAATTGCAGCTCTTTGGACGCCTGGATCATCTCCTTTTCCATCTGCGCCAGGACGGTTTTTTTATCACCGTCCAGAAACCGGATCAGTCGATTGATGTCCTCGCGATAAGCCTGTTTGGAAATCCTGTCCGCGCACGGCGCGGTGCATTGCTTGATCGGATACAGCAAACACGGCCGGAAAAACCGCCTGCGCTCATCCGCTTCGCGTATGTCCAGATGACACGTTCGAAACTTGAACGCCTTCTGCAACATCGTCACCGCTTCCTTGAGCGCGAAAACGCTGGTGAACGGCCCGTACAGTTTCACCCCTTCGCTGCGCGGTTCGCGGGTGATGAAGACCCCCGGATAATCCTCCCCCGTGGTGATCATCAGGTAGGGAAACGTCTTGTCATCCAGCAACCGGGCGTTGTAGCGCGGTTGAATGTCCTTGATCAGACGATTCTCCGCCAGCAGCGCCTCCACCTCGCTGTCGGTCTGGATCGTGTCAAAATCGACGACGTGATCCAGCAGGCCCGCCTTCCGCTGCTCCAGTTTGGTCGAAGGAAGAAAGTACGAGCCGACGCGGTCGCGCAGACAGGCGCTCTTGCCGACGTATATCACCCGCCCCTTCTGATCCTTCATCAGATAGACGCCCGGCGCCTTGGGCAACTGGCGGGCCTTTTCAAGAAGATTGACGATCCGTTCATCCATTCGGTTGCGATTGTCCCCTTGTATTGTTGGCCGGTCGAAGCGATTTTGCCACTGGACAAACGATGTTTGGGCCGCCAAAGCGGACATTTGACAGCCAACGCCACGGCCGGGAAACTGTCCCGTTCCGGCCCTGAACGGGCAACGGAAAAGGAACGGGTTTTCATGGCTCAAAGCGATCGTGCCTGCTGGTGCGGGAATCAGGATCTGTCGGAATTTTCCGACCTGTATCGCCGCTGCGCCCGTTGCCAGACGCTGGTGACCCGCATCACGCCGGCACAGGATGACCCGCATATCCACAACGACGATCAGGATTTTTACGGCAAGGAATACTGGTTCAAACACCAGGTCCAGGACCTGGGTTTTTTGAACATCAACGACCGCGCCCGATCCGATCTGTCCGAACGGTGCGCCCACTGGATGCGCACGCTCCTGAAATACAAACTGCCCCCCGGCAAGGCCCTGGAACTGGGATGCGCCCATGGCGGTTTCGTCGCGATGTTGAAACGGGCCGGTTTCGATGCCAGCGGCCTGGAACTCAGCCCCTGGGTGGTCGATTTCGCCAAAAAGACCTTCGACATCCCCATGCTGCTGGGGCCGCTCGAAGACCAGTCCATCGCGCCGGCCAGTCTCGATGTCATCGCCCTGATGGATGTGCTGGAACACCTGCCCGACCCTGCCGGGACGATGGGCAAGGCACTGGAATTGCTCAAGGACGATGGCATCCTGCTGATCCAAACCCCCTGCTATCAGGAAGGCCGTACCCACGAGCAGATGGTGCGGGAGAACGACCTCTTTCTGGAACAGTTCAAAGCCAACGAACATTTGAACCTGTTCAGCCAGACCAGCGCCCGCGAGTTGTTTGACCGGCTTGGGGCCAGGCACATCGCATTTGAACCCCCCATGTTCGGCTACGACATGTTCATCCTCGTCAGCCGACGGCCGCTGAAGTTGCACGAAACGGCCCAAATCGAACATGCCCTCTCCGCCACGCCCGATGGCCGGATGATTCAGGCGTTGCTGGATGGAGACAACCGCCTGCGAACCTTGCGGGATCAGCACAACCAGACCGAGGCCGACCGCGCCAAACGGCTTGAGGTGATCGGCCAACTCAATCAACAGGTCCAGCAAATCGACGCCGACCGCTCGCAACGCCTGTCGGCGATGCAGACCCTTCAGCAACAACTTCAACAGCTTCAGGAACAATCGCGACAGGAGATCGCATCCGCCGTCGCTCAACGTGAATTGACGGCCACCGAGGCGGCCAAACGTCTGAAAATCATCGAACAACAGGCCGGCCAGATCGCACAAATCGAGATGGACCGAGCCAATCGCCTGTCGATCATCGAAACCCTCTCCGCCGAAGTCCAACAGTTTCAGGAAGCGGCCCGGCAGCGGCTGCAAGTCATCGAACAACAGCAACAGGAAATGACTCAGCTCCGCCAGGAGACCACGCAACTTCGGCAGGAAACATCACAACTTCGTCAGGAGCTGCAATCCCTGACCGCCTCGCATCAGAAATTGTTAAACCGCCCGGCCGTGCGGGCACTGCGGCGGATGGGGCTGGCCTGAATCTTATTTTTTGATTTTCGATTATGTCGCACTCCACCCCCGCACACTCCGATGATTCTTCTCCGGCCGACTGGCCGAAACTGAGCGTCATCACCCCCTCGTTCAACCAGGGCGAATTTCTCGAACAGTGCATCGACTCGGTTCTCTCGCAGAATTATCCGAACCTCGAATATCTCATTCTCGACGGCGGATCCACCGACCAAAGCCCCCGGATCATCGAACGCCATCGCCCGCGACTGGCCTTTGCCATCAGCGAAAAAGATGGTGGCCAGAGCGATGCGATCAACAAGGGAATCTCCCGCGCCACCGGCGACCTCGTCGCCTGGTTGAACGCGGATGATTTTTATCTCCCCGACGCGCTGCGAACCATCGCACAGGCGTACCGAAAATATCCGGGCGGATCGTTCTATTTCGGCGATGGCCTGCGCGTCGACCGCCAGGGCAAGCCGATCGCCGGGTTCTTCCCCGGCGGCCACGTCCGCTTCAATCGACCCGCGCTGCTGCTGGGGTTGAATTACATCCTCCAGCCATCGACCTTCATGGACCGCAAACTCCTGCAAAAATCCGGCCTGCTCGATGGTTCGCTGCATTGGGGCATGGATGGCGATCTGTGGATGAGATTGTCGGCGCTGGCCGCGCCGGTGCCGGTCGATGCCAAACTCTCCGCCACGCGCGAATACGCCGACACCAAGACCTCCACCGGATCGTTCACCCGCATCGAAGAACTCCGCCGGATCTCCGAAAAACACGCCGGCGCGCCGATCACCCCGGGCGTACTTTGTTATTTTCTCGACACGTTGCACCGGCTGACGCGCGACCGACCGGACTTGTATCCCCCGGCCTATCGCGCGGACATCGAACGGTTCTGGGCGGCGACGGCGGCCCTGATGGGCCAATTCGGCGCCGGCAACGATGGATTTCCTTTACGCAATGAATGATGTTGGATGTTGGGTATGAAGATCGGCATTGAACTTCGCCCCGTGCGACCGGGGGCATCGGGCGGCATCTCCATGGTCCTCAAGGGCACGCTGGAGCGGCTCCTCGCTTCCCGTCCGGACGATGAATTTCTCGTCTTCTGCACCATCTTCAGCCGGGGCTTGCTGGACTATCAAGGCCCCAACGTCCGCTACTGGACGCTGCCCATCCCCAATTTTTTCCCGGCGATGGACCAGGTGCTGCGCGACCACCCCATCGACGCACTCTACCGCAGCTTTCCGATGATCGAAGGGCCTGATTTGCCCCTCAGCCGGCAGGCCTTCATGGTCCCCGACATCCAGCACGAACTGCACCCGGAGTTTTTCACCCCCGACATCCTGCGCGCCCGCCGGATGGCTTACAACCACATCCTCACCCAGGCCGGCTCCATCACCACGTTGTCGCAATACGCCCTCAAAACCATCGTCGATCACCCCTGGACGTTGTGCAAAGACGTCTGCATCGTCGCCCCCGCCCTGACGGTGGAACATCGCCCCGTCAACGATGATGAATTGTCGCCGGCCGAGCGGCAACTAATCCCCGCCGACCCTTTTTTCTTCTTCCCCGCCAACCTCTGGCCTCACAAAAATCACCGCCGAACCCTGCAGGCGTTCGCCCTGTTCCTCCAACAACACCCCGATTCCAAAATGAGCCTCCTTCTCAGCGGCCATCCCAAGGGCTGGGAGGAACTTCAACGGGAATTTCCAAACCTGCCGGTGCGGCATCTGGGGTTCGTCCGGCCTCAACTGGTGCGGATGCTCTTTCAAAAAACCACCGCCCTCTGTTTCTTCAGTCAATACGAAGGGTTCGGCATTCCGCTTCTGGAAGCCTTCGACGCCGGCGCCGCCGTCCTCTGCTCCAACACCACCAGCCTCCCCGAAGTCGGCGGCGACGCCGTCCTCTCCTGTGACCCCACCGACGTGCCGGCCATGGCCGCCCTGATGGGAAAAATCCACTCCGACCCGAATCTGCGACAATGCATGATTCAAAAAGGCAAAAAGCGTCTTGGCCTCTACACCTGGCAGGAATCGGCCGACAATCTATACGCCGCCTGTCAACGCATTGTCGCAGCCCATGCCCAGGGCGCCATCCACGTCCAATCCCCGCCGCGGGTCTCCATCGTCACCCCCTCCTACAATCAGGGCCGGTTCCTCCAACGCACCATCGAAAGCGTCCTCACCCAATCCTATCCCCACATCGAATACCTCGTCATGGACGGCGGCTCCACCGACCAATCCGTCCAGATCCTTCAATCCTACGGCCGGCGGTTCCAATGGGTCAGCGAAAAAGACAAAGGCCAGACCGACGCCATCAACAAAGGCCTCGCACGCGCCACCGGTTCCATCCAGGCCTACTTGAACTCCGATGACGTGCTGGAACCCAACGCGGTGCAAAAGGCCATCGATCATTTTCAACGCTACCCCCAGTGCGACCTGCTTTATGGACGGGCCAATTACATCGACGAGGATGACCGCCTCATCGGTCCCTATCGCACCACCGACTATTCCTTTGATCGCCTGATGAACGAGTGCATCATCTGCCAGCCGGCCACGTTCTGGCAAAAACGCATCGCCGACCTGGTCGGGCCGTTTGACCCGTCCCTGCACTACGCCATGGATTACGAATACTGGCTGCGCATCGACCGCGCCGGCGGCGCCATTCATCACACCCACGACACCCTGGCCAGCTCACGCCTATACGCCCAGACCAAAACCCTCTCCGCCCGGCCGCAGATCTACGATGAAATCTTCCAAATCTGCAAAAAACACGGCGGCAGTGTACGGCTGAGCTACTTCGTCGGACTCTGGCACCACCGTTTCAAAGAACGCCCCGGCTGGACCCGAAAACTCGGCTGGATGCCCGGGCTGTATCAGAACGTCGCCCTGGTTCACCATCGCATCCACCACCGCGACTGGCCCTCCCCCCTGCGCGCCATGGGCCACACCCGCCGATGGTTGTGGAATCGCCCCGCCTTTCATGTCATCGCCCGCAAGATCGGCCCGCTGGGCGCATTGGCCGACCGCCACAAGCGTGTCCGCGGCGTCTACACCGACAACTGGATGAACCCTCACGTCAAAATCCAGCTCCGCGACCATGCCATCGGCCAGCCGCTTCGTCTCAGCGGAACCGTGCCGGTCGATCTCCAGCTCTTGATCCAGTCCGCCGGCGACACCCTCGCCACATTCAATCTCGCCGCCGGACAGATGCAATTCATCCAATTTGAACCCCCCGACGCGCGCACCCGTTCGCTGGATCTGCGATTCTCCAGCAGCGTCATCGACGCCGCCGGCCGCAATCTCTCCTTCCTCATCAGCGAAACAAACCTGTTTTCCGAGGAAGATGCATTTTGTTAAAAAAATTGCCGGTTGCCGGAGACAGGCAAAAGCCTCTCTGACCGGCAACCGGCAACCCGCATCAAGCGGCAACTTGATCAATACCCCTTGTCCCAGTTCGGCTCGATGTTCGCCGCCGCGCTTTCGGCGATGTAAAAATCGCTCTTGAGCTTCTGGTGGATCGAGGTCGGCAGCTTGGGCGTCACCGGGCCGTGGGCGCACAGCCGGGTGATCAGCCGCTGCCAACTGGTCGCCGTGCCGTGGACGCTCAGGGCGTTCATGTCCATGCGATACTTCGACTCGATCACCTGCGCCGGCCCGATCGTCGCCGCCTTGGGCGGGACGGCCGACAGATCGCCGCTCATGCCGAAACTGCCGTGCAATGAATTTTGCGCCAGCGTGAACGGGCTGAGCGTGCAGATGCGCGGCCCCATCTTCATCCATTCCTTCAACGTTCCATCAAACTCCGGCGCATCCGGTTCGATGAACGCCAGGTGGCCCGTCCAACCCGGACCGCTGTAACAGGCATCCGCGCCCCCTTCGTCGGTGATCATCTTGCCGTAATCCTTGATGTTCTTGTTGGTGAAAACGTGGACGTTCTTCTCCTTGGGCCGCAGCGCCGGCTCAATCTCGCTGACCATGTATTTCTTCATCGCGTATCCGAAGCCGAACTCCCAGGTGTCCGGCGCGATCTCATTCTTCTCGTTGGCGTATTCATCCATCGCGAACAGCACCATCTTCTCGCAGTTGACGCCGAAACGATTGATCAGCCGCGCCACCTGCCGATACAGCGGAACCGGATTGGGCATGATCAGCACCACCTTCCGCCCCGCATCGGCGGCCGTCTTGATCCGGTAAAACATGTCCGAAACGAGGATGTGCTCGATGTCCCCATCCTTCACCACGCGGATTTTGAAATCCTTGTTCGGATGTTTCTCGATGTCTTCGCGCTTGATCGCCCGGCAGCGTGCGATCGCCGCCTTGTCTCGAAACGGAACGTACTTCGACGGTGCATACTCAAACTTGGCCATGATTCGATCCCTTCGTAAAAAAACTACGCCTGATACACGCATTTGCCCGCGACCCACGTCCGGGCGACGTTGAAATTCTCGTTCCACAACACCAGGTCCGCATCCGCCCCCGCGCGGATCACCCCCTTGTGCTTCAACCCCAGCATCTTCGCCACGTTGGATGTCCCCATCGCCCAGACCTGCTCGGCCGGCAATTGCAGCCACCTGAACAAATTCGCCATCCCCCGATCCATCGTCAACGCGCTGCCCGCCAGAAACCCCTGCTCCGCGTGCCGTGCCCCATCCCCATCGCGCACGCGCACCTTGTAACCCCAGGGCGTCTCATACACGCCCTCCGGCATTCCCGCCCCGATGTTTGAATCGGTGGTCAGCAGCACCCCTTCATACCCCTTGGCCGCGATCGCCGCCTTGATCGCGATCGGCTCCACGTGAACCCCATCGCAGACGAAATCGACCGTGCAGCGCCGATCCGCCAGGATCGTCTCCACCGCCCCGCACGGCCTGACCCCCGGCTCCCGCACCGGCGGCACCGGAAACACGTCATAAAAATGGGTTGCATGCCGCGCTCCCGCGTCTATCGCCTGCTGGGTCTGCTCCGGAGTCGCCGCCGTATGCGTGATGAACGGCACAACATCCCGTTCCATCAGCCATTCGATCACCGGGATGATGTTTTTGGAATCCGGGCTGATCGACACCGCCGACACCCTGCCCTCGCACGCCTCGTACACCTCCGCCATCAGCCCCACATCCCCCGGCAACGTCTCCGCTCCCGCTCCCGGCAGCGCCAAAAACGGCCCCTCCAGGTGATAACCCGGATAACTGCACGCCGTCACACCCTTCATCGCCGCCGTCAATTCCCGCAGCAACCCCAGTGACTTGCGGCTCATCACCTTGTACAGCGTCGGCAGCACGCAGGTTGTCCCATGCCGCGCGCACGCCTCCGCCGCCGCCTGAAAATCACCGGGATTCTCATATATTGCCTGGTGAATCCCGTGCGTGTGAACGTCCATCAGCCCCGGCGACAACACCCTCCCACCGCCGTCGATCCGCTCGTCGGCCTCCACCTGCGCATCCTCATCCCGGATCAACCGCACGATCTTCCGGCCATCAATCAACACCGACCCCGGCCCCACCCGAATGCCCGGCTCCACAACCTCCACGTTATATATCAGCGTTCTGCTCATCTTGATCTTCCTTTCCATGGGTCATCCATCGCACCGTCGAGGTCAACCGGATGCGGTCCGAGCGATAATGGCTCACAAACATCGCCGCCGGCACGCTGCCGGGCAAAAACAGGATTTCCTGCTCCTTCAACACCGCCCGGCCGGTTTGTATCTCAAGCAAACCCGCGATCTCCGCCGGCGCATCCACCGCCTCGATCTCCTGACTGACATACTCCACCGACAAACCTTGCGACCCCAGCCAACGCTCCACGAAATCCATCCGCAGAAAATCCGCCTCCCGCAGCCCCTCCGCCCGATGTCCCACCAGAAAGACATCATCCATCGCCACCGGCTCCCCTTCGATGCTGTCCACCCGACGGGCGTACAGAATGCGCTCCTGCGCCAGCACCCTCAAATGCCAGGCCACTTCCTCCGGCGCTTCCATCTGCCTCATCTCAACCACCACCCGGCTCATCCCCGGCGCATGCCGGGCCACGCTGTCGGCATAATCCGTCACCAGGATCGGAATCTTGCGGGAAGGCGTCGGACTGACAAACGTCCCGCTCCCCTGCCGTCGCAGAACCAGAAGCTCTTCCTCAAGGATCTGCAACGCATGACGAATCGTGATCCGCGAAGCCCCAAACCGCTCGCACAACTGCTGTTCGGTGGGCATCTGCTGCCGGGGCGCAAACACACCCGCCAGAATCTCCCGCCGCAGCGAATCCGCCACGAGGCCATATGTGGTTTGTGTCCGGACCATTATTTGTTATGACAACATAACATATCGACGCCAAATTGCAATGATCCGGCACGACATTAAAATGCCCAACGATAGTTAAGGAGTGACTTCATCATGCGTGTTGCGGTTATCGGCCTGGGTTTGCGAGTTGGCGACCTGTTTGAGTTGTTGCAGCAGATGAACCCCGAAGTCCGCCTCGCCGCCGTCGCCGATCCGGATCAGGAAAGCGTCAAGGCAAAGCTAAAAACCCTCAAAATCAACTCCGAATCCACCCGATTTTACGCCTCGGCCGATCAGATGCTCCAGGATTCGAGCCGGTTCGACGCCATCATGATCGGCACGCGCTGTCACCTGCACACCCCGCTGGCCATGCAGGTCAAGGCCGTCAATTTGCCGATTTATCTTGAAAAACCCGTGGCGATCAGTTACCGCCAGTTGACCGATCTCGCCCGCGCCTTTCGCGGGATCGAAGATCGCGTAACGATCTCCTTCCCCCTGCGGATGACTCCACTGTTTCAAAAAGTCCACGAACTGGTCCGCTCCGGCCGGATCGGCACGGTGAATCAGATTCAGGCGATCAACAACGTCCCTTATGGCGGCGTCTATTTCGGAACCTGGTACCGCAACTACGACCAGGATGGGGGATTGTGGCTGCAAAAAGCCACCCACGACTTCGATTACCTGACCCTCCTGGCGGACAGCCGGCCCACTCAGATCGCCGCCATGATCACGCAAAAAATCTACGGCGGCGACAAGCCCCACGATCTGAAGTGTTCCAAGTGCGACATCACCGATACCTGCATGGAAAGCCCTCAAAACATCAAAAAACGCGGCGACGATGGCGGCATGGGATATGGCGACCACTGGTGCGCCTACAGCAAAGACATCCACAACGAAGACGCCGGGTCGGCCATCATCCGCTATGAAAACGACCTGCACGTCAGCTACACCCAGAATTTCATCTCCCGCCGTTCCGCCGGCCGTCGCGGCGCCATCATCACCGGCTATGCCGGCAGCGTCGAATTCGACTGGTTTACTTTCAAGGTTCGCCTCACCGAGCACTTCACCAATAAATCCGAGGAATACCTGCTGAACTCCAAAGAGGGACACGGCGGCGGCGACTTCAAACTGCTGCAAAATTTCATCGATGTCACCCGCGGCAACGCCCCGGCCCATCCCAACCTCAAGGATGGCCTGCGCAGTGTCGCCATGTGCCTGGCCGCCCGCGAATCCAGCCACAACAATACGTTCCAGGCCATCCCGTCGATCGAACAAATCCCCGATTACTACGACAACCGGCCCGAAGTGTCCGCCCTCACCGTCAAATGATTGAGACTCAATCAAAACTGACATTTTATAACTGAAAAACACAATATTTCGCCCGTCCGTGCGTTGTAAGGATGAAAGGCATGGGTACGGCGATGATCAAACGCAATACGCTCAACCTTCTGCTGGATGTGGCATTGGCGATGGCGATGCTGGGTCTGCTCGGCACGGGTTTGGTGATGCGGTTTGTTTTGCCCGCGGGCAGCGGTCGCCATCGCCTTTTATGGAATCAGGGTCGTCACGACTGGGGCGATATTCATTACTGGCTGGTGATCTTCTTCCTTGTCGTGCTGTTGGCGCATCTGGCGTTGCACTGGCAATGGGCCTGCATCACGGTCGCAAGGCTGTTTCGTCGAGGGTCGGGCGCCACTCCGCGGCTCAACGCCTTGGCAAGAAATTTGATTGGCGTGGCGGTGTTGCTGGCCATCACCGGCCTGAGTTATGGATTCGTCCATCTCGCCAACCGGCAGGTCACCGCGGTTCAACCCGCTGCGGGAACACAACTCCAGGCCGATACGCATGAACCCGGGCAGGGAAGCCACCTTCGCATCGGCCGGCATCGCAATCGTCCCTCCCCATGAACGCAATCCCTCTTACGAGGCCCCCAGCTCCCGCGCTTTGGCCCTGGCCTCCCGTTGCAGGCCGGCACAAACCAGATCGCACAGTTCCAACACCAGCGGCAGCCGGATCGAATATCGCGTGGTGATCCCATCCTTCTGCCGATCCAACACCCCCGCCTGATGCAGCAGGCTCAACTGTTTTGAGGCATTCGCCTGCTTCAGGCCGGTGGCTTGCATGATCTGCCCGACCGTCGCCGAGCCATCGTGCAATATCTGCAAAATCTTCAGCCGATTCGGTTCGGACAGAACCGAAAACAACTCCGACACCGCCTGGAGTTGGGCTTCGCCCAGGAGGGGATTCGATTTATTAAATTTCTCTATTGACATATCGCCATATGGTAGTATAGTAATACTCAGTGGTCAATTTAATTTATCTCTCAACGAAAGGAGATTGTCTTATGTCCACCGAAGCAAAGCAATTTTATGAGACCTGGGCCGGCCGGATGTCCCATGCCAAGGCCTCGGCGCCGGATGCGGCACGCGGGTTTGGAACCTTGTTCCAGTCCACGATGAAGGAAGGCACGCTGGCGGTGCGCGACAAGGAATTGATCGCGTTGGGGATCGGCATCGCGTTGCGGTGCGATGGATGCATGTACGCCCACGTGCAAAAGGCGTTGCAGTCGGGCGCCAACCGCCAGCAGATCATGGAAGCGGCGTCGGTGGCGGTGATGATGCAGGGTGGACCGGCGTATACTTATCTGCCCAAGGTGGTGGAGGCGTTGGATGCATTGGAGATGGCACAATGACAAGCGTACGGAAAATATCGCCCCAGGAAGCGCTGCGGATGAAAGAAACCGGCGGATCGGTTCGGATGCTCGACGTTCGCACACCCGCGGAATATGAGCATCTTCACGCACAAGGCGCGGATTTGATGCCGCTGGATCAGTTGAATCCGCAATCCATCGCGACGGCGGGAGAACGGCTGCTTTTAATCTGCCAGTCCGGCTCGCGTGCCGCCAAGGGTTGCGAAAAGTTGCTGTCGGCGGGTTGTCGCGAGGTGTACTGCATTGAAGGTGGAACGGTTGCCTGGCAACAGGCCGGCCTGCCGGTGGTTCGCGGCCAAAGCAAGGTGATTTCGCTGGAACGGCAGGTCCGCATCGGCGCGGGCCTGCTGGTCCTGATCGGGCTGGGTTTGGCCTGGCTGATCCATCCGGCATTCGCGGCGTTGTCCGCCTTCGTTGGCGCGGGATTGATCTTCGCCGGCATCACCGACTGGTGCGGCATGGGAATGCTTCTGGCCAAAATGCCCTGGAACCGTGGCGCGGCATGTGGGTCGTGCCACGGATAGGATGGCCGAATCAAATTGGCCTTCCAACGCCTGGTGCGATAGGATGATGATGTCATCATAACAAGGACAAATTCACATATGCCTCAAGCACTGGTCGCCGGAGCGACTTCGGTTGAGATCAATCCCACGGAGTCGTTGTTTTTGTTTGGCTATCCACACGTCAAGCGTTACAGCACGGGCATCCATGATCCGTTGCTGTCGTGCGCGCTCTATTTGTCGGATGGGCAAACGCCGGTCATTTTCGTGGCCAATGACGTGATCGCGGTCTCCAAGGATTCCACCCGGCGGGTGCGAGAGCGGATCAGCCAGGATACGGGCGTGCCGGCCGGGAACATCCTGTTGTCGGCCACGCACACCCATTCGGCCCCATCGACGGCCGACTGGATGTGCAATGAATCGGACCCGGTGGTTCCCAAGGCGGACCTGAAGTTCATCCGGCAGTTTGAAGATGCGATGGTCAAGTCGGCCGTCGGGGCGTATCGCTCGACCCAGCCGGCGATGGTGGGACTGGCGATCGCCGATGGGACCGGTTGCGGGACCAATCGACACAATCCGGCCGGGCCGGCCGATCAGCAGGTTCCGGTGCTGGTGGTGAAGTCGGTCAAGGACAACAAAGCCATCGCCGCGATGCTGGTGTATGCGATGCACCCGACCGTCCTGCATGAAAATTCGACGCTGATCAGCGGGGATTTTCCGGCGATGTCGCGCAAGTACATTCAGCATCACGTGTTGGGGGCGCAGTGCGTCGTATTGCATCACATGGGAGCGGCCGGCGATCAAAGCCCAAGGCATGTCACCAAGGCCAATACCTTCGCCGAGGCCGAACGGCTGGGGCAAATTCTGGGCAAGTCGGTGCGGAAGGTGGTTGCGGATTTGAACTACGTCTCCGACGTGACGATTGGTCGTCAAAGCGCGGAGGTGCAATTGCCGGTGCGGACCTTTCCCGATCCCGCGCAGGCCAAGGCACAGGCGGAGCGGGCGCATCAGAGGCTGGAGAAATTACAAAAGGAAAACGCGCCGCGCACCGAGGTGCGCACGGCCGAGTGCGACACATTCGGCGCCGAGGAGACGTTGACGCTCGCCAATGCCGCCAAGGAGGGCCGGCTGGCTAAAATCGCCCAAAGCGTCATGCCGGCCGAGGTGCAGGTGATCGACATCGGCCCGTGGACGTTCGTGGCGTGGCCGGGGGAGACGTTTGTCGATTTCGCCTTGCAGGTGCGAAAGAAACATCCCAATGCGTTTGTGATCACGATGGCCAATGGGGAGACCCAGGGGTACATGGTGACGCAGGAAGCGATCGACAAAAACTGGTACGAGGCGACCAACGCGGTCTTTCAAAGCCCGCAAAGCCCGCAGGCGCTGGTGGATCAGACGTTAAAACTGATCGGGAAATAACCCTCCATGCCCCACATCCTGACATTCGACCTTGGCACCACTTATTTCAAGGCGGCGTTGTTTGACCAGAGCGGCCGGCTGGCGGCGTTGGCGCGCCAGCGGACGCCGTTGGAATTTCCGCAGGAGGGGTGGTGCGAAATGTCGGCCGGACATTTTATCGCCACGCTGCAACTCGCGGCCGAGCAACTGCGGGAACAATCTCCGCGGGGGTATCAGGACATCGTCGCCATCGGCTTCGCCACGCAGGCGAACAGCATCGTGCTGCTGGATGAGAATGACCAGCCGTTGATGCCGTTCATTATCTGGACGGATCGCCGGGCGGGGGATTTTGAAAAAGAGTTGCGGCCCCTTTTATTCCGTAATTTTCAGGACACCACCGGCGTGCCGGGCCTGTCTGCGGAATTTTCGGTGGCCAAGCTGCTCTGGCTGGCCAAAAATCAGCTCCATGTCTGGAGCAAAGCACGGCGATTGTGCTATTTAAGCGATTATCTCACGTTGTATCTCACCGGCCAGAACGTCACCGAGGCGGGCATGGCGGGCCTCAGCGGCATGGTGGACATCCATGACCTGAAATGGTGGCCGGCCGCGATGCAGTTGGTTCAGCCGGGGAACATCGCCCTGCCCAGGCTGGTGCGTGCCGGGACGGAGGTGGGGACGATTCTGCCTCATCGGGCGGCCGAATGGTCATTGCCGGCCGGTTGCCGAATGATCGTGGGATGCCTCGATCAATACGCCGGTGCGATCGGCGCGGGGAACATCACCCCCGGCGCGGTCTCGGAAACCACCGGCACGGTACTGGCCACGGTCCGCTGCTCGGACCGATTTGAGCCGAGGCTCCCTCCGATCTATCAGGGGCCGGCGTTTGATCCGGGGCTGTATTACCAGATGACCTTTGGCAGCACCTCGGCCAATCTTCTGGAGGCGTTGCGCAACCATGAAGCCCCGAAGATGGAATATTCCGAGCTGACGGCGGAAGCCGAAAAAGTGCCGCTTGGAGCCGATGGGCTGAGAATCAAACCCGACGCCCATCTACTGCCGGCCGACCAGATGTTTCTGAACCTTCGTCCCGAACATACCCTTGGCCACCGGGTCCGCGCGGTATTGGAGGGGGTGGCATTCGCCTTGAAGGACCTGCTTCAGCAGCTCTCCCCTTCGGGCATTCATGGCCCGATTCATTCCTGCGGCGGCGCCGCCCGCAGCCGGTTCTGGCTACAGATCAAGGCGGATGTGTTGAACGTCCCGTTTCAGGCGATGACCTGCCCCGAACCGACCAGCCAGGGCGCCGCGTTGCTGGCCGCCAGGGCCTTGGGATGGGGATCGCTGGATGAATTGTCCGCGCGGTGGTCCACGGCCATGCCTCCGGTTGAACCGGATCCGAAACGACACGAGATGTATCGGTCGATATTGGCCGGTTGAACATCGCCCCAGCAGCATAACGAAGAAAGGGAACGCGGCCTGTTCAGGCGGCGTTCCCTTTTTCGTTCAAGGGTCAAATGGTTCGACCGGTCAATCGGCCGCGGCGGCCATGGCGGCCGAGCCGGCGGATTGTTCGACCGGTTCGCCGGAGTTGATCCTCATGCCGAAGAACGAACGGTAGACGAAGATCAGCGCCATCAGCAGGAAGACCACCGCCAGGATGATCTTGAGCGTATGGGGCAGCGTGATGGCCAGTTCGACGGCCAGCAGGCCGAACAACGTTGAAAATTTGATGACCGGGTTGAGGGCGACCGAGCTGGTGTCCTTGAAGGGATCGCCCACGGTGTCGCCGACGACGGTGGCGGCGTGCAGGTCGGTGCCCTTTTCACGCAGTTCGGTCTCCACGATCTTCTTGGCGTTGTCCCATGCGCCGCCGGCGTTGGCCATGAAGATGGCCTGGAAAAGCCCGAAAATCGCGATGGCGATCAGGAATCCGATGAAGAAGAACGGATCGAAGAAGGCCGCCGCCAGCGTCAGGAAGAACATGGCGACGAAGATGTTGAACATGCCGGCCTGGGCGTAGCGGGTGCAGATTTCGACGACCCGCTTGGAATCCTCGGCCGACGCCTTCTGGCCATCGAGTTTCATGTTGCGTTTGATGAACGCCACCGCGCGGTAGGCGCCGGTGATGACGGCCTGGCAACTGGCTCCGCTGAACCAGAAGATCACGCCGCCGCCGGCGACCACGCCCAGCAAAAACGGAGCGTAGAGGATAGACAGGTTGGCCGAGTTGGCGGTGTTGAGCACGACGTGGCCGGTGATGGGGTCCGTGACCGTGCCGACGAGCATCAGGATGATCGAGAAGATCAGCGTCGTGGCGCCGACGACGGCCGTGCCGATCAGCACGGGTTTGGCGGTGGCTTTGAAGGTGTTGCCCGCGCCGTCGTTTTCCTCGAGCATCAGCTTGCCGCGTTCAAAATCGGGAGCGACGCCCAGTTGGCGTTTCAAATCCGATTCCGCGTTGGGTTGCTGCTCGATGAGGCTCAATTCGTAGACGCTCTGGGCGTTGTCGGTGACCGGGCCGTACGAGTCGACTGCGATCGTCACCGGCCCCATGCCCAGGAATCCGAACGCGACCAGCCCGAAGGCGAAGACCGCCGGGGCCACCATCGTCGCTTCCAATCCCAACAGGCTGAAGCCCCACGCGGCGGCCATCAGGCCCACGACGCCGATGCTGCCGATCCAGAAGCTGCTGAAATTGCCCGCGGTCAGGCCCGACAGGATGTTCAGCGAGGCGCCCCCTTCGCGACTGGTGTTGACCACTTCGCGGACGTGACGGGAGTTCACGGAGGTGAAAAACGTCGTCAGTTCGGGAATGATCGCGCCGGCCAGGGTTCCGCAGGAGATGATCGACGCCAGCTTCCACCAGAGGGTGGTGTCGCCGCCGAGGTTGGGGATCATCGCCCACGAGGCCGCGTAGGTGATGACGATCGAGATGATCGAGGTCATCCAGACGAGCGAATGAAGGGGTTTTTCAAAATCCATCTCGGTCGCCTTGTGGTAGCGGGCGTTGGAGATGACCTGGTTGATCAGGTAGCTGCCGGCGCTGCTGATGACCATCAGCAGACGCATCGCGAAGATCCAGACCAGCAGTTCGACCTGCGTGATCGGGTTGGTGACGGCCAGCATGATGAAGACGATCAGGGCGACGCCAGTGACGCCGTAGGTTTCAAACCCGTCGGCCGTGGGGCCGACCGAGTCGCCGGCGTTGTCGCCCACGCAGTCGGCGATGACGCCGGGGTTGCGGGCATCATCCTCCTCGACGCGGAAGACGATCTTCATGAGGTCGGCGCCGATGTCGGCGATCTTGGTGAAGATGCCGCCGGCGATTCGCAGAACGGCCGCGCCCAGCGATTCGCCGATGGCGAAGCCGATGAAGCAGGGGCCGGCCAGATTGCTGGGGATGAACAGCAAAATGCAGAGCATGATGATCAATTCGATGCAGATCAGCACCATACCGATGCCCATGCCGGCCCGCAGGGGAATGGAGCAGACCGGCCACGGCAGGCCGCGAAGGCTGGCCATGCTGGTGCGGGAGTTGGCGAAGGTGTTGACGCGAATGCCGAACCAGGCGACCGAGTAGCTGCCGGCGATGCCGATGAGGCTGAACAGCAAAATGATGACGACGCGCACCGGCGTGGGGAAATCACCTTGCGCGTGGACGGCCGCCGTCGCGTGCGCCGCCGCATCCGGGGCGACCTGTTCAGCGCCGCCGGTCAGGAAACCAAAATAGACCACCATAATGATGGCGATGAAAACCCACAGCAGAAGAATGAATTTGGCCTGGGTCTTGAGGTAGGTTTTGCAGGTGGTGTAGATCAATTCCGAAACGTCGAGCATGGCCTTGTGGACCGGCATGCGTTTCAGTTGGCCGTAGATGATCAAGCCAAACACCAGCCCCAGGATGGGGATCACGCCTCCGTAAAGCAGAAGGTGATAGCCGGAGATCGATCCACCAAAAAACGAGACGCTGGACAGATCCGGAAGGATCAGGTCCGCCTCGCCCGCGGCAAACGCCGGCGTGGCGGAGAATAACAACGAAAATACTGCGATGCAGACGACGATCAGGGGCTTCGCCAATCGGTTCATTTTGGTTTTCAAACGAGATACCTCCACCGAATTGCCAGCCTCAAACACGATAGAGGCAGCGTGAATAAGGCCATTATAAACAGGGAGTGAAATTTTTCACAATAGTTGGCGAATTTTTAATCAAGAGGCCGGGTGGCACGTCGAATTCGGTCGCGCAGGGCGGTCCAATGCGGCTCATCGGGGGGCATTTGAATGTAAATGGCATCGAGGGAATGGGTGTCGAGTTCGCGTAATATCGCATAAATGTAGCGTGCATAATGAGTTGGATCATTTGGGAGGGTGATATGGTGCTTGTCGTGGGGGCGTAATGATGGCTGGCCGATCAGGATTCGGGCAACATTGGATTCGGGGAGGTTTTTGAGTTGTTCTGGCTCAAATCGGAAGGCCGGGGTGGTTGGCGCGTAGTGAATTTCCTGTTGGCCGGGACTGGCGGCGGGTTGATCGGGATGAATGATGCGATTGAATTCACAGACGGGTCCGATGATGGATTCGATTTGTGCCTTGGACAGGCCGCCTGGACGGAGGATGGTGGGCGGATCGGTGGTGAGATCGAGGACGGTGGACTCGATGCCGACGGTGCATCGACCGCCGTCGAGGATGAAATCAACCCGGCCGGCAAGCTCGTTGCGGACGTGTTCGGCGGTCGTGGGGCTGATGTGGGTGGAGCGGTTGGCGCTGGGGGCGGCGAGGGGGCCGTCGAATTGGCGTAACAGCTGTAAAGCCAGTGCGTGATTAGGGATGCGCAAACCGACGGTAGGCCCACCGGCGGTGGCGATGGGGGTTATGGCGTCGGATTTTTGAACGATGAGGGTCAGCGGGCCGGGCCAGAAATGTTCGGCCAGGCGCTGGGCAAATGGCGGCCAATGAGCGGCGTATTGTCGGGCGGCCAAGATGTCGTGGATGTGGACAATCAGTGGATTGTTGGCCGGACGACCTTTGGCGGCGAAGATTTTGCCAACCGCATCGGCCCGACGAGCGTCGGCCCCAAGGCCGTAGACAGTCTCCGTGGGAAAGGCGACGAGGCCGCCCTGGCGGAGGATTTGGACCGCCTGATCGAGTGGATTCATGATTCTTCCTGGGTGTCGATTGCCAACTCGTTGTCTACCAGCCACTTACGCGCTTCGGCGGCGTTGGAACAGATTAGAAACACCTCCTGCACGGTTCCGGTGGCGGTGTAGAGGCATTTGAGTCCGGCATCGGTGTTGTATTGGATTTTGAAATTGGGCGGCGTATGGCCGCGTCGGACTTTAATCCGGCCGGGGACGATGCGCGAAATGTGGGGGCATTGGCGGATGATCTGATCCAAAAGCGAATCGAGACCGCCGACCCGGCCATGCTGGCGCTTGATGCGGCCAAACTTCATGGACCTATCTTAACGGGTCAATGATCGAGCAGGCAAAGTGGAGGCGCGGATTAGAACTTGCGCGCGTTGGCCATTTCCACCATGCGGCGGACCCGGTCGAGTTCTCCATCGGGGGAGAGCTGGTCGCCGGGGGCGATAATGATGGCGGGGCTGCGATCCGCCAGGGCCAGCCATTCCTCGACACCCTGATCGAACCTGGAGAGCGGGACATCATGGTGGAACAGATCGGGGGGAACGCCGCCGGAGAGGATGAATTTGTCACCGGCCTCGTCGCGGCATTGCTGGCCGGTGATGTCTCCCCAGGGAGCGGGGGTGACGGCGTCGGCGGCGTCGATGCCGACTTCATTGAGTGCGGCCAGGATGCCGCGCAGCCGGCCGTCCACATGGATGGCGATGGGTTTGCCGGCACTGTGAGCGACCTGGGCCATCCAGCGGTAATGTTCGCCGCTGTATTTGCGGAACCATGCGGGGTATTGGACGTCGCTGGAGAGATTGTCGGAGACGAAAAGCACTTCGGAGGGGCCATCGACAAGCTGCTCGAAGACGGTGCGATGGGCGGCGTTGATGGTCTGGACGGTTTGCATCACTTCGTCGGGTTCATCGGCAGCGAACATCACGGTGGATTCGATCCCCGCGTATCGGCTCATGAGAAAGCCCATTCCGGTGTACGGCGCCTGCACGAGCGGCAGGCCCAGCTCGCCGACTTTGGCGTTGGCATCGTGGTACGGCGCCCAGTCGGCGCGGTAGTGCGTGTGTTCAAAGATGTATCGGATGGTCTTGAGGTCTTCGATGGTTTGAACCATGTGGTGGGTGATCGGCCAACTGAACGACCGGTCGGACCATTCGCGGACTTCCTTCAGTTCGCCCATCGGGGTTTTGAAGACGTGGATGTATTCATCGCCCCGGATGCCGGATTCGACCTTGATGTCGCCGGAATAGGTCATGTCGTAATAGCTGCCGAGGTTCAGGTGGATCGCGGCGCCGGTCTGGTGGTGCAACTGCATCAGCTTGTCGATTTTGCTTTGATTGGCCCCGTCGGTCTTGCCGGGGATGAACTTGCCGCCGCCATTGCCGGAGTGCCAGTAGGACAGATCGGCCAGGGAGGCGACGCGGTCGGGCGTTTGGCCGCGATAGACGGCCAGAAGCCGCTGGCGCGGGGTCATGGTGCTGATGGAATGAGCGAGTGTCATGCCGCCCATTTTAGGAATCGGCGTGGCGCGGCGTCATTGCCATTATTGATGGATGTATTGCCAAATCCGCTGGTGGGATCAATGGCGTTGCATGACGGAGGAGGGTTCGTGTTCGGGGTTGACGGGGGTTTGACGGACGACGATTCCGCCGACGGGGGCTTCAAAAAGGCGTTCGGGGGCGGTGCCGCGGGTGAAGTAGTCGTTGAAGGTCAGTGCGAAAAGGATGAACAGCCAGACGAACGCGGCGCCGGCGAAAACCCAGGTCAGACGGCTGCTGTAACGCACGTGCATGAAAAAGAGGACGACCAGCAGGGCCTTGATGACGGCGATGCCCAGGGCGAAGGAGGTGCGGAACATCGCCGACTCAAACATCAGGTCGCCGCCGACGGTGACGACCAGCAGCACCATCAGGAGGATGTAGATGACGGTGTAGAGCTTGGCGCTGATTACGTGCTGGGAAGACATTAGTGTTGCACCATGTAAAGCAAGGGTAGCAGGAAAATCCAGACCACGTCAACGAAGTGCCAGTACAGGCCGGCCATGTCAATGGGGCTGTTGTATTCGGCGGTGTAGCGGCCGCGGGCGGCTTTGACGGTCAGGACGATCATGACCGAGATGCCGACGATCATGTGGACGGCGTGGATGCCGGTCAGGATGTAATAGAACATCAGGAACAACTGCACCTGTCGGAGGAACATCATCGAGCCGGGGTGGGCGCCGTCGATGTGGGGGAACATTTCGTGCCAGTTGGCCTCGAAGATGCTTCCGGGGACGAGGTGTTCGCGATAGTCCAGATAATATTCGATCCCCTTGATGCACAAAAAGGCCAGCCCCAGCAGGATGGTGAGGATCAGGAAGGTGACGACTTTTTTGCGATTGCCGTGCTTGGCGGCGTTGACGGCCAGGGCCATCATGAAACTGCTGGTCAGCAGCACGGCGGTGTTGATGACGCCGATCCAGAGATACAAATGGTGGCTGGCGGCGGCGAAGGCGTCGCCATAGCGGCTGCGATAGACGGCATAGCCGGCCAGCGCGCCGCCGAAGAAGAGGACTTCGGTGGCCAGAAAGGCCCACATGCCGAGGGTCGCGGCCTCGTGCTGCTGGTCCATGTCGTCAAAATGGTGCGCCAGGCCCTGGACGTGATGACGGTCCAGTGCGTGGGGGTCAATGGGTTGCGACGGTGTCACCGGTCATCTCCATTCTGTGATAGGCGTAGGCCTCTTCGTTGACGATCGGGGTCTTTTCAAAGTTTTCGGTCGGCGGCGGCGAGGAGGTTTTCCATTCCAGGCCGGTGGCGCGGAAGGGGTTGGGGCCGGCGTTCTTGCCCCAGCGCAGGGACCAGAGCAGGTACAACAACGGCAGGAGATACCCCACGCCCAGGACCGAAGCGCCGGCCGACGACAAGACGTTGAGGGCCTGGAATTCCGGGGCATAGGCATAATACCGCCGGGGCATCCCCAGGTAACCCAGGATGAACTGCGGGAAGAACGTCAGGTTGAAGCCGACGAAGATCAGCAGCGCCGAGAACCGGCCCATCCATTCGGAGTACATCTTGCCGGTCATTTTGGGCCACCAGAAATGGAGGCCGGCCATGTAGGCCATCACCGCGCCGCCGACCATGATGTAATGGAAGTGGGCGATGATGAAGTAGGTGTCGGTGACGTGCACGTCCACGGCGATCGAGGCGACGTACAGGCCGGTCAGGCCGCCGATCGTGAACAGGCCGATGAACCCCAGGCAATAGAGCATGGGGGTTTGCAGGGCGATGGAGCCTTTGTAGAGCGTGGCGGTCCAGTTGAAGACCTTGACCCCCGACGGGATGGCGACCATGAAGCTGAGGATCGAGAAGATCAACCCGCCGTAGATCGACTGGCCGGAAACGAACAGGTGGTGTCCCCAGACCAAAAATCCCAGCACCGCGATGGCGACGCTGGAGAAGGCGACAAAGGCGTAGCCGAAGATGCGCTTGCGGGAAAAACAGGTGATCACCTCGCTGACCACGCCCATGCTGGGCAGCACCATGATGTAGACGGCCGGGTGCGAATAGAACCAGAACAGGTGTTGAAAGAGGATCGGGTCGCCGCCCAGCGAGGGATCGAAGACGCCGATGTGAAAGATGCGTTCGACGCCGACCAGGACCAGGGTGATCGCCAGGACGGGCGTGCCGAGGATGAAAATCAGGCTGGTGGCGTACAGCGACCAGCAGAACAGAGGCAATCGGAACCAGGTCAGGCCGGGCGCCCGCATGGTGTGGATCGTGACGATGAAATTCAGGCCGGTGAGGATGGAGGAAAAGCCGTTGATGAAGATGCCAACGACGGCCAGGACGACGTAGCTGTTGGAATAGGTGCTGGAATAAGGGGTGTAGAAGGTCCAGCCGGTGTCAACGCCGCCGGCGACCAGCGAGGCCAGTGCGAAGAGGCCGCCGATCATGAACAGATACCAACTGGCGAGGTTCAGTCGCGGAAAGGCCAAGTCTTTTGCGCCGACCATCAGCGGGATCAGGAAGTTGCCCAGCACGGCGGGGATGGAGGGGATGAGGAAAAAAAAGACCATCATCACGCCGTGCATCGTGAAGAGTTTGTTGTAGGTCTCGGCCTTGACCAGGTCGCCCTGGGGGGTCATCAGTTCGAGTCGCATGAGGACGGCCGCGGCGCCGCCGATCATGAAGAAGAACGTGATCGAGATCATGTAAAGGATCGCGATCCGTTTGTGATCGAGGGTCAGCAGCCAGGAGCGGATCTTGTGGCTGTGGTTGAGGTACGTTGTTTCGCGCCCCAGCGATGATGAATAGGGGACGGTGGTCATTGCTGCTCCTGGGTGCTCTGGGAATACTGGAGAGATTTAATGTAGGCGATCAACTGCATCACCTGTTCCTCGGTCAACTGGCCGCGGAAGCTGGGCATCAGCGGGGTGAAGCCGCGGACGATCTTGGCGGCGGGATCAAAGATGGATTCGTGCAGATATTGCTCGTCGGCGGTGACGGTCGTCCCGTCGTTGAGTTCGACCTTTCGTCCGAACAGGCCGGCCATCGTGGGGCCGCGCTGGCCATGGCAGGCCATGCAGCCGTACTGGGCGAAGAGGCGTTCACCGGCCAGCGCGGGCGGCTCGTCGGGGATGGTTCCGGCCAGCCAGGCATCGTACTTGGCCGGCTCCATGACGACGACCTTGCCGATCATGCCCGAATGCTGGTCGCCGCAGAATTCGGCGCAGAACAGGTGGTATTCACCGACCTTGGTGGGGGTGAAGGCGAGCCGCGAATAACTGCCCGGCAGGACGTCCTGCTTGATGCGGAACGCGGGGACGTAAAACGAATGGATGACATCCTGCGAGGTCATCATCAGCTCGATGGGTTTGCCGACGGGCACGTGCAGGGCGTTGATTTCGCGCTGGCCGTCGGGATGCTGGATTTTCCACATCCACTGCTTGCCGACGACGTTGATCCGCATGGCGTCGGCCGGCGAATGGGACATCTGGATGAAAAGTCGGGCGCTCCAACTGAACAGCACCATGGTGATCAGGAAGGGGATGATGGTCCAGAGCAGTTCGAGTTTGAGGTTGGTGGGGACCGGCGCGGGGCGCACGCTTTCGTCGCGGCGGCGATAGCGCAGCGAAAAATAGACGATCAACACGAAGATCAGCAGCGCGAAGAACGCAGCGACCGCGTTGAGGAAAAAGTAGAGGCCATCCACCTGGGACGCCATGGTGGAAGCCGTTTCGGGCAACAGTCGAAAACTCGTGTCCATTGGCTTAGTCCCTGTGGCGCGAAAAATCCTCGTACGAATCGGCGGCATCGGCCTTAGGCACGGCCGCGTGGCGCTCGTGCCTGAACAACATGACCAGCAGCACGCCCAGGGCAAGAATCGTTAATACGCCGCCAATGTGCAGTGCCCGGGTGACGATAAACCCGTATTTGCCGGTGGTTGGATCGTAGTGGAAACAGTACAGCAGGATCTGGTCGGTGACCGATCCCACGCGGTTTCCGGAGGCTTCGACCAGCGCCAACCGAACGTCCTTGGGGGCGTATTGAATGCCGAAAAAATAACGGGCGATTTTCCCCTGGGGGGTCAGGATGATGATGCCGCTGGCGTGGGCGAACTGCTTGGCCTTCTCATCCCAGGTGTATCGAAAGCCGGCCGCGTCGGTCAATTTGTGGATCGAATCCTGCGATCCGGTCAGGAAGTGCCAGTTGGCCTGCGCGCCCGGCTGGTTCAGCTCGCGGACGTACTGCGCCTTTTTGGCGTTGGACAGCTCGGAGGTTTCGGTGGGATCAAAGCTGACGGTCAGGATGTCAAAATCCTTGCCGATGTCCATCTCCATGGGCCGAAGGGTGCGAAGCAGGTCGTTGAGGACCAGGGTGCAGAGCATGGGGCACTTGTAATAGACCAGCGTCAGGATGACCGGCCGGGGGCCGATCAACGAGCCAAGCCGCACCTCGCGGCCGGTTTCATCGCGAAAAACCGTGTCCAGCGGAAGGGTGTCCCCCAGTTTCTGGTCGATTCCCACCTGGCCGAGAACCTTGGGCATGACGTTGGGGGGATCCACCTTGGGATAGGGATCGCCCTTGAAATTGGCCGGGGCGGATGAGGATGCCAGCAGCAGCGCACCCCCGGCGGCCAGCGCCATCAGCGGGCGGGGGTGGATGATTCGGCGAAACCAGTTGCAAATCGACAACATCAACACATCCTGAACTTAATTCGACGGCTTCACGTTCGCGGCCGGCGCCACCGGCAGGCCGTGATCGACGATCAGCTCCATGGCCCGGTCAATGGGAATCTGAACGATCCCCGCTTTTTCATCAATCCAGGCATAACGGCTGAGATGGGCGTTTTCCCGTTCGTGCATCTCCTGCAAATCCTGCCAGGGCTGTTTTTCGTGATATTTCTGCGTCGGTTGAAGAATCGGCGACGGGGGCTGAGCCGGTCCGGTGTTGAGCGGGGACGGCGCGGGGTCGTTGCTGACGGCCGTGTGTGCCACGTTGCGGAACGAGATCCACACGATGACGTGGACGAGCAGGCCGATGCCGAAAAAGATCACCATGAACCACATCAGTCCGCGCAGGTTCATGTCGCGCCATTCGTGGCCGCGCTTGAGCGATTCGGGATCCGGGGGCGTCGGGGGCGCGTCAAAATTTTCATGCATGGCCGTGACCCTCCAATGGAACGGGCTTGGCGTAGGAAGGCATCAGCGGCCGGCTGTTCAACTGCCAGAGGAAATAGGCCAGCCACAATCCGCCCAATGCCAGCGGCGCCGTGACGTACATCCAGGCGAACGAGGGGTGGGTGGTGCGATAGGAGGGCGTCACCATCCAGACCAGGTCAACGATGCGCATCAGGATGATCCAGACCGCGACCCAGATCAGCCGGCGCGGGTCGCGCTTGATCGGGCGGTTGAGCAGCAGGAAAAACGGCAGGATGAAGTGGAAGACGATCAGCGCGATGGTGACGAACTTCCATCCCGCGTAGGTGCGGTTGAGATACCAGGGAACCTCTTCCTTGATGTTGCCCATCCAGATGATCAGGAACTGCGCAAAGGCCATGTAAGCCCAGAGGACGACGAACGCCAGCATCAGGCTGGCCAGGTCCTGGAACATGGTGGGCGAGACGTAGTCGCGGACCGGCTTGCGGGTGACCAGGATCGCCAGCACCGCCACGCCGAACGCAAGAGTCAACAACGTCTGGCCAACGACGAAGATCATGCCGAAAATCGAGGAATACCAGTGCGAGTCGATCGACATCACCCAGTCCACCGAGGCCAGCGTCATCGTGACGCCGTAGATCAGGATGCCCAGGCCGCTGAATTTCTGGAACCAGATCGAGGCGACGCCCTGACTGGCATCCATCTTGCGCGACCAGCGTTCGAGGATGAACGAGAGAACCAGCCAGATCGCCAGGTAGATGATCGCCCGGCCCGTCCAGAATTTGACCGTCAGGTAGACCTGTTTGTGCGGACCCAGATGGGCATGGCCTGAAGCGGTGGCCCAGTCGTACAGCGATCCGGTCCCCAGCAGGATCGGGATGAACAAAATCACCAGCAGCGGCATGGTGCGGTTGCCCGATTCGACCACCCGGCGAATGGCCAGGCCCCAGCCCCCGCCGGTCAGGTTGTGCAGCATGGTGACGACCATGCTCCCCAGCCCCAGTCCCAGCACCAGCAGATAGGCCACCAGGTAGGACCGGAAAAAGACCTCGCGTGCGAACATCGCGCCGATGACGCACAGGATCGAGGCGACGATCCCGACGGCCAGGGCACGGCCAAGGCCGCGTCGCAGCGTGTTGTGAATTTCTTCGCTGCCGTTCATTTGGGGTTGCTCCGCATGTTCTGTAGCACGTCGGCCGGCACGTCCGCGGTCTGCGCGTTCTGGCTCAGTTGCAGGGCGCGGATGTAGGCGGCGATGCGCCAGCGATCTTCGCTGTTCACCCGCGCGGCGTAGCTGTACATGCCGCCGTAGCCGTGCGTGATGACGTCATAAAAATGGCCCGCGGGCGCTTCCCGTAGACGCGGCTCGTGAAACGACGGGGGCTGCTTGAAACCCCGTTGCACGATCATGCCCAGTCCATCGCCCAGCCGGCCGTGGCAGACCGAGCAGTAGATGTTGAACCGTTCCTGCCCGCGCCGCATGTCGGCGGCGGTGATCGGAAAGGGAAATACGTCCGCCAGTTTTCCGTCGATCATGCCGGTGTGCAGCAGCGTGCCGGCGCGACGTTCGCCGCGCGAGACGGTCCCCTCGACGATGGGCCGGGCGGATGAACCATCGGCGAAAAATTCGGAGGGTTCGTAGGGCTGGTATTTGGGCTGCTGGGCCATGTCCGGGTTGCGCCGGCAGCCCGTCATCGCCATCACCAGCGCCAACGACAGCGCCAAGGCCGCGCCGCCAAGACGGCGCCGGATGGGTCGGGTTGGTTTTACGTCAACGGGCACGATCTTTCCTTGTCTCATGGCGCCACTTCCGCGACCTCGTGCGGCCGCTGATCTTCGAGAAACTGGCGCGTCGTGGTCAGGTCGAACTTCGGATCGTTGGACTGGATGCACAGGAAAAAACGATCCTTGCTGGCCAGTTGGAAACGCTCGACGTTGAAAACCGGGTGATACGGCCGGGGCAGGCCGTTGAGTCCGATCATTCCAAAAACCGCCGCGAACGAGGCGAACAGCACCGTCAGCTCGAACATGATCGGCACGAACGCCGGCCAACTGTTCAGCGGACGGCCGCCGATGTTCACCGGATAATCGATCACGGCCGGATACCACTGGAGCAAAAACGCCGTCGCGGTCCCGGTCAGCGCGCCCAGCAGCACGATCAGCGGCAGCCGTGAATGGCGAAATCCGATCGCCTCGGCCAGCCCGTGAATCGGAAACGGGGTGTAGGCGTCCATCTGGCGATAGCCGGCCTCGTAGGCGTGACGGGTGGCCGCCAGCAGCTCCTCGCCGTCGGCGAATTCCGCCATCAATCCGTAAACTTTGTGGCTGGTTGACATATCAATCCTCCTGCAAGGCAACCTGTGCGGAGGTCCCGGCGTCTTCACGATATTGGGAAACCAGTTGACGCATTTCAAACATCGAAATCATCGGCAGCACCCGGATGAACAGGATCAGGCACAGCGCGAAGAATCCGAGCGTGCCGAGATAGGTCATCCAGTCCCACTGCGTGCCGGCGTACATGCCCCAGGATGAGGGCAGGAAATCGCGGTGCAGGCTGGTGATGACGATCACGTACCGTTCCATCCACATCCCGACGTTGATGATGATCGAGATGACGAACAGGATGATCGGCGTGGTGCGCACCTTGCGGGACCAGAGCGTGATCGGCGTGAGGATGTTGCAGAAAATCAGCATCCAGTACGCCCAGGCATAAGGCCCGAACATGCGGTTGGTGGTCATGAACCATTCGTAGGTGTTGTCGCTGTAATAGCCGATGAACACTTCCATCGCGTACCCATAGGCGACGATCAGCCCCGTGGCCAGCATGATCTTGCCCATGTTGTCCAGGTGGCGGATGGTGATGATCCCCTCCAGGCCATACCACTTTCGCAACGGGATCGTCAGCGTGGCCACCATGGCGAAACCGCTGAATATGGCCCCGGCCACGAAATAGGGCGGGAAGATCGTCGAGTGCCATCCCGGCACGATGCCGCCGGCGAAGTCCATACCCACGATGCTGTGCACCGACACCACCAGCGGCGTCGCCAGCCCGCCCAGCAGCAGATAGGCGATCTCATAACGATGCCAGTGCATCGCCGAGCCGCGCCATCCCAGCGACCCGATGCCGTAAATCACCTGGGCGATGCGGTTTTGCGCCTTGTCCCGCAACGTCGCCAGGTCGGGGATCAACCCGACGTACCAGAACAACAACGACACCGTCGCATAGGTGCTGACCGCGAAGACGTCCCACACCAGCGGGCTGCGCCATTGCGGCCAGAGGCCCATCGTGTCGGGATACGGGAACAGCCAGTAAAAAACCCACGGACGGCCAAGATGCAGCAGCGGGAACATCCCCGCGCACGCCACGGCGAACAACGTCATCGCCTCGGCGAAGCGGTTGATGCTGGTCCGCCATTCCTGCTTCAACAGCAGCAAAATGGCCGAGATCAGCGTCCCGGCGTGGCCGATCCCGATCCACCAGACGAAGTTGACGATCGCGAAGCCCCACGCCACCGGCACGTCCACGCCCCAGACCCCGACGCCCTTGAGCAGCAGGTATCCGATGGCGTTGAACAGCATCAGCGAGACGACCATCGCCAACGCCACACCGAAATACCAGGGGCGCGGCGTCTTCTTCGTCAGCACGATCCCGCTGATCTTGTCGCTCACCGAGCCGACGGTGTATTGGGGCGCCACCACGGGCGGCAACATGTCGGCGGTACGTCGAATTTTTTGCTCGCCTGCCATTTACGCCCTCGAACTCGTCAATTCGGGATTGGGGTTTCTCAGCCGCTTCAGATACGTCGTCCGCGGCTGCGTATTCAACTCGACCAGCACGCCGTAATTCAGATGCGTATACGGCTCGGTCTCCTTCATGCGATGCACGACCGTTCCGGTGTCGTTCACGTCGCCGAAAATGATCGCCTCGGTCGGGCACGACTGCTGGCACGCCGTCACCAGGTCGATCGGCGGCAGCTCCTGGTCCTCCGGATGCACCTTGCCTCGATTTTTGGGCGTCTGGCCCGATTCTTTTTCCGCCACCCACCGCTTCTTGGAGTCGATGCGGGCGTGGTCGATGCGCTGAATGCAGTAATTGCACTTCTCCATGACGCCGCGGCTGCGAACCGTCACCTCGGGGTTGCGCATCAGCTTCAGGCTCGCCGTCGTGGTGTCCGAAAACTGGTAGAAGTTGAACCGACGCACCTTGTACGGGCAGTTGTTCGAGCAATACCGCGTTCCCACGCAGCGGTTGTAGGTCATCTCGTTGATGCCTTCCTCGCTGTGGGTCGTCGCCCCCACCGGGCAGACCACCTCGCACGGTGCGTTCTCGCAATGCTGGCACATCATCGGTTGGAACACCGTGTCCGGATTGGACAGCACCTCCATGCTCTCGCGATCCGGCCCGTAATAGGTGTCGATCCGCAGCCAGTGCATTTCGCGGCCGCGCAACACCTGATCCTCCCCCACCACCGGAATGTTGTTCTCCGACTGGCAGGCGACCACGCACGCATTGCACCCGATGCACGCCGTCTGGTCGATCACCATCCCCCACTTGTAACCCGTATATGGCCACTGGGGATACAACGACTCCTGCTCCGACACCACCGTCAGTCCCACGGTGCGGTGGCCGGTCTCCCCGTGCGATTCGGCCGATGCGGAATGGATCTCCTTTTGTGCCTCATCAATGGTGGCCGACTGCACGATGTCGCGGCCATGCATCACCTGGTGGTTCTGCGTGCAGGCCATTTTCACTTTTTCGCCCGTGACGCTGATCGTCAGCCCGTTGTCGAACCAGGGCGCATCCGCCCCGCGCAACAACCCGGCGTTGGCCCCCACTCCATCGCCCACATCCCCGGCCCGCGTCCGGCCATAACCGAGGTGAACCGTGACCGATTCCCTGGGCTGACCCGGCAACACCCACACCGGCAGCCGCAATTTCCGGCCGCGATAACTCAATTCGATCACCTGGCCGTTGGCGTCCTCGGGGTGATCGCTGGGCGCGATCTTGAGCATCTCGGCCGCCATCCACGGGCTGATCATCGCCGCGTTGCCCCAGGTCAATCTTGTCAGCGGCCGGGGTGTTTCCTGCAACCATCCGCTGTTGGCGTACGACCCATCCCACACCGAATTGTCCCGGCGGAAGACGATCTCGATCCCGCCGGCCGGCTGGCCATTGGCATTTTTGTCGGCGGCGGCCGGAACCTTGGCCTGCACCTGCGCCGGGCTGGCCGCCGTGCCGGGAATCACCCCATTCCGCAACACCGCTTCCCACGCCTTTTCAAATTCAAGCCCTTGGGTCTTCCACTGGCCCTTCCAATGTGCCCGCAACGTCTCGTGATCGGTGGTGTCCACCTTCCCCAGCATCGCCCCCAGCAACTGCAAATCGCTCTGGCTGGAATACAACGGCGCGATCAACGGCTGAATGACGCTGGCCGTCCCATCGTGCCCGCGCGCATCGCCCCAGCTTTCAAGGTCGTGCGACCGCGGAATGTGCCAGTGACACAAAAACGATGTTTCGTTGTAATGCGAGGACAGATGCACCCGCATCGGAACCTTCTCCAGCGCCTTCTCAAACGCCAGGTCCACCGGTGCATCGTACACAGGGTTGCCACCCAGCATCACCAGCAGGTCAAGCTGCCCGCCGTTCATCGCATCGGTCAGCTCTTTCAACGAGGCAAACGGCTCCACCGGCTCATATTGCACCGGCTCGGTATGGAACACCGTCGAGCCGACGTTCCCCAGCTTGGCGTTGATCGCATGGGCCAGCGCGTGAACCGCCGCCGGCTGATGGTCCCCCACCACGACCAGGCTTCGCCCGGCATGGCTTTGCAAATCCTTGGCCACGGCCGCCACCCATTGATCAATTTCAGGGGTCCGCAGGTCGGATTGGCCGTTGCCGGCCGACAATCCCAGTTGGGTCGCGATCAGTTGGGCCAGATCGTGGATATGCGCCGCCTTCAACGGCAGGCGATGGTCGGCCTTGGCGCCGGTGATCGTCAGGGTGCTTTCGGCGACGTATAACCGGCTCATGGTGTCGGCCGTCGGCACTTCCACGCCATCGCCATCCACCAGGTGGCCGGTCTGCGTGATCGACTGGCGATCGGTCCCATCACCCTTACGGAACTTGACCCGCCGCTGCTGGATGAACTGCCGGGCGTATCGCAGGCTGCCGGGGTCTTCCAGCAAAAAATTGCCATCCAGCGACAGGATGCGCTGAGCCTTGGAAAAATCGTAAATCGTGTTCACCGGCCGGCCGAACGCCAGTTGCGCACCGGCCGACACGTTGCCATAACCGGCCGATTCATACTGATGCCACCGCAGGTTCGGATAGGCCTTGCGAAGCTCCTGAATCCGCCCATACAACGTCGGCGACGTCACGCTGCCGCTGAGCAATCCCACCCGGATTTTGCCGCGCCCTCCATGCTGGCTCACCCACCCGTCCAGGTCCTTCAAAAACGTCGTCCACGAGCTGATTTCCCCCCGTTTTCGCGGCGTCTGCGCGCGATTGGGGTCGTACATCGACAAGATCGACGCCTGCATCCAGACGTTGGTTGAACCCAGGCTGGAGGGATGGTCCGGATTGCCTTCGATCTTCGTCGGCCGGCCTTCGTGCTGCTCGACCACCACGCCGTGGGCATACCCCGACAACGTCATCGCCGAGGCGTAAAACAGCGGCTTGCCGGGAACCACTTCCTCCGGCGGATAAACGTACGGAACAATCGCCTCATCCGGCCCGCGCGTGCAGCCGGCCACCCCCAGCCCCGCCAACGCCAGCGAAGCGCCCATCACCTTCAGAAAATTCCGCCGGCTCAAATCCCCCAGCCATTCGCTGGCATGCTGCGGAAACTCGCGGTGAACCAGCTCCTCAAACTCCCTGGTGTTGGAATATTCCTCCAGCGACCGCCAATACTTCGGCCCGCGCGGCGGCTGTTGGTCCGCTACGACGCCGGCGGCGGCCAGCTTCAGAAGGTCCTCTTTGGTTTTGCCTGGACAGTGATCCATCGCGATTTTACCTGTGACACACCGAGCAATTGGTGATCTGATCCTTGCGGACGCCGTATTCCTTCACCAGAAACTTCCCAAGCTCCAGTTGGCTGGTCGCATTCCCATGCGCCACGTCCGGATGTTCCGGCGTCGGCGGCTGCCAGTTCATGTTGAACACTTCCGAACGCGGCCGCAGATACTTCTCCGGATCGCGGTGACATTGCAGACACCACACCATCTGCAGCGTCGCGTGCTGCCACATCAGCGGCATCCGATCCACCTGCCCGTGACAGGTGGCACATCCCACGCCCTTGGCGATGTGAACGCTGTGGTTGAAATAAACGAAATTCGGCAGGTTGTGCACCCGCGTCCACCGCAGCGGCTTGCCGGTCGCGAAACTCTGCCGAACCGGCTCCAGAATCTGGGCGTTGGTCCAGATCTGCGAGTGACAGGTCATGCACGTCTGCGTCGGCGGCAGCCCCGCGAACGATGAATCCTCCACCGATGTATGACAATACCGGCAATCGATCCCCAGCCCCCGAACGTGATGCTCGTGGCTGAACGGCACCGGCTGGTCGCGCACCACACCCTGATCGGTCGTGTACGGTGAACGCTGCACCGAACCGGCGACCCAGGCGATGGCGCCTACTAGAAATACCGCGCCAAAGATGCTTGCCTTGGCAATGGTGTTCGCACTGGAATGAAAAATCTGCGGCATTGGCGGGCGGATGCTAATCATCTCCCACCACCCGACGCAAATACTGGAAAATCTATTGACTTTTCAGGATAAAAAGATACTTTTGTCACATTAGAAAATAACCCCCAACCCCCTTGCGGAGGGCTCTCCCACTTCGTACGATCCCCGCGACCCCTCTTGTATTTCGCTCCTCATCGCATTTTCATTGATCCCTCACGATCCCCTGTAACCACCGATACGCCGCCCCGTTTTTGACTGAAACCTCATTCGTGAATTTCTTCACAGGATGCTTCCCGGCCCGTTCAATTTTCACATCTTTCGAAACTTGTGTAAGCTGGCCGGTCTCTTCACGGCTTTGCGGGATTTGTCGCCGGAAAGCCACCTCATGGTCACAAGCTCAATCCATGCCGATGGTTATTTTCATCGCCGACGTTTGGCAATCATTCATCTCTTGTGCTATATCTTTCGCAACAATCAGACAGGGGCCTTTTACAAGAACCATTTCGCGCCAACCCCCAGCCCCCGGTTTACAATGGATTTGGCCGGAAATTGCCCAGAGATCGCTCGATGAAGACCCATCGCAAGTGGAGCAGCACCGATATTTTGAAAGCCATTCGACAGTTGCACCGCCAGGGGTACGACCTGTCATACAACGCCCTGGCCCGCACCCATCAATCCATTATTTCCGCGTCGGCGTACTATTTCGGCTCTTATCGCAAGGCCGTCGCCCAGGCGGGGTTTGATTACCAGGAGATCCGCCGAAAACCCAAGTGGTCGGAACAGAAGATCGTCGCGGTGATCCGCAAATTGCGCCGCGAGGGGGAGGATTTGAACTGGAGATCGGTGATTCTCCGGCGAGATGAGGTGGGCCGGGCGGCCAGCGCCGCCGTCAAACCGCACCTGTTCGGCAGTTGGAATGAGGCGGTCGAGGCGGCCGGATTAAACCCCCGCCGGGTCTCCCGATACCGCCGCTGGACCAGCGACGAAGTGGCAGCGGTTCTTCGTCAACGCCACGAACGCAAACTGCCGGTCAACGCCCTGGCGATTCAGCGCGAATTGCCCGGCCTGTACACCGCCGCCGTTCGCCATTTCGGGTCTTATGATGATGCCTTGCGCGATGCCGACATCGACCCGGCCACCATCCGCCAGCGCCGAATCTGGTCGATCAAACAGGTGACACGCTATCTGCGCGCCTTTGAACGCACCCATGGATACGTCAACCGGTCCCTGCTCCGCATCCACGATCCGGGGCTGTTGCGGGCCATCAAGCTCTATTATCCCACGATCGCCGACGCCTTCGCCCGTTTGCGCATCCGCACCGCCCCCCCAACCCGCCAGGGCCGGCTCTTCGCCGACGACACCCCCTACCCCTTCCCCGGCCGCCCCCGCCCCGCCAAAACCCGCCGTAAAAAATCAAAATCCCCCTCCCGCAACGGCGACCGCACGCTGTTCGCCATGGCATGAAAAATCCCGCCGATCCGGTTGTCCCGAACCGACGGGAACAGGGTTCAGCAGTCTTATGCCCGCCGACGCCGACGCATCAGCAGCGCCGCCGCGCCGATGCCCAGCAGGGTGATGGTGGAGGGTTCGGGGACAACATAATTCGTTCCCGATTCAAAGTTCTTGAACGTTGCGACATCCGAGGCGGATGTTCCCGCCGCGGCGAGGTACACATATTCCATGTAACTCGGATTGATAACGTTGAAGTCTGAACTGTACTTCAGCGAACCATCAAACCAGAAATCCAGCGTGCCATCCGAACGCCGACCGATTTGTACGGTATGATCACCCGCTGTGCGCGCCCCAAGATCAACCGGATGATATGCACCGCCAAAGTTGTCCCAGTAAATTGAATAATGGTCCTCAGTTACATCATTGAGGGGATTGGCCCCGATTTCGGCCCACCCATTATTGAATCCAGTTTCTTTGTCGAATGCCAGGTACGGACCGACGCCGCTTCCTGAATCCGTAAACGTGACCTTTACATAAGGTGTTGATGAACTTCGAAATGCGTTGTCGGTAGTATAATAAGTTTGGCCAACGTAGTCTCCGCTACCCGGATAGGTTTCGTGCGAGGTTGTCAACTCCAGATTGCCGTCGACATTCACAGCGGCATCTCCTAAGTTTTCAACCCAGTTCTGGCCACTCCATGCAACCGCCGCCTGCGTGGCCGAAATACCGGTCAAGGATAAGGCCGCCGCGGAGGCACACGCGATAGCTGTCTTCCTGCTGAACATGACCCATTTCCTTTACGAGGCGAAAATTAAGGGCCGCCTCTTTTCCCCTGCCGCGAAAACCTCGCGGCCTCGTTTCATTCATGGCCGGGACAACACCGTCCCGATCCAAATCCCGCCGATCCGGTCTTCCCGAACCGGCGGAAAGAAGGTTCGACTGCCTTATGCCCGCCGACGCCGACGCATCAGCAACGCCGCCGCGCCGATGCCCAGTACCGACAAAGTTGCCGGTTCGGGGACAATGCTGACTGCCGCTGAGATCGAGTAGCCATCGTAAGTACCCCCGTATGGACCACTCGTCGAGTCTGATCCGACGGCATTGGGGTATGTGTTAAAGTAGGTCGGGCCGGTCAATCCGCTCTTTCCATACACTGAAAACCCGGCCGTACCGGCAATGTTATCCGTCGCATCATCGTGATAGGCGAAAACAAAGGAGGAGGGCAGCGTGACGTTCTGTGATGTGTAATCAAATGTCAGCACCTGCCGGTCTTCGATGTTGTAGTGCCGTACGGTGTCACCAGGACCAATGATTCCATCATTGTGGAATGTGCTGCTGGCGTTGGCGGTTCCAAGCAGATTCGTATTTGCGACTGCGTCGGCAATGCTGGGATACAGGTCCAGGCGAACATTGGGCGTGTAATCAAAGCTGGTCGCCCGATTTTCATTGCTGGCGTTGTAGTACGTCACCGCAAACGGTATCTGGATTGTTGTCAATTGTCCGGTCTGGTTCGGGGCAATCTCGGTACCAATGTAGTAGTAGTTATTCGCATACTGTTGGTCGATGAAGGTATCCTGACCTGACAAGGTGTCGTACACCACGATGTCGGCCATCGCCGTACCTACAGTAGCGAATCCCAAGGCCGCCGCGGCGGCACACACGATAACTGACTTCCGATTGAGCATGATCGCTCTCCTTATTAAGGCGAAAGATAGGGGTCGCCTCAATTCCCTAACCGCGAAACCTCGCGGCCTCGTTTTCATTCACGGACCGAGCCACACGCCCGATCCAAATCCCGCCGACCCGGATTTCCCGAATCGGCGGAAAGAAGGTTCGACTGCCTTATGCCCGCCGGCGCCGACGCATCAGCAACGCCGATGCGCCGATGCCCAGAAAGGTCAACGCGCCCGGTTCGGGGACCAACACCGCATCATGACTGAACCAGTATTCGCCCGGTTGAAGAACGATCGGCGAATTCAACGTGTAGGTCATCCGATAGATGTCCTGCTGTGAACTGGACCCCACACGGTTGTAACCCGTATCCGACCAACTGAACGTGCCGGTCGAGAGATCACTGGTGAACACATCGCCATCGAATGAATCGGTATCGGTCGGCAGCAGATCGCCGCTGACGTTGGACCAGATGTTCATGCGAAAACGCACATCCGGGTCACTTGGATCAAACCCAGCGGTCAACCCATCGCTGGGGCTGGTGTTGTAAGCGAAATATCCCGTCAGCGAGGTCACGGTTGTTTCGGCTACAATCTTGAAATAACCTGCGTAAATCCAGTCGTAGTTGTTCGACATCGAATACGCCGTCACCGCACCATGACCGCCGGTCGGATAGTTGCCTGCAACTGAGTCGTAATAAACGGCACTGGCCGGCGTCACCGCATCGGCTTCCAGACCATTGTTGTCGTAAACAATTGATGTTCCGTTCCGCAGCGTCAGACCGATGCCGGCGTTATCCGAATACCAGTCATCCTTCTGCCACACACCCGATTCAGATGCATCTCGCCCCCAACCGACCGCATCATCCACCAGGAATCGGTACGTCCCACCCGATGCATTATCCCCGTTGGGTGTGGACCCGGTGGGGAATTGTCCGCCTGAGATCGCGAAATAGTATCCATGTGAATCGGTGCCATAGTCGTCCGCCCCATTCAACGCCGCCCCCTGCACCAACTGCCCCAAACCCACCGCCGCCGCAGCGGCACACGCGATAACTGACTTCCTGCTGAGCATGACCCATCTCCTATTCGAGGCGAAAATTAAGGGCCGCCTCATCTCCCTAACCGCGAAAACTCGCGGCCTCGTTTTCATTCACGGACCTGGCAACACGCCCGATCCAAATCCCGCCGACCCGGATTTCCCGAACCGGCGGGGTCAAAAGGCTAATGTCCAAAGAGACTCCGCCCGCGCCGTCGACGCATCAGCAGCACCGATGCCGCCATGCCCGCCAGGCCCAGGTAGCTGGGTTCGGGGACGTGACGTGCCCGACTTGCAAATCGGCCGGATGTTGCGGCGTCGGCTTGGCCGGATGTGCCATTGATGAGGGTGGTCTCATGAGAACCGCCCCGCCTCTGGTCGATTCCACCGGCCGCCATCGCCTGGGCACCGACCGTAAAAATCATCGCCGCCGCACCCGCCAGGATTGATTTTCCGCCCAACATGACAATGCTCCCTTTTGAGGCGATTAAAAGGGCCGCCTCATCTCCCTTAACCGCGAAAACTTCGCGGCCTCGTTTTCATTCACGAACCGGGCCACACGCCCGATCCAAATCCCGCCGATCCGGATTTCCCGAACCGGCGGAAAGAAGGTTCGACACTCTTACGCCCGCCGACGCCGACGCATCAGCAGCGCCGATGCCGCCAATCCCGCCACGCCCAGGATGCTGGGTTCGGGGACGTAATTGATCACGTCCCCGCCGTTGAGCAGGTTGGTCTGGAGATAATCCACATAGCTGATGGAGTTTTTCTGGGATGACCCAAGTCCAAACTGGATGCTCGTGACTTTGGCTCCGCTGCCGAAAAGCAGCGGTCCAAAGGTGGAGTCGGTGTTCCATTGATCCAGCGTTTGCGGCGTCGCCGAGGGTACGGGGAAGAACGTGTTGCCCGCCTGGCGATAAAGGGCCCATGTGCCGCTGTCATGATCGACGCTGACCGTACTCCATGCGTTGTCAGAGGTGGCCGGGACGTGAACCAGCACCAGATCCCAAGCCGATTCGCCGGAACGTGTGGCGGTGAAGCCCTCTTGCGACTGACCCGCACCCGTTCCCCATGATGTCGATTGAATACCCAGCTTGAAGGCCAAGGTCCGTGTCGTGGGGTTGGGTTGGCCGTACCACTCATATGTTGCATTGAAGGTGGTCAGCAGGCTGGCGCCGGTACCAAAGCCGCTGGCCGTGTCGATTACGCTGTAATTCGACTTTCCACTGTTTGAGCTTGTCCCGTCGATCGAAACCGCCCCGCCATAGGTCGAGCCGGACGGGCCGGCGACAAACTGAATCTGCGTCGCGATGGCCAGATCGTCGGCGGCAGTGGGTGTCTGGCCAGGTTTTCCCGCATTGGTGTTGTTGATGCCAACCAAGTCCATGCCCGACGTGTTTCGCACGTCGTCGGCTTTCCATCCGTAATCGCCGAACGCTCCGACATTGACCTGCGCCGCCTGGGTAGCCACCCCACCAAAACCCAACGCCGCAGCAGCGGCACACGCGATCACTGACTTGCTGCTGAACATGACCCAATCTCCTATTTAAGGCGAAAATTAAGGGCCGCCTCATCTCCCTGCCGCGATACTTCGCGGCCTCGTTTTCATTCACGAACCGGGCAACACGCCCGATCCAAATCCCGCCGATCCGGATTTCCCGAACCGGCGGGCAAAAGAGGGTTCATACGGCCTGAGGTTGCAACAGACCCGGCCTGGCCTGGCGATGAGGTTCATTCGGGTTCATCGCTTCCTCCATCAGCAGCCGGTCCACCACGATCGAGCCGGCCACCAGTTCCAAAATCGCTTCCGAATCGGGCATTGAATCGAATATCCGCACCACCCCCAGCGACCTGGCCATGATCTCCTCGGCCCGGCTGAGCATCGGAGCGATCAACGACCATTTCTGCCTTTGCCGAATCGCCTTCACCCGCCGGATCACAGGCCAAATCGGCTGGTCCTGGATCGTTCGCCCGGCCAGAACATGTTCGAAATCACGCCGACGCAACTGGGCCAACACCTCGGCGGATTCCTTGGCAAAGGACCAGTCGATCCTTCCTCCGCCCAGGCCTTGCGGCACGCCGGTCTGCCCGATGCTTAAAACCCTGGCCGGACGATCTCTCATTCCCAGCCACACGATCTTTGATTTTGTTACAACCGCGTTCACGACAGGCTTAAAACACATCGCGTACCAAACCCAGCAGGGGACCCGTCATATTTTTATAAGTTGTTATTTATAAATGATTTACAAAATTTCAGGCCGACCCGAAATGCGCCGGCATCGCACCCCCGGATCGGTGCATTTTACACCTATCCAACTGATCAATTCGGCTCTAACTTCATGCGCAGAAATGGCTTACAACGAACCAGCGCATTTTACACCGGCGGTGCAAAACACACCGATCTATGCCATGGCAACAAAAAAAGCCCGGAAAACGGGCCTTTTTGCATCTTTGGGCGCCGATTTGATGGAAGTTAATCCGGTTTTTTCAGCCGATCGGGGATCGGGATCACCTGGCCTTGTCGATTGACGCTGGCGATGGTGGTGGTTCCTTCGGCCACCAGCACCTCCTGGCGGCGAAGTTCATAGGCATGATCGATCCGAACCGCCGTCTGGCGGGTGATTCGGGTATGAAGCGTCAATTCCTCATCGTACCGGGCGGGTGATTTATAATTCACCTGTGCCCGGGCCACCACAAAATAGACCCCATCCCGCTCCAAATCGGCATAATTGTGCCCCGAAGCACGCAATAATTCGATCCGTCCCAGCTCAAAATACTGTAAAAACCGGCTGTGATGCAGATATCCCATCGCATCCACCTCCGGATAGCGAACGCGAATGGTGATGGTGTGTTCTGTCAAATTCATGCGGCGACGCGAGTCTGTTTATCAACCAACCTTGCCTTGAACAATCGGGCGATCCCGCTACACTACCCTGTTCCACCGGCCGGAGCAAAATCCCGCCGGAAGCTGACCCTAAAAACGACTGAAAGGATTGATCCGGCATGATTAAGGTTAAATCCCGCGGCAGCGAAACCGCCGAACAGATGTTGCGGCGGTTCAAAAAAGCCTGCGAAAAAGAAGGCCTCACCAAGGACATCAAGCGGGTGGCCTATTATGAAAAGCCCAGCGAAAAACGGCGCCGCCGCAGCCGCGGCAAGCCCCGCATCAAGGTGGCCCGCTGACAGACCCGGCTCTTTCCGTAGGCCAGGCTGAGCGATTTCCCTTTTTTCCCCATACGGCGCGGCAGCTATGAGCACATCCAACGGCGAGGCGGTTCAAACTGAACATCTGTCCAAGGTGTACAAGGATTTCTGGGGTCGCGACAAGGTGCGCGCCCTCGACGACCTGAATCTGACCATCCATCGGGGCGAAGTCTTTGGCCTGCTCGGCCCCAACGGATCGGGCAAAAGCACCACCATCAAGCTCCTGCTGGGCCTGATTTTCGCATCGCGCGGCCGGGCCAGCGTCCTGGGCCAACCCGCCGGCAGCACCCGCATCAACGAACGCATCGGATTTTTGCCCGAAGAATCGTATCTCTATCGCTTCCTGAACGGCGAAGAAACCCTGCGGTTTTACGGTCGGCTGTTCCGCATTCCCTCGCGCGATCTCAAAAAACGCGTCCCCGCCCTGCTCGACACCGTGGGACTGGATGAAAAAAGCCGCAAACGCAAACTCCGCGAATATTCCAAGGGGATGGCCCGGCGCATCGGACTGGCCCAGGCGCTGATCAACAACCCCGACCTGATCCTGCTCGATGAGCCAACCACCGGCCTTGACCCCATCGGCACGCGCGAGATGAAGGACCTGATCCTCTCCCTCAAGGCCCAGGGCAAAACCGTCCTCCTGTGCAGCCATCTGCTGGCGGATGTGCAGGATGTCTGCGACCGGATCACGATCCTTTTCAAAGGTAAAATGCAGACCATCGGCGAAGTCCGCGACCTGTTGCAGGTCAAGGACATCACCCAGGTCCAGACCCGCGGCCTGAACGATTCCCAGATTCAGGAAGTCCGCCAGTTTATGTCCCGCCTCGGCGGCCAGGACACCACCATCACCCACCCCACCACCACCCTCGAAGACCTGTTCGTCCGCATCGTCCGGGAAAATACGCCGGGTTCCGGTACTCCTCTTGTCCCCTCCACTGGTACTCCGGGGGAGGGCTAGGGTGGGGGCCGGATATAAAATGATCGTCCCCCGCCTGATACCCCCTCCCTCACCCTCCCCCGGAGTACCGGTGGAGGAAATAAAGGCGGCCAATCGTCGGAGTATGCCTTGTCCTTGATTAACGACAACCTCGGCTGGTGGATCGCCGGAGCGATCGTCGTCATCGGTCTGGTCGGTTTTGGCCTGCGCGACCTGCTGCGATTCAGCCCGCGCCGGATCTGGGCGATCTCCTCGGTCTGTTTCGCCGAATCCATCCGCCGCCGCGTGTTGTGGATCACCCCCCTGGCGATCCTCGGCGTCATCATCGTCGCGCAGCTTCAGCACCCCATCGACGAACAGGATGCCATCCGCCAGACGATCAAATTCTGCCTCTTCGCCACCGGCCTGCTGGTCACCATCGTCGTCATCATCCTCGCCTGCACCAACCTCCCCAAGGAGATCGACACCCGCGTCATCTACACCATCGTCACCAAGCCCACCACCCGACTTGAAATCATCCTGGGCAAAGTCATCGGTTTCGCCCGCGTCTCGGCAGCCATCCTCATCATCATGGGCCTGTTCACCTGGGGCTATCTGCACCTGCGGGCGTGGAACATGCAGCGTTACATCGCCCGACAACTGGCCAGCGGCGACGTCGGCCCGGCGCGAAAACCTTCCCTCGAACATTACCAGCAAAGCGGCCTGCTCCAGGCCCGACAGCTCCAGGACGCCGACTCCTACGAAATCTTCGCCAAGCTCCCCCAGCCTTCCGACCCCGTGCGCTGGATGTTCAGCGAGCAAAATTTCATCGTCCCCTTCAAACTCGGCCTCGGTGACATCGCCCCGCCCAACTGGCAAAGCGGCCAGCCCCTCCCCCCGTTGATGATCCTGGCGCATGTGTATACCCAGGAAGCCCCTCTCACCGATGAACAGCAGGAACAACTCGGCGGCGATCTGCTCCGCGGGCTGGGCACCGACACCGGCGGCCCGCGCCTGTCCACCACCCAATCCACCATGACCGCCAAACGGCCCGCCCCCAAAGTCGCCGTCCAGATTCTCGACCGCAACGGCTACACCCTGCTGACGCCCAACATTCTCGACGCCACGAGCCTGACCCTCCACGAAGGCCAACCCCTGCAAATTCAAATCCCCGCCGAACAGGTGATGACCCTCATCAACCACGGCCGGTTTTTCGTCTCCATCGCAGGCGGCGCGCCCGGATGGCTGTACGGCGCGGATTCCAATCCGGTCATCCTCCTCGCACCGACCGCCCAGGCGGGCCAGTTCAATCAAATTCCCCCCGCGCCCGACCCGCGCAACCCCAACCGCCCAACCCCTCCCATCTTTGAAGGTCGCGGCGGCACCCACGGCCAGCAACTTCGCGGCGGCCCGGCCGAACACAACCCCGTCGGCGTTTATCGCTTTCACAACGTGCCGGTTCCCGCTTCCGGACAAGTCCCCTTCGAGATGCGCGTCGGCATCGAACGCACCGGCAACGAGCTGAGCACCTCGACCGACGACCTCACCCGCCTGTCGATCTCCGTTCGCAATCTCAAAACCGGCGTCATCGGCCAACCCATCGCCGTCACCCCCGAAAGCCTTCGCCCCACTTATTTTTCATTGCCCGCCGGCGACCTGGGAGATGGCAATTTCGAGCTGATCCTCCGCAACCACACCAACGGCCACTGGGTCGGCCTGCAGGCCAACAGCGTCTTTGTCGTCACCAGCCACCAGCCCTTCATCGCCAACCTCTCCAAGAGCCTGCTGATCCTCTGGTTGATGACCCTGCTGGTCATCATCATCGCGATCCTGTGCAGCACCTTCCTCTCCTGGCCCATCGCGGTGGTTTTGACCATCGTCCTGCTGCTTGGACGCTGGGGCGTGATGCAACTGGGCGATTCGCTCGGCAGCGGCATCGGCAACCAGATCGCCACGGATTTCGGATTCTCCGATCCCAGCCAGGCCAAGGTCGTCAGTTCCAGCGTGGAGGCCCTCACCAAGGCCCTCACCGCCATCTCCCACGTCCTGCCGGACATCAGCCGATTCTCGGCCACCGAGGATGTCGAGCGCGGCGTGATGGTTCCCACCGCGCGCCTCTACGAATCGGGCGCCGTCGCCTTCGGATTTGGCCTGCCGATGATCGTCCTGGCCTATATTTTCCTTAAAAACAAAGAGGTGGCGCCGTGAGAGGGCGAACATCCATCATTGTCCTGCTCATCGTCTCGCTGCTGGCCACCGGCGCCACCAGCCAGTTCGCCTTCAACCGCCGGCAGGCCGCGATCCACCGGCCGGGCCAGCTCGCCTCATCCGACACCGGCGCCGCTTCACTGGCCGGCATGAACAGCTATGCCCTGGCGCTGCTGCTGGGCGGGCTGCGCGGGCCGCTGGTGATGATGCTCTGGTCCAGCAGCGAAGCCCAGAAAAACGAGAAAAACCTCGAAGATTTCGACACCAAGGTCGAATGGATCCGCCTGCTTCAACCCGAATTTGACACCGTTCACATCTTCCAGATCTGGAACAAGGCCTACAACATCTCCGTTCAGATGGCGAGCCTGGCCAACAAGTACGCCACCATCCTCGACGCCCTCGATTACGCCCGCAAAATCGACCGCCAAAAGCCTAACGACATCAACATCGTCGAAGCCATCGGCCAGATCTATTTCGACAAGCTCGGCAACAGCGCCGAAAAAGACTATTACCAGCAGCGCGTCCGCGATGAAACCCAGTGGCGTCCCCCCGAACGCTCCCACCCCGGCGACATCGGCTGGCGCCGAACCCGGCTGGACCCGATCCTCGATCAGAAGGGATACCTCCTGAGCGAACTGGTCAAGCCGCGCATCGACCGCCCATCCAATCTGCCGGCCGACAGCGAATGGAACAACGGCGCTGAATACCAATACCTCCAACCGTACCAACCCTTCCCATACGGCGTTTCAACGTTCGCCATCGCCTACAACTATTACAAGCAGGCCCAGGTTCTCCAGACCGTCGGCAAACAACGGCACATCCAGCTCAGCTCCATGGTCGTCGACAGCCGACCCGCGCTGGCCCTCGAAAGCTGGGGACGCGACGAATGGACCCGCGGCCGCCAGGCCGAGCTTAAAGCCTTCGACAAAAACATCCCCGCCGAACGCCTCGACATGGAAATGGCCACCGCCTCCCTGCCACTCAACGCCACCACCGATCAACCCGAATTGATCGACGCCGCCCTCTATTCCTACCAACTGATCCCCCGGCTCTGCCATGATTCCATCGCCGAGTTCCGCAGGCATCTCCTGAGCTACTCGACCAATTTCTGGACCTACATGAGCCACATCGACGAGCTTCAGGCCATCGCCGATCTGACCCAGGCCGACCACGATTACCTGGCCGCCCTTCGCGCCACGGGCAAAGAACGCGAACAACTGCTCCAATCCGCCGGCCACAGTTACGCCGCCGCCGTCGCCGGTTATCGCCGCATCATTCTCAAGTATTACGTGGACCAGCCGATCCTCGACCAGATTCTTCCCAACGACATCACCAAGGAAACGGTGGACAAAATCCCCGCCGGCCAATTGCAATCGCTCCTGTACCAGGTCCAGCGGATCCTTCAGGCCCGCCCCCCCGGCATCAACCCCCACACCGAGGACGTCGCCGAATATCACAGCTACATCGACCGGGGCAATTTACGCCTGGCTCAGATTACCGCCGGCCATTAAGAGCCTATCCGGACAAGCTCTAACGCCTGCGGCACGTAAACACAATCCGGTTCGGCCGCCAGCGGATCCCCGCTCATCGCGTAACTGCGCGCCCGGCTCCCCCCGCACATCGAACGATAATCGCACACGCCGCACTTGCCCCCCAGTTGATCCGGATCCCTGAGCGATTTGAACAAACTCGAATTCTGATAAACATCCACCACCGAATCCTTGGGAAACCGCCCGCATTCCACCGGCAGAAATCCGCTCGGGAAAATCTCCCCGATGTGACTGACGAACATCACCCCTTTGCCATCGTTGGTCCCCACCATCCGCATCGCTCCTGGCGGCATTTGCGGCCGATCCTTGCGCTGCTGAATCAAAAACCGCCGATAATGCGGCGCCTCGGTCGTCTTGATCGCAAAACGCCTCCGCCTCGACTGGGCCATCAGCCGCCCGAAAACCTCCTCGATCTGTTCGCCGCTCAACCGTTCCCCCGCCAATCCCCTTCCGGTCGGCACCAGAAAAAACACCGACCACAGCACGATCTCGTATCGCTCCAGCACCTCCGCGATTCGTTCCACCTGTTCAACGTTGTGCTGCGCGATCGTCGTGTTGATCTGCACCGGCAGCCCCACCGCGATCGCCTTCTCGATGATCGCCAGCGTCCGCGCAAAACTCCCCGGCACCCGCCGAAACCCATCGTGCGTCGCCGCGTCCGCCCCATCGAGACTCACCGCGAACCGATGCAACCCCTCATCGTGCAACCGCTCAATCACCTCCCCCGTCACCAGCGGCGTCGCCGAAGGGGTCATCGCCACTTCCAGCCCCTTTTTCGATGCGTATCGCACCAGGTCAAAAATGTCCTCCCGCTTGATCGGATCGCCCCCCGTCAACACCAGCAAAGGAGGCCGCGGAAATGTCGTCAACTGGTCGATCAGCTTCCGGGCATCGCTGTTGCGCAATTCCAATGGATGCGCCTTGCGTTGCGCATCCGCCCGACAATGCACGCACAGCAAGTTGCACGCCCGGGTCACCTCATAAAAAACCAGAAGCGGGCTGTGCGCAAAATCCCCTTCCCCATAAGCCAATCGACTCACCGACCGAACTTCGCCCATGGCGACTAACCTACCACCCCAAATGTGGATATCAAGATGCGATTATGCTAAGATTTGTCCATGATCGAGCTATCCAACGATCAAATCAGCGACCTGCTGGACAACACCCTGATCGGACGGTTGTGCATGGCAGGTTCCGATGGACGACCTTACCTGTTGCCATTTCCTTTTTGCTGGGCCGATGGCTCGATCTATCTCCGCGTCGCCATGACCGGCCGAAAAGGTGAAATTCTGTCCCAAAATCCACACGTTTGCTTTGAAATCGACACCTTCACCGACACCCTCGACCAGTACGCTTCGGTTTTGGCCGAGGGACGCATCGAGCCGGTGACGAATCTCGATGAAAAAGCGCGCATCCGCTCCCTCAACACCGAAAAATACCAGCGACTGCGCAAAGGCCACCGCCCCGGCCACGGCCGACAAACCCCGCTCGAAGCACTCCCCCTGTGCAAAATCGTCATCGAACGCCTCAGCGGCCGAAAAAATGACCCGCCACAAGTGATTGACCCCCAAGGAGTTACCGATGGTCGCGCAAGGCCGACGTGTCTCGCTCAATGACCAGGTGATCCAGACGACGCCCACCCCGTCGCGGGCGGTTGATACGATCCATCGCCGGTTTTTTGTCACGGCCATCATTCTCGTGATGACCTTCGGCGCAACCTGGGGAGCCTGGCTGCTGTGGCGGATCGGATTCCTGGGCAATTTCACCGGCCTCTCCGTTCACGAAATCAACGCCCACGGCCATGCCCAGATTTTCGGATGGGTCGGGCTGTTCATCATGGGGATGGGATATCAGGCCTTTGCCCGTTTCTGGCAAACCAACCTCGCCGCCCCCCGGCTGGTGATGCCCGCCTTTGTCACCATGACCGCCGGCATCATACTTCACACCATCGGTCAGGGAACCAGCGGCCAATGGTCCGCGGCGGCCGGCGTGGCATTGGTTGGCGGGATTCTCGAACTGGCCGCCATCCTCGTGTTTTGCACCCAAATCCTGGCCACGTTCCGCGCCAGTCAAAAACCATTCACCCCATCGGTTGGATTCATCTTCATGGCGTTGTTCTGGTTTGTCGCCATGGCCGCGATGGACCTGTGGCACACCCACACCACCATGACCGCCCCCACGCGCGACCGGTTGCTCTGGTTCGTCTCCACCTATCAGGCCCCCCTTCGCGACATGCAAGTCCATGGTTTGGCCGTGTTTATGATCCTTGGCGTCAGCCTTCAACTGCTCCCCGCGCTGTATGGCGTCCGCACCGCGTCGGCCAAGCGAAACTGGATCGCGCTGGCCATGCTCTCCATCGCGGTCGCGGGGGAATGCCTGATTTTCGTCGCCTATCGCTGGACAGGGCTTCATGTTCTGGCGGCGTTTTTGATGATCCCCTGGCTGATGATTGCCATTGCCATCGCCATGATCGTCTGGCCCTGGAAGCTCTGGCGTCCATTTCAGCGGCCCGATCGTTCCGCCAAGTTCATCCGCACCGCTTATCTCTGGCTGGCGGTTTCGTTGACCATGCTTCTGCTGCTGCCGGCCTATCTGGCGGCCAGCAAAATCCCCTTCAGCCATGCGTATTACGGCGCCATCCGCCACGCCATCACGGTGGGATTCATCTCGCTGATGATCATGGGCATCTCGGCGCGGGTTGTCCCCATGTTCAACGGCATCAACCCCGCCGGTGTCTCATCGCTCTGGGGGCCGTTCATCCTGATTAACGCCGGATGTTTCCTGCGCGTCAGCACCCAGACCCTGACCGACTGGCATCCCGCCTTTTACTCCATCATCGGCATCAGCGGCATCCTTGAAGTGATCGCCCTCGCCTGGTGGGGGATGGGACTGGTCGCCCTCATGCGACAAGGCAAACAGAGCCTTCGCGAAACGGCCCCCGCCAAGCCGCACGCCAATCGCCTGTTTCCCAATCAAACCCCCGCAAACGATTCAACGGTCTCTCCGGCGATTTCCTCATCGCTCAGATAACACCCCGGATCGGCCGCCCACGGGTCGCCGGTCATCGCTTCCGCCCGCGCCCGCAACGCCCCGCCGCAGGTCTCCTTGAATCGACAGGTGGCGCATCGGCCTTTGAGCAATCCCAACCGATCCTTCAATCCTGCCATGATCGGGTCGGTGACATCCTGCCAGATTTCGGAAAACCGGCGTTCCTTCACGTTTCCAAAACTTCGCCCCATCGAAAACTGATCGGCGTGAACGTGGCCATAAAAATCGATGCTCGCCACCCCCACTCCACTGGAATAACGCCCCCCGCCATTCCAATTGAGCATCTGCAACACCTGTTCGGCCCGCTGATGCCCCTGATCTTTCATCTTCAGATACATGTACGGCCCATCGCAGTGGTTATCCACCGTCAGGATTTCCACCCGTTTTCCTTTGTCGATCAACCGCTGCGTCTGTTCAAAGATCGTATCCACCGCCTGGCGCGACTCCTGCGCGCTCAAGGCCATCAGGTCTTTGCCCCGGCCGGCCGGACACAGGTGATAAAAACAGGCCCGATTGATCCCCTCCCGCTCGATGAAGGCGAAAATCGCATCGAGGTCCTGCGCGGTCTGGCGCGTGATGGTCAGTCGCAGGCCGACTTTCTGCCCCACGTCCACGCAATGCCGAAACCCGCGCATGGTTCGCTCAAATGCGCCCTTTTGGCCCCGAAAATGATCGTGAATGGCGGGATCGGCGCTGTCGAGGCTGATGCCGACGTAGGCGAATTTCAATTCCTTGAACTTCTCGGCCGCTTTGCGGTCGATCAACGTGCCGTTGGTCGAAAGCACCACATGCAACCCCAGCCCGCGGGCGTAGGCCGCCAGTTCAAACAAGTCCGGCCGGACCAGCGGCTCACCACCGGAAAACAGCACCGCCGGCACGCGAAATTCCGCCAGGTCCTCCAGCACCCGCTTGCACTGGTCGGTGGACAACTCACCCGGATATCGCATCGCCTCCGAATCGCTGTAACAGTGCAGGCATTTCAAATTGCACGTGCGCGTCAAATTCCACACCACGATCGGCCTGCGCTCGGCGGCACTTTCCGCCAATCCCAGCCGCTCATGTTCCGGCGGGTCGATCTGCGTGATCCGCCTCCCATACCGATGCGGCGTGCTGGCCGTCTCCAATCCGCAATACAACGCGCTGACATCTATCATGGCCTGTCCTTTATTGTCAGATCATATAATAATATCCCATTGTCTTGTACACACCAAACCCGCGACAGATCGGATGTTTGAGCCTAAACTACAACCCAGACAAGGAGGTGCGATATCGCCACGCAGACCACGCTTGAATCCCCCGCCGTTCGACTTGAGGCCGCTCGTCAGTTCGCCATCGACGCGGCCCGACACGCCTTTCATACCCGTTGCAGCAACGTGGTCATCCTGGATGTCAGCGGCCTGTCGCCCGTAACCGACTTTTTCGTCATCGCCACCGGCACCAGCACCCCGCAGATGCGGGCCGTCGTCAATCAGGTGGGCGAGCTTGGCGAAAAAAGCAACTTCTCCCCCTTCTCCACCTCCGGTTATGAAGGGGAATCGTGGATCCTGGTCGACTGCATCGACGTGGTTTTCCATGTCTTCAACAATGAATCCCGCCAGTTTTACGACCTGGACAATCTCTGGGGCGACGCCCCCCGAATCGACTGGCGAAAAGACATGCCCAAAACCGCATAGCCCCCGCGACGCCTGCGCCTACGACTCCGAATCGTACAGGGTCGGCTCGCTGTGCTCGACGTATTTGATCCCAAGGTGCTGATACGCCCGCTTGGTGGCCCGCCGGCCCTGGCGGGTGCGGGTGAGAAATTTTTGTTGCAAAAGATACGGTTCGATCACATCCACCAGGGTGTCGGTTTCCTCCCCCATGGTGGCGGCGATGGCTTCGATGCCGGCCGGGCCGCCGTCATAGACCTCGATCAGCGTTTTCAAAACCGTGCGGTCCTGTTCATCCAGCCCCAGCGAATCGATCCCTTCCAGTTCCAGCGCCTCGCGCGTGACCGGGAGGGTAAACTGTCCCTGTTTCTCTACGGCCGCGAAATCACGCACCCGGCGCAGCAGGCGATTGGCGATGCGGGGCGTCCCGCGACTGCGCTGGGCAATTTCCCATAACGCCTTATCTTCAGGCTTGAGCTTCAGTTGCGCCGCGTTCTGGCGCAAAATCTCGTGCAGGGATTCGGGCGCATAAAACTGCAAATTCAAAGGCAATCCAAACCGCCCGCGCATCGGTCCGGTCAACAATCCCATCCGCGTGGTCGCCCCGACCAGCGTGAACGCCGGCAGCGGCATCGTGATCGTCCGCGCGTGCATACCCGCATCCAGCGTGATGTCGATCTTGAAATCCTCCATCGCCGGGTAGAGATATTCCTCCACCACCGCCGGCAGGCGATGAATTTCGTCGATGAACAGGATGTCCCCATCCTGCAGCTTGGTCAAAATCCCCGCCAGATCCGCCCCTTTGGTCAGCGCCGCCCCGTTGGCCACGTGGACTTGCGCCTTGACCTCGTTGGCGATGATGTGCGCCAGCGTCGTCTTTCCCAGCCCTGGCGGGCCGTGCAACAAAACGTGCTCCACCGGTTCGTTGCGTTGACGTGCCGCCTCCACCGCGATCCGCAACTTGCGAATCAACGGCTCCTGGCCGATGTACTGATCAAACCGTTGCGGCCGCAGGGCGAAATTGAAACGGTTCTCCTCCTCCCCTTCGCTTTCCCTCGAAACCAAACGCTCACGCGCCATGTTGTTTGTTTTAGCGATCGACATCAACATCACAAGCCATCCATGAGGCTGGCTTGACACAACCCTTACAACGCGCTAACATCCTACGCGATGAAAAAGCGAAAGTCACGAAAATAATTCGGGTTCTTCCGGCGGATAGGTGATTTCCAATCCGTTCACTGTTGCAAAGGGGGTCAGTTTATGGGGGGGCTGCTTGTCCACATCCATCAAATCCAGCACGGTCCATCCGCGCACCAGCATCGCATCGCCGATCAGCGAACGATGGCATCGCCACGGAACCGCCTCGGCGCACATGATGGCCGTGGGGGATTTTGCCGCGATTTTGATCAGGCGTTCGATGCCGGCTTCAAACTCCGGCGTCTGCATGTAGTCGGCATAGCCGCGAAAGCTGGCGTTGCGCCACGCCCCGTTGGGCGAGTCCTTGCGTGTATGCCGGCGACCGCCCAGGTCCGGCATCGGCTCATAGCGGATCCCGCGTTTGGGCAGGTCTTTTTTCAGGGAATCCTGGTTGAATTGCGGCACATGCCGGCTTTTGGGGATCGACCGCACATCCGCCAGAACCTTCACACCATGCGACTTGAGAATGTCCACAAGCTCATCCAGCGTGCGCGTGGAATGGCCGATGGTGTAGAGGGTTTTTTTGCTCACGCCGGGGGGATCAGCAGCCGCTCGGCCGTGCTGATGAGCTTGTCCATTTTCACCGGCTTGGTGAAATATTCGCTCACTCCGAGGCTCTCAGCGTACATTTTGTGGCGGGCGCCCTGGTTGCCGGTGATCATGATGACAAAGGGCTTGGTGTTGCGGGGCTTGCGGGCTTTGATCTTTTCAAGGACCAGAAAGCCGCTGCGCCCGGGGAGCATCATGTCCAACACGATCAGGTCCGGTTGGGATTTTTCGGCCATTTCAACGGCTTTGTTGCCATTGTTGGCCAATTCGACCTCGGCGCCGGTCGGCTCAAAGGCCGCCTGCATACTGGTCAGGATGTCCGGGTCATCATCCACCAGCAAAACACGCTTTCCATCCAGTTGTTGGCTCATATTGTGCTCCAAATTTGGAGTTTCGACCGGATGCGTGGAATTGTCAAGGTGCAATCGGGAAAGGTCCGATAATAACCAGATGAGCAGTGCGCCGATCGTGGTTCTGGACAGCGGGCTTGGAGGGCTGACGGTCGCGGCGGCGCTGCGGCAGGCTCTGCCGTATGAGGACATTCTTTACTTTGGCGACACCGCCCGTTTGCCTTATGGATCAAAAAGCGCGCAGACGGTCACGCGGTTCGTGCGGCAAATTATCCGATTCTTGCTGCCTCGCAATCCCAAACACGTTGTGATCGCCTGCAACACCGCCACGGCGCTGGCGATGCCTTCGTTGAGGCAGTCTTTCGTGGGATTGCCGATCAGCGGGGTGATCGAGCCGGGGGCGCGGGCGGCGATCGAAGCGGCCGGCGCCAAGGCCACGCCGGTCATCGGGATCATCGCCACCGAGGCGACGATTCGATCCAAGGCGTATGACCGGGCCATCCTGCGCCGGCGCAACCACGCCCGGCTGCTGTTGCAATCCACGCCGCTGCTGGCGCCGATCATCGAAGAAGGACGAACCGGCGATGATCCGCTGGTGCGGCTGGCGCTCAAGCAATATCTGTCGCCCATGATGCAGCGCGGCATGGACGTGCTGGTGCTGGGATGTACGCATTATCCGATCCTGAAAACCACCATCGCGAAACTGGTCGGCGCGGGCGTGACGGTCATTGACTCGGCCCATCAGTGTGCCCAAGATGTCGCCGCACGGTTGAGCCGGGCGTCGTTGTTGCGAACGGATTCATCCCATGCGGGCGATTTGCGGTGTTTCGTCACGGATGATTCGCCGCGATTCGCGGTGCTGGCTTCTAAATTCCTGGGGATGAAGATTGATCCGCCGACGTGGGTTGCGCCCGAGACGTTGTACGCAACCGACCCATCGGCGCCCATTCGGGAGGCGGTGTAACAAGATGCGATATGCAAGCTGGATATTGTTGGCGGCGATGCTGGGCGGATGCCAGTCGGTTCGACAGCCGCTGGAGGTGATGGGCGGCAACACAGCCGCCCGCGCGGTCAAGCGGATGGAAGACCCGATCTTCCCCGACGAGCGCCGCGAGGGGATTTTATACCTGGTGGACCATGAATACGGCCGCAAGGCGCCGTATACCGAGCGATACCGGCAGATCGCCGTCAGCGACAGCGATTACACGGTTCGCGCCATGGCGATTCGGGCGCTGAACATCTCGCGAGACTCGGGCGCGACGGCGATTTTCATCCAGGGCCTGTCCGACACCCAGCCGCTGGTGCGACTGGAGGCGGCCAAGGCGCTGGTGAACCTGCCGGATGCCAACGCCATCCCCAAATTGCTGCAGGTGGTGTCCAACGAGGATGAAAACAAGGATGTGCGGATCGCGGCGGCCGATGCGTTGAGGCATTACAAGTCATTGGAAGTGGCGCGAACGCTGGTGGGCGTGCTGCAACAGCGCGAATTCGGCGTCGCGTGGCAGGCCCGCAAAAGCCTGGTTCAACTGACCGGCCATGATCTGGGTTACAACGACGGGGCGTGGCTGAATTATCTCACCGGGCCTGACAAGCCGTTTGCATGATGGGACGGGCATGAGGGCGCTGGTTTTTGACAAGACGATTTCATTTCAACCCCGTCGCAACGAGCCGGCGGCGGAAGATGGCGATACGCTGATCAAGGTCACGCAGGCGGGAATCTGCGCCACCGACCTGGAGATCACCAGGGGTTACATGGGTTTTTCAGGGGTGCTGGGGCACGAATTCGTGGGCGTGGTGGTCGATTCGCCGCAAAAAGAGCTGGTGGGCCAGCGGGTGGTGGGAGAGATCAACATCGTCTGCGGCCGGTGCGATTTGTGCCTGTCGGGGTTGTCGAGCCATTGCCGGCAACGAAGCGTGTTGGGAATTTCGGGACACGATGGAGCGTTCGCGGATTTTGTGCGGCTGCCGGCGTTGAACCTGCACGTTTTGCCCAAGACCGTGGACGACGACCAGGCGGTTTTTATCGAGCCGCTGGCGGCGGCGTACCAGGTGCTCAAGCAGATCAAGCTGGACGGCCGCAAATGGGTGACGGTGCTGGGGGATGGGCGGCTGGGGCTGCTGGTGGCGCAGGTGTTGCGCAACGCGGGGTGTCCGGTGCGCGTGATCGGGAAATATCCGCAAAAGCTGGCGTTGTGTGAGAAATGGTCGATCCGGTCCAGGCCGCTGTCGGACATCGTGCCGCGGCACGATCAGGATGTGGTGGTCGAATGCACCGGAACGGCGGCGGGGATGGAGCTGGCGATGGGGATCGTGCGGCCGCGCGGGACGATCGTGCTGAAAAGCACGGCGGCGGCGGGCAAGGCGATGAACCTCGCGCCGCTGGTGGTGGACGAGATCAACCTGATCGGCAGTCGATGCGGGCCGTTTCGCGAGGCGATCGCGGGCCTTGCGGAAAAGCAGGTGGAAGTGGCGAGCCTGATTCACCGGCGTTCGCGGCTGGAACAAGGGGTCGAGGCGATGGAATTCGCCTCCCGGCCGGGGGTTTTGAAGGTGATCCTCAGCATCGGTTAAACGAAAAAGCTGTTGTATGAGGGGGATTGTGATAAGATGTTTTCTGTCGCCGATGGAGCCGGCGACGAGGATGTACGCATGGATGCACACACCTGTTTGGGCGAACCCCGGTTATTGATCTCGCACGAGGCGTTGCGGCACAACGCGGGGGTGTTGCGCGCGGCGGTGGGCGATTCGGTGCGGATTTGCGCGATCCTGAAGGCCGATGCGTATGGGCATGGGGCGGCGGCGGTGGCGCGGACGCTGGCGCGGGGTCGGCTGGCCGATGCGCTGGCGGTGGCGAATCTGGACGAGGCGTCGGCGCTGCCGGAGGTGGGGTTGCCGGTGATCGTGTTTCGGCCGGTTGAAAACGTTTATGTCGGACGGCAGCGAAACCAGTTGGAGGAGGCGATCGAGCGCGGCTGGACGTTGACGATTTGCAGCGCCGCGGCGGCGGGAGACGTGGCGAGACTGGCGCTGGCGAGGGGCAAACGGGCGACCGTGCAGGTGAAAATCGACACGGGGATGAGCCGATCGGGCGTGGATGATATCGAGGCGAAGGAAGTGATCGAGGCGGTGTCGCAGCAGCCGTCGTTGCGGCTGGGCGGGCTGTGTACGCATTTCGCCTGCGCCGACGAGCTGGATGACGTGGCGACGGCGGAACAGTTCCGGCGATTTTGCGAAGTGACCGATGGATGGGTCGATGCGAATCGAACCGGCCGGCGGCCCATTCGACACGCGGCCAACACCGCCGGGATGCTGTTGCATCCGGACATGCACCTGGACATGGTGCGGCCGGGGCTGGGGTTGTACGGGATCGATCCGATGGGGCCGGCGACGGGACGACAATTGAAACCGGTGATGAAATGGGTGGCGCCGCTGCTGATGGTGCGAACAGTGCGAAAAGGAACTTCGGTGGGATATGGCCTGACCTGGACCGCACCGCGGGACACCCGGCTGGGGCTGGTTCCGGTGGGGTATGCGGATGGATACATGCGGAGTTATTCCAACCGGGCGAAGGTGATCGTCAACGGGGTGGCGGCGGCGGTGGTGGGAAGGGTGAGCATGGACCTGATCACGGTGGAACTGGGATCGGTTCCATCGGCGCAACAGGGGGATGAGGTGACGTTGCTGAAAGATGATCCGGCATCGCCCGCCAGCGCCTATGCGCTGGCCGAACTGGGCGGGACGATTCCATACGAGATTTTCTGCCGGATCGGGTCACGGGTGCATCGGGTGGCGGTGGATGAGGTGGCCGCCGAAGCGCCCGAACGCGCGGTGGGCTGATGCGTTCGGTGGCACTTGGCAGGTGATGGGAGTAAACTGGGAATCATGTCATACAAAGGTTTGGACGTTTCGGGAAAAGTGTGTTTGGTAACGGGCGGAACCAGCGGAATCGGACGGGAAATGGCGCTGGGACTGGCTCAGGCCGGGGCCAGGGTGGTGGCGGGATCGAGCAACCCGGACAAGGTGGCGGCGATCAAAAAAGAGCTGGGGGGCGATCACGATGGGGTGGCGGTCAACGTCTCCGATGAATCGAGCGTCAAGGGAGCGGTGGAACTGGCGGTGAAGCGGTTTGGCCGGATCGACGCGCTGATCAACGCGGCCGGGGTGATCAAAAAACAGCCGTCGATGGACATGCTGGTGGATGAGTTCCGGCGGATCGTGGAGATCAATCTGACGGGGACGTTCATCACCAACCAGCAGGCCGCGCGGGTGATGAAAGATCAGAAGCCCAACGCCCGCGGGGAACGGGGCTGCATCGTGAACATCGCGTCGTTGAATTCGTACGTGTCGTTGAGCGAAGTGCTGGCGTACGCGGCGTCGAAATCGGGCGTGCTTGGGTTGATTCGCGGTCTGGCCAACGAATGGGGGCCGCTTGGGATTCGGGTCAATGGGATCGCGCCGGGGGTGTTTCCAACGGAATTGAACCGGAAATTGATCGAAGGGACGCCGCGCGGCGAATGGTTGAAGAACCACACGCCGCAGGGCCGGTTTGGGGAGGCGGTGGAACTGGTGGGCGCGGCCATCTATTTGATTTCGCCGGCGGCGAGTTTCACCAACGGGGAGACGATCATCGTGGATGG
>JADYZN010000031.1 GCA_020853095.1 Phycisphaerales bacterium | reverse complement strand
GCCGTGCACGGGAGATCCTTCGTCAATGTTGCGCGTGATTGACAATGAAGGTGAGGATTATTTGTTCAGTCGATCGCAATTTGTACCGGTCGAATTGCCGGCAAGGGCAAAAAAAGCGATCGCCGCCGCGATTTCGGCGGCATGATGGTTGAGTAACTCTCATGATCCTCAAGATCGAAAAAGATCACCAGCGATTTCGCCAGATCGTCAAAGGGCGAATCCGGGAGGATCTGCGCAAATTTCTGACCAAGGGTGAATTGATCGGCAAGGAAGGCAAACACCTGATCAGCATCCCCGTGCGCGGCGTCGAGCTGCCGCATTTTCGCTATGGCGACAACTCCGGCGGGGTCGGGGCGGGCGATGGCAAGGAAGGAGATGTCGTCGGCAAAGGCCAGCCCGGCCAGGGCAAGTCGCAGGGGGGAACCGAGCCGGGCCAGCACCTGATGGAGGTGGACCTGACGCTGGATGAACTGGCCGAAATTCTGGCCGAGGAGTTGAAACTTCCCCGCATCGAACCCAAGGGCAAGCACCGCATCACCACCATCCGCGAACGGTATTCTTCGCTGCGGCGGGTCGGCCCCGAATCGCTCCGCCATTTCAAACGATCCTTCAAGGAGGCCCTCAAACGGCAGATCATGCTGGGCGATTACGACCCGGACAACCCCGTGATCGTCCCTGAAAAAAAAGACATCCGCTACCGGTCGTGGAAGGAAGTCAAAAGCCCCCAATCCAACGCGGTCATTTTGTTCATGATGGACGTGTCCGGATCGATGGGCGAGGAACAAAAGGAACTGGTTCGACTGGAAAGTTTCTGGATCGACACCTGGCTTCGCAAAAATTACGAGGGGATCGAATCGCGCTACATCGTCCACGATGTCTCGGCCCGCGAGGTGGACAAGCACACCTTCTATCATCTGCGTGAAGACGGCGGCACCAAGATCAGCTCCGCCTATCGCTGTGCCAAACAACTGCTCGATTCCCACTATTCACCCGATGAATGGAACGTCTACCTGTTCCATTTTTCGGACGGCGACAACTCCTCCGAGGCCGACAGCCGCGACTGCGTGAAAATCCTCAAGGAACAACTGCTGCCAATGGCCAACATGTTCGGCTATTGCCAGGTCGCCAGCGCCTACGGCAGCGGCAATTTCATCAACGTCCTGCACGAACATCTGCGCGGCCACGAACGCATCCTCACCAGCCGGGTGAATTCAAAGGATGACATCTACGACTCGATCAAAACGTTTTTCGGCAAAGGGCATTGATCAAAACCCCCGTCACGATCATTTCATCTCGCTTAAAATCTGCCGGCAATTGAGAATTTTCTCCGCCAGGTCAAACCGCAGATATTCATACTGATCGGTGGTCTCAAACCCGATGCGCGAATCCTTCAGAACCAGCGCAAACGCCCGCCGGGCCAGGTCGATCTCATCGTTCAACAACCCGATGGCCGCCTTGCGGTCGCTTTGTCTGATGCGCACGAACTGAATCTGGTTGGCCGCGCTGCGGAAATGAATCCGGCACGCCTCGGCGATGCGCCATTCATCCTCCATCGCATCCGATGGATGGGATTGACGCAGCCGATCCAGCGCCTCGACCCCCTTTTCCCACTGTTCGGACAGCTTTTCAAACTGGCTTTGCAGCGTTTGCGCTGAATACGGCCCGCGCCAACCATCCAGATCGTCAAACGCGAATCCCACCTGTGTCGCCACGAACCCGCTGGGTTTGGCGTACAACAGATTCGACGGCCCCAGGCATTGCGGCCCGTTGTAACAGACGTCGATGTCGAAGGGGAACTCCCCATAGGCGTCGCTCAGCAGGTTCCATGCCTGCACCACTCCATCCGCCGCCGGCTCGCCAAACCGGCGCGCCGCGACGTTTCGCATCGCCTCCCGTACGGTCGGCCGCGGCGAACGGCAGAATTCCCCCACCAGTTCCAGGTTCGGCGATGGCGACCCGCCGGCCGTCCAGCCCAGCGTGATCCCATCCACGCCCGCCCTGGCCACGTTCTCCAGATGCTCCGCCACCCGCCGCACCGCCGGCAGGTATGGAACGGTGTTCAATTCGTAGGTGTTGGCCGCCTGCATCTTGGCAATCGTCTTCAACCCGCGCGCCTGTGCGGCCTTCCACTGGCTCAAACTCTGTTCCGACGGGCCGATGATTGAGATCGAATATTCATTCACCTTGCCGGTGTAATCGCCGCGGGTGAACGTCTTTCCCAACTCGCTGACGCACTGCACCCAGGTGCTTTGTGGAAGCCTTTGAATGATTCCCGGCATCCAGTCCACCGGCGTGGTCCAGACGTATAAAATGAATTTTCCCTTCGATCCCGCCTCCCGCATCCCCCGTTCGATCAGCGAACAGACTTCCGCGCAAACCACCTCCGGCCCCCGTTCCAGGCATCTTGGACATGCCTTGACCACCGGTTTGTTCGGATCGGCCGGCGACCCATCCGTCCGCAGCAGATATTCCTCCTCCACGCCGTCTTTGGTGTATTTTCGCGAATAACAGTTAGTCAGGCTCTCGCTGTAGATGATCGTAAAGGCCCCGCCCAGCTTCGGAACCTTTTCAAAAACGTGCCGTACGGCGTTGACGATGAAATCCTGCACTGGCTTGGTGCTCGTACACAGCGCCACCAGGTCCGGCAGCACCGGCGCCCGTCCCGGCGTCTCATACACGCCGCGCAATTCCGGATGCTTGTCAAAAAACGCCGGCGGCATCGCCCTTGGCTCATTAAAATAAAGCAGCACCTCGATCCCCAATTTGCCGCACCGTTCCACCAATCGATTCAAATTCGCCAGCCGTTTTTCCCATCCCACCGACAACTGTGGCGCCAGATCCCACGGATAAAGCGTATACAAAACACCCACCAGCCAGATCGCGTTGATCCCGCTGGCCGCCAGTTGTTCCAGATATCCCTGGCTGATCCCATCCACATCATCCCCGATCAGTGGATCACCGTAGCGCATCAGGTATGGAAAAACCATGCGAAATGAAAACGCATCGGATGGCCCCTCCGGCCGCTGCATTTTCTGGTTGAATCTCCGCATAAACCCAAACGGCTCCTCCGGCGCATCATGCAACCGCTCGCCCAATTCATCGCCCAGGATTTTCGCAATCTCCGCCGCGCGCGCCCGCGCATCCGGCGATGGAGGCGCATAACGGACCGGCGGACAGTTGGGCTTGTATCCACCCAGCTTCGACCACAACCCATCATCCTCATTGAGCCGAAAATCCATTGTCGCCGCATCCCACCCCAGCAGCTCGCACAACTGTTCATAAGGCAATAAATGCCAGTTTCGCCGGACGATACTGGATGAGTTGCGCTGTATCTCTTCAGTTGGCACTGTTCTCTGATTCGGCAGCCCCATGGACCGCGCGACCTCGCCAACCTGAGCCACCGTCGCCCCCAAAATTTTCGCCAGCCGGTCGGCCGGAACAACGTCCCAATTCCGCCAGACCACGGCATGCAAGACATCTGGAAAGTGAGGAATGACAACAGGTTGCGGTGATTTCCCAGTAGGCAGCTCGGACATCTTCATGGTTGATTTCCGTTCTGAAATTAAAAATGAAAAAATTCTTGACTTCTTCAAGATACGCTGTACTATTGCTGTGTCAATTCTGCATCATATTGATGCAACTTATTGAGGCGTATTGAATGCCCAAGGTTTTTGTCAAACGAACCGCTTCCCAGCAGCTTGCCGAGCAGATTCATCAGCAGATCGAGCAAGGCGCCTGGGCGGTCGGCGACACGATGCCGAGCATGCGCAGTCTGGCGGCTCGTTATCGTGTCAGCCTCGCGACCGTACAGAAGGCGATGCATGAACTGGGCAATCGCGAGGTCATCAAATTGCTGCCACGCCAGGGTGGCATCGTACAATCCTCCACGTCCGCCAACAATCGCTCAAAAAATCTGATTGGGATCGTGGTTGGCCTGGATCGCACCGTTCAGATTCCACTCTGGTGGACCCATCAGATCATTCATCACGCACAGTTGACACTGGCCGAAAGCGATTATGTCCTGACTCTGCTCAATTTTAATGTCGATAAGCCGGATTATGTCCGACAGGTCAGAGATCAAATGAATCGCATCATGGAATCTCTGGCCGGCATGATTTTTTTCTCGGACCACGGCATAGATGAGTTGGCCGATGAATTAGACCAGATTGAGATGCCTTGGATGACGGTCAACCCGTTGGATTTGGAGACGCATCACAATTATGTCATGGCCGATCAGCTCTCGGCCGGTCGTCTGGTGGGCCGATGCTTCGCCAAACTCGGTTATCAACGGGTGGCGGTTCTCTATGATGAATTGAATGGCATTTCGCCACTTGAAAAAGTGACCGGCATTTATCAGGGATATCTGGTGGAAGGAAAATCAGCCGCCGGCATCGAGCAAGTGGTCTGCAAGAACATGGAAACCGAGGCCGGGTACGTGGCCATGCGTCAACATTTGACCTCCCATCAACCACCGCAGGGCGTTTTTGCGACAGCCGACACGTTGGCCATCGGGGCAATGCGGGCGTGCCAGGAAATCGGCCTGCGTGTTCCACAGGATGTAGGCGTCGTCGGCAGCACCGGCATGCCCAGCTCGGTTATACAAAGCGACCCCCCATTGACCGAATTGCGCCAGCCGGTCGAGGCCATCGGGCGGCAACTGGCCTTGTGCCTGCAGGAAATGATCCGCGGCGGTGTTCGACGAATCAGTGGCCGGCGCGTGCCCGCTTCCTTGATCGTACAAAAATCACTGCCCCTCACAAAATCAATCTGTCAAGAACTGGGAATTCCTTTAGACGTAAAAATACCGGCCACGCCATCGCGGCCGGAACAAGCTGTTTCAGCGGTCATTTAATGGAGACTCGCCATGTCACAACGTTCGATGCGTAAAGGGTTTACGTTGGTTGAACTGCTGGTCGTCATCGGCATCATCGCGCTGTTGATCTCGATCCTGCTCCCATCATTGCAAAAGGCCCGCCGGGCGGCCGAGCGGATTTCCTGCTCCAGCAACATCCGCCAGTTGGCGATGGCCTGGCAGTCGTATGCCAACGATAACAAGGGTAAACTGGCTTTGTCGGAGTTGAGGTTCACGGATGTGGACCTAAGCGGCAATTACACCCAAACATGGGTTTATTCCAATAACACCTTGTGGCCCGGACTGCTCAAGCCATATACAGGGGATACCCAGATTCCATTTAACAACCCCGCGTATCTCGTGGGGATCGGTTCGCTGTTGACACCCAATCGTGTCTTTGACTGCCCATCGTTCCAGGATAACTTTCGCGACAACGGCTTCACGTCGTCGTCTTACGTTGCCTACGGGATGCCGATCTACGGTGTGGGCGGCGCGCCGGGCTACTCGTTTGCACCGCTCTATAAAAAGATCAATCAGATCAAAAGCCCCGCGGAACGCATTTTATTCACCGACAGCCAGTACACCGACACGAACAACGTACCCTATACGCCAGACCTCCGCGGCTTTTATCAAATTGCCGCCGGTGGGCCAAATGCGCTGTATTTCGTCTCGTTCCGTCACGACAAGGCCACCACGGTCGCGTATTGCGATGGCCACGCCGAGACGGTCAGCAAACAACAACTCGAATCGATGACGCCATCCAACTGGTATGAAGCCGGCCCCTGGCGGATCAATTAATTAGCGAACGGAATCGCAACACCAACGAAATGCACCAAGGAGATGGTCCGCCCATGAAAAAAATTCCACTGGCTGTCATGTTCACCCTGCTGGTCATGCCTGGAATGGTCGCCATGGCACAGGTCGATTATCAGAACGCCCCGCAAAAAGCGGCCACCGCAAACCGTGATCGATGGCATCAAATCGCCACCAGTACGGAAAACCTGGCGCTCGACAAGCCGGTGATGTTTTCTCCCACGCCGGAAGACCCGCTTACCACCGACCCGAACGATCCATATGACCTGACGGATGGCAAGTTGTCGGCCCGCGAGGATGACCGCCTCTGGTTTGAAAAGGATGCGGTCGGGTGGAGATACGCCTCGGGCGGGGTCAACATGCAGATCGACCTGGGGCAGGTTCAACCGGTCGGGCGGGTGGCGGTGCGGTTCCTGGGCGGTGCCGAGCAGCGCGGGCTGTTGTATCCCAATCAAGTCAGCGTCGTTGGCAGCGAGGATGGGGTGCATTATTTCACCATCGCCACCCAGCGGAAACTTCTGCCTTCTGAAAAGATACTGGCAGTCCAACACCCCGAATCCTATTTCTTTTTCCCTGAAGCGGGCATGGCCGCGACCGAAACGTTTGTCCTGAACGTGCATCGCAAGGCGCGCTACATCGGCCTGAGGGTGATCGCCGACGGCGACTGGTTGTACACCGACCAGATCGCGGTTCTGAAGGAAGTCAAACCCGAACAGGCCAAATCACTGGCCGATGGATTGTCGCCGGCCCAGTTCATCATCAAGGGAATCGCCATGGTTCCCCGCCAGGAAGAGATGGTCATCACGACCAACATCCAGACGCCCAATTATTTTCTGTTCCAGGACACAAGAAAGAACAAGACTCCGGCCGTGCGGTTTTTCATGGACCTGCCGGACTGCCTGAACGTCGTGCCATCGCTTGGCAAGGCGATCGCCAGCCGCACCCCGCAAAAGGGTATCACGCGCTGGGCGGTCGAAGGATTTTACGACCCCAAAATAGCCGAACCATACTGGTCGATGTACATCACGCTCAAGCCCGGCCAAACCCTTCCAGACGGCGCCAAGGCGACCTTGAGCAGCGATGACCCCGATTCACGCGGCAATGCCGTGGAAGTCAACCTGCGCGCCGTCGAGATTCCCGCCGTTCCAAAGATCGACCGACTGGTGATTTCGATGACCTGGATGCAGGAGTTGATCACCTGGGCCAGAAAACCCAGCGAACCGCACATTCCGGATGTGTATCACGCATTCAGCCAGATGGGATTCAACATGGTCCCGACGTTTCCACGGTATTTCAGTCAGGCCGAGGAGCCGATTCTGCGCAAGATGATCGACGATGCGCGGGCGCAGGGACTGAAAATCGACTACAACGAATCCTCCTTCCACACCATGTCGACCCGTCATGCCGACAAGCCGGAAATTTATAACGTGGTGGATGGCAAGCAGGGCAAATACGTCTGCCCATCCTATACCGGCCCTTATTATCAGGAAGACATCGACGATGTGGCCCGATACGCCCGGTTCGTCCGGCCGGATCAGGTCGATCATGACATCGAGCTGTGGTACTACCCCAGCCAGGAGGCTGAACATTGCTCCCGATGCCAGGAAGCCTTCGCCAAAAGCGGCCTGAAGACGTTTGATGAATACCTGCAGGCCCAGGGCACGCGCATGATGCGCGACCTGTCCAACGCCGTGGCGGGCACCGCGCCCGATGGGGGCAATCCGCCGGTCGGCCTGTACAACGTCCACGCCACCAGCGGCGTCTACGAATACGTCTACAACTTCGATCAGATTTATCCGAAGTACATTCAGATCTCCGAGCCGTCGCTGTACGTCCAGAATCGCGCCCAGCTCGTGCACGATGTCATCCGCGCCAATTATCAGAAACTGAAAACCAACGCCATCATCCCCTGGCTGACGACCGGGACGTATGGCGAGTATCCATCGAAATACCTCGAACCGATCATCCTGGAATCGTTCCTGAATGGAGCGCGCGGCATCGGATACTTCATGTTTCTGGATTTTGATCCGATGGATTTTTATGTCCACGCGGCCACGATCAAGCTGATCGCGCCCTATCAGGCCCTGATCGCCGATGGCAGGCCGGTCGAGATCAATTCCACCAATTCCGATCTGACCTGTTCCGCCTGGGGCGACGACAATGAGGCCCTGGTGCTGGTGGGCAACTACGCCCGCTCGCTCGATGGGAAGACCAGCCTGCAATTTACGGGAAAAACAGTGAAGAACGTTCAGGATGTGAAGTCGCAAGCGGGTCTCGCGCCGGCGGATTTGGGTTCGCTGGATGTCGCGCCCGATACGCATCGTCTGCTTTACGTCACATTCAATTCAAACCAAAAATAAGGAGGATGCCTATGTGGTGAGTCAGAAATTCGTTCATTGTTGGAAGTACATTGATCTTGTGTGTGTTGTTGTGATTTTCATCTCAAACCGGAGGTTATTATGTTTCGTAGCAAGTATTTGATCGCGTCGGCGATTCTGGCATCTGCGGTTTCCACGGCCGCTTTTGGTGCGGTGGCGAATATCCTGCCAACGGATAGTTTTACCGCCATCCCCAATTCAAATGGTACAAATGTTTTTATTTATTCCGGGTACTATTATTCATTCGAGACCACCGAGTCGTTCCTGAAATATGACCTGTCCTCTTTGGCAGCGCCTCAGGGACAGCAGCTTGTGATCAATTCAGTGACGATGACCGCCAACTATTCCGCATCCACGTTTGGCGATCCTTTTACGCAAAGCCTCTATCCCGTGGTGGATGACAGTTGGACGGGCGGAGCGATTGCCTGGGCGAGCAGGCCAACGGCCGGGGCAACTGCGGTGGCATCGGACACCCGACCCGTCGCCTGGAACAACGTGACGATGTTCAATTCAACCGCCGGTTTTGTCAGTCTGGTGCAACAGGAGGCGGATGGAGATGGAACGTTGTCGATGATGTTCAAGGCGATCGACCTTGGAACACCTCCAACCCCGGAAACCGTTGGTGGCGCAAACCAACATGCTGAATACTACCCATTCAGTTCGGGAGCCACCGCGCCTCGTCTGGATATCGATTACAGCTATGCTCCCGTTCCCGAACCTGCTTCCTTCGGGCTGATCGGGACATCACTGATGTTCATGCTGACCCGGTGGCGCAGTCGCTCGGAAGTTTAAGCTGAATCTCCGCATCGTTTCGCGTTATTCCTCCCTGAACGGAGGTCGGCCCATTGAACCGAAATTCAATGGGCCGACCATCCGGCGGGAGATTCCACGGCTGTAAGTCAGCCCGTTTCAGAGGGCCTGAAGATGATTTTCAAACACCTGTGCAAAGCAACGGCGGCCATTGTCCTGTCCTGTCTGGTACAACCCATCATGGCGGCCAACGGTCCATATATCTTCGATTGGGGCATTCGCGATGGGTATCTTTCCGGCTCGGAGGATTACACCCCCGTTCCGCATCCCGGCCATGATTGGTCGGCGAACAACAGCATCTACACCAACTTATACACCCAGCTTAACGCCCAGGGCCGTCCGATGGCCTTGATGCTTCAGCCGGATACCAACCCATTGGATGGCTCGGTCGATCCCAACGCGTTATCGACCGTCATGAATTACGTTCCGCGGCTGGATTTTGTGTTTGCCGACTTGGAGGATGCCAATCACAATGACCAGATGCAGGCGGTCATCAACCAGGTCCGCGCGCACTCCAATCCCAATATCAACCAGGCGTATATCGGCAATTACGATGATTACCCCGGCGCGGTGGATTATTCCCTTCCATGGCCGGGGCAGGAGGATCGAAGCGCGCGGGATAATTTTTATCGCACCAGCGGCGAGAATGTCGCCATGCCGGGAGTCTATCCGTATGAATTTTACGAAACCCATGCCAACGCGGACATCTGGGGGAGTAATGTATCCCCCAGCGAACGATCCGCGCTGTTCTGGGCGCCACTGGAGAAATTCTCAGTTGCCAAGCGGAACTTGCCGGCCGGGCATCTTCTGATCCCTTGGACCGCGCGATTCATCGGATGGGGCGATGGTTATGATGCCGCCGTGCCTCCCCGCGAGGATGTGGTGGCGATGATCCAGCACATTCGTCTGCGGGGCGCGGATGGTTTTTTTCGACTGATCTCCATCATTGATAATTTCGATCCGAATCCGGTCATCAATCCAAGCGAGGAAGCTCAGGATCGCCTTGACATGCTCAACGGCTGGCACAGCCTCGACAGCGTATTCGCGGCCGGCGGCACACCGGAGATTTTGAATCTGGATACCGACAAAACCAGCGGTCTCGAATGGTCCGGCGTGCGGGTTGGCAATGAAATCGCCATCCTCATCAGCAACCTGGGCAACTCGACCAGCCGGATTTTATTGCCGGACATCGAAGGGCTGCCGCAATATTCAGATTACGTCGCCAGCGGCCAGCACCTGTTGCAAATTTACAGCGTGCCGGAGCCGAACGTTTTGTTACTGCCGGGCCTGTTGTTGCTGTCCCGCGCTGTATTCCGCCGTCAATCGGCCTGAGGAACACCCAATGGCTTTCTTGTGAATCCCTGCGGATGGCCGCATCCATCCACTTCGCACTTACACTTCGAGGCTCACCAGCCGGCGGATCGAGCGGGTCAGTTGGGGCATGTCGTAGGTTTTGGACAGGTCGATCGGCACAAAAACGCCCTGGTTGTGTTCCGATGCGATGATCAGATGGCGCGGGCCGTTGACGGCATAGCCGTTGTCCTGGGGCTGGTGACCGGTGATCAGGATTTGCGCGCCCACATGGTCGGCAAACAAGGCGGCCGTCGCGGGGGTCATGTTGCGGCCCCAGATCAATTGATACACCGGCCCGGTTCGGCGTTTGTAATCCGGGCCGGTCAATGGACGGTTAAAGACCGTGTAATCAAAGCCGGCCACCTGATCATCGGTCGGCAGGCTGTGACAGAAAAACAATCCATTCGGGCAGCGAATTCCCAACGGGAACGATAGAAAAAATTCGCTGATGGCCATGACGACCTTGGTGTATGTGCCGCCAAAGTCCCGCTTGACGCCGGCCGTGAAGGCTTCGCAGACGCTCAGGCCGGCCTTCATGATCCCTTCGCCATGAATCTGGGCCAGATCATGGTTGGCCAGCAGAAAATGCACCTGCGAAGGGAAATCGCATTTCAGCTCGGCCGCCCGATGAAGCGATTGCCAACTGTCCTCGGCCCCGTGTTGATCAAAATGGTCGCCGTGGATCAATTCGTGAAGCACCAGATGGCGTTGGGGGTGATTGCCCAGGTCGGCGGCCCGGATCAGCTTGTCAAAATTGCGTCGGTGGTCGTGAAGATCGCCGGTCATCCAGACTTCACCCTCGGCCGGCAACTGGATCAATTGCTCATGCCGAAGCGAACTGAGCTGATTTTCTTCGGTCGCGGTCTGGAATACCTCTACGGCATGTTCAACTGAAATTCCCATCGAAGTAATTGGTATCCCGCCGGCGGGGGGTTCGTCAACTGGCAGTCATTGATCGGCCCAAAATGATCGAATATGAATATACATCGCAAGTGCATCGCAATGAAATAGATGTATGAAAAAATCACAAATAAAAAGATTTATGTTGACAAATGATGAAAATGAGTTATCCTTTGCAATGTACATCGGACGATTAAACTGTTGTATCACTTATTTTCGCATCTGTTATGCCTGTCGTGACACCTCCTGCAACTTCGATCTCCGGCCGCGTGCGATATGCACAGGCGGTCAACCTTCTGGAAAAAGACCTTCGCGAACACAAATACGCCCAGGGCGATAAGTTGCCTGCCCTGCGGGAGTTATCGGTGGCGATGGGGATGAACCACCGGACCATCCGGCGGGGGATCGAACAGTTGGTTCAGACCGGCAAGTTGGAAGTTCGCCCGGGCGTTGGGGTGTTTGTGGTGGACCGGTCGGTCCGGCCGACACAAAAGACCACCCGGATCGTATTGGGTTGCCGAAAGTACATGTTTAACGCCGGCAAGCACCATCCGATGATCTCGGCCTATCTCGTCGGGGCGCACAAGCGGTTTTCGACGCCGGATGTGTCCGTGCAGACAATGGTTTATCAGGGTTACAACATCGCCGAAGAGATCGGCGGGGCGATTTTGGCGCAGGGTGTGGATGGGTTCATCGCCTGCACGGGCGGCGTGTCGGCGGCGGATGTGGAGTTTTTCGCCCGACATCGCATTCCGCTGGTTCATTGCGGGAATATGCCGCTGGATCATTCCTGGCCGGTTTCATTCGTGCAGGACATTGTCACCACGATGCGGCAGGCGATGGATCATCTGCGGCAACTGGGGCATCGTCGGGTGGCGTTTCTTGGCTGGGAGCTATCGGCCGACAAGGGGGAGATCCACCGCCAGTTCGACCGGATGGTGTTTGATTATCAACTGGGAGACGTCCGGGATCTGCACATCACCATCCCCGACGATGAAAGTCGGCATTGGGCGCGGATCGAGAGTTTTTTTGACATCAGCCCCGCGCCGACGGCGGTGATCGTTCACGATGAGTTTCTGGCGGATGTGCTGCTGGCGGGATGCCGGCGGCGGGGGATCGACGTGCCGGGCAATTTATCGATCGTCTCGTTGTCCGATGCCGCGCCATTTGGACATGGGTTGCCTTTGACGGCGCCCGATTCGGTGAAGATCAACAGCGATTTGCTGTTCAACGCCTGCGACACGATGGCCCGGATGATCAAGGGCGATCCGATCGCCCGGCGGGTGGTTCAAATCGTGCCCGAGATCGTCTCCAAGGCCAGCAGCGGACCGGTGGCATCGGCCGTGATTTAATGGGATTCGTTTCGGAAGTCTTAATTGGAGATCGCCATGAAACAGCCAATCGAAGGCCAGGAGAGGTCAAAAACGACAAGCCGCGGGGCCTTGGGCGCGTTTACGTTGGTCGAACTCCTTGTGGTCATAGGAATTATAGCTCTTTTGATCGCCATCCTGCTGCCGGCGCTCAACAAGGCCCGCGAGCAGGCCAAGACGGTGCAATGCCTGAGCAATGTGCGGCAGATCGCAACGATGTTCCTTCTGTACGCAAACGACAACAAAGGCAGCCTGCCGCCGTTCGCGCCGGATGTGAACAGCCCGATCGGTGACTACTGGACGCATCAGATGTCGCCTTATTTCAATCGCCCCAAAGACGAGGAAGTGGGGCGGGATTATCTGCGCTGCCCATCGGTCGAGGGGTGGTATACCTATGGGATCAATTACACCGCCATCATGACGCCGCCCATCGTTACTTACGGCAACGTCCTGGGGACAGACGCGCGCTACAAGGGCAGTGGAAAACTCGGCCAGATCAGGCCCAGCGCCATCCTGCTGATGGATGCGGACCACATGTACGTCTTCAACCCCGCCTGGTGGAGGCTGGACAATGCGCCGAATTATGATTCCAACACCATCCTCGCCAACGGGGGTGTCAAATACAATTACGCGGCTTTTCCCCGCCATCGCATGACGATCAATGCGGCGTTTGGCGATGGGTCAGCGCACAACGTCCGCCTGGATGAATGGAAGAACAACAAGGATCAGATGTGGGGCTATCCCACACCATAAGAGCAATCTGTCAAACCTGTCGCCTTTTTCGGTCGGAAAGGCAAGGCAGGCTAAATCAATGTCCGGCCGGCAAGTTCATGTGAAAGGATGGAGAGTCATGTATCGCGCAACGCAAATGAGTTTGGCGGCGGTGGTTGGGTCAATGCTGGCGATGGGCGCTTCGGCGACCTCGGCGGCGGTTGTGGTGACGTTCGGGGAGACGGTCCCCACCTCCAACATCATCACTTCCTATGAACAAGACCAGGGTAACAATGCCTGGTTTAACGATGGCCCAACCGAAAATGGCAGCCGACTGGTGACTGAATCGTTCATTATACCGGCCGGGAACGACTACAATGTGGACAAGATTAGCATGAAGCTGGGCCAGACTCTGGCGACCAGCTTTCCGGAGCAGCGTCCGTTCAGCATTGATTTTTATGAATTGACAGGACCCGGACAGAATCCGGTGGATGGCACTTATTTGTCCTCACGCGGCGGCTACATGCAGCCAACGACATTCAACGCGACGGCGGGCTCATACTTCACATTCAACCTGGATACCCCTTTGACGGTCGAGGCCGGGAAATCTTATGGCTATGTGCTGGCGTTCGATCAGGCCGCAACTTACCAACTGCTTCGATTGTCGATCAGCCAGGGCGATGCGGACCCGGCGGGAACCCTTGGCTGGCAGAACAGCAATGGTGCGGGTTGGGTCAACACCCATGAAACCTATGTCAATTACATCCAGGGTTCGGCCGTTCCCGAGCCGGCGATGGGTGGGTTGCTGTTGATTGGATTGAGCTTGCTGGGCCGGCGGGCGCGGCGCGCCTGAGGCGGTCTTCACGCCCGAGATACTCAGAGATTGATCCGCCGGTGTCGGCGGATGCAAGAGGGCGGCATCCGCCGGCACAGGTGAGGCCGATTCGCGCTGCGGGTGCGCTTCATGAGCCTCGCCCCAGCGATGCTCAATATCCGACCTTTAAATTCATGGAAACATTATAATGCGAAAAAGATTCAAGCTGATCGGAATTCTCCCCGCGCTAATCGCTCTCCTGCAGCTGTCGCCGGTGCTGGCGGATCAGCCGGTCAGTCGCGGCCGGCAGCTTCTGCTGGAGCGTGGGCTGCAGATTCACGCCATGACCTTTTTTGACCAGCCGGGCGTCAAAAACATCGATATCGATCGTTTCCGCAATGCGAATTTCACCGCGATCAATCTATGGGAGACCCAGAACCCCAAATTGCGATCCCTGCTTCCGGCCGACATGCCCTGGAGCCGTGAATACATCCCAGGCAAACCCCCAACTTATCTGTTTCCTGATGAATTGCCTTACCTCGATCAACTGGTCAGCCTGCAATATGCCGATGAAATTCAGGACTTTTCACCGCGGACCATCCGCCAGGTCGCCGAAGCATTCGCGGACTGGAAGAAAAATTATCCCCGGACGCTGGCCTACACGAACTTCGGCGGCCCGACCGGTTACATCAGCGACACCGATCTGCGGGAGTTCATGAATCTCACGCGGCCGGACATGCTGTCGTTTGACATCTATCCTTATCGTTTTGGCATGCCGGTGCAGACTTGGTACACGCTGATGCAGTTGTACCGCACGGCGGCGCTCGGGGGGTACACGGTCGACGGCCAGAACAGCGGTCCGCTGCCGTATGCCCAATTTGTCTACACAGCCCTGGGCACGCCCGATACACCGCTGCAGACCCAGTCTTACATCCGCCTGCAGCAGAACGCGAGTTGGGCGTTTGGATATACCTTCATCACAGCTTATTTTTACAACGCCTGGAACGATGCGAATCGTGCATCGATGTTCAAAGGCATGGGCGACGCCCACCCCACGCCGCTGTATGATTATGTGAGGGAAACCAACCGCCAGAGCCTGAATCTCGGTCCCGCGCTGGTGAGACTGTTGAGTACCGATGTGCGGATCATGCCCGGTCGGATTCCCAACGACAACCCCAAGGCTGTGGATGGAGACCCCAAATGGATTCCCGACCGGCTGAACTCAACGCGGATGAGTTTCGGCCACCGGTTCATCACTCGCATCTCAACGACGAATCTGGGCGACATCAATTATCAGGTGTTGGAATCCGGCAAAAAAAAACCCCTTCCGGGCGATGTGCTGCTGGGCTATTTCAAAACACTGGAGAACGCCCCCACGGGGCCGGATGCTGACCAGGAAGCCTATTTCATGGTTGTCAACGGCCTGATCGAGGAGGAGAACGCGCCCGCCGCCGACACGCGCCAGCGGATTCACCTGAGCTTCGATTTCAAGGACAGCAACATCAACAGCCTGCAGCGCCTCAGCCGCCAGACCGGAAAAGTGGAAGTGGTGCCGCTGATTCATGACCAGGGCGGCGTCTATCACCTGGACCTGACGCTCAAAGGAGGCGAGGGAGACCTCTTCAAATTCAATACCGGCAAGCCGTTTGTTTCCGAATCCCATTAACCGCGTCGGGCGGCTTCCAATGAACGAACATCCGATCAGCAATGATGAGTTTGAACAGCGCGTCAACAGGGTTCAGGAACTGCTGGCGTCCGATGCGCGCGATGCAGTGTTGGTCTTCTCAACCGAAAGCGAGCCTGCCGGTGTTCGATATTTTTCGGACTACTGGCCGAGTTTTGAAACCGCCGCGGTGCTGATTGCAAAATCCGGACCGGCCGCGCTGCTCATCGGGCCGGAAAGCGGAACCTATGCGAGGTCGCGATCCCGGCTGGAGAACGTCATCCGCATGAAGGATTTCCGTGAATCGTCCATGCCGGACTATCCCGGGACAACGCTGGCGTCCTGGCAGGATGTTCTACGGCAATTCAAGGTCGGCCGTCTGGGCATAGCGGGATGGCACATGTTTCCCCATGCCATCATGCAGAGCATCCAGCAGGTGCTGGGACGGGAAAATGTCTCCGATGCCGATGAACTGGTCCGACAAGTGACTCTGATCAAAAGCCCGGCTGAACAGCAGTGTCTCAAGGAGGCGGCACGGCTTTCTGAACTGGGGTTCAATGCTGTTCTGGAAAAAATCCGGCCGGGAATGACCGAGATTCAACTGGTGGGTATTGCCACCCAGGCCATGATGGAGGCTGGGGCCGAAGCCACCGGCTATCCGATCTGGTGCTGCAGTGGACCCAACTCCACCCAGGCGATCAGTCGGCCGACCCACCGCAAGGTGCAGACCGGCGAGATCATTCATTTCAGCATCGGCGCCAAGGTCGCCGGCTACAGCGCCAGCGTTGGTCGGCCAGTGGTGCTGGGGGCTTGTCCCCAACTGGTCAGGCGTTTTTTGAATGTCGGTCTGGAAGCGGAAAACAGGGCGATCGACCTGATGAAGGCCGGCACGCCGGCCTCCGAGGTGGCCAGAAAGGTTCATGGCTTCATCACCGACGAGGGTTATGGACATACCATTCTGTACGGCCCGGCCCACGCCTGCGGGCAGATGGAATGTGAACATCCGTTTGTGGAAACCTCCTCCACCTATGTTTTGGAAGAGAACATGGTGTTTATGGTGGATGTTTTTCTGGCGGACAAGGAGATGGGATTCCGTTGGGAAGACGGGGTGATCATCCGCAATGGCGGGCCGGAAGTCCTCTCCTCCCATCGGCGTCAGTTGAATATTCTGGAGATATGACATGATCATCGATGTTCACGGGCATATTGGGAACATCAACCAGGCGCCCTTCTGGACCGCCGACGCTGCGAAACTGGAACGTTACTGCGATCAGGCCGGCGTGGATCTGCTGTGCATTTCGTCGGCCAAGTCGTTGATGTATGACACCCGCGAAGGCAATGACGAAACCGAGTCGGCGCTGCAAACCAGCGACAAGCTGCTCGGATACGTCGTGGTGAATCCGGTATTTCCGGACACCAATAGTGAGCTGCGGCGTCTGTCAAACCCCAAATTCCGTGGAGTCAAGATTCATCCCGATTACCACGGGTTTGACATGGCTTCGCCATCGATCATCCGGTTCCTGGATCGGGTTGCATCGCAGACCCGCCTGATGTTGTTCCATGTTTCATGTATGCCTGGGACGGGGTTTGCCGACCCGGTGCGAATTGCGAATTTTGCCAGGCGCCATCCGCAGACGAAATTCATCCTGGCGCATATTGCGGGGATTTTTCAAAATGGAAATTATCCTTATTTCCCCAACCTCCAGGGATGCGAAGAAGTCGCGGACATGAAACTGGACAACGTGTACATCGATACCGCCCACCATCTGATGTACGTCTATCCCGGCGTCATGGAACGAATGGTCGAACTTGCGGGGTCGGATCATATTGTTTTTGGAACCGATGCGCCGCTTCAGGGGCCGAAGCAGATACGGTTTGCCATTGAAATCATTCAATCCCTGGACATACCCCAGGCGGACAAGGAAAAAATCCTATGCGGGAACGCCAAACGAATTCTGGAACTAAAATGAGCCATCAACCACACAAAAAGCAGGGCGGTGTTACCCGTCTCAAGGACAACTTCTGGCTTTGGGGCCAGTCCGCAGGCACCCATCACCAGGCCAATAACAACCACTACAAGCTGCCGGGTGTCAACACCATGACACCGGTCCAGGGATGCGAATTATTCGGCATCCCCAACTGCTGCCGGGTGGTCATGGAAAATCTGCCTCTTCCCCCTTTTGACGAGGAATCCAAGGCGATGGCCCATCTGAAACAAGTGGTGTGGTCGGTCATTGGATCGCAAGGGTCGGTTCGGAACGATGCCGGCCAGGGGGATTTGGAGGAGGTGATCCGCCAGGCCCGGATGTTTCCCAACATCACCGGTGGTGTGCTGGATGATTTTCTCAACCAGGCCCGACGGAACCTGTTTCCGCTGGAGAAAACAATCGATCTGCGCCATAAGCTCAAAAGTGACATCGGCCGGCCGATGGATTTGTGGGTGGTGCTGTATGATGAGCAACTGGATGATCCGATCCGGCCGTATCTTGATGTCTGCGACGTGATCACCTTCTGGACTTGGCGTGGGTCCGACTTGGTTCATCTGGAGCGCAACATGGACAAGATGCTCACACTGACGCCCAACAAGCGTCGATTGGTGGGGTGTTACATGTGGAATTACGGCGAATCAAAGCCGTTGGAAATCGCCCGAATGGAAGACCAGTGCGAGCGGTATCTTCGTTATATTCATAAGGGCGACATCGAAGGGATCATCTTCTGTTCCAATTGCATCGCTGATATCGGACTGGAGGCCGTGGAATGGACTCGAAACTGGATACGACAGGTTGGCGACCAGATGCTGTAGCGGTGACGTACGATCGAGATCGAAAAACGTATGAATGATTTCTGGAATCGAATCCAACCGATCCGCCGTCGGCTGATTGAGCAGACCGTCCCTGCGATGTCGCCGCCGGGTGGGACATTGCGTGAGGGTGCGTTTGTTGATCTGATCACCCGCAGCCCCATCGCCGCGTATCGGTTCAAAACCGGCTGGGAACTGCTGGATGACCATGATTATTATCCCGATGAATACCTGAACAATCTGTCGCGTTGCGGCATCAATGGCATCTGGGTGGCCGGGTTGTTTCGCACGTTGATCGCCAGCAAGGCATTGCCGCAACTGGGGCCAACCTCTCATCGGTTGGACAAATTGAAGGCGTTGGCGGATAAAGCCGGCCGGCATGGGATCAAAGTCTGGATGTTCTGCATGGAACCCCGTTCGGTCCGTGCCGATCACCCGGTTCTGGCCGCCCATCCGGAGATTCGCGGAGCGAAGGTGGATGAGGGGGAATATTGTCTGTGTACATCCACGCCGCTGGTTCAGGAATACATCCGCCAGGCCACCTGTGAATTATTGAAGGCCGTGCCCGAACTGGGAGGGTTGATCAGCATTTTCAACGGCGAACGGATCACCAACTGCTGGCTGTCCGAAGAATACGCCCGCACCTGCCCGCGCTGTTCACGACGGCCGCAGGTGGAGGTCTTGGCCGAGGATGTGGGTTGCTTCATCGAAGGGATCGAACGTTCGGGAACCCAGGCCCGATTCCTGGCCTGGAATTACTGGATGGACCCGGCCGACGAATTGAAGACCCATTCGGTGGCGCCGATGTTGGACCTGATCCGCAAAACCCGCCCCGAAGTCGTCTGGCTGGGCAATTTCGAGCACGGCGGCCGCAAAACCATCGCCGGCCAATCCGTGCCGATTGACGAATATTCCCTCTCCTTCGTCGGCCCCTGCGAACCGTTTGAGCGCATCGCCCATCAAGCCACCGAGGTCGGCGGCACGGTTTATGCCAAGCTGCAGATCGGAACGACATTTGAACTCTCCACCGTTCCTTATCTGCCCGTGCCAGGGATCGTGTTCGATAAAATTCAACGCCTGAACAAACTCGGCGGCCGCGGGGCCATGCTCAACTGGATCCCCGGCGGATTTCCCAGCCAGATGCTCAGGGCGGCCGGCGAAGCGGCCAACTGGACCGGGTCAAAAATATCTTTTTTAGATCATCTGGCCACTCTCTATTTTGGATCATCCTCCGCAAACAGCATCGTGCGGGCGTGGCAGTCATTTGAGCGCGGACTGGAGGAATATCCCTTCACCAACCGGCTGTTTTATTTCGGCCCCATGACGCGCGGGCCGGTATATCCGTTGCGTCTTGAAGCCGAGCCAAACCGTGCCGAACCTTACAACTGGGGCATCGACCGCAACCGCGAACCGCAGCCATTTGAAGAAGAGATCGGGCGATGGACCGCGCCGTTCACGGTTGAACAAGTCATTCATCAGTTGAACCGGATGATTGCCTGCTGGGATGAGGGTCTGCATCACCTGAATGCCGCGAAGGAAGCCTCCCCGGATGGGGAATGGTCCGCCGCCCATGCCGTGGCGGCGGCCGCGGGGGAACATTGGCGATGCGCTGTCCACGTGCTGCGATTCATCACAAGGCGAAATGCCCTGCGGGAGATGTCGCCGCGGCCCGCGGACATCATGGAATTACAACAAATCGTCGAATCGCAGATTGCCGCCGCGCGGAGGATGATCGGCCATATCGCACAAGAGCCAACCATCGGTTTTCAATCTGAAATGCTCGCGTTCGTCTATGACCGGCCATCACTGCTGGAATCGATCCGAATCAATGAGCGGACATTGCATACACTCAAGGGTCCGATGGACAGGATCGTCGAATCCATCGGCCAAACCCGCCCGGTGATCAATCGGCGGCCGGATGTTTATGACGTGGACCACCTTGGCGATTAGGCCGAAAACACAGGAGCAATCATGTTGAGATGGATGGTGCTGGCGTGCGTGGCAATCATGGCGGGGGCCTTGCGAAGCGCAACCGCCCACGAGGCCGCAAAGGAAACGCCCTATTACATCGGCGCATATCTCTACACCGACCGATTTGCCGCGGCCGCCGCCGAACAAAACCGGCCGTTGTTTGAGCTGTTCGACGAGCATTTCAAAAAACTGTCCGATGTCGGGATCAACTGCATCCACATCACCATCGCCGATCCCGATCAATTCGGCGACTACGTCAAACTGGCCGAAAAATACGGCATCAAACTGCTTCCGGAACTTGATTTTGTCTACTTCCGACTCGAGTGGACCGACCAGCAGATGCGAGAAAACGCGGATCGTGCCATCGCGTTTTTGAAAATCTGGCATGACAACCCCAATGTTCTGGGTTGGGAGGTGAAAGAGGAGCCGTACGATGCGGACATCGAGCGGTTGGATCGTTATTTCCGCATGATCGTTCAGGGTGTACCGCAGGTTCGATTCATCATGGTCACCAGCGGCGGGGGGTGGCTGACGGCCAACGCGGCCGACATTCCCTTCTCTCTGGTCGGAGGCGATTACTATTACTTCAGTTGGGAACAGGGTTTGGCGGACAAAGCCTACATGCGACCGCCGGATGTGGCGTTGCGCGAAAGCCGCGAAACCACCGAACTGTACCGCAGGGCGTCTGCAAAATTCGGCGTGCCGCGAATCCACGTCTTCGGCGCCGCCGCCTGCACCATTCCGGATCGCGCGCAAGGGTTTGCCACCGGCAGCGGGCTGCCCGACTCATGGACCAGCGAACAAAAAGAACAATACGTGCAAAAAGTGCGGCAACTGGCCATGGAAAATCGACAGGGTTGGTCCGTTTACGACAACGTGCCCGGGCGGGATGGCCCGCAATACAACCTCTGGACGTTGTACATGCCTCCGGCCAATTGCACCCGGGCGCTGGTCTGGGGAAGCATCATGGAAGGCGCGAACGTGACGATGTGCTTCTCGTACGATCCCTATTCCAAAAAATACAACCCCGATTCACCGCGCGATGCGGTTGAACGATTCCGCACGGAACGGTTTTACGTCGATCTGGCCGGCCGGCCGGGACGGGTCAACGATCATTTTGATGAATATGCCCAGACCGTGAAATCGGTGCGGAGTTACGAGCATATATTGTCAAACCTGACCATCCAGTCCGATATGCCGCTGGATGGACCGCCCGGCGACAACATCCACGCCCGCTCCTTTTCCATGAACGGATTTGAAGGCCGCGTGCTGATTGTCCACAACGCCAACGTGGGTCGGATTTTATGTGCCGATTGCCGCGCCCGGTCGCTGGAATCCTGTCAGCACGTTGTGATTGACGATCATGGCGAGCTTAAGGATTACATCCCGCAAACCAAGCCTGACCTGGCGGCATTGAAACTTCAACCACAGATAAAAAACGCCGGCCTGTGGGATGTCAGCACCGGAAAAAGACTGGTGCGAAATGGTTCAACCTGGATGATCCCGATCAACCCCGGCGATGCGAAGCTGGTTTATCTCGGTGATGAGTCATCGGCCGAAAAAATCCATCAATTATACCGGCCATTTGACGGGAAATGATTATCGCCTCAATCGTCGCCGGGCATCTTCCAATCGAAGGTCCAAACCGCCCGGCCATGCCACCGGCGGCAGCTTCTTGATCTGCTCGTAATACTTCACCGCCAGGGCGTAATCGCCATTGGCTTCGGCGGTGATGGCGTTGCGCCACAGGATTCGTGCCTGCTGAATGACTTCATCGGGGTCAGTTGGCTCATTGAGCGTTGGTTCCGTATCGGTTTTGGGTGCTTCAACGACCGGCGCGGGTGCGGGCGCCGGCCGGGGCGCGGGGGTTTGTGCCACCGGAGGTTGAGGCGTTGGCGCGGGAGGAGCGATCGTGGCCGTGGGTTGTTCCACCGTGGGCGCCGGCGTTGGAGATGAGGGTGGATGCGATTCCCCCGGTTGCGCTTCCACCTTTGATGGAGCCAGCATCTGCCGAATGTCCGCGTACGTCTGATTGGCCCAGGTCATCACCGATTGACGGGCCGCCTGATCGTAAAACAGGTATGCGGTACCCACCAGCAGCACGATCAGCGCCGCCGCCGCGATCAACCGCCGCACCTTGAATGGTCGTCGTTCGTTGGATGGCTTGCCCTGCGCGGGCAGATTCAACTGAAACACCGCCGCCAGCTCCCGCGGGGTGAGAATTTCCTGTCCGGTCGGCCGCGGGGTGGGCGTTGGTGCGGGGGACAATTGGTCGGATGAGAGGGGCGTACGCGAAAATTCCGGTTCAGGTTGAACCGGCCGCGTTGACGGTTCAACCGGTTCGGACAATTGGCGTTCACCGGCCGGCGGAATGACGATGTCTTCCGCAACGGGCCGCACCTCGCGCATCACCGTCGCCCGGGTCACCTGTGGCTGGCGGGTTTCCAGCAACACATCCGGATTGACCGGCGGTTCCTGCAGTCGCTGACATTTGGGACAGATGTTGGCGGAAGGTTCGATGTCCGTTCCGCATCCGTGACACAGCCCGAATTCCCGGCTGATTCCCTTGACGTGGGCCGCGAATCGCCACAACTGATGGGTTGTCGGGCCGCGTACGATCGTGCGCGCCGTCACCTGCCCCTTTTTAATCAGCATCTGCAACGTCGCGAATTTCATGCCCGGCGCCGATGGATTGCGCGCCTGCAGGACGTACCACGGCCCGATCCGCGCCTTGGTCGCCTGCCGGGTGGCGGGGGTGTTCTCCATCGCGCAGCGGATGCACGCGGTTTCGGCGTTGGCGCCCACCGTGCCGCAGAACGGACAGACCGTCTTGCCCTCCAGCGCCATCGCCGCCTGGCGGGCTGTTTCAATGGACTGGTTGTTGATTGTTTCCGTCTGGCTCATGGCCGAACCTCCGCCTCATGCAGTGTCCCGGCAAGCGTGTCCGGGCGGAAAAGAGTATTCGTACATCCCATCCAATGGAAGACCATTTAATCGCAGCAATCTGGAATATCGGCAAATTGCGATCATTTTCTCCTTGGAAGACCCGCTCAGGGTATCCGCCGGCCATTGATCCAACAACCTGTTGGTGCGGTCAAAATGCAATTGTTCAGCCCGCATTCGTTTGCCAAATGTTAGTCAGGCTGACCCGCGCATTTCAAAACATTTTCTTGACGCCGGGGCATCAAATCGTTCAATTAACGTCATCATGCGCCAACAATACCACACCATTATCAAGCCCGACCCCAATGGGTGGTTCGTGGGGTGGGTGGAAGAAATTCCAGGAACCATCACCTGCGGCAAATCACTGGATGAGTGCCGCCGCAATCTTCGCGATTCTCTGGAACTGATGATCCAGACCCATCGCGATGAAGCCCGGCTCTCCCTTGATGCTTCGTGCATCCAGGAATCGATCGAGATCGACATCGCCGAGACCCCCGCTCTGGCGATGGCCGATGTCTGATTGGCCCGCCGACTATGGATCCGGCATCGATGCGGGAACCGTCGAAGGCATCGCTCGCAACGGCGCATCTTGAGGCCCAAAGGGTTGCTGCGCCCCGGTGTATCGCGGCACCGGCAGTTGCTGACGAATCTGCGCCGCGGCCTGCCGCAAATCCTGCAACTTCGCCACCTCCGCTTCCCTCTGTCGAACCAGATTGGCGTTGTCCCGCTGCAGGTCGTAATAAATCGGCGGATATGGAACCGCGATGAAATTCCCATCCAAATCCCGGATGTAGCTGTTCGCCTCGATCTGCCGCATCGATCGCGCATTGCCATCCAGATCGCCTTCGATCCGCCGGATGGTCGCCTGCACCTGGTCAAACCGCTCCGCCAGCGCATCGAGCTTCTCCTGGATTTGTCTCTCGGCTTCGCGCAACTGATTGAGCTGGTCGCGATTCACCCAGGTCGATCCCCAGCGATACCATCCTGTCGGTTCCAATTCAGCCTGGAGCTGCGCATCCTGCGACTCGAACCGCTGCTTGGCCTTTTGTGCGGCCGTACCACGCTGCGCATCCTCAGGCAGCGCGTGCAGCGCCTCGGCCACGTTGTTCAGGATATGCTTGTTGCGGGGCGATACCATCATCGCCCGGTCATACCGCACCATCGCGGCGGCCGGCTGTTTCTGCCGCCATAGAACCACCGCCAGGTTGTTCAACGTCGCAACGTGATCCGGGACCAGCGACAACGTCTCCTCCAGTAATTTTTTCGCCATCACAAGCTGATCCTGCTCGGCCAGCAGATACGCCCTCAGATACATTGCCGTGACGTTTTGCGGGTCTTCTTCCAATGCCTCCCGCAACAGCGGATCCGCCTCGGTCATCCGCCCTTGTTTGAGCAACTGCAATGCCTGCTGCGCCTTGTCCAGCGAATGCAGTCGCGATTCCTCGCGAACCTGCGGCGTCACCCACCGGCCGGCGAATTTCACCAACCCCTGGGCCTTGCGCTGTTCCCATTGTTCAATGTCCCGTTGAGCCTCCTGCGCGGCCGGTGTGTTGGCGTTCTGGTCCACAAACCGCCGATACCGCTCCAGGATCAAATCAATGTCGTCCAGACTCTGCACCGACCGCCGAAGCGACAGCAATCCCTGCATCGCCCGGTCGGCGTCGGCCGGATCGTTGGTTGCCTCCAGCAATTTCACCTGATCGACCGGGATCGTCTGCGTTCGCCCATCCTCGGTCGTAACGATGTACCCCTCCGGCCCGCGCTGGACCTTCCCCTGCAATACCCGCCCATCTTTCAAATGAACCACATCCCCCCACGCCATCTGGCACAGAACCATGACCATCGCCAAAGTTATGCGCATCATTTCTTTCATCCCAATACGTTAGACAATCATAGCGATAAGTCGTTGGACCCGTATGGCAAATCCAGTCGTCGATTGTAAATTCTTGTCGAATTGGAGGTTGTGGAAAATGATGGCCGGATAAATAATATCGGCATGGGCCTTGCACGATCGGATGAATCGTTTGAATCCCATGCGTTTCGATTGCTCCTGTGCGACGATTCGCCGGTGGAGCGGCTGGCTTTGGCCCATTATTTACGCCGCTCCGGTTTTGCCGTCGATGAGGCCGCCGATGGCGACTCGGCCATGCACCATCTCAAAAATCGTCAGATCGACTTGTTGTTGCTGGATTTGCAAATGCCCGGCTCCGATGGCTTCAACGTACTGAGTTACGTCCAGCAACACCGCCGATCCCTGCCGGTGATCCTGATTTCGGGCATGTCGCCCGATCAGATCCAACACAAAATGCGCTCCCTGCCCAACCCCGAACTGCCACCACTGCTCATCAAACCCATCGACCCCGAATCCCTGCTCAGCCTGATCGACCTGCAACTGAGCGGCCAGTTTCCTTCCCCGCAAATCGACATCGCTTCGTAATCCATCTCGCATTTGCACCTGTTGTGATTATACTTTTCGCCCGTTGGGGGACAGGTGTAAGGAGCCATGTTCGTGGATAAGTCATTCAAGCTGCCCGGGCGTCAGATACATTTGGACTTTCACACCAGCCCGGTCATTCGGGATGTGGGTCGCGACTTCAATGCAAACGATTTCGCAAAACGGATGAAGGCCGCTCACGTCAACAGCGTGACCGTCTTTGCCAAGTGCCATCACGGCCACCTCTATTACAACACCAAGCGGGCGGAACGTCATCCGGGCCTCAAAGCCGGCCTGGACCTGCTGGGCGAGCAGGTGGAGGCGTTGCATCGGGTTGGCATCCGCGCCCCGATCTACATCAGTGTGTTGTGGGATGAATTCGCCGCCGAGAATCACCCTGAATGGGTGGCACGGGAGGTCGATGGCAGGCCGGTTGGCGCGGGGCCTTTGGCGGCAGGCTGGCGGGTGCTGGACATGAGCAGCCCGTATCAGGATTACCTGGCCGAGCAGACCAGCGAGGTGTTGCGCCGATTCAAACCGGTGGATGGAATCTTTTTTGACATCTGCTGGGACCAGCCCAGCCTGAACCATTACGCCATCAAAAAGATGGTCCGGCTGGGTTTTGATCCGGAAGTCGAGGACGACCGCAAATCCTATGCTCATCATGTGGCCATGTCATACATGAAGCGGTTCCACCAGATGGTCAAGCAATCCAGCCGGGATGCCACGGTGTATTTCAATGCCCGGCCGATGGCCAACCTGGCGGATGAGATCAAATATTTAGAGCAGGTGGAAATCGAAGCCCTGCCGACGGGTGAATGGGGTTATTTGTATTTCCCCAAAAACGTTCGTTTCGCCCGCACGTTCAACCGTGAATACATGGGAATGACCGCACGGTTCCACAAAAGCTGGGCCGACTTCGGCGGCCTCAAGCCGTATGCCGCCCTGGAATATGAAACCTCCCAGATGATCGCTCACGGGGCCAAATGCAGCATCGGAGACCAGCTTCACCCGCGCGGCGTGCTGGACAAGGCCGCCTACGAACTGATCGGCAGCGTCTACGGCCGAATCGAAGCCGCCGAGCCGTATACTGAAAACGCCAAATCCGTCACCCAGATCGGCCTGTTCCAGGCCTCCACCGACCGCTTCTCCACGGGGACGGACGATGGCACCACGCGGATGTTGACCCAGCTCAAGCATCAGTTCGACGTAGTGATGCCCGACAGCAAATTGAATCACTACAAACTGCTGATTCTCCCCGAAGGGATGCAAATCGGCGAAACACTTTCACAGCGACTCGATCAATACCTCAAGGCCGGCGGAGCGGTTCTGGTCGCCGGTCAGACCGGATTGAATGCGGAGGGGACTGCCCTGGCATGGAAGCAACTGCCCATCCACGTTCATGGAGCTTCGCCCTATCAGACCACCTATGTCCGTTTTGGCCGGGAGGTTGCCCAGGGTGTTCCGCCGACCGACCACGTCATGTACGAGCGGAGCGTGCGGGTCACGCCTTCCAGCGGCGCAACGGTCGTCGCCCGCGTAGTCGAGCCTTATTTTGACCGTTCATGGCAGCATTTCAGCTCGCATTTCCAGACCCCGCCGGACAAAGTGAGCAAATACGCCGCCGCCGTGATTTCCGGGCGGGTGGGGTACATCGCCTATCCGATTTTTTCATCCTACGCCAACCACGGCAACCTGCCCTGCCGGATGCTGGTGGGGAATATGATCCATCTGTTGCTCGGCGAGCCGTTGTTGCGGGTTCAAGGCCCTTCGTCGCTGGAGGCCACCGTGATGCGGCAACCATCGGGGCGGACGATTGTTCACCTGTTGAACTATTGCCCGGAGCGCCGAACGCCCAAGCTGGACATCGTCGAGGACATCGTGCCTTTGTTCGACGTGCGAATGAACCTCAAGCTGTCGAAAAAACCAAGCCGGGTCTATCTCGCGCCGCAGGAGATGGCGCTGGATTTTGAATATGCAAACGGCCGGGTGAGCCTCGTTGTGCCCAAAGTCGAAGGGCACCAGATGATCGCGTTTGAATAGCGGGCGGGTGGTTATGCGAACCGGCCGCCGATCAAACCGAGGATCGCGGCTCCGAGGATGATCCATGTGGCGTTGACGTTCCAGCGCCACAGGAGGGCGATGCTGAAGGCGAAGAGGGCCACCGCCGGCCAGCCGTGCAGGGCGTCGATCCCGAGCCTGACGGTGACGACCAGGATCAGGGCGACGACGGCCGCGTTCATCCCATCCAGCGCTTCGCGGGCGAGCGGGTTTTTGCGTAATTTTGGCAGAAGCGGGCCGAGCAGGGCGATGAAGACAAAGGCGGGTGCGAAGATCGCGCCGGTCGCCAGCAGCGCGCCGGCAATGCCGCCGGCCAGGCCGCCATGAAAGGTCTGATGGCCCAGGAGATAGCCGGCGAAGGTGGCGCTGGTCAGCAGCGGGCCGGGGGTGACCTGTCCGACGGCGATGGTGTCGAGAAGTTGCTGTGGGGTCATCCAGTGCAATTGATCCACCAGGCCGGTTTGCAGGTAGCTGACCAGGACGTAGCCGCTGCCGACGAGGGTGGCTCCCACCTTCAGAAAAAAGAGAGTCATTCGCCACAAGTTGTCGTGCAAGGTGGGGTCCAGGATGGCGGCCCCCAGCCATGGTGCGGGGAGTGACAACAGCAAATGGGGTGGTTTTTTCGGGATATAATGCCGGATGACGCCGGCCAGCGCCGCCACGGCCAGAATGAGCAGTTCCGGGGAATGTCCAAAGTAATATTGACAGGCGAAGCCGGCGGCGGCCGCCCCGATCGCCACGGTCGCGCTGAAGGAATCGCGGATGCCTGTGCGGGCGAATCGACCCATTGCCACCACGACGATGGCGATGATGGTGGCATTGATGGCGTACAGGATGTGCTGCACCTGCGGCAGTGAACCAAATCGCACGTAGAACCAGGCGATGGGGAGGATGATCAGCACGGCCGGCACGACAAAGCAGATGCCGGCGACCAGCAACCCCGCGAATCCGGCCCGCAGCAACCCCAGATGAATCGCCAGTTCGGTGGAATTGGGGCCGGGGATGAAATTGACGGTGGCCACCATGTCCAGGAAATGCCCGCGATCCAGCCAGCGGCGGCGATGAACGACTTCATCTTCGATCAATGCCAAAGCGGCGGCGGGTCCGCCGAAGGAGATGAACCCCAGCCGCAGGAAGACGCCCGCCACTTCGCGCAGTCGGACGGGATAAGGGGGAAGCGGCGCCGGGTCGGACATGCCAGACACTCTGTCGGGCGGATGAGTCGTCGTCAAGCGGAATCAAATTTGCCCGGCTCATGGTGTCGATGATGGGTTGGATGGTCGTTCGTTCCACGTCGCGGTACTGCTCGGCCACCTTGCCGTGGTAGGTGTCCAGCTTGGCGTCGGTGTTATTGGCATCATCGACGATGCCGCCGGCCTTTTTGATCGCGGCCACGGCCCGGCGGATGGGCAAAAACTCGTCCTCCAGCTTTCGCCGTGCCGCCAGTACGGGTTCACTGTCCAGCACGCCGCGAATGCGGTCGGCGATGCCAGTCTTGGCGGTCGCGCCCGCCCCTGTTTTGGCATCCGTTGGATGATCGGCCGGCCCGACGCTGTATTTGATGTCAGTTGGATTTTCCTTGACGGGAGGGGTGGAGGGGGGGAATACTATCCATCGAAGGCGTTTCATTGGAACCGATGAGGCCAGGCCGGCTACCTGGGTATTCGGATCAGAAAAAGGGGTCACGTTGATATATCGGCCTCCATTTGTATGACGAACTCGCCGGTATTTGGGTGACAGCGTGGCCAGGGGCTGTTTGGGCCGGCCGCGCGGGCGCAGGGTGCTTTTCAGGTCGAGCCGTCCGGCCGTTGCTGCGGTTGAGGACGTGATAAATCATCTGCGCTTCGATGTGTCGGCGTGTGCGGGGCATGGATGAAAAAAGTAGCAGCCGTCGGCCGATAAATCAACGTGACCCTCTTTTTCTGCCCGATAAATCAACGTGACCCTCTCGTATATTCCCTTTGCAGGCAAAACGTGCTTCAATGACAGATGCGTCATCGCGGGCATCGGAGCGTAGCGGAGATGCCCGCGATGACGCGGCCGACGGCAGATCGT
>JADYZN010000030.1 GCA_020853095.1 Phycisphaerales bacterium | reverse complement strand
GTGAGGGTATTTCCCAACTCGAAACCATCCCGATGCCGAGCCCACCCTCACCCTAACCCTCTCCCATGGGGAGAGGGGACCAGGGGCTTCACCCTCACCGAAGTCATGTTCGCGGTGATTTTGCTGGGCGTGGGTTTCATCATGCTCGCCGCCATGTTTCCCGTCGCCATCCAGCAGAGCAAAAGCAACGTCGATGAATCCGAAGCCGCCTCCATCGCACGCGGAATGGCCAACGTCGCGCAGCAACTGGGGCAATACACGACCTCCAGCAACCTGTTCAAACCCACCGGGACATTTGTCTATTCCATCGCCGACCCGCAATTTGACGGCACGAACAAACTGCTTGACACCTTTAACCTCTGGAAAAGCCTCAGCGGCGACCTGATCAATGCCGACGACCCGCGTTTCGCATCGGTCCTGCTGTATAAACGGCCCAACGGTTCTTCAACCGCGCAGCTTTTTGTCTTTGTGATGCAGGCCCGCACCCGCGACCAGTTCACCGTCGCCCAGGACATGGCCGTAGTCGCCCCTTCAATCTATTGCAATCTTCAAGCGCGCGGCGTGAACGTCTCCATTTTGGACGGCATCCCCGATACGGTCACGTTCAACGGCGGCGATTTCAACGCCGTGGCCGAAGGGTGTTACCTGGTGATCGCCAACGACAACATCAGCGGTCCTGGCAACGGCTGGATGAATGGCCGGGTCTATCGCGTGGGCAGTTACGTCGGCGGCACGACCTGGGAACTCATGCCCGGCAACGATTTTTCAGCGGATAACGGCCCCAATGGCGTATGGAACGGCGGCAGCGGTGACGATGTGACCACCCTTACCAACGCCGACGCCTTTGTTGTCGGCAAAGACATCTCCACCGGCAGCTACGAAGGTCCCGCGCAGGATGTCGCCTTTTACACGACTTTTATTTCGGTCAGATGAGAAACGCATGAACCGACGATCGCTCCCAATTCGATCCTCCACTCGCCGGCGGGCGTTTACGCTGGTGGAGCTGATGATCGCCATCGCGCTGGTGCTGATCCTGATGGTCGGCATCAACCAGGTCTTCAAAATGACCACCGACACCGTCGGCGCCGGCCAGGCCATCAACGCCGCCAGCCGCGATTTGCGCGGCGCCCAGAGCGTCTTTAACAACGACCTGCACGGCGCCGTCACCAGCAACCCGCCGATCTTCATGATCCGCTCGCAACAGACCCCGGCGTTTCTCAACCAGGCCGATCAACTGGGCGATCGGGATTACAACCAGTCCGACACTTATGCCAACCGCATCAACCAAATCCTGAGTATCGATCTCGACAACGATGGGACCGAAGGTGAAGTGGGCGTCGCAGGAGAGATCATCTCGCCGGCCATTTACAACTATCGCAACCATCGCACCGACATGCTGATGTTCTTCGCGAGGGGATATTTCCCCCGTCAGACCGGCAACATCGGAACCTTCGCCGCCAACATGTCTTCCAACGAAGCGTGGATCTGGTACGGGCACGTCAAACGCCCCGATTTCAGCTCGCCGGCCGGACCGTCCAACTCCGATGCCCTCAATTCATTGCAAGGATATGAAAACCGCAGCCCCGGCGAACTCCCGGATTTCAGCAAAGTGCCGCCGGATCGCAACGACGACAATTTCCATGCCAGCAACTGGATTCTCGGTCGCGTCGTCACGCTGCTCCGCCAACCCGACGGTTCGGACAATATTTACGACTTGTACGGCAATTCACAGGTGTATCTGAAACACTGGACGACCGATCCACCCACGTCCTTGTCTCCGCTGGCGATGAGTTCGGTTTCCAGCGAAGCCGCTCCGGCGGATCGATACAACGTCGCCTGGTCACGCTATGACCTGGCCGGGACGACCATCGACGATTTTCGTCAACGGCTCGTTACGGCGATCGATCCTCCCAACAACCTTTTGGACTGGTGGAACACCCGTTTCAGTTTCCGCTATCAATGCAACATCTTCCCCACCAAGCCCCTCTCCAGCCAGGTCATCGCGCGGACCGTTCCGGCGTTTTTGTCCTCGTGCAGCCAGTTCATCGTTGAATACGCCGGGGATTTTCTGGTTCAGGAGAACGACCCGGCCAATGCCAATTATGGCCGGGTTCTCAGTGCAGGCTCCGATGGCAAGGTGGACTATTTTATTTCCGGCGGCGTGGCTCAGACGCGCTGGTATGGCATGCCCCGCGACATCAATGGCGATGGCGTGATCAATCTGCTGGACGTGGTCCCGCTGCGTGATGTGAGAAATTCGGCCGTCACCGTACCGTCGCCGGTATGGGCGTCATTTGAACGAGCGCTTCCCGCTTATGCCGTGAATTATGCCCTTGTGTCCGGCGGCGTCCCGGCGATGACGGATGGCTCCCAATACATCGTCGCATGGGGCCCCGACACCACAGGCCAGCCGATGCCGAAAATGATCCGCATCGTCGCCACCGTGGACGATCCGTCCGGCCGGATGGTCACCGGTCAGACGATGGAATACGTGATTGATCTGCCATAACGGAAAGAATGGTTTACGATGATGCGCTTGGTTGAAACCTTTGGTCGAACCCTGGGCCGCGTGCGGCGGTCGATCGCATACGCCCGGCGCGGTTCGGTGTTGATTTTCGTCGTCGTGCTGCTGGTGCTGCTGGCCCTCATCGGCACGGCCTTCATCTCCACCGCCCGCACCGACCGCTACGCCACCCAGCAAAACGCCTACAACACCCAGATCGACCTGCTCGCCCAAGGCGTCCAGAACATGGTCGCCAACGCTGCGGCCGGATCGCTGTTTGGTTCCGGTGGAGGCTATCGCCAGGCGAGTGACACGGTTTATCACCACCGCACCGATTTTACCGAAGATGTGTGGCTGGCCGCCCGCGTACCGACCCTCATCGGCGCATCGTCCAACCTCCCCGCATGGCCTTCGATCAGTTGGCCATTGACCTCGTCCGGCGCCAACATCCAGTTTGAAGACCCCACGGGCCAGACCTATTCCGGCCCGATCACCATGTCCGCCGCCAAGTCGAACGTCTACGCCGCCATTGGCAGCCGCAGCGTGACCTTGAACGGCATCACCAGCAACTGGCCGGCGATTTGGATGATGGATGCCACCGGCAGCGTGATCGCGGGCACGCCGGCCACCGGATTTCTGGCCGCCGACGCCGATGGCGATGGCATCGCCGATTCCGGGTATTTCAAACTCCCCATCGGCCAGGTCAATGGCGCCACCTGGTTCGCCGCCGTCCGGATCATCGACGACAACTCGGCCATCAACGCCGCCACCGCATGGTCCTCGCAGGGCGATTTCGCCTTTCCCACCGGCACCAACGCCCCCACGCTGGCCAACAACGGCTTTTTCCTCTCCAACATAGGCCTGATGGAATTTCTGGCCGACTACCGTACCGCCACCGACCCCAAAAGCACCCGCATGACCCTCTACAACCAGTGGCGCTTTAACAACGTGGGCGATCCCAACCAGACCCCCGTCAGCGATACCAACGTCAACCGTGCCGACTTCCAGTTCACCACCCAGGGCGATGCCCTCAATTCGCAGCTTGGCCGCCGACTGGACAATCCCGGCTACGACTACACCAACTCTTATTATCGCGCTCCATCGCTGTCCGAAACACTGGGTCTCGCGTCGCGATTTGTGCTGCGCTCTTCCTATTCCGGCTCAACCCTCGAACAGTATTTCACCGATTCGCTCTACAACTATCCAAAATACTACGCATACGCCGCCAACCAGGTCGGCACCAGCGCCGCCGCCGGCGGCTCGGCGGGAACGTGGTTCTACGACAACTTCGATTTTGACAACGAAGTCATCGGCACGGGGGCCAACATCAAGCCGCTGCGGGCTTTGCTCGTCACGCGCAACCCCGTCTCCAACCTCGCTCCGGTGGTCAGCACCAGTGCCTATCCAACCTACACGCTGCCCAATGCCGGCATGAAAGCGCTCAACACCGGCGCCAACGCCGCGCAGATGCCCCGCGCCGCCATCAACACCACGGCGTTCGACGAACTTTGGCGGGCCTTCTGGATGGTCATGTCCGATGCGCCGGACATGAGCCTGGCCACCCCGACCGGAATCCTTCGCCCTTCGATTCGGGATGTTCGCACCGCCCCGACCACGCCGGTGACGCTCTCCGCTCCGCAGATGGCCCAGGTCCGTTCCGGGCTGGCCGCCCTCAATGCCCTGGGCCTTCGTGACAGCAAAAGCGACATCTACAGTCAGAACATCAACATCGGCACCGTCAACGTCATGCTCTACAGCAACGAGGCGCAACCCTTCATCACCGAGGTTTACGCCAACGATGACAACTCCGTGCAGGGGGCCGGCTCGCCCAATCCCATCGGCCTGCAAAACCCCAACGGCTACGTCTCCATCGAGCTGTACAACCCCTATTCATTTCCCATCAACCTGACCGGATGGCAACTGGGCATCATTGATCGTCACGCCGCCTTGGCCGGCGATTACACCGTCAAGGCCATCACCGGATTCACCGGCTTCACGCAGATCATGCCCGCCAACAGCTATCTGGTCCTTGAAAACTACGACGCCGCCGGCGGCACCACGCCCACCATGTATCGTCCCATCGGCGCGGGAGCGACCACGGTCCCCACCGTCTTCATCGCCAATCTGCACGAAGTCCTCGAAAACGCCGCCATCACCTCCACCGGTGGCGAACTGGTCCTGTTGCGGCCGCGCATGGGTGATGGATCCTATACATTTGTTACCGGGGTTTATGACGAAGGAACCCCCGCCGCGCCGAATCTTTCCGATCTTGTGCCGCTGGATTCGTATGATTTCACCGGCCTGATCGTGACCGGCGCCGCTCCGTTCAACAGTTGGCATTACGTCCGTCCCAACGGCCCCGGCCATGAGTTCGATTGCGTCTATCCCGGGCCGTACACCACAACCTCCGGCACCGGACCGGCCGACCCGCGTCATCGCGATACGTTGACCAGCGCGGGGACAATCATTCAAACGTGGGATCCAACCGCCGGAACCCCGACGTTCGAACTTGCCGGCACGCCCGCCGCCACCTTTGGCGCTGCCGATGCCACCGGCACGTACACCAACCCTTATCCTCCGATCCAACTGAGCAATGCCGACTGGGCGGGCTGGAACAAACTCGGCGGCGCTTCCAACAAATTCCCCTTCGGCGCATTCGCCCGCAATGGCGACATCCTCCAGGTTCCGTTCATCGGGGCGTATCGCATTCAAGTGGTCGGCGCAACCGCCAACACCTTCACCACGCTCAACGCCATCACCATGGACACTCTCCAGGCCGATGATGGGGTTGCCATTGATGATCTTGAGGAACCCATCGGACGATTCTGCTCGATCTCATCCGTTGACCATGTTGGTTATAATTCCTACGACTGGGCAGGAGATATTTTCGATTACCTGACCGTCCAGTCGCCGAATAACGATTTTCTGCCAGACGTCGACCAAGGAAACTACAACGGCCTCCCCTTCAATAATCCAATGCCCGACCCAGTCGGAAACGTCAGCAATTCGGTCAAAAACGGCACCACGCCTGGCGTCAACGAAGACGCCGTCCCCATTCACGGCCAGATCAACATCAACACCGCTTCATGGAAAGTGCTGTCGGCCCTGCCGCTGGTGGTCAATCCCTCCACCGGACAGGTGGATGATGCCAACGCCACCACGACCGTTCCCGGCTCGTGGACCTACAGGACGCTTAACGCCTACGCGGCCAGGGAAATCGTGAAATATCGCCTGGCCAATGGACCCTTTAAGAGCCTGTTCGACCTGAACAAAGTCGGAACCATCTCCGGCCCGTCGTTCCAGAACGGATTTGGGACCATCAGCACCGATCCGGATGACAACCTTGGCGATCTGTCTCCATTTGGAGTGGGCGTCGTGGATGGTGTTCGCAACGACTTTGAAGAACGCAACCTGCAACTCACCCGCATCAGCAACCTGGTGACCACCCGTTCCGATGCCTTCACCTGTTACGTCCTCCTGCAGGGCTGGCAGAACGTCGGCACCACCAACGCCAAGGTCGTCGCCGAGCGCCGGTTTGCCTTTATCGTGGACCGTTCCGGCGTCACGCCCACCAATTCCGCCGCCATTGTCACTCCCGTGCCTTCGGATTGAGTTTGTCGCCCATGTCACTGGATCATCCGGCCATCGCGATCATCGGCAGCGGGGCGGTGGGGGGATATTATGGCTCCCGCCTCGCACAGGCCGGCCATGACCTTCACTTCCTCCTGCGAAGCGATTTCGACGCCGTACGCGCCAACGGCTGGATCATTCATAGCTGCGATGGGGATTTTTCCCTAACCCCGGACCAATTCCACGCTTACAACGAACCCAGCCGAATGCCCCCGGCCGACCTGGTGCTGGTCACGCTCAAAGCCACCTCCAACGATCAACTTGGCCTATTGATCTCGCCATTGCTCAAAGACGATACGATCATCCTGACATTGCAAAATGGACTGGGAAACGAAGAACAACTCGCCCGATTGTTTGGCTCCCATCGCATCATCGGCGGCCTGGCGTTTGTCTGCATCAACCGAGGCCAGCCCGGCCACATCCACCACACCGACCACGGCCTGATCGCCATCGGCGAATACCAAGGCCCGCCAACGCCACGCCTCCGCCGTCTGGCCGATATTTTCAATTCCAGCCGAATCCGCTGCCGCATCCTCGAAAATCTGCGATACGGCCGTTGGGAAAAACTCCTCTGGAACATCCCTTTCAACGGCCTTGGCGCCGCCATGGACCTGACCACCGATCGTTTGCTGGCCTCCTCGGCCGGCATCGATCTCGTTCGCGACATCATGAAAGAAGTCCTCGCCGTCGCCCATGCCGATGGCGTTGATCTGGATCCCAAGCTGATCGACCAAAAAATCGACCACACCCGCACCATGCAAGCCTATCGGACCAGCATGCAGATCGACCGCCAGACCGGCCGGCCCATGGAACTGGATGCGATCTTCGGCCAACCCCTCCGCCTGGCCGCCGCCCATAATGTTCCCATCCCAATCGTCCAACTCCTAGCCCGCCAGTTGCGCACATTGAATAACGAATAAACTTGCCCAGTTTAACGCCAAAAAGCGCAATTATTGCCGGAATTTAATTGCCAAATTCAGAATCAAGGGTATATTTACGCGGCTGGCAGCAACCGATGGTGCTGCCTCCTATCGAGTAATAAGTTCGACGGTTTTCGCAGAATCAGTTGGCTTATGTTGTCACCGCGTCGAAGCGCACAATTGGGACTGTTGGCGGCCTGTACGCTGATTCTGGCGAGCATCGCATTGCTGGGCTGGAGTGCAAGCATTTCACCCTGCCCGGAAGGCGTCGGCCAAGCCCCACCGGCATTCATGCTTCAGGACACCGAAGGCAATCCCCAATCATTCCCTCCATCCGACGGAAAAATAGAAGTGCTGTATTTTTGGTCGATGCGGCAGACCACCTGTCTCAAAGCCAACAAGGCGATGGCCGAGCTGTATGACCGGCTGGATCACAACAAAGTTCGGTTTATCGGCGTCCATGTTCCGACCGCCGACTCGGCCGACGCGGTTGCCGTGCAGGCGGTCTTTGCCGGCATGAAGTTCCCGATTTTGATGGACCACAACGGCGAAGTTTCCCGTCTCTACCATGCGACCGAACTGCCGTTTGTTTGCGTGGTCGGGCCGGCCGGGCTGGTTCGCAGCATCGGATCGGTCTGTCCCCTGGGACAAAACGCCTCGAAAACGTCGCCCCATCAGATTGAAACCCTCATCCAGCAATTGATGCTCGAATCAACGGGGGATTCCAATACAACACAGACTTTGGCAAAGGCCTCCGGGCAACCAAAGTAAGCACGCGGAGGGCGCACTGTGTGCCACGAAGGCAGCCGAGGGGCTGCCTTTCTGGTTTTATGGAGGTTGGTCGTTTTGCTCAGCTTTCCGGTCGTTGTGGTGTCATCGGCGCGGCGGGGGGTTGATTGCCGGTCAGGTCCGCGAGGATCCGCTGGACGTGGATATGGCAGTTTTCCAGGAAGACGGTGAATTGATCCTGCGTGCCACCGGTGACGGTTCCGGCGACGTACAGGCCCGGAACGTTGGTCCGCATGGTTGATGGATCATGTCGAGGCAATTGGCAGGGGCCGTCCAGCTCGATGCCCGCCAGTTTGCACAGGGAGAGGTCGGCCTGATAACCGATCATCAGCAGCACAAAATCGGCGGGGATGTGTATCGTCCGGCCATCCGGCCCGGACAACAGGACGTGCGTCGGCGTGATCTCCATCGGGAGTGTATTGAAATGGGCCGGGATTTTGCCCGACTGATTCAGCCCGTTGATCTCCGGCAGCAGCCAGTATTTGATGCTGTTGGGATTGAACTGGTCGCGGCGATAACTCATGACGACGTTGGCGCCGGCCTGATGGCATCGCAACGCCGCTTCCACCGCCGAGTTTTTGCCGCCGACAATCAGGAGATTTTTCTGAAAATAAAGGTGGGGGTCCTGAAAATAATTGCTGACGTGCGGCAGGTTTTCGCCCTTGATGCCCAGTTGCCGGGGGTGAGCGGTCCCGCCGGTGGCCAGGATGACCCGGCGGGTGCGAATTTGTCGCGTCCCGCCGCGCGGATGGGTGGTCAATAAAAACCCATCGTTGTCGCGGTCGATGCCGACCATCGGCTCGAAGGTGCGGATTTTCAGGTCAAATTGCAGCACCACCGAACGCAGGTACGCCAGGTATTGCTCGCGGGTGCATTTGCCCTGATCGGGCGTCTGCAATGGCACGCCGGCGATGGCGATGCGTTCATTGGAGCTGAAAAAACGGGTCTGCGGCGCAAACCACGAGATCGTATGTCCCACCTGCGCGGCGTCAAAATGAAGATAATCCAGGCCGGCCTGTTTCAATGCCACGGCCATTTCCAGCCCGATCGGTCCGGCCCCGATCAATGCGATGTCGGTCGATTCCATGTGGGCAATATAGACCGATTCGCACAAAGAAGGCAGTCCCGGATCGGGATCAAAATCAGCTTAACACCGTGCGCCACCAATTGGACATGAAAAGCAGCACTGTGGCGGCCGATCCGATCGCCAGGACCAGCAGCAGCCGCCATTCCACCGATGGGGCATGGAGGGTGGCGGCCGTGTAGTGGATCGGTTCGGCCAATAGATTGGGCGTGACCTGCAACGACACATCATCCACCGGCCGTTGAATCGGCCTGCGCAGGCCGCTTGGGCGGGAATGGGGCCTTGGCATGGGCGTTGGGGCGGGTCGTTGGGCGTGAACCATTTGGCCGACCAGTTGGGCGTCACCCCATTGGGCAAAATGCGATGGGGAGGGTTCAGAAAAAGGTTCCGCCCAGCCGGTATGGAATGCAGGCTCCTCGGTTTGCTGTTCCAGCACCATTCCGCTGATGGTTCCGGCAAGGGCTTCAAAGGGGTCGGCCGGGCGTTGCGGCTTGATGGAAAGTTCGGGGGGCGCGGGTTGAAATTCACCGGCGCAATACCGCAGCGTGGTTCGCCCAAGGCGTAATTCATCCCCATCGGACAATGTTTTGCGCTCTATTTGTTCCGTACCGAAATGCAGGCCGTTTTTGCTTTGCAGGTCCACGATGCGCCAACCCCGGCCGGCAGGCTCAAGCCGACAGTGGCGGCGGGACATCAGCACATCCCGCACCGGCAGGTCGCACTCGGTGGATCGGCCGATGAGGATGGCATCGACCAGTTTCAACCGATCCAGTTCCTGTCCTTCGGAGCTGAGAATGATGTATGGCATGGGATCAGGCCTGATTCAAGGGTTTATTGATTGATTATCGAACCTTGATTGGCCGGGGGATTACATTTTTCGCAGCGGCCCATCGCGGTTGCCCGGCCATCCGCCGTCGATACACTCTTCGAGCATGAATAACGGCCGGCGTTGGACGACGTTGCTGGGATTGATTTTTCTCGCATTTGGCGTGTTTCTGACGGGCATTCACTGGGGGTTGCCGACTTCCACCGTTGATTTTTTCCTGTTCGGCGACCAGCCGCGCTGGTCGGGCCGGCAGGTTGTCGCGATGGAAGGGGCCGGCCGGCCGGATGCCAACCGGGCCGCGGATGTGGATCGCGATCCGGTGGCCTTTACGCAGTCCCCGGTGGTGATGAACGCCACGGACGCCCAGCGGGCCGAGATCATCCGCCGATATCGGTTGTTCAGCAATCAGCCCGATGAGATGACCACGATGATGTCGTTGGCGCAGATGCATCCGGGCCGGGGCGACTTTGATCCGCGCATGTACAAGTACGGGGGGGCGTGGGTCTATCCGGTGGGGGGGATGTTGCGGGCGGCGGCGGCCATCGGATACATCAATCCGCTGGTCAACGACTTGGCGTTTTACCTGGATCATCCGGAGGTTTTCGGGCGGTTTTACGTCGTGGCCCGGTTCTACACCGTTTGCTGGGCGGTGGTGGGGGTGTGGGCGGTGTTTCGGCTGGCGGAATTTTTCGGCAGCGGTCTGCTGATGCCGGCGCTGGCGGCATTGGGTTACATCTTCATGCCGGTGGTGATGAACATGGCCCACGAAGCCAAGCCGCACCTGCCGGGGGCGGTGCTGATGTTGCTGGCGATCATCGCGGCCATTCGTTTTGTGCAGACCGGACAGGCCAGATGGTGCATCGGGACGGGGCTGGCGTGCGGCATGGCGGTGGGGATGGTCCCTTCGTCGGCGCCGATTTTTGTGGTCATTGTGATGATGGCGTTGATCCGCGGCCGACGATGGGGTGAACGATTCCGAATCATTTTGGCGGCCGGAATACTGGGGGTTTTGGTCTACCTGCTGACCAATCCGTACGTGCCGATCAACCTGATTTACAATCGCGAGTTGTTGAAGTCGCATTTTTCCAACACCAGCGTCATGTATCACATCAGCGGCGCGGGATTGCTTCATGCCGTTCGTTTGATGATGGAGGGGACGGGGTTGGCGGCCGGAATTTTCGGGGCGGTCGGGGTGGCGGTGTTTGTCATGATCGGCTGGAAGCGGCGAACGCATCCCGATGAGGTGAACGGATCGTTGGTCGCCGGCTGGATGCTGGGATTGCCGGCGATGTTGGTGGCGGTGCAGTTCGCCCTGGTGGCGGAGGGTTTGCCGGGGGAATTCGGCCGGTTTTTTGTGTTCCCGGACGTGGTTTTGTTGATCGCGGCGCTGGTGGCGATTGTGAAACTGACGCCCAACGTCTGGATGCGGCTGGCGAGTTGGGTGATTGTGATCGGGGGCGGGGTGTTGTTCGGATCGAATTATCTGGGCGGGTTTGTGCGTGACAGCCGGCCGATCACCGGCCGAATGTTGTATGCCGAGCGGTTGCATGAACTGAACGAAGCGGGGATGAAGACGATGGGGATATATGCCGATCCCGCGCCCTATTGTCTGCCGCCGGTGGATTTGTTTTCCTGGCAACTGATTCGATTGCCGGCCGGCGGAGAGGTGAATGTCCATCCGGATGTGCTGGTTCGGGCGGTGGATTCGCATCAACCGCCGCCGCTGGGGTATCGACGGTTGCCGTCGATTTCTTCGCACATTCTTCCGCCAACGCCGATCAGTTGGGCGGACAAACCGATGGATATTTTTGTCCGGCAATAGCAAAAAGCGGCGAATGGTTTATTACAGGCCGCGCTGGGTACGGCGGGCGCGCAGAGCGGCATGAAATTCGGCGAATTTGGTTCGCATTTCAGGGGAGCTGCGTTCGATCCGGTTTTTCATCCGCGCGGGGTTGTTGCCGCCGCCCCGTCCGCCCCGGTGGCCCTGGCCTGGGCCTTGTCCTGGGCCTTGTCCGGCCTGTGAATGGTTCGCATTGGGCGTATTGCCGGCGGCGGCCTGACGGGTGGTGGCGCGTTGGCGGCGGGATTCCATCTGGTCGATGATCCGGTCGAGATAGGCATCCCGTTGCGGGCCGGCGGGCAGGGCGAAAAATTCATCCATTCGTTTTTCGAACTGCCGGCCCATGGTGTTTTCAAAGGCCGCGTGGCGTTCTTCTTCGCTTAAATTGGCCTGTTGGAAGACCTGCCGGCGTTCGGACCATGGAACCTTGTCCAGCGCATCAAGGTAGGGTTGCTGCTGGTCGGGGGGAAGATTGGCGAATCGCTCGGTGGCGATGAATTGTACCAGTGTTTTGGGCGATGCGCTGGGAGAGGGCATCCGCCGGCTCCAGAGCCAGCCGCTCAATCCAAGCACGACCAGAATGCCCGCGGAAATCGAGGAAATTTTCCTGATCTTGCGGCGGTCCCACTTTTTCTTTATTGGCTGGGGTTTCGGTGCGGGAGTCTGTGTGTATTTGCTGTATTCGTCCATGATCGGTTTCCCCTTTCGAGTTATTCCAGATCGCCGACGTGGGAATCGGCGAACAGATAATTGGTTGATCCGGGCCGGCCGGCTTTGCCGTGAAACGGCTCATAATCGTAGAAAATCACAACCAGTTGCAGCGAGTGGTAGCGTTGATAATAGCTGGTTTTTTCCAGGGGCATGCCGGCATTGGAGCTGGAAAGGTTGGGATTGTATTGATAGCTCAACCCTTCGCGGTCAAAGTAGGTATCATATCCGGCGGGCGATCCGGAGGAGGGTTTGCGGATGATGTCCGAAGGGCAGCGCCAGACATTGGTGGCGCCTTTGATGTAGGGTTCAAGCACCTGGACGGCCGATGGTGGATTGTCGGCCGGCGGCGGGACCATGGAGGGCATGGTGTTGACCCGCGGCAGTTTGTTGCGCGAGTCGTTCATGTACATGGTGAAGGCGTGGCCGATGTCGCGCAACTGGGCGGCGCAGGTGGTACGATTGCTGGCGGCGCGGGCGCGTGATAAGGTCGGCAGCAGGATTCCGATCAAAAGACCGATGATGCCGATGACGACCAGCAATTCCACCAATGTAAATGCACGAACGTTGCGCATGAGAGTGTCCTTCAGCCCTATAACGTTCGGATGGCGGATATTATTGCCGTGAAGAGGCGAATGTGGTTCGGATGATCGTAAGTATATGTCGTATAACAAGATAGTGCTGGCGGGCGTCCGCCTGCAAGACATCCAGTCCAAATCGAGCATCAGGCCGGTGAAATCGGCCGGGGGGTGGGCGTATCTGCTGCCGGGGGCATTGTTTGTCGCGTTGTGCCTGTTGGTCGTGGTGTTGTGGCAGGCGGAAGAGCGGCACGAAAGACAGATCATCGAATCCAGGATGTCCGCGACCCTGTCGCAACTGGCCAGGCGGGTGCAGCAGGCGGTGGATGACCGTGCCCGGCCGCTGCGTCGAATTGCACGGGAACGGGCGGCGGGGGGGTTGTCGACGCCGGAGGCGTTTGATGATGGGATGAAATTGGTGATTGCGGAGATCCCATCCTATCAATCAATCCGGCTGGTGACGGACCCGGCCAACGAACCGCCGGAAGTGGCGGAGATTTATCAACGGGCTGTCGAATACCAGGGGAAGGAATTCCATGAGTCGATGATTGTGGTGTCAAATTCGCCGGAAATTTTGATCGGCGTTCCGGTGGTGCGGATGACGCCGCGGCGGGCGGTTCTGGGGGTGGTGGTGGGGAGGTTGCGACTGGAGCAGGTGTTGCAACTGATCATGGACACCGCCCAGCAGGAACGATTTGAAATTATATTATTGGGGGCAAAAGAGCAGTTTTTGTATCGCACCGGCGTGGCCGCAACGGGGTGGGATGTGCAAATCCTGCCGCTGGAGGTCCTGGATGAACAATGGCAACTGCGCATCGGGCCAAGCGCCGCGTTCATCGCATCGAATACCAGCCGGTCGCCGCTGTTGATCCTGTGGGGTGGGTTGGGATTGAGCGTCTTGATTTCGCTGGCGGTGGGGCAATGGAGCCTTCAGCGCCGACGGCACGAAATGGAGACGCGGTCGCACATTGAAGCGTTGGAGCGGTTGAGCGAGCTGTCGGCGGCGATCAGCGCCAAGCTGGGTTCGGGCAATGAGGTCATCGATCGATTGCCGCGGGCGGCGTGCGAGTTGTTGGGGATGGATACGTCGATTGTGGGAATCGCGGATGCGGATCGAAAGCTCATTCATGTCGTGGCGACGGTGGGTGTGAATTCCGTGGGAAAGGGGGATTATTTTCTGGAGGCGGCTCCGGGGGTGCGGCATAGCCTGCAAACCGGGCAAATTGTGATCATTGAAGATTCGGAGAAAGTTAAAGAACTGGTGAATCCGGATGAGATGAGACGGCTGGGCGTTCGGTCTGCGATGGAGCTGCCGCTGCGGATCGAGTCGCGGGTGATTGGGATGTTGATCGTGGGAGACCGTCGGCCGCAGGTGTTGGATGAATCAAAGGTCCAACTGGCACGATTGCTGGCCAATCAGGCGGCGGTGATCCTGGCCAATCATCGGTTGTATCAGCAGATGGACGAGGCGATCGCGGTGCAGCGGCGCGATGCCGATGCGCGGGCGGTGTTATTGCGCGAATTGAACCATCGGGTGAAGAACAATCTGGCGGGGATTGTCGCGTTGTTGTCGGTGGGGGAGCCGGAGATGCCGGAAAATGCGAGGCAATGGCTGGGTCGGGTGACGGATCGGATCAGCAACATGGCGCGGACGCACGAGTTGTTGAGCGGCGGCATGCAAACGGTGGATTTGAAAGAACTTGTGGAGAATATGCTGCCATCGCTGGCGGTGATCAGGCCGCCGGGGGTGCGGATCGTGTCGGAGATGGAGTCGGTGGACGTGGTGTTGGGGACCGAAAGAGCGGTGGGGTTGGCGATGGTCTTGCACGAATTGTGTTATAATGCCATTGTATATGGATCGGGGGAGAATGGTTGCGTCACGATCCGCGCCCGGGCCGCGAAAGATCAGCGCGTGGTGGTGGAAGTGATGGACCAAGGCCTCGATGGCCGGCAAAAGAGCGTCGAAGGAGAGTCGGCGCGGCGTGACGGCGGCATGGGATTGACGCTGGTGCGCGGGTTGGTGAGCCGGGAGCTTCAGGGGGAGTTTACGTTGTGCTCGCGAGCTGAAGGCGGCACCGTGGCGACGGTGAGCTTCCCTCTGCGGCACGATGAAACAACCGATGTGAGCATTTGATTCTGGCCTCCCGTCGGTTGCGGAGTTTTAATCAATGACAGTCGGACGAGAACCAACGGCGATCGGGCCGTTGCGTATTCTGATCGTGGAGGATGACACGCTGGTGGGGATGGGACTGCGTTCGCAACTGGAGCGGTTGGGGCATGAGGTGGTGGGACAGGCGTCGACCGCGTCCGAGGCGAGCGGGATGTTCCAGTCGCAAAATCCCGACCTGGTGCTGCTGGACATTCGGCTGGATGGCGTCGATGGGATCGATCTGGCCAAATCGCTGATGGCCGTGCGGCGGGTTCCGATGATCATCATCAGCGCCTATGGCGAGGCGGAATTGATCGACCGTGCCAGCGCGGCCGGCGTGTTTGGATATCTCATCAAGCCGGTGACGTTGGAAGGGGTGAAAGCGCAGATCGACGTCGCGGTGAGGCGGTTTGCAGATCAGCAAAAGCTGATCGAGGAGAACCAATCCCTGACCCAGACGCTGGAGATGCGCAAACTGGTGGAGAAGGCCAAGGGTATCTTCATGAAACGGCTGGGATTGTCCGAGGAGGATGCCCATCGGCGATTGCAACAGGAAAGCCAGCGCCGGCGCGTGGGGATGGGGGAGATCGTCAGGAAGATCATCGAATCGGAGGAAATCATGGGCGGCGGATGAACGCCGGCCGGCGTTGCTTGCGGGGGTGGGAGGGGACCGTTAGGATCGCATCGGTAAATGGCAATTACGATGTGCGTGACGGCGGTTGCATGACGGCGTTGAATTCGACAGTTGGGTTTGTGCCGTGGACGGTGATGCATCACCGGGGGCTGGTGTGGCAGTTTGTCCGGCGGGATTTGCGCGAGCGTTATCGATCCTCCGCCCTGGGGATGCTGTGGACCTTGATTACCCCGCTGGCGATGCTGGCGGTGTACACGCTGGTGTTCGGGGTCATTTTCAAAAGTCGATGGCCGTCGGCCCATTCGGACAGCATCCTGGATTTCTCATTGACGTTGTTCACCGGCCTGGTGGCGTTCGGCGTTTTCGCTGACGTGGTCAACCGCGCTCCGGGGCTGGTGGTGGGGCAGATCAACCTGGTGAAGAAGGTGGTCTTTCCACTGGAGACGCTTGTTGCCAGCAACGTCGGGGCGGCGGTGATCCGGTCGGGGATCGAGTTGTTGATCGTGCTGGCGGGGTTGTTGATCTCCGGGGCCGGGCTGCATTGGACGATTGTTTTTCTGCCGTTGTATTATCTGCCGCTGATTTTCCTGTGCATGGGGATCGGGTGGTTTTTAAGCGCGTTGGGGGTTTTTTTGCGGGACATCAACCACGTGGTGGGGGTGGTGGTGCAGTTGCTGTTGTTTTTGACGCCGGTGTTTTATTCGATTGATCTTTTCAAGCCGTTTCCGCCGTTGGCGCGCGAGCTGGTGGCGGCCAATCCGCTGCACGTGATCATCGACGGGTTCAGGCGGTGTCTGGTGTGGGGTCAGTCGCCGGACTGGTGGCCGCTGGCGGCGGTGACGGGGTTCGGGCTGGTGGTGATGCTGGGGGGGCACTGGTGGTTCGCCAAGTTGAAACGAGCGTTCGCCGATGTCATCTGATCGCGGGACAAATCCATCCACGTCCGGTCAGGGCGAATACAGCGTTCGCGTGCGGGGCGTCAGCAAGATTTATCACCTGTACGACCGGCCGCAGGACCGGCTTCGGCAGGCGTTTTTGTGGGGGCGAAAGAAACTGTACCGCGATTTCTGGGCTTTGCGGGATGTGTCGTTCGACCTGAAGCGCGGCGAGACGATGGCGATCATCGGCCGGAACGGATCGGGAAAAAGCACGATGCTGCAAATCCTGGCCGGGGTGCTGCAACCTTCGGCCGGCGAGGTGTTCGTCAACGGCCGGGTGGGGGCGCTGCTGGAGCTGGGCAGTGGATTCAACCCCGAATACACCGGCCGGGAAAACGTCTACCTCAACGGCGCGATTCTGGGGATATCGCGCAGCCAGATGGAACGGCGGTTTGACGAGATTCTTTCCTTTGCCGACATCGGCCAGTTCATCGATCAGCCGGTGAAGACCTATTCCAGCGGCATGTTCGTCCGGCTGGCGTTCGCCGTGACCACTTGCGTGGATGCGGATGTCCTGCTGATTGACGAGGCGCTGGCGGTGGGGGATGTGTTTTTCAGACAGAAATGTTACGACCGGCTGGAAACGCTGCGCCAACAGGGGGTGTCGATCATCCTGGTCTCCCACGCGATGAACGATGTGGAGCAATTTTGCCGCGGCGCGGTGCTGCTGGACCGGGGGCGGGAGTTGTTCAACGGACCGGCGGGCGAAGCGGTGCGGCGGTATTACCTGCTGGAACAGGAGCATCTGGAACAGGCGGTGGCCAGCGCGGCCGCCACATCGACGCGGGAGGCGGACGAGGGTTATTTCGGGCAGACGGGGGAATTCTGGCCGGCGCCTGGGGCGTTCGTGGATTTGTCGGATGTGACGCAGGTGAGCAACGACTGGGCGCGCTGCACGGCGCTGGCGTTGTGCGATGAAACTGGCCGGCCGGCGGGATCGTTTGAACAGGGATCGACCGCCAGCTTTTTTACCGAATACGAATTGCTGCGGGACATCGAAGTGCCCATCACCGGGGTGTTGATCCAGAACGACAAGGGGATCATCATCCATGGAAAAAATTCGTTGCAACACGACACCGAAGTGCCGATCGGCCTGCCGGCCGGCAGCCGGGTGCGGTTTCGTCAGGACATCGCCCTGGAGATCGCCCCGGGCGAATATACGTTTGAAGTCGGCCTTGTGACCCTGCCGGGCGGGGATTATCAACAACGGCACACGTTGAGCCACGTTGATCTGCATCATCGCACGCTGCGGCTGTGCCACCTGCCGACGGCCGGGCATTTCGCCGTGACGTTCAACCTGCGGCACGGCAAGACCCACCTGATCCATTATGGCGCCGCCAATCTACCGGGGAATTGCCGCTTCGTGGGAGCGACATCGCCCGCCTTGATGAATCGGCCGGCCGAACCGGCGGCGAATCCATGAACATCGGCATCGACCTTCGACCGCTGGCGGTGGGCGCATCAGGGGGCATCGCGATGGTGCTCAAGGGGGTGCTGGAACGGCTGTTCGATTCCCGGCCGGAGGATACGTTTCACGTTTTCTGCACGATCTACAGCCGCCAACTGATCGAGTCGAGTGCGGCCAACGTACGGTACGAATCGCTGCCGACGAGGGATTTTTTTCCTCGGATGGATGGCCTGATTCGCCAGCGCGGCATCGAGGTGCTGCTTCGGGCGTTTCCGATCAGCGACGACCTGCAATTTCCGATTTCCCGGCAGGTGGTGCTGGTGCCCGACCTGCAACACGAGGAACGGCCGGAATTTTTTGATTCGGGCCTGTTGCGGGCACGGCGGGCGGCGTTTGGCCGCGTGCTGGCCGGCGCAGGTGCGATCGGGACGATTTCGCATCATGCCCGGCGGACCATTTTGAATTTCGCCGGCACGCGCTGCCGGGATGTGTTCCTGATGCCGCCGGCGTTGACGGTGGAACATCGGCCGGTCAGCGAGTGCGAATTGACGCAGGCCGAGCGGGATCTGATCCCCGCCGGACCTTTTTTCTATTATCCCGCCAATCTCTGGCCCCACAAAAACCACCGAAAGACACTGTCGGCGTTTGAACAATTCCTCCAACGATGCCCCGATTCACAAATGCAACTGCTGTTCAGCGGCCACCCCGCGGGGTGGGCCCGACTGCAACGGGAATTTCATCATCTGCCGATCCGACACCTGGGGTTTGTCCGCCCGGAACTGGTGCGGATGTTGTATCAGAAGGCGACCGCACTCTGTTTTTTCAGCCAGTACGAAGGGTTTGGCATCCCGCTGCTGGAAGCCTTCGATGCCGGCACGGCCGTCATTTGTTCCAACACCACCAGCCTGCCCGAAGTCGGTGGCGATGCGGTTCTCTCCTGCGACCCATCGGATGTGCGGGCGATGTCGATGTTGATGGAAAAAATTCAGGGTGAACCGGAATTGCGAAGAAGCCTGATTGAAAAGGGGAAAATTCGGCTCAAACAATATACCTGGCAGGAATCGGCCGACAATTTGCATGCCGCGTTGGGCCGCGTGGCGAAGGCGGATGTTGCAGTGACGGCATCCGGTCCACCCGCCGACGGCGCGGGGATTCGGCGACTTTATCATCAGTGGTATCATGAAAAAGGCCTGTCGGTTGGAAGGGTGTGGCGGGAACTGCCAAGGCGCATCCGGCCGTTGTTGTGCGGCTCGCCCGCGATTCATCGCATGGCCAACCGTCGGCCGGCTTTGGCCAGGGTGCTGGATCGGCTGAATCCGGTGCGCGGTTTGTGGCCGGACAACTGGCTGTCGCCCGATGCGCGAATCATCCTCAACGGCGCATCGGCCGGCAAACGATATCAGATGATGGGCCATGCGGCGGTGAATACGGAGCTTCGGATCGAATCGGAGGGGCGTTGCCTGCTGGCGATGTCGTTGAAGGCCGACCAGATGCGCCAGATCGAGTTGACGCTCGATGATCCTCCGGCCAGGGCGATCACCCTTCGATTTTCGCATCACCTGACCGATCCGGCCGGCCGCCGGTTGGCATTCCATCTGGAAGCCACCAACCTGTTCTGCGAAGCCGACACGTATTGACCGTCTGTCTTCAGCCGATTTTCGCCAGTTCCGCCTCGGCTTCGGCCAGTTGAGCCTTGGTCTGCTCCACCAGGTGCGCGGGGGCCTTGGCGATGTAACCGGCGTTGCCCAATCGACCTTTCATCGCGGCGATTTGATTGGCCAGATCATGTCGGCGCTTGGACAACCGCTGCTCCTCGGCCGCCTGATCGACCAACCCTTCGACGAAAATTTCGCATCCCGCCGCCGCGGCCCGCGCGCTGTCGGCCGGTGGAGCCAAATCCGTTTTCACGGCCTTCAGCGTGCAGACGGCCAGCATTTCGATGATCGACCGATTGGCCTCGATCTGCCGGGCCGCGTCGCCGGGTGCGTGAATGGAAACGGCCACCGGTTTTTTCTGATCGACCTTGTGTTCGTTGCGCATGTTGCGGATCGCGACGATCAATTCCTGCAATCGTGAGAAGACCGTTTCCATCTCATCGCAAACGAGGCTTTCATCACACCTGGGCCATGCCGCGAGAATCAGCCGGTTGGATCGTGGCAATGGGAGCCTGGCGTTCAGGCCGCGATCCGGCCGGACTTCGTTGAGTTTCCACCAGATCGTCTCGGTGATGAACGGGATCATCGGGTGCATCAGCCGCAGCGCCCCATCCAGCGCCGCCGCCAGCACGTTGGCGGTTTGCGGGGCTTGGCCGGGGTCTTTGAGCGCCCCCTTGATCGCCTCGACGTACCAGTCGCACAAATCACGCCAGAAAAAGTCGTAACAGACCCGCGCGTAGGTGTCGAACCGATAGGCTGACAACGCCTCATCGCATTCCCGGATCGTCCGCATCAATCGCGATAAAATCCACCGATCCGCCAGCGACCACCGGGATTCATCCACCGGATGATGCGGGATCGATTCCAGGTTTGAGATGGCGAAACGCGCCGCGTTCCAGAGCTTGTTGCAGAAATTTCTCCCCGCGTCGAATTTGTCGGAAGTGTTTCGCCCATCCGGCAGTTTTTTGACCGGCAGCCGCACATCCTGCGTCTCGGTTGCCATCTGCGTCAACGTGAACCGCAGCGCATCGGCGCCGTGCGTCCCGATGATGTCCACCGGATCGACGCCGTTGCCCTTGGATTTGCTCATCCGTTCCCCCTTGCCGTCAAGGATGGTCGGATGGATGTTGACGTGGTGGAACGGAACTTCACCCATGTTGTAAAGCCCCGTCATCACCATGCGGGCAACCCACAACGTGATGATGTCACGCGAAGTCACCAGCACGCTGGTCGGATACCATTTGCTCAATTCCGGCGTATTTTCCGGCCACCCCAGCGTGCTGTGCGGCCAAAGCGCCGAGGAAAACCAGGTGTCCAGCACGTCGGGGTCCTGCGTAAATCCATGCTGATCCAGCAGGGCCTCCATCCGCGGGCGGTCCGGTGGAACGCAAACGTACAATTTGTCATCGCCCCCCTCAAAGATCGCGCAATCGCCGCGCGACTGTGCTTCCTGAATCGCATGGTTTGCCGGCCGCCGGCCGTGCCACACCGGGATCCGATGTCCCCACCACAACTGTCGCGAGATCGGCCAATCCCGTTTTTCGCCCAGCCAGCTCAGGTACTGTTGCGCGTGCCGTTCGGGATAAAATTGAACCCGCCCCTGCCGCACCACTTCCAGCGCCGGTTCGGCCAGCGGAGCCATTTTGACAAACCATTGATCCGACAAATACGGCTCCACCGGCGTTTTGCTCCGGTCGCTGTGGCCGACCTGCGTCTCATACGGCTCGATCTTCTCCATCAACCCCTGCGCTTCGAGGTCGGCCACCACCTTCTGGCGGGCCGCGTCGCGCTTCATGCCGGCGTATGGGCCGCCATTTTCGTTGATCTTTCCATCGGGATTCAGGATGTTGATCAATTCGATCTGGTCGTGTTTGCCCTGATGCCGCTGCCAGACGGCGTAGTCATTGGGATCGTGCGCCGGCGTCACCTTCACCACGCCCGACCCGAACTCCATGTCCACCAGGATGTCATCGGCGATGATCGGGATCGACCGGCCGGTCAGCGGCAGTTTCACGGATTTGCCGATCGCCCAGTTCCACCGCGGGTCCTGCGAATGCACCGCCACGGCCGTATCCCCCAGCATCGTCTCCGGCCGGGTGGTCGCCACGATCATCCGCTTGTCTGTCCCCTCGATTGGATAGCGGATGTGCCACATCGACGTCTTGACGGTTTCGTGATAAATCTCATCGTCACTGATGCTGGTTTGCAGATGCACATCCCAGTTCACCAGCCGTTTGCCGCGATAAATCAACCCATCCCTGAACAGCTTGAAAAACGTCTCCCGCACCGCCTTGGCGCACACCTCATCAAGCGTAAACCGTGTCCGCGACCAGTCGCACGATGCCCCCATCCGTTTGAGCTGATCGAGGATGCGATCGCCGTATTGCTGTTTCCATGTCCAGATGCGCTCAACCAACCCCTCCCGCCCGACATCGTGGCGGGTTTTGTTTTCCTTCTCCTTAAGTTGTTTTTCAACAACGGCTTGCGTCGCGATGCCGGCGTGGTCGATCCCCGGTACCCACAGCGCGTTAAACCCCCTCATGCGATGGCTGCGGATCAGAATGTCCTGAAGCGTGTTGTTGACGGCGTGTCCGAGGTGCAGCGCGCCGGTGACGTTGGGGGGTGGGATGACAATGCAATACGGCTCGCCGGCCGCATTGGGGTCGGCCGTGAAACACCCCTCCTTCAACCACACCTCGTACGCCGTTGACTCAACCGATGCCGGCTCATACACCTTGGGCAATTCCGTGGACATAGACCGCCGATTGTATGCCCACGCCGGTTGAATGAAAGCGCCAGGTCACCCGCCGGCGTCTATGCGTCTATGTCGCGTGCCGGATCGGTCCCGGGCCGATGCCGGGGAGATTGACGCTGATCGCCACTGCGGCCGAGCCGGGCTGTTGTCGCGGGTTGCACCCGCGGGCGGTGATCCAGATCGTCGATCCGAGGGCCGGATTTGTCGCGCACGCTCAACCCCAGATCGCAGCGATCCTGGTCGCTCATCGCAACATCCGCCTGAAGGAGTCGGGAATACGCTCTGGCCAATGCCACCATCGCTTTTTGCGCCATATTCCTGGCAAAGATGTACGAAGGCCCGTGTCATTACGTATACAGCGTTGCATTCAGTCTTGTTGCAAACTCATTTTATACGCCAATGAGGTCCGCCACCTGTGCGGCGGTCAGGTTGTACGCCTTGGCGCTGATGGCCGCGACGAACCCGCTACTCCAAGCGAGCAGCGCCGAATCGGAACGAGGAAGAAAATCGGTGCGCGACATCGACATCTCCTTGGCCAAGACCCACCGGCCACCCGCAGGCCGCCCAAACCATCTCCCAAACCCGCGCCGGGATCTCAAAAACCCGGCACACCCTTTTTCATCTACCCCAACGCGGCGTGACTTTCGTCCAAAGCTTGTTTGATCAAAAAAGAGGTGCCCAAGCCCCTCGTCGACGCCGACAAGATCTTCAAACTGGTGTTTATGGGGCGTGTCAGCGGCGGTTTTTGCCTCGATCCGGGCGATTATCTGAAGATGGGTCACCATCCGCTTTCGCTTATCTACAATCTCCGCGATCTGCTGCAGGCGAGATAATTCAACGTGGACTCCGTTGCAACACAAATCGTGCCTTTTCAATTCGCAACATCTGCCATGGTGTCAAGTACTTCACTTTCAAAGAGACGCAGACGCTGGGGATCTTAATCCGATGGACAGAGTTCTCCGGCTTCTCATGCGTGATCACTGTGTGGCCGCCTGCCAACGCCTGTGAAACGACGAAGTAGTCTGAGCAGTCCAGAAAGGTCCGCTTGGCGGCATCGGAGTAGGTCTTGTGATCGTTGATCCACTGCGTAACTTGTCCCATCGCCACAAGGTCTCTTTCAACAGGGACAACAAAAAAACCACCGTCGATCGTCTTGGCCCATTTGGCCAGTTCATCATCACCATCGGACAGGTCATCGCGGACCGCGTCGATGCTCATCAGCTTGCCTGCCTTGTTGGCGGTGATCAGCCAATCCCAGAACGCCGGACAGAAGTCCATCCCGTAATGCAGGTTCTTGGCGGCGATGAAGATGTCGGTATCGATCAGGTAAGCCATCAGACATCAACCTCCACATGATGAGCGAGTTCGGTGAAGGTGGACATCTTTCTGCAGCCAAGAAGACGGAAGGCCTCGGTCATTGTGGAACGACCTTCGAGGGCGGCGGTGACGATGGCGCGTGTAAGGCGATGGCTGACTCTGGAAGTCGTCGTACGGTAGTAATCTCCTCCGCCTGCCCTTTCCTTCATGATCTCGACGAGCCGGCGAACCTCCGCGTCGTAGAGATGCCGGAATAGGTCGCGGGCGATTCCTCCCGCATCAAACATGCGTCGCAGCGCAACGAGCGTGCTGACCTTGAATATGCGGGCGAGCCGCTGTATTTCCTGCGCCACATCCGTGGCAGGGTGGTATTCCTCCTTGAAGGCGGCCAGAGGGATGAGAATTTCTGCCGCTACGCGATTGCACCATTGCTCGATCTCGTGCCCCAAGACGTGGTTTGCGGTGGCGTTGGAAAGCGCCGACCGCCCCAGCCACAGGTGCGCTAACTCATGGGCGAGCGTAAACATCTGGGCCGATTTGGTATCGGCGCCGTTGATGAACACCAGTGGGGCAAGGGTGTCACTGAGGGCAAAGCCGCGGAATTCGTCGGTGTTCAACTTGCGCGTGTTGTTGCTACCAACGACCCCGCTCACCATCACCAGAACGCCGGCGTTGTCCGCCTGCTGAATGAACTGCCGCAGCGCCTCTTCCCATGTGGACAGTTGCTTTCGGATGGACAGGTCGAACCCCAACATGCCGCGGATCGCATCGGCGGCCTTCACGACGTCGCTGCCCACGGAGAGTTTTCCCACGAAAGGCAGCGCATCGGCACCAGTGGATCGGGCGTAGACGGCATACCACTCCTGGCGCTGCTGGCATGCGTAGATCGTGTCAAGCAAATCGGGCGATGGATCGGCAGGATGTGTACCATCCTTCGTTCGGAAATCGGGGATCGGGATTTTTATTTCAGGTGGAGTGCTGAGAAAGAAAAAGCCGATGGGTACATGCGTCGCTCTGGCGAAATCCTGAAGCTGCTTGAGTGTCGGCTGCTCGGTGCCGCTCAGCCACTGTTCGTACTTTGCAAATCGCGAGCGGAGTTTCCTAGGTGCCAGCCCGGCACGATCGGCGGCCCATCGAAACAGAGACTGTTGCACTGGAACCCTGATCATCGGTATTTGACTATTCTAGGGTATGTTTGCCGTGGTCGATACCCTGTCGAAAAACGTGGATAGCCGGCCTATGTGTGCCTCCGCCGCCGGCAGGCGGGTCGCGGTGTGGACCTTGACCCACCCGGCAGGATTCATTCCCTTGCCCGATCACTCCCGGCCAATGCCTGTTTCAGTGTGGCCGCGTCGCGCTGGATGATCCCCATCCGCTGGTTTTCGGGGTATTTGCCCAGCGATTCGTTTTCGATGCACAGGTCGGCCTGGTATCCCGCCTGTTTCAAAATCTTCACCACGCGGCCGATGTCGATGTTTCCTTCATCCAGCGGGCAGCAGTATTTCCCATATTCGTATCCTACTTCCCGCCGCTGCTCGACCATTTCCGCGGGGTAATTGATGTTTTTAACGTGCGTGTGCTTGGCCCGCGGGGCGAAATGTTCCAGCGTTTGGTACAGTTCCCGCAACGGCATCCCATACCAGTAAAAATTGCCCGTATCCAACGTCATCCCCAGCCGTTTGTCCCCCACGGCCGCGAAGACGCCATCCAGAAACTGCGGATTGTTGGAGATGTGGCCGTGGTTTTCGATGCCATATCCCACATGGCTGCCGGCGGTGCGCTGCAACACCTGCCCGATCCGGTTGATGAAATTCTGCCGTACCTGATCGTGGGTGAGGGTACGGTTGGCCGTGGCCGTGTCGATCCGCACGGCCGGCGCGCCGAGAATTTCGGCGGCGCGGGTGGATCGAACCGCCCACTCCACCTGTTGATCCGGATGTTCGGATGAAAAGTCCGTCCCCAGCAACAACGCCGAGACGCTGATTCCTTCATTCTTCAATCGCCTGCCAAGCTCCGTCGCGGTGGGTTCGTTGAGGATCGATCCGGCCGTTCCCAGCTTTGATGCCAGGTTCGGCATCGATCCATCCAATTGCACGCAAATCTCAATCGCCGCGATCTCCAGTTGCCGCAACGTTTCAAACACAGTCTTTCCCGACGCCACCGGCGCCATCTCATCGCGTACGCTGATTCTCATTTACCTGATCTCCGACAAATGGACCTTGTTGCCCGTTTTCCCCGATTGCAAAATCGCCAGTGCGACCCGCATGGATTCCATCCCCTCGCGGACGCCGGCGCGCGGCTGGCATTTACCCAACGCCACATCCACAAATTCGTTCATCTGCCGCTTGTATCCGATCTCCAGGGCGCGGCGGGGCGATTCCACCGTACGCGACTCTTTGCCATGATGGATCGTGAACTGCGCCTTGATCGCATCGGCCGGCAAATCCGCCCTGGGCAGCAGCGTTCCCCTCGGCCCCAGAAAATCAAAACATCCGCCCCCGACGCTGCCCGGCGGCAAACCCCACGTCCAGGCCACCATCAGCTCATCGCCCGATTCAAAGTGAACCGTGGCCGTTCCGGTGTCGAACGCCGTGTATTGGGGGTTGATCGTCCGCAGATGGGCGAACACCCATTGAACCGGCCCGAAGGTGTACATTCCAAAGTCGTAATTGTGAATCGCTCCATCCAGAAACGGCCCGCCCCCCTGCAGGTCTTCAGTAAACCAGCGAATCTGCGGCCCGCAACTCGTGGCGACGTGACGCCAGGTGACCGGCCGGCCCAGCTCTCCCGCCAGGATCGCCTGTCGAAAACCTTCCCATTCATCGTCAAATCGACGCACAAACCCGATCTGCAACCGGCCCTTGCTTTGGGCGGCCGCCGCTGCCACCTCTTTGGCTTCATCCAGCGTGCGGGTCATCGGCTTTTCAAGGAAAACATGCTTGTCCGCCTTCAACGCATCAATCGCCATCCGGGCGTGCAGATGGGTGGGGACGTTGATCAACACCGCATCCACCAGCGGCAGAAGCTGTCGATAGTCGCTGAAAAATTGCGGGATTTCGTACTTGTCCACCAGCGCCTTGGCCGCCGGATTCACATCCGCCGCCGCGACCAGTTCCACTTCTTCCGAGCGTTCTTTCAAAGGGGGAAGATGAACCGTACAGATGCCCCCCGCGCCGATGATTCCGATTTTGACTTTTCGCATGAGCCTGCCTGCCGTTGAGGTCGTTCTGTCCGGCCGTACTGCTTGAACGGTCGGTGATTGAACCAAGAGGATGGGATTCTAACACCCCAAGACCTGTTCACAAGTTGAACGGCGAAGCTGTGAATGCAACCGGTTTACCTGCTCGAACCCGTCCCCACATCCGCCGGCGCGGCATACGGATTCATCCCACGATCCGATGAGGCCGGCAGGCCATATCCCGGACGATTGACCTCCAGATCGCTGCTGCCCGGTTCGCCGACGTTGCTGTACCCTGTCCCTCGCGTTCCGCCATGAGTTCCCTGGATGGTGGATCCATCATCGGTCTGGTCTTTTTCACAACCGGCCGTCACCATGATTCCCATCGACAGGAACACGGATAGAATCAGTGCCATCTTTTTCATCACCTTGCTCCTTTTTTACGAAGGCCGCACGAAGCAGGAGAGCAAAAATTGAGCCAAACCCAATTATTTTGTCCAAGTTGCAAAGGCCAGCGCCTGCGTGCCTTTTATCAGGCGGCGGGGGTTCCGGTGCATTGCAATTTATTGCTGGACCATCGCGATGAGGCAATCCATCAGCCCCGTGCGGATTTGGAACTGCTTGCCTGCGAAGGGTGCGGGTTCATGTTCAACCGGGCCTTTGATGAATCGAAGTTGAGTTATGGTGAACAGTACGAAGGAAGCCAGGGGTCATCCGGCACGTTCAACGCCTTTGCCCGTTCGCTGGCGATGCGGTGGATTGAACGATACGGCGTGCGGAACAAGACCATCCTTGAAATCGGCTGCGGCGGGGGGGAGTTCCTGGATTTGATCTGCGAATTAGGCGACAACCGGGGCATCGGCATCGACCCGGCCCATGCGCCCGGAACGACCGGCCGGGTGCGTTACATCGCCGACCGGTATGGCCCGCGATACGCCGATCTTCAGGCCGATTTTGTCTGCTGCCGGCACACTCTGGAACACATCCCTCAAACGCACGACTTCATCTCCACCATCCGCCAGACCCTCGGAAACCGGCATGTCACGGTGGCCTTGGAATTACCCGACACCAGTCGGATTTTGCGGGAAGGGGCCTTCTGGGATGTCTATTACGAGCATTGTTCCTATTTCACGGCCGGTTCGCTGGCCCGGCTGTTTCGCGGTTGCGGGTTTGAGATCACACACCTGGAGCTGGATTACGACGACCAGTATCTGATCCTTGGCGCCCACGCGGGCGCAGGAGCGGCCAAACCGTTCGCCATTGAAGAATCCCCCGATCAAATCGTTGCGGCGGCGATCGAATTTGGACCCAAAGTTGAGGAACAATGCCAATCCTGGCGACGACGATTTGAGCAATGGCACGGCCGGCGAATTGTCCTGTGGGGTTCGGGTTCCAAAGGGGTTGGGTTTTTAACCACGTTGGGCCTCGGTGATGATCAGGTTCGTCACGTCGTCGACATCAACCCGAAAAAACAAGGGAAATTCATGGCCTCCACCGGCCAGCGGATCGTCGCGCCGGCCGAGCTGGCAACGATTCAACCCCATATCGTGATCGTGATGAATCCCATTTATGAGCAGGAAATCCGCGAGGAATTGAACCGCCAGGGCGTCGATGCGCAACTCGTGCCGGCGGCTTGACTTAAATTACCATTTTCCGGCAACCAAACGCCTCGGCAAAGCGTGCCGGCGAGTTGCATTCGACGCCCCGGATTCGCAGCATCGCCCAGAAGGTGTCGGCCGAGAACCACTGCCGGCCGGCCTGTGTGGGAAATCCTTCCATGAGCAGCTCGATTTTTCGCCGACAAATGGACTCGTCCAACGGCACGAACAGATTCGGATGTCCCAAATCCCCATCGTATTTGGGTATCTCGTATTCAAGGATGGCGTGGTTGCGAAAGGCGTTCCACGTCAGTTCGCCCATCAGGCGATGGTCCTGGTGGGCATCCTCCTTGCGATGGGTGAAGATTAAATCCGGATCGAAGGATTTGAGCGACTCGACATAATCCTTCACCTGTTCGCCCATGAAAGGCAGATAGGCATCGCGGAATTTCCGCACGCGCACCTCGGATGAGCCGGCGTTTTTCAAAAACCGCTCCGCGCTGGCGCGTGCCTCCTGTTCGCGCTGGTCGTTCCCTCCCATCACCACCCACAACACCGACACGCCCGGATGTTCATCCAGCAGCCGCAACATCGTCCCGCCGCACCCGATTTCAATGTCATCCGAATGCGCCCCGATGCACAAGATCCGCTTGAGGGGTGATGTTGGTGAAAAGGTCAGCATGGTTCATCCAATGGCTTTAACCCGCATGCGCTGGATGCTTGTTGCCTGGCGACCGCCACACCTGCCAGGGGGCGGTGCCGCGGGCGTGCATTTCGTCGAGCATCTGCTTTTCCTTGAACGTATCCATTCCCGCCCAGAATCCATCGTGCCGATAGGTGGTCAACTGATCGATCTCGATGAGCCGTTGGAACGGTTCGACCACCAGTTCATCCCCGTCGTTGAGATAATCGAAGATCGACTGCTTGAGGATGAAATAGCCGCCGTTGATCCGCAGCCCGCACTGGCTGGCCGGTCGAATCTGTTTGACCGCGCTGGTTTCATCGCTTTCGACGACATGAAAGCTCTGCGGCGGTTTGACGCTGATGAAACTGGCGACTTTGTCCTGTCGTTCAAAATGCTCGATCATCGCCGGAAGGGGCGCATCGGTCACGTTGTCCGAATAATTGGCCATGAAGACCGGCTGGTCCTTCAGATAATCCTTGACCGCCAGCAGACGCTGGCCGATGTTCGAGTCGATTCCCGTGTCCACGAAGGTGATCGACCATGAGTCGATGTCGCTGGAGAGCAGTTTCAAATCCCGCCCCCCGTTTGAAAGCACAAAATCGTTGGAGATGCACTCGTTGTAATTCAGAAAATAGTTCTTGATGACGTCCGCCTGATACCCCAGGCACAGGATGAAATCGCGATGCCCGTAGTGCGCGTAATACTTCATCATGTGCCAGACGATCGGCCGATACCCCACCGGGACCATCGGCTTGGGGACGTTCTCCGAATATTCCCGCAGCCGCAACCCCAGCCCGCCGCAAAACAGCACCACTTTCATCGCCGCTCTCCTGTTGAGGGGCCATCCGACAACCCGATCCCCGCGTATCGCGCAACCGAATTCCTGCCGAGCATCCGCCGGCCATCCACCACCAGCGGCGGATTGGCCCATCCGGCAATCAGTTGGGGAATTTGTTTGAATTGCGGCCAGCTCGTCACGATCGCGATCGCGTCGGCCCCTTCGATGGCGGCCGCGAGGGTTGACTCGATGCGAACCCGCGAACCCCATTTCTGTTTCGCGTGGCTCTCCGCAGCCGGATCAAACGCGCTGACCATCGCGCCGCATCGCAGCAATTCATCGATCACCGCGATCGCCGGCGACTCTCTTAAATCGTCCGTCCCAGGCTTGAACGCCAGCCCCGCCACCGCCACCTTCGCCCCATCCAGCGGCCGGCCCAGTTGCTCACGCAACAGTGAGATCACCCGGTTCGGCTGGGCGGCGTTGGTACTCAATACCGCATCCAACAGCGGCGTGGAGGCGCCGATCCGCCCGGCATGAGCCGCCAGCGCCTTGATGTCCTTTGGGAAACAACTGCCGCCAAACCCGCACCCGGCGTTGAGAAAATGGGTGATCCCCGCCCTGATCATCCGCCCATCGTCCAGTTTCGGCGTCAGCGGCCGCATCAGGTGAACCCCGCTCATCACATCCACCACGTCCACGCCGCCCATCGCCGAACAGATATTGGCCATCTCGTTGGCGAACGAAATCATCGTCGCCTGCAGCGCGTTGGAGGCGTACTTGATCATCTCCGCCGTCCGGAGGGTCGTGCGCACCCTCGGCACATCCTTGTCCATCACCTCGTACAGTTTTTCCATCGTGTTGAGGGTGCGCTGGTCCATCCCGCCCAATACGATCCGGTCGGGCGACATGAAATCCGCGACCGCGTTCCCCTCGGATAAAAATTCCGGGTTCATCCCCACCCCGAAATCTCGCCCCGCCTTTTTGCCCGATGATTCCTCCAGTATCCGCGTCAGGTCCCCTTCGGTCGTCCCCGGAACCACCGTGCTTTTGACCACCACCACGTGATACCCGGCTTTTTTCGACAGCGCCTCACCGATCTGCCGGGCGGCCTGATGGATGAAACTCAAATCGATCCGACTCCCATCGAACGGCGTTCCCACCGCGATCAGGGTCATCTCGCTGTCCCGAACCGCCTGTGGCAGGTCGGTGGTGGCATGAAGGCGGCCGTGAACGTGTTTGGCCAGCAGATCATCCAGTCCCGCCTCATGAATCGGGCTGATCCCCGCCGCGATCCGTTCGATCTTTTCCCGCTCCCTGTCCACACACCAGACCGTATGCCCCAGCTCCGCCAGGCAGGCTCCGCTGACCAGACCCACGTATCCCGTTCCGATGATCGAGAGGTTCATGCCATCCCCTCGCGATTGTCCCCATACCAGACCATCGACCGCCGCAATCCCTCATCGAGGTCGATTTTCGGCTCATACCCCAGTTCCCGCCGAGCCTTGTCGATGATCGGGCAGCGTCGATTCGGGTTGTCCACCAGGTAATCCGCATCGCCGCTCGACTTGCGGACCACCTTGCCGCGATATCCGTACAAATCCGCGCCCAGGGCCGTGATTTTTTCTCCCAGTTGGGCCATCGAAATTTCCGGTTTTTCCACGCCGATGTTGTATGCCTCGCCGGCCCGCCCGCGCACCAGGACCTTGTAATATCCGGCCACCGCATCGGCCGAATAGCAAAACGTCCGCGTTGCCCGTCCATCCGACAGCATCACGATGTCGCGACCGGCCAGGACATCGCGCGCAAAATCGGGAATCACCCGCCCATCGGTGATCCTCAAGCCCGGCCCGTAATTGTTGAACGGCCGCGCTGACTTGACCGGCAACCCGTGCTGGCGTGCGAAATTCACGCACAACGTCTCCCCGTAACGTTTGGCCTCATCATAACACGCCCGCGGCCCGGTACACGACACGCAGCCGCGATAGCTCTCGGGCGTGGGGATGTTCGCCGCATCCGGATCGCCGTAGATCTCGCTGGATGAATAAAACAGAAACCCGCCCACCGGCCGGCCGGCTTCCTTCTGGCCCTTGAAATACTCCAGCAGTGCCCGAAGGCCGTTCACGTTCGCATCCATCGTCCCGATCGGGTCTAGTCGATAGATCGTCGGCGATGCGATGGATGCGGCATGGATGATAAAATCAAAATGTCCCATGTCCGCCGGCAAGGGGTGCCGCACATCGTGTCGAACCAGGTTCAGCTTTGACCCCAGCCCCCGCAGCCACGATGGAATGCCCCGGCTGAAATTGTCGAAGACGGTCAAATCGACCGGCCGGCCCGCGCTGCGCGTGGCGTTGAAATGGGTGATCGTCTGAACCAGGTAATACCCCAGAAACCCCGCGCCGCCGGTGATCAGCAATCGCCGGCCGGCCAGTTGCGCCAATTCCTCGGCCGCCGAAGCGCGGATATGCTCCAGGTCCTGTTGAACGATGTCCGCGGCGGTGTCGTTTGATTTCATATTCATCACAAAACCTGCACCTGCGGAATCGGCACGATGAACTTTCCGCCCCATTGGCGGATGTCCGCCATCTGTTCCATGATCTCATCCTTCAAATTCCACGGCAAAATCAGCACGTAATCCGGCCGGGTCTGCCGGATTCGATCCGGGTGGCAGATCGGAATCCGCGTCCCGGGCAGAAAGTTCCCCTGTTTGTGCGGGCTGCGATCCACCGTGTAATCAATAAAATCGGTCCGAATCCCGCAGTAGTTGAGCAGCGTGTTCCCTTTGCCCGGCGCGCCATATCCGGCGATGGTTTTACCTTCCGATCTGGCCTCGATTAAAAACGACAGCAGTTTTCGCTTGGTCTCCATTACCTTCCGTCCGAACGTCTGGTAATAACCCGCGGACCGCATTCCCGCTTCCTGTTCGCGTTGTCGCAGTTCCACCAGCCGGGGGGTGATGGCCTTGCTCTGGTCGGCGGTGTGCCGGGCGTAAATCCGCAATGAACCCCCGTGCGTCGGCAATTCCTCCACGTCGAACAGCGTCAATCCGTGCGCTGCGAAAATCTGCTCCACGGTCGTCAACGACAGATACGAAAAATGCTCGTGATAAATCGTGTCAAACTGGTTCTGGGCCACCAGTTGCATCAGGTGCGGAAATTCCATCGTGATCACACCGTGTTCGGCCAATAGAATTTTCATCCCACCCACAAAATCATTGATGTCCGGCACATGCGCCAGCACGTTGTTGCCCAGCAGCAGGTCCGCCCGACCCTGTTCTCCCAGGATGTGACGGGCCGTTGAACGCCCAAAAAACCGCACCACGGTCGGGATTCCCTTCCCCTGTGCCACCTCCGCCACGTTGGCGGCCGGTTCCACCCCAAGCACCGACACGCCCAGTTGCTTGAAATACTGCAACAGGTATCCATCGTTGCTGGCGATCTCGATCACCTGCGACGATCCATCCAACTCCAGCCGTTGCACCATTTGAGCGGCATAATCCCTGACGTGGTTCAACCAGGTCTGCGAGTAGCTCGAAAAATAGGCATAGTCGCTGAAAATATCCTTGGGGCTGACGTATTCGGGCAACTGCACCAGGTAACACCGCTCGCAGACGTAAACGTGCAGCGGATAAAACGCCTCCGCCTCGTCAAACCGCTGCGGCGTCACGTGTCTCTGGCACAACGGCGAGGTTCCCAGGTCCACAAACGTCTTCTCCAGCGCGGCGGCGCAAAACCGGCAATGATACCGCCCGGTCGGCCCGCCGATCTGTGGTTTGGGTTCACTCATCACAGTCACGATCGTTTCCTCCGCAAAATCAGGATGCGCGCAGCCACGGCCATTTCTGGAACTGGCCAACGTATTTTCCCATCACGCCCAGGCAACGCACCCTTGTCCACGGGGGCAAATCCGCCTCCCGGATCGCCCGCGCGTATCCACCAAAACATTGCAATCTGGCCGACTTGCGGCTGTTGCCGCCGATCCATTTCTGGCGTTGTGATGGATCCTTCAGGCTTGTTGAACTGGCCGGATGGTACCGTCGATAAAATATCGCCCCCGGCACGGTCACAAACCCGCCTGACAAACACAACGACGCCAGGATCACCTTGTCGCTGCCATAATACGGCTCGTGCAGATGGGTTCGCATCAACGACGAGCGTCTGATCAGGCCGAAAATTTCAAAACACCACTTGGTCCGCAGCAGCAATTCGTAAAATCGCCGTGCCGGGTCCGCGCTGTCCATCTGCCGTGCCGGATCCAGCAATGGCTTCATCTCCGGTCCATCGAGCGTGGCGATCACGTTCCCATCGAGGTCGATGATCGCGACCGTTCCCTGTGCCAGCACCGCTCGCGGATTGGCATCCAGCGCCTCGACGCATCGTTGCAGCAATTGCGGCCCGCACACATCATCGTGTGCCGCCCATCGAAAATATTCCCCCCGCGCCAATTCGGCCGTCCGATTAAAATTCCCTGCTGCGCCCACGTTGCGAATCTGTCGAACGTATCGCACCCGCCGGTCCCGTTTGGCGAACGCCCGGCAGATCGCCTCGGTTCCATCGGTTGAGGCGTTGTCGCACACGATCAGCTCAAAATCCTGATACGTCTGCTCCAATAACGATTCCATCGCGCTGGCAAGATACGCCTGCCCGTTGTACACCGGCAGCCCGATGCTCACCCGTGGCGCATTGACTCCCCTCGGATTGTCCTTCGTTTCCCACATCAACACCGTCCACCCCAAACCTATCCCACAAATGCCCCCACAACCAATGCAAAATGATCAACCCGGCCCGAATTTGGCGCCGGGAATTGGCTCGTTTGGCAAACCTTGGCGGTCATGCGCCTGGTATGATTTGTGCAACGGCCGATAACCTTTACTTAACCCCATGCCGGGAAACGGGTTATCGGAGGTGCTTGCGGTAGCGCTCACCCCGCCCCAAGGCATCGGTCCGATGCCCAGTGGCGTAACGCCTGCACTTTTTCCGCCATCGTCACCGACAAGGGAGGCGACTGTTCGATCGCCTTGAGAATCAATCCATTGTTCAGCTCGGTCTTTTGTGCGAACGCTTGATGCAGCGCGCTGATGATCGCCTGTTCGATTTCGGCGCCGCTGAACCCATTCGCCGCCGCCGAAAGGCCGTCGAGGTCGAATTTTTCGGGGTCGCGTTTGCGCAGTCGCAGATGGATCGCGAAAATTTCACGGCGTGCGTCCGCTTCCGGCAGATCCACAAAAAAGATCTCGTCAAATCGCCCTTTGCGCAACAATTCCGGCGGCAACGCCTCGATGTCGTTCGCCGTCGCCACCAGAAATACCCCCGAATCATGCTCCTGCATCCAAGTCAGCAGCGATCCGAACATCCGTTTTGACAACCCCCCATCCGAAGATTGCGCCGCCGCCGACGCGAACGCCTTTTCGATCTCGTCAATCCACAAAATGATCGGCGACATCGCCTCGGCCTGGTGCAGCGCATCGCGCAGCCGGCGTTCTGATTCGCCGATGTATTTGTCGTACAACGCCCCCACATCCATCCGCAGCAAAGGACGTTGCCACGCGGTCGCCACCGCTTTGGCCGACAGCGATTTGCCCGCCCCCTGAACCCCCAGCATCAACACGCCCCGCGGACCTGGAAGGCCAAATGTCGCCGCCTCGTCGCTTAGAGAATCCTGTCGCGTGGTCAGCCACTGCTTGAGATTCACCAGCCCTCCGATCTGCGTCAGATCGACGGGGCTTTGGATGTATTCCAGCAACGCCATCCCCTGCAACATCTTGCGCTTGCCGGCCAGAATCTTGTTGATGTCCGAAATGTCAAACCGGTTGTCCTCGCTGACGCTGTCCAGAACCACCTGACGGGCCTGGCGGGCGCTCAGCCCCCGCAGGTTTCGGATGATCGTCTGCAATCCCTTGCGGTTCAGTTCCACCTGCACGCGCGAGATTTCATTCCGCGCCCGCAGCGCATCGCGAATGATGGTTTCCAGACGTTTCTCGTTCGGCAGCGACAATTCAAAGGTCGTGCTCCGGGTCTGCACCGACGCCGGCAATTCACCCTGGCTGTCGATCAGGATGAGATAGCTGCCATCCTTTTCAAACTTCGCGATCAAGTCCCGCATCAGCCGCAGCGTTCGTTCATCCTTCAGATGTCCCGCCACGTCCAGCATGACGCACAGGCTTCCCTTTTCCTGTCCCGTCCAGTGAAAAAGCGCCGCCGCCGGGTGGTCGGTGTCGGGGACGCAGGGGCCATCGGCCAGCAGGCCATCCCGGATCCCCTTGGACATCGACCAGAGCCACAAATCCAACCCTCGATCAATCGCGGCATCCCGGACTGTCTGCAGCGCCTCCTCCTCTTCCAGCGTGGCGATGGAGATGATGTGGTGTTGGGCCTGGATGAGTTTTGCCAGACGCTGGCTGTCTTCGTTTACCTGTGATGCTTCGGTGGTCATATGGTGCGGGATTGTCCTTCACCCTGGCCCGTATCGTCAATCAAAAACCGCGATGACGACATTTTTATCGGACCTGGTGAAGTTTTTGATATGCTCTGTCCGATACGCCTTAACAGGTCTTTGCGGGCCAGGGGTCTATTTTAAGGGAGCGTGTCCAATGTCCGTCACCGTCGATCATCAGCCCATGGCGGCCGAAAAAATGGGTCTGCGCACCGTCGGACAGCTTTTATCCCATCTCCAGCGTGACAACCGGCTGGTCGTTCACGTCCTGGTCGATGGCGAGGAGCCGGACCTGACCCGCCTCAGCCGGTTGCGGCAGATTCCCGTCCAGGGCCACACGATTTTCGTCGAAACCGCCGACCCATCCCGCATGGCGATCGAAGTCCTCGACGCCGTGCAGGAACAGCTCGAACAGACCGACCAGCTCAAGGATGAAGCCACCCAGCTCCTGCGCTCCAACCAGTGCGCACAGGCCATGGAAAAACTCAGCGGCTGCTTCAGCACCTGGCAACACGCCCAGGAATCGGTCCTGAAAATCGCCCAGTTGCTCCGCATCGACCTGTCCACCATCCACGCGGGCGATCAATCCCTCAATCAACTGCTCGAATCGTTCACCGGGCAACTTCGCCAGATCAAATCCGCCCTCGAAGACCGCGATTACGTCCTGCTGTGCGACACCCTGACCTACGAAATGACCGAAACATCCACCCAATGGCACACCGCCATCGACGCCCTGCGTCAGGTTGTCGCCGAGTCGTAAATTTCCCCTTCCCTCCGCCGCCTTGGTTCGTACCATACGGACATGATGGCAATCGACCTGCAATCCCAATGTGAACTGGGCCAACAGCACCTGATGGCCATGCGATATCTCGAAGCCGAAATGGCATTGTCCGCCGCCGAATCCGTGGCCTGGTCCCAGCGGGACTTTGACACTCTCGCCCGGCTCTACATGCCTTTGCAGGAGGCCCGCCGCCAACGCCGTCAACGCTGCGGCGAAGGGATCGTCCGGCTCGATCTGCTGGCCGAAAACCCGCGGGATTTCGTTGATCCCCGCCACGTGATTGAAAATTATTCCCAGGGCCAGCTCCTGGTCGCCGGCTGGGCCACGGCCGAGCCTGCCCGCCAGGTCCGCGTGATTCAGGTCGAACTAAGCCTTTATCTCGATACGTTTCTCGCGGCGGTCTATCCCCTGAAGGATGGTTCGCACGCGGTGGCGGTGATTCCTTTGTTGGATCAACCACTGCCTGATGCGCAACCTCGTTCCGACAAAGAACTTGCGCAAGCTCTCCCGCCGCACAGTCTGATTCTTCGGCCGGATGAATTGCCGTCCGGCGCACAAAAGGGTTCGTTTCAAACCTATGGCCAGGTGATGACGCTCTGGGAACGTCTGCACGCGCCTTTCCTTGCCGCGGCCGATGCCCAATCCGATCCCATTCGCAAAATGGATCTGTATCGCAGGACGATCCAGGTCGATTACGCCTGTGAATTGGCGCACCAGAAATTGTCGGATGTCGCCAAAAATCTTTCCCGTTGAAAATAAAAAAGCCCGGCGTTGTCGGCCGGGCTTCGTGGCATAAAAACTTTGCCATCAAGCTCACGTCGCATCGGACGCCGCCTGTGCAAGCGGCTGGCTATCGGCGGGGGCCTCGGTCTTGAATGACTCGAAGAACAGGTGTTTGTCGCCGCCTTCCTCGGTTTTGACCGAGATGCGGATCAAATCCTTGCCCTTGAAACCGCCGCGGAGGATTTCCTCGGACATTGGATCCTCCACGTGCTGTTCGATCGCCCGGCGCAGCGGCCTGGCGCCGAAGTCGTTGTTGGTTCCCTTGTCGATCAGGAATTCCTTGGCTTCGGCCGTCATCTCGATCTTCAGGCCGTGTTCGGTCAACCGCTTGGTGACTTTGTTCAGTTCCAGCTCCACGATGCGTTCCAGATGCTGGCGGGTCAGCGGCCGGAAGACGATCACGTCATCCAGTCGGCCGATGAATTCGGGGCGGAAATACCGCTCGATCTCCTTCATCAGCGTCTCTTTCATCTTCTCGTACGTCTGCTCATCGCGCGTGCCCTTGCCGCGACCTTGCAACCCGAACGGCTGCACGCCGCCTTTGATCAGGTCCGCGCCGATGTTGCTGGTCATGATCATGACCACGTTGCGGAAATCCACGTGCCGGCCGAACGAATCGGTCAGCCGACCTTCCTCCATGATCTGCAGCAGCATGTTGAACACGTCCGGGTGCGCCTTTTCCACCTCGTCCAACAGCACCACGCTGTAGGGCCTGCGGCGGATGCGCTCGGTCAACTGGCCGCCTTCCTCGTACCCGACGTATCCGGGCGGCGCGCCGATCAACCGCGACACGTTGTGCTTCTCCATGTACTCGGACATGTCGATCTGAATCAACGCATCGGGATCGCCGAACATGAACTCGGCCAGCGCCTTGGACAACAGCGTCTTGCCCACGCCGCTTGGCCCAAGGAACAAAAAGCTGCCCATCGGACGATGCGGGTCCTTCAAACCGCTGCGGGCGCGCCGGATCGTTTTGGCGATCGCCTTGATGGCCTCATCCTGCGACACCACGCGCTTGTGCAGCTCGTTTTCCAGTTCCAGCAGACGCTGGGCTTCCTCTTTTTCCAGCCGGGTGAGCGGCACGCCGGTCATCTTGCTGACGACCTCGGCGATGACCTCCTCATCCACCACGCCGTCCACCTCCTTGGCTTTTTCACGCCACTGGCGCTGCATTTCCTCCTTCTTCTTGCGCAGCGCCTCCGCCTGGTCGCGCAATTTGGCGGCCTCTTCGTATTCGGCGTTTTTCACGGCCTCATCCTTCTGAATGCTCAGCCGTTCGATCTGCTCTTCGAGGTCCGCCAGATTTGGCGGCTTGGTCATGCTGCGCAGACGAATCCGCGCGCCCGCCTCGTCCAGCACGTCAATCGCCTTGTCCGGCAGGCATCGTCCGGTGATGTACCGGTCCGACATCTCCACCGCCGCCACCAGCGCCGCATCGAGAATCTGCACGCGGTGATGCGCCTCGTAGCGATCGCGCAGGCCCTTGAGAATCTCCACCGCGTCGGTCTTGCTGGGCGGATCAACGTGAATCGGCTGGAATCGACGCGCCAACGCCGCGTCCTTTTCGATGTATTTGCGATACTCGTCGAAGGTCGTCGCGCCGATGCACTGAATCTCGCCGCGCGACAACGCGGGTTTCAACACGTTGCTGGCGTCGATCGCGCCTTCGGCGCCGCCGGCGCCCACCAGCGTGTGCAATTCATCGATGAACAGGATGACGTTCTTGGCCCGTCGAACCTCGTTCATCACCGCCTTGATTCGCTCTTCAAACTGCCCGCGGTATTTGGTCCCCGCGACCATCATCGCCAGGTCCAGCACCACGATCCGACGGTCGTGCAGAATTTCCGGCACGCTGCTGGAGATGACCATCTGGGCCAGACCCTCGACAATGGCGGTTTTGCCCACGCCGGCCTCGCCCAGCAGCACCGGGTTGTTCTTCTGACGGCGGCAAAGAATCTGGATCACGCGCTCGATTTCATTCTTGCGCCCGATCACCGGGTCCAATTCGCCGCTCTTGGCCAGCTCGGTCAGATCACGACCGAAACTGTCCAGCGCCGGCGTCTTGCTCTTGCCTTTTT
>JADYZN010000029.1 GCA_020853095.1 Phycisphaerales bacterium | reverse complement strand
AGAGGTGGTAATTCAAAATGTTCCTGGCGTCCAGCGCCCAGCCATCCCTGGCGAAAGGCCGCCATCGGCTGAACCGGACATTTCTACTTTGCGGAAATACCGGACATTTCTATTTTGGTTTGACACGGCAAAGGCCATCATTGTCGGCGGGGTTTTGTGAATTTTAAGATTTGGTGGGCCACAGGCCCACCCTACATTGCGGATCCTGGAGGGCGTCGCTCCGCGACGCCGGATTTCGCCGGTCAAATACGGCGGCGGAGACCGCCGCCCTCCAATACGGATGGCCATTCCACCCCGATGGATCAGCCCGCAGGGTTGGCTTTGGCTCCACCAATGTGGACATTGGGCAGGTCCGATTATCTTACCGGCCAGCCAGGTCGTAATAGCCGGTGAAGTACAGGAAGCGGTTCTGGTTCATGATCGGAATGTGCAGTTCGCTGGCCAGTTGAAGTACGTGTTGATAATCCTGAACTTCCTTTTTGGCCGCGGCGATCTTCTGCTGGATGATCGGGTCGCGCTCTTCATCGGCACTGAAGGTCGGAACCACCGGCTCCTTGCCCAGCACGATAAAGTCGGTGTCCACGTTGACCTGATCGACCACCCGGCCGCCCCACTGGGCGATCAGCCGTTTGATCACGTCCGCATCCTGCGCGGTGGCGACGCCGTTGTGATCCATGTCAAACTTGCCGTAGACGACGAAGTTGTACTTGGTGTTCGGGTCGTAGACGAGATTGGCGATCAGGTCTCCCTCGGTGATCTGGCTGCCGGGGGTCTGGCGGACGATTCGGGCTTCGGAGCTGGTGGATCCGACGCGAATCACTTCGATCGACGCCTTGCCGGCCGGCATGTCCGTGTCGCTCAGGCCGTCGCCCATGGCCGGCACGCCGGTGGTCTTGTCGTAGACTTCAAAGGTCAGCCCGGGAGCGATCTGGTCGCCGGTGCCGCGGTTGATGTAGACAATCCCATCGCCGGCGATGCGGACGATCTGCCCATCCGCCTGGCGGACGATCGAATCGTTGGGGTTGACGCGCAGGCCGCCCAACCGGCTGCGAAGGATGTCCAGTTCCTTCTGGGCCTTGTCCAAGTCGCGGCGAAGGCTGGCCAGCTCAACGTCCTTTTTGTTCATGGCATCCTGAGCGGCCTGCCGTTCGGCATCCCGATTCTTTTCGATCGTGGCGACGTTCTGGTCCTTCGAGGCGCTGTAGGCCGCGACGTCCGCGGTCGATTTTTCCATCTGGGCGCGAATCGCCCGAATGTCCTGGTCTTTCTGGGCCAGGGCCTTGTTCATGTCGGCGATGAGCTGGGCCTTTTCCTTTTGGGTCTGCTCCACCTGTGCCTGAAGGGTTTTCACCTGTTCGGCATGGGTGGCCACCGAATCGGCCAGCATCTTGACCGCTCCGGCCAGATTATCGGACGTGGGGAGCGTCACCGAGGCATCTTTGGTGCGATCCTTGGCCATGGTCAGGGCGGTGGCGGCGGCGGTCTGCGCATCGGCCGGCGATGAGCCGGGCGTGCCGGTGATGGCCTGGGCCAGGTTGTCGCGTTGTTTGACCGCGACGTCCAAAAGGGCCATGGAGGAGGGGATGCCGGAATTGGGGTCAGACCGTGCCGCCTGCAATTCCGAGACAATGGGGCTGGTCAATCCCCCTTCGGGGATGATCAGGGGGATGTATTTGGACTTCAGGTCGGAATAGTCTTTTTGCAGGCGGGAGGCCTCGACGCCGTAATAAATGGCGAAAATCGTGGCCGTGACAAAAAGAATCGTGAAAATCACCACCGCCGTAATCAGTCCGGCGCGGGAATTCTGCTGCGAAACGGGGGGCATACAAGACCTCCACAAAAACCGGTGTCAGCCCAGGTGATCAATCAGACGGCCGCCGTGGGAACCCGAACAAAAACCAATCGGCCGTGAATCGGGAGGAAGGATCAACATCAAAATCCGCCTGCCGCGGTTCATCCTAACTCTACCGCCCATCAAGGGGTACGGTCAAGAAATAGTGTCGTTCGCGACGGTGGATTTATGGACCGAAGGATTGTCCCTTGTCTAAATCGCGGGCTTGCCCTACACCAATGGCCCGTGACTCCACTGGCCTTCACCCTCTGGTCTTTTGTCGCCTCGATCTTCGCCGGCGTGATCGGATCGCTTCTGGGGTTGGGGGGCGGGATCGTGGTTATACCGGTTCTGACGCTGTTGCTGGGGGTGCCGATCCGTTATGCCATCGGCGCGTCGATCGTCTGCATCATTGCCACCAGCAGCGGGGCGGCCGCCGGTTACGTTCGCGAGCGGATGACCAATCTGCGCGTCGCCATGCTTCTGGAGATCGGCACCACCAGCGGCGCCATCAGCGGCGCGGTCATCGCCGGGCTGATCTCGCCGCGCTGGCTGTTCATCATCTTCGGTCTGGTTCTGGGATATTCGGCGCTGGCGATGTTTCGCAAGCGCCACGAGACCGCGGCCGAATCCGTGCCGCCGGACCGGATGTCAGATCGGTTCAAGCTGCACGGCAGTTATTTTGACGAGGCGCTGGGACGGGAGATTTCATATCGTGTCACCCGCGCGCCGCTGGGTCTGGTCCTGATGTACGTCGCGGGGGTCGTCAGCGGATTGCTGGGCATCGGGTCGGGCGCGTTGAAGGTTCCGGCGATGGACCTGGGGATGCGGCTGCCGATCAAGGTCTCCACCGCCACCAGCAATTTCATGATCGGCGTCACCGGGGCCGCCAGCGCGGGGGTCTATTTTTCGCGAGGAGAGATCAACCCGTTCATCGCCGCGCCGGTGGCCGCGGGGGTGTTGCTGGGGGCGTGGGCCGGTTCGCACCTGCTGGGACGATTGCAGGGCAAATGGATCCGCATGCTCTTTGTCGTGGTGTTGTTGTGGGTCTCCGCGCAGATGCTTTGGAAGGGATACTTCTGGAAATGAGCGATCCGGATTCCACGCTGACGCCGGCCGAGCGGGACCATCGCGTCCGGCAGGTTGAACTGCTCATCAGCCGGCTGCTGCGCATCGGCGTGCTGACCAGTTTGTTCATCATCGTGCTGGGGATGGTCCTCAGCTTCACCCATCATCTGGGTTATCGCGAGTCGGCCGATGAGCTTAAACGGCTCACGAGCGACGACGCCGAATTTCCCCATACCATTCCGGATGTCTGGCAGGGGCTGGTCCGGTTTCAGGGGCGTGCCGTCGTCATGCTGGGTCTGCTGGCGCTGATCGCCACGCCGGTGATGCGGGTGGCCGTCTCCATCTTCGCCTTCATCTACGAACGCGACCCCAAATTCGTGGTGATCACCAGTCTGGTCCTGGCGTTGCTGCTGTTGTCGTTTCTGCTGGGGAAAGTCGAGTGAGGGGAATGCGTTGTGCCTTGCATGGACACGGACGGAATAGGTCATCAGAACCGTCGATCCAACAGCCGGTATTGCACCGCTTCGGCCAGGTGGCTTTCGGAAATTCGTTCGCTGCCTTCGAGGTCGGCGATGGTTCGGGCCACCCGGCGGACTTTGTCGTAGGCCCGCGCGCTCAGGCCCATCTCATCCATCGCTTGTTTCATCATCAGCAGGCAGGCCTCATCGAGTTCGCAGTGGGCTTTGAGTTGTTTGGAATCCATCCGGGCGTTGCAGGTCTGGTCGCCGAATCGTTTGTGCTGGACGGCCCGCGCGGACAACACCTGCTGGCGCATCTGCGTGCTGCTGGTTCCCGGTCGTTTGCCGGTCAGTTCACGATACGGGACGGCCGGCACTTCGACGTGAATGTCGATTCGATCCAATAGCGGCCCGGAGAGTTTGTGCAGGTATTTGTCGCGCGCCTTGGGATTGTCGGAGGCATAGCCGCTGGCGGTCGGGTTCATGGCCGCCACCAGCATGAACCGCGCGGGGAATTTGATGGCCGCGTGAACCCGCGCCACCGTCACCTCGCCGGCTTCCAGCGGCTGGCGAAGCATCTCCAGGACGTAGCGGGAAAACTCGGGCAGCTCGTCGAGAAACAAAATGCCGTGGTGCGCCAGCGACACTTCTCCCGGCCGGGGCATCGTTCCGCCCCCCACCAGGGCTTGCGCGGTGGCCGAATGGTGCGGCGTGCGGACCGGCCGTTCATCCATCAGCGCCACGCCATCGGGCAGCAAACCCAGCGCCGAATAAATCCGCGTCGTCTCCAGCGATTCGGATCGGGACAGTGGGGGTAAAATCCCCGCAAGACGTTGCGCCAGCATGGATTTGCCCGTTCCCGGCGGGCCGACCATCAGGATGTTGTGCGAACCGGCCGCCGCGATGGTGATGGCGCGTTTCACCGCCTCCTGGCCGCGCACGTCCGCGAAATCCAGCGCCGAGGACAATTGCGACGACTGATACGGCTCCCCATTGATCTCATAGGGTTCAAGGGGCAACTGCTCGTTCAAAAAAGCCACGGCCTGGGCGAGGCTGGAGACCGGATAAACTTCGATCCCATCCACCACCGCCGCCTCGCGAGCGTTTTCTTCGGGCAAAATGACGCCGCGCCGGCCGCTGTCGCGCGCCAACAGGGCCAGCGACAACGCCCCTTTGATCTTTCGCAACCGTCCATCCAGCGACAGTTCGCCGGCGATCAGAAAATCGCGATGCAGGTCGTTTTGGATGTAATTGACCGCGCGCAGGACGCCGATCGCCATCGGCAGTTCCAGCGCCGCCCCTTCTTTTTTCACGTCCGCCGGGGCGAGGTTGATCAGCAGGGCGTGGGTGGGGAATGCGTATCCGCTGTTGATGATCGACCGGCGGACGCGCTCGATGGATTCCTTGACCGCCGCCTGCGGCAGGCCGACGATCATCGTCTTGTTCAACCCGCGCTGCGACACGTCCACCTCGACCTCGCAGCGCATCGGGTCGATGCCGATCAGGACGAACGAGTGGACCTTGGTCAACAAGAGATGCCCCGTCTGTTGGGTTCTCAGGCCGTGGCGGTGGTGGTGACGGTGCGTTTACGGAAGATCGCATGGTCCAGCGAGATTCGACCCGGCCCGATCAACGCAAGCCCCAGCGACGTCACCCCCAGCATCAACACGAATTCCATGCCGCTGGGCAGGCCGAACGAACCGTGATGCACCTTGAGAATCGCAATCGTCATGTCGAAGGCGATCATAAAGGCGAACAGGCGGGTCAATAACCCCATCGCCAGGGCGATCCCGCCAAAAAATTCGACGATCCCCACCACCACCGCGCTGACGGCCGGCATGGGGATGTTGAGGCCTTCCATGAATTTTGTCGTGGCCTGCAAACCATGACCTTCAAACAATCCAAACAGCTTTTGTCCCCCATGAAAGATAAAGACCGCCGCCAGCACCAGACGGATCAGAAACAACCCTAAGTCAAACAACGCTCGTTCGGATTTTGTGTTCATGGCACTCCTGATGGATCAATGACAGGCTTCCGTTCCATGAACGGAACGCCTCAACGTGGTCCACGGGATGATAACCGATCCGAACGGTAAAAGGGCGGTCAATTGTAGGTTCGCAACACCCCGATCACGACCCCTTGAATCTTACATTGGTCGGCGGAGACGATCCGGGGTTCCATGGTGCTGTTGGCGGGTTGAAGGCGGATTTTGCCCCCTTCGCGGTAAAAGCGCTTGAGGGTGGCTTCGCCGGTGTCGAGCAAGGCGACGACCTGTTCGCCATTGCGGGCGGTTTCGCGGCGTTCGATGACGACGTAGTCGCCGTCGCACAAATGGTCTTCGATCATGGAATCGCCGCGGACCTTGAGGACGTACACCCCCTGGCGGGCGTTGAACATCTGTTCGAGGTCGAGTTCTTCGCGGTTTTCGACCGCCAGGATCGGTGAACCGGCGGCGATGGCGCCGAGCATCGGCAGCTTGGAGCCGCGGTTTTCATCGGGCAGGCGGCTATCGGCGGTGATCTCCAAAGAGCGAGCCTTGTGCTTGTCGCGGCGCAGGATGCGCTTTTTTTCCAAAGCGCCGACGTGCTCGAAGATGGTCACTTTGCTGGTGCCGAGCTGGTCGGCCAATTCCTGCATCGTGGGCGAATAGCCATGGAGATGGCGGTAGTTTCGGATCGCGACAACCACATCCACCTGGCGCGGTGTGAGATTCATGACAGCTCCCTGAGTTGAAATCCCCCGATAAACAATCCGTCGCTAAAAAATCCGCTTCATAACCATCGAGCAACGCGCGGATCTCCGCCGGGTCCAGAATGGCCGATTGCACCAGCAATGCCGATGGGCCTCGCGGCGCCAAATCCGGATCGTTTTCGATCAATTCGTCGATCGAACTGGCCTGACGATCGCGCGCATCGCACGATGGATCGGCGTCCGAAATTTTGGCATCCAATGCCATCCGCGGGAATCCTTCCCTGACACCCTGTTCGGTGGGTGTTTTAAGGAACATTACCCTAACATTATATCGGAGTCAAGTTGAATTCTCGTTGAAAAAATAAAATATTGCGCAATGGTTTGGTCGATACAAACCCTGAAGGAATCACCATGGACCTTGCGATCGGACTAAGCAATCTTCAGGCGGCTAAAACGATGTCGCAGGTGCAGTTTGCTGTTGCGCGCAAAGTCTTGGACGTGCAGCAGTTGCAAGGATCGGCGGCGATTCAGTTGATCGAAGCCGCCTCCAAAGGAGCCAGCCAGGCGGGCGATGCCCTGGTCGCGGCCGCCACCGGTTTGGGATCCTCGCTTGATACTTACGGCTGAGCCGTTGAGGCTTCGTTCAGGAGCCGAATTAAATTTTCCCCCTCTATTTGCTGTCGAGATTTGGAATCAAGGCACGGGAGATATTGCATCACATCCAACATCTGGGGAAAGCTGACATATTCCAGCGCGGGTGAAAAATCCGAACCCCAGAGGAGCCGGCCTGTTCCAAAATGGTCCAACAACACAGGAACCAGAGGCCAAGCCGCGCGGTGAGGATAGTCGTGCGCGGGGGTGCTGAGGGAGTAAAAACCGCTGAGTTTGACGTAAACTTGCGGAAATTTTGCCAACGCGGTGACGGTGGCCACGCACTCGGCGGCCTGCTCATCATTCGCGGGGGCCTTGGGCAATCCCAAATGGGAAACCACCAATCGAACATCGGGGAATCGACGAAGGATGTTTTGCCACGGGAGCCAATGCTCGGCGGTGGAATTGACGCTCAACAACCATCGGTGATCACCCAGCCAGCGCCAAATTGAATCGGGAACGGCGTTCAATCGGGCCTCGGTCTGCTCGAACTGATACAAGCTGATGCCGACAAATCCCTGTGCGAGCCGGGCTTCGAGGGATTGGATCGTCATCGAGGCGGGGTTGTCATAAAATGCAACGGGACGAACCCAGGGATGAGCGGGGACCAGCGAGGCGAGATAGTTGTTGTTGCCGCGATAGGCTTCTTCGGCTTCATAACCCACCACCAGCGCCTGTTTGATGTTGTATTTCAGGGCCAATGCTTCGTAAAGGGTTTTCTCGTCGGGGTTTATGCGCCGGCACGAGACCGGCAGCTCGGCGGTGTAGCCGGGGTTGAACAGGTGAATGTGTGAATCCGCGCGATCAGACATGGTTTAGCGCCTCCCGCAGATGGGTGATGAGGTTTTGGATGTCTTTGGGGCGGTTGTAGCCGTGGATGCTGATGCGCATGCGGCCGGCCTGACACATGAGATGGACGTTGTTTTGCACCAAGTGCTGATTGATTTTCTCGGCGGCCGGATGGCGGAATGCGATGATGCCCGAAAGGGTGGAGGGGTCGTCGGGGGTGATGACTTCGATGGGGAGTTTTCGCAATTCGGCATGGGCCTGTTGCACCAGCGGACGGGTGGCCTGGTCGATGGTCTCGACGCCGATGTCGGCGATGTAACCCGTGCCGGCTGCGATGGCATAGATGGCCGGGAAATTGGGCATCCCGACGGAGAAACCGGCCGCGCCGACCTTGACGACGGCGTGTTGGAATCGATCGGCGTCGAAGGCGTTGGCGATGTTGAACCATCCGCCGGCCGGCACGGTCCAGCGGTCGCGCGAGGCTTTGGGGATGGCGACGATGCCGCCGCCGTGGGTGCTGACCAGCCATTTGTGGGTGCTGCTGACGAACAGGTCCACCGGGGCATCTTCCAGCGGCACGCGGCCGATGCCCTGGGTGACATCCACCGCGACCAGCGCGGGGGAATGTTTGCGGACGGCCTCGACGATGGGTTTCAGATGCTGGCGATAACCGTTGTAAAAGCTGACCCACGAAAAGGCGATGAAACGGGTGCGTGGCGAAAGCAGGGGGATCAGATCATCCAGCCGCAGCGCGCCGTCGCGGGCCTTCCAGAGTTTGATCGTTGCGGGTGAATTGGGGGGCAGCCATGGGGTGACGGAGGAGGGAAATTCGAGATCGTTGATGATGACCTCATCGCCTTCCTTTAGCCGCAAGGCCATGCGAACCAGGTTCATGGCTTCGGAGGTGCAGGAACAGATCGCAACATCATCGGTTTCGATGCGAAGGAGTTTGGCGGCCCGCTGGCGTAGAAGTAGATGTTTGGCGAAATGGGCATCGCGGCCGGCCATGCCGCGTTGATGGTCGTGAAAATATTCCTGCAACGCCTGCCCGACCACCAGAGGCGGAATACCCTCGGCGGCGGTGTTGAGGTAGGTCATGGCAGAAAGGGTGGGAAATTGAGCGGCGAGACTTTGGTCATCGAGCACGGGCAGCTCCTTGATTTATTCGGTATAACGGGCAGTTGTGCGGCCCCGCGGATCAATGCGGGTCTTTCCATTGTGCCTTACGGATACCATCATAACGACGTGGAAATGGAGGGCCAACAAAGCCAGAGGCTTTTTTGCTGGGGCCGTGGGCGTGAATCGGTGAAGATAAATGCTTCCCGACCCCTTTGATTTCGTCCTGCGAAGAAGAACGATCTGGGAGTCGGGAGTGTTGAGACCGTCTTTACACCTTTGTAGGTGAAACAATGCGTCAAACTCTGATCATGTATATTCTACAATTCCCGTTCTTTCTTGTCGGCTGTGGGTGTGACCATGGGAGCGAGCAATCACAGATGCCAAAGCCATCTGCTGGCACCACAATACCGCAGGTTTATTCAGACGAGAGAATGAATGCAGCCACTCAGCCGCAGGCAATTTGGAACCGGAAATCCACCATGATCAATCATTTTCCTGACATCTCGGAAATCCACGACATTCGTTTAGTCAAGGGGCTGAACGCATCGAAAGGAGGGATGCTGAACGAGGAATTGCTCAAGCGATTGCTCGCATCCGCCAAACCGATCGATGACAGCGATTCAGCCCAAGATCAATGGTCTTATGCCCCGTGGTACTCCGGTTCATTCGTTGTTCCGAAAGGCACATTCTGTTTCGAGATATATTTAGGCAATCGAGGGAAACTCGTAGGTCCCGATCGTCAGGTATTTTTATTCTCGTTTGACCAACCATCCCAAATAAATGGCTCGCGGCGCCATTAGGACCAGGTGAATTCGCCATTTTTCTCGGGGGCCAATGGCCCTGTGCGGCTACGCCGTGGAATCTTAAATTATCCAAAATATGGGTGCGCAAGGACAGATGCGGAAGTGAAGAGGCTTGCAAACAAGCGCCGTCATGCTTTCATTGGGGATGATGAGCACCTTTGTGATTGGTGATGTTCACGGTGCGGGCCGTGAGTTGAAGCATCTGATTGAGGTGGTGATTCAACCCGCGCCCGACGACAGAATCATCCTGGTGGGTGATGCGTTTGACCGAGGCCTTGATGCGGGGCAGGTGTGGGATTTGATCCAAAAATACCAGATGGAGATGACGCTGGGGAATCACGAGGCCAAGCAGATCGGATTTCTGTCGGGCACGAGGCGCAAGGGATTGCCGCCGCACTATCACTACGCATTACGGGAGTTGGAGAAGCGGATTCCAATGGATGCCTACTTGGAATGGCTCGGCAAGTTGCCCAGGATTATCCGAATCGGCGAAAAGTGCCTGGTGACGCACGCCGGAGTTTGCCTGGATGATCCGTGGCGCGAGGACGATTCCGCGAATGTTTACGGGCATATCGTGTCGCAGAATGTCCGTGGCGAAATCGAGGATGGAAAGCACTGGTGGGATTTGTATCAGGGCGAAGTACTCGTGCTCTACGGGCATCTGGTCACGGGAGAGGATTTCAAGCCCCGGCTGAGGTATCAGGCTGGAAGCGGCGCATTGAATTCAGTCGGATTGGACACGGCGGTCGTGCATGGCGGACCTTGTACGGCCTGGCTTGTTGAGGAGCACCGCGAGATTCAGTACCGATCAGGCGTGAATTGGTATGATGAGTTCAGAAGGCGGGCCGGAAAGGGCGCTTGATCACGAAGAATACGATCAATCTGATGGATTGTGAGGATTGGCAAGCCGAATTCACGCGGCATAGGATTGGGGCATGAAGCTGCTTTACTGCATCGCCTGCCAGGACATCATCCGGCTTCGGTTATCAGAGACTCATCGTTATTGCGAGTGCGGCAAGTCATGGGGAAGATACCGCACTGGACGCATTGCCGAAGTCGGCGGCAAGGGGCGAATCATCGGCATCCACAACATTCAGTTTTCAAAAGCGCTGGTTCCAAATCCGGACACCCGGTTTGAGGCCTGGTTTATCCAAGAGCCGGCGGAAAGCGTGCGTCGCATCAACAGCATCGAGTCATCAGGTGTGATGCAAGAGCAGTTGGAGTATCCGAGGATGAGAAACCTGCCGACGGAGGAACAGGCTCCGTTTGCTTATTGGATGCGAGATCAGACCCGTCCTGTCGTCGAAGGAATCAGAATGGATGAGCAGGATTTCTTCTACCCGTGGGACTACGAACGGTGGAAAGAACAAGGGCGGCCCACCGAGCAAATAGCCGGGGACGAGGATTGAGGTTAGGTGTGACTAGCCCGCCGGAATCAGATAGAGGGGGTCATTTCTCATAATGACTTTGTGTCGGTAATGTCCCCTTATTTGTTCTCAATTCGCTTAAGCCGATGTTAATTATATGCTTATGGGCTATTCACTGGACCACTGAGCAAGATTTAGTGCCATTATTCTGTGTCCCCTTATCTGTTCCTGGTTGTTGGTACCAAAAAGGGGTCCGGATTTTTGTTGAGTGTCGTCAATGCGAAGAGTATTTTCCAAGTATGAAAAACCTGATGATTTTGGCAATGCTGACGTTGGTGTGCGTCGTTGCCTGTGATCGGCCGGCTTCCAAATCCGTACCGGCGGAAGAGGCGAACGAGGGAACGTTCGATTCGCCACAGGAAAAGACCTATACCCTCGCGGGGAGGCCCTTTGCGGAGGCCATTGTGAAGCAGGATTATGCCGCAGCGTATCAGATGCTGCATCCTGTGGTGAAGCGGCGGCTCACGCTGGCGCAGTTCATCGCTGCCCATAACCAGGCGCGTGTCGACTATTTCGTGCCGGCCAGCACTGAAAAGGCCTATGTCGCCGAGACCGATCCGGCCATTCTCTCCGGACGGGTCGATCCGAAGGCCGAGCAGATCGATAAGGCCTCGGCGGCGATGGCTATTGCCCGTCAGGTGGGGGATGTGCCCAGTGACATTCCCATCGCGATCAGACGAGCAGCTCTCACCGCCGCGCTGTATGACCGCGATCCCGAGGACAGCGACTGCCGCTGCGCCTATTTGAACTACCTGCTGGTCGAGGAAAATGGTCAATACAGCATCGCGCACTGGTTTTATCGCTGGCATGACATGCTCGACTGATCTGGGGTGTGGATGGTCCGCGCGATTATTTCAGGAGGTGGATTGTTCGAGTTGTCGCAGCCACTGTTGGATGGCCATGGCATCTTGAAAGCGGGCGCCAAGGGGGACGGGGGATTGTTTGCGGACGATTCGGCAGAAGCAGCGAAGTTCTTCGGCCAGCCATCCGGAGGGGCGGGCGGGGTCGTCGTCGATGTTCAGGCCGATGGGCCATTGGGCGCGGTCGGTGAACAGTTCGTAGGGTTGTGGATTGAGCCGCAGGCGGGCGGCCCATGATTCGCCGAAGACTTCGAGGCGGTCAAAGCCGTCTTCGGGCATGCCGGGTGGGGTCATGAATGCGGCGGCGAAGGAGCCGAGTGTTCCGTCGGGCCAATGAATCCATGCCAGCGCGAGGTCGGCGCGGCCGTCGGGTCGTCGGCGGTATTGCGCGGTCAACTTCGCGGGGGTCTGGCCGCCGGTCAGGGCCAGGGCGAGATACAGATCGTGAACCATGGTCATGCGCAGCGGAGTTTCTTCGGGGAACAAATCACCCTGCGCGCGCGGGCGATAGCGGAATGCGGAAAAATGGAGCGGCGGGCCGTGGGTGTGCAAGTCCCGCAACAGGCGTTGAAATTCCGGTGCGAAGAGGACGATGTGGCCGGCCATGAAATTGGCGGAATCGGGGGCGATCAACGGGGCGAGGGTTTGGGCCTCGACATCGGTTTGCGCGAGGGGTTTTTCAACCAGGATGGTTTTGCCGGCCGACAGAAGCTGCTTTGCGATCGGCACATGCGAATCGGTGCGGGTGGCGATGATGAAGGCTTCGGCGTCGGTCGCGGCCAGCGCATCGTCCAGGCGGGTCCATGTCTGAACATCCGGCAGTGATTGGCGAAGGGTTTGCAACGCGGCGGCGTTTTGATCGACGACGCCGACCAATTGGGCCTCGGCCAGCCCATGAAGTGTGCGGGCGTGCATCCGCCCGAAATTTCCCGCGCCGATGACCAGCGTGCGGACGGGGTTCATGATGACAGTCCCCACCAGCGGGCGTAGAGATCGGCGAGTTTTTGCAACTGGGTGATTTCGACCCATTCCACCGCGCCGTGGGCCTGGTCGATGGAGCCGGGGCCGATGATGAGGCATTGCCTGGCGGTGGCGGGGGTGTAGGCCCATGCGTTGGTGCAATAGGGGACGGTGGCGGGGGCTTGGCCGGACCAATCGGCGATTCGCCGGATGAAATCATCCTGCGGGGGACGATAGAAGGCGTCGATGAGCAGGTAATTTTCGGCGTCCACCGGCAGGGGTGAAGCGTGCCTGGCCAGTTGCAGGTATTGGTCGGCCAGGTCGGAGGCGCTTTCGCCGGGGACGACCCGGCGGTCGATGGTGAATTCGGTGGAATCGGGGATGACGTTGATGCCGACGCCGCCGTGAATGGTGGTGACGGCGACGGTCCCGCGGCCCAGTGGAGTGGGTGAAAGTTGCGCGAGGCGTTGATTTTCGGCATCGAACGCCAGCGCCAGTTTGGCGGCGGCGGTGATGGTGTTTTTGCCCAGTTCCGGACGGGAGGAATGGGCGGCGACGCCGTGCAGGCGATATTTTTGGCGCATGACCCCTTTGTGGCCGTGGATGGGGGCGCAGAGGGTTGGTTCGGCGACGGCCAGTTCGTCGAGGGTCAGGTTGCGATCCTTGAGCCAGTGCGCCATGGCGGGGGCGCCCCGCGCGGCATCTTCCTCATCGCAGGTTGCGGCGATGAGCAGGTTGTGGGGAAGGGGTTTGCCGGCGCGATTTCGCAGCAGTTCCAGGCAGACGGCCAGCGTGGCCTTGGTATCGACGGAACCTCGTCCATAAACGCGGTCGTTTTCGATCCGGCCGTCGAAGGGGTCGCCTTGCATCTGTTCGACGCCGACGGTGTCCATGTGAATATCGACGCCGAGCCATTTTTGGGATTGGCCGGTAAAGAGGCCGAAGACGTTCTGGCGGCCGGGAAGGACTTGCTGGTGATGAACCTGTGCGCCCAGCGACTGGAGCTGTTGCGTGACCCATTGGGCCATGCGGGCCTCGCCGGGCGTGCCGGAACGCGGGCCGGCTTGGGCGGGGGTGACGCTGGGAATGCGGACCATTTCCGAGAGCAAATGTGCGATTTTTTCGCCTTGTGGCATGAAATAGAGGCTATCGCAACCGACGGCGCGCGGCAATGGGTGGCAATGAACGTAAAGACATGGCCGTCGCGGGGGCGATAAACAATATATCGGGGGTCGTTTTTGTCCGTTTTGGAGCCTTGAAACATGCCGATCGAACGTGGTGACATGGAGAGCTGGCGGATTTTTCGCATTATGGCGGAGTTCGTGGAAGGGTTTGAAGTGATGGGTTCGGTGGGTCAGGCGGTGACGGTGTTTGGCAGCGCCCGCACCAGGCCATCCGATCCGATGTATCGCGCGGCCGAGAAGATGTCCGGGTTGCTGGCAAAGGAAGGTTTCGCGGTGATTACCGGCGGTGGGCCGGGAATCATGGAAGCGGGCAACAAGGGGGCGTTTGAGGCCGGCGGCCAGTCGATCGGGCTGAACATCACGTTGCCGCAGGAGCAGGAGGCGAACAAGTATCAGACCATCAGCCTGGACTTTCATTATTTTTATGCCCGCAAGGTGATGTTCGTGAAATACGCTTCGGCGTTCGTCTGTTTTCCGGGCGGGTATGGAACGCTGGATGAATTTTTTGAGACGATCACGCTGATCCAGACGTTGAAGGTCGAGGCGTTTCCGATCATTTTGTACGGGTCGGAATATTGGGGCGGGTTGGTGGATTGGATGCGCAAGCAGCTTCGGCCGCGTTTTGTGGATCCGGAGGACCTGGACATTTTCAAGGTGGTGGATGATCCGGCGGAGGCGGTTCGGCTGGTGCGGATGGGGATGAAGAAACACTGGTGGAAGCCGTTGGATGCGGAGTTGAACCACGTGACCGGCAACGGGGAGAATCACACAAGGCCGCCGCTGGCCGGATCGAAGGCCGCCAGCACGGGCGAGGGGACGCGATATGGTCGGCGTCCCAAGCGGTCAAACAAGAAGCACGTCAAAGCCAGCCGCAAGCCGCAGCAGTAGCTGTCCTGTCAGCGGGCCGGGCCGTGGGTGTGGGATGGGTCGGCGATGCTTTCGTGGTAGGCGGGGAGCCTGACGGTGAAGGTGCTGCCTTCGGGGGAGCTTTTGGCGACGATGGTTCCTTCGTGTTCCTCGACGATTTTTTTGGCGACGGCCAGCCCCAGGCCGGTGCCGCGGTTGCCCTTGGTGGAATGGAACAGTTGGAAGATGTGCCGCATCATGGCGGGGGGGATGCCGATGCCGTTGTCGATCACTTCGATGGTGCTGCGGCGGTGGTCTGCTTCATAACGGCAGACCACGCGGATGAGTCCCTTGGCCGGCTCAACGGCGTCGAGGGCGTTGCTGAGCAGGTTCATGACGACCTGGTGGATGCCATCGGGATCGAGCGGGATGGCGGGCATGTCGCGGTCGACGTCGGCGACGACCATGACGCGCTTTTCATTGGCGGTGGCGGCGACCAGTTCGAGGCAGTCGTCGATGAGCGACTTGAGGTTGACCGGTTCGAGCTTGGGTTCGCGCGGCCGGCTGTAGGCCAGCAGGTTGGTGGTCAGGTTGAAGATTTTTCGCAGGTTGCGGTCAACGATGCCCCATCCTTTGGCGGCCTGTGGAAGGTTGTTTGAACGGAAGCCCATCTCCACCACGTCCGCGCCGCCACGAAGGGCCTGGAGGATGTTTTTGATCGAGTGCGACAGGGCGGCGGTGGTTTCGCCGATGGCGGCCATGCGTTCGCCCTGCAGGCCGATCTGATGGAGGCGGGCGTTTTGAATCGCCAGTCCGGCCTGCAATCCGATGGCCGTCAGCAGCCGCAACTGGTCGGGGGAATAGGTGTAATTCTTGACCGAGCTGTCGATGTAGATGACGCCGAGAACCTGATCGCCCTCATGGGCATCGAGCTTGCGGGCCTTGATGGGGACGCACAAGGCCGAGCGAATGCCCAGGTCGTGGACGCTTTTGCCCTTGCTGAATCGCTGGTCGGCCATGGCGTTGGAGGACAGCACGCCTTCGCCGTTGCGGATGACGTGGTTGATGATGGTGCGGGAGGCGTGGATTTTTTCGCCGGCGGAAATTTTGTCCGTGGCGACATCGCCTTCGGACTTGCGGGGATTTTCTTCGCGGGCGCGGGCGATTTTGGGGATGATTTCGTTGGTCTCATCGTCGACCAGGAGGATGATGCCGCGGTCGGCCTGGACGTGTTCAAAGACCAGGTCCATGACGACTTCCAGCACCTGGTCGATGTTGAAGCTGCTGCCCAGGGATGCGTTGAGCTGGTAGAGGAGCTTGAGATTGCTCATCGCGGCGGCGGCCGGTTCGGGGACGGCCATCACCATCGAATCCTCGTTGGAGGGGACGGTGTGCATGATCGAGGCGTCCATGCCCATCTCTTCGCCGGCGAGGCTGACGTTGCCGCTGGAGGCGCGCAATACGCCCGGTTGGGCGCCGAAGACCATCAGCGTCCGGCCGACGCGGATCTGGTCGCCGGGCTTGAGGGTGTAACGGCGATCGACGCGGGAACCGTTGATGTAGGTTCCGTTGGCGCTGCCGAGGTCGTTGAGAATCCAGTTGCCGTCGGCGGGAAGCAGCTCGCAATGGCGACGGCTGACGGTGTTGTCCGTCAGGGGAATCTGCCGGCTGTCGCGCCCGACCAGCGTCGGCGCATCCGGCAGTTCAAAGCGTCGCCCCTTGTCGGGGCCTTGCAGCATCAACAGGGTGAGCACGCGGGTAAATTACCCGATCAACGGGATTTGTGAAAGAAACAAAGGGATTGTCCGTTGGCAGTTGGCTTATCGACCCACCTGCCGGGTGACGAATTCGGGGGTGGCTTCTTCCATCAGGATGTTGTTGTATCGGAGCAACGTGCCCTTGGTGCGTTCGAGATTGACGATGGCGAGGTTGTAATTGGTCAGCGCACTCGATTCAGCGCGTTGGGCGTTGGCGAGGTTGGCCTGGGTGTCGAGTTTCAACTGCACAAAGGTGGGGGTGAGCGCTTCGCCGTTGTCTTCACGTTGTTGCAGAGCCAGGAGCGCATCGGCCTGGGCAAACCGGGCCTGGCGGGTGGCGACCATCTCATCCCAGCTTGTTTCGACTTCGCGCTGGGCCTGTTTGACCTCCAGGGAGACCTTGGAGACCAGCGAGGCATAGGCGTCGATCGCCTGTTGGCGTTGCAGCCAGCTTCGGCGATAGGCGGCGCGGGCGGCGCGGTTGCCGATGGGGATTTCCAGTTGCAGGCCGATGCGGTAGCCGATGTGATCAAAATCGCTCTGCACATCCACCGCGTTGTCAAAGTTGCCGCCCAGGCCCTGCGCGCCGACCGAGCCGATCAGGTTCAACTGGGGCAGCAGGTTGTTTTTGGCCACCTGCAACACCACCGAGGCCGTATCGACGCGGAGTTGCTGCTGGCCCAGCTCGGCGCGGTTTTCCATGGCGGTTTCGATCTGGTCCTGGAGATCAAAACGGATCGGAACCTCGGCCGGCGCATCGGCCGGCAGAATCACCAAAGCGCCGGTGATCGGGAAATCGGCGTCGTTCATCAACTGCTTGAGCTGGTCGGACAGGTCGCGGATACGCGCCTTGGCCCGCACCAGCGCGGCCCGGCGCGACTGCACGGCCGCATCCGCCTGCGATACCTGCAACCGCGTGACATCCTGGCGGCGGCGCTTGTCGAGGATGATGGCGGTGTCCTCGGTGCGTTTGAGCAGTTCCTCCTGGATTTTGACATCGCGTTCGGCGGCGGACAGTTGCCAGTAGGTCTGCTCGATCTCGGCAACGTTCTTCACCAAGGCCAGGCGAAAATCCAGCAGGCTGATTCGCTGAGTTTGCCGCGAGACCGTGATCCGCGCCTTGTTGACGGTGCTGCCGAAATCCCGCAACAGGGGCTGGGTCAATTCCAGCACGAGGTTGTTTTCCCAGTAGTTGTTGATCGTGTAGCGCGGGGGGTTCAGGTGGTTGTAGGCGGTCTGATATTGAAGCTGAATCTGTCCGCCGCTGGACAGGTTCTGGCGGATGCCGGCGGCGGCGGAACTGATGCTGGCCTGATCGACGTTGGTGAAGACCGGCGTGCTGCTGCCGGGGGCGGCATAGACCGTGCCGGGAACGACGTTGTCGCGCCGTTCGTGCTGGCCATTGGCGAAAAAGACCGGATCAAAGGCGGCCTGAGCCTCGACCACGCGGGTTTCGTCGATGGCCGTGTTGTAGCCGGCCACGCGCACGTCATAGTTGTTGGCCACGGCGCGATGGACGATCTCCTGCAGGGTCATCCGTCTGGACTGGGCGGAGGTGGTCGATGGGCCGGTGGTCGGCTGGGAAGAGGGCGTTTTGCCATCCCGGCCGGGGAAGGGGCTTTCCAGTGTCGTGGGGAGCGGGCGCATTTTTTGTGCGACCACCTCGCTGGAATGGGTGCGTTCGGACTGTTGCAGCAGTTGGGGGCTGAAAGGGGTCGGTTCGGTGACTTTGCACCCGCCGGCCAACAGCGCGGCCGCAAGGCAGATTCCGGACGCCTGGAAGAATTTACGCATCGACGATCGCTCCATCCTTGGGTTCATGCGTGGCGCATTATAGGGACGACCCCCCGCGCCTCAACCACCTTACAACCCTAAAATCGACATTTTATTGAGGAAATATCCAGTCGCGATCCGCGATTCCGGGCGTTGGCGAAACAGCCAAATTCGTGGTAAATTATGACTTTATGGCCAATGTGGACGACCCCCTGCCTTCCAAAACACTTCAACAAATCGTTGAAGAAATCGGGGTCTACCCTCTGGAAGCCTTTGTTTTCGTGCAGCAGGGGCTTGGATTCACCGTCAAAAAGCTGCATGGGGATAACCCCGACCCCGAACTCAACCGCCACGTCAGCGGCACGCAATTGTGCGAAGGATTGCGTGATTTGGCCCTGTCCCAGTGGGGATTATTGGCCCAGACGGTCCTTAAACGCTGGAAAATCACCACCACGATGGACTTTGGCCGGATCGTCTTTGCGCTGGTAGATAATGGGGTGCTCCGAAAAACCGATGAGGACACGGTTGAAGATTTCCGCAATGTTTACGATTTCAACGCGGTGTTCGAGGCCGGCTACCGCATCTCCTGCGGGCTGTGACAATCGGATTGTGAAATTGATATAACTAACTATTTATACTTAACTTACATGCCATCACAACCAGTTCTCAAACCTCATAAAAAGCTCTTTGTTCTTCTGTGCCTGGTATTGGCCGGTTGGATCATCGCCTTGGTGGTCCTCTATTTCACGATCGTTTTCCCCCACGGCCACCACCTGAGCGGCGCGCCGACGTGAAGCTGAATGTCGGGATATTTTTGTTGAACAGGAATCCCTTCATGCAACGGCTCCAACATCGCATCCATCGTTCCATGAGAAGGTGAAACCATCAATGTGACGGTTGGAGCAGGGATTGGATGAAGCTATCGACCTGGTCGGTGTATTCGCCGGGGAGGCCGAGGTTGGCGTTGATTTGGCCGTGGGAGAGGTCCTGGAGGAGAAGGGTGGCGGTTGCGCCGAGGGAATGATCCTTTTGGGCGAACGCTTTGGCGTTGGCGCGGGAGAGAATCCGACGGCTGGAACAGACCAGCAGCATGGGAACGGTGGCGGATTTGAGACGATGGGTTGGCGATGCTTGTTCCCAGAAATCGCGATCGGCGCCAAAGGCGTCATCGTAGAGGGATGGGTGACGATGCCGCATGATGGCGACCACATCATAGGCGGCGCTGTCCAGAGGAATCGTGCCGAGCCATGGTTTTGCGCCCTGGTTGGCGGCGATGGCGGGGTCGGCGGTGATGAGGGCGACCAGATGAGCGCCGGCGGAATGGCCCATGAGGATGAAACGGGCCGGGTCGGCGCCCCATGTCCGGGCGTGTTCCTGCGCATAGGCGAGGGCCTTGGCGACATCATCGGCCTGCTCAATCGGGTTGGCATCGGGGAGCATGCGATAGTTGATCGAGATGAAGATGAATCCCTTTGGAACCCAGTGGGCCACTTTGTTGACCACAACGTTGGGATACGCCTTGTCGCCCCGCCGCCAACCGCCGCCGTGAACCATCAACAGTACGGGGGCATCCTTGGCATCCTTGGGAGAATAGACATCCAACTGCTGGGCAGGGTCCGGACCATAAGAGATGTTGCGTTCGATTCGCACCCCTTTGGGGAGCGGCAAGGTGGATGCTTCGCGAGCCATCGCGATGGTGGAGATCGCGATGATTGCGATAAAACCGATGATTGATTTGATCAGGATTTTTGACATTGAAAATGACTCCAACTGAACAAACGTCCGGCCGGGAAAATTATTTTTCACATTCCACCAATTATGGAGTTTTTTACGGTCAAGAATAAAAAAATCCCCCGGCCCGATGGTTGAACCAGATCGGGGCCGGGGGGTTTGGTGTTGTCACGGCGGGGCGGTAAGCCGAATTCTGTTTTCCGCGTGAACCTGAAAAGGGCCGCGCGGAAGGCGGTCATT
>JADYZN010000028.1 GCA_020853095.1 Phycisphaerales bacterium | reverse complement strand
CCTCCCCCGGTACTCCGGGGGAGGGTAGGGTGGGGGTTTTCCCAGAGCATCACCCGCGCGAGCCCCCTCCCCAACCCTCCCCCGGAGTACCGGGAGAGGGAGAAAACTCCACATGCGATTGCCCTAGTTTGATCCGGCCGGCTTGACCGAACGACTTTATCCCAACTCTAATACGGGCGATGATCGCCGATCTTCCGTGGTTGAGCTTCGAGTATCTGCCCGCATGGCAGGTCCTGGGGCTGTTCGCTTTGATCGCGGCGGCGATGGTCTGGATGGGGATGCGATCCATGACCGGACTGGATGCGCTGCGCCGATGGGTGTCGATCTCGATCCGCCTGGCGGTGCTGCTGGCGGCGGTGCTGCTGATCGGCGGGGCGCGCTGGAATCGTCCGGTTCGCGACTTGACCGTGATGGTGCTGCGGGATGTCAGCCAATCCACCGCGGCCGTCCAGACCAATAGCCAGGCCAACATCCAGCAGGTGATCGGCGATCTGGTGCGCGATCCGTCACATCACAAACCGCCGGCCGACCGCGTCGGCATGATCGACTTCGATCAGGAGTCGCACATGGAGGCTTTGCCCGACATTGATCTGCGCGAAGGACGTTCGGCCATCCGAACTCCCGCCCCCGGGACGGATGTGGCCCAGGCGATTCGTCTGGGACTGGCGACGCTTCCCAACGACACGCTGCAACGGCTGGTCCTGTTCTGGGATGGCAATGCCACTACCGGCGACCTCGATGCGGCCATTCGGCTGGCCGCCGCCGCCCGCGTGCCGATCGACGTGGCCCCTTTGCAATACGACCTTCGACGCGAGGTGGCGCTCGATGGCCTGATCACCCCGGCTTCGGTCAACGAAGGCGAACCGCTGACCCTCGGCGTGCGGCTGCGGTCAAACAACCCATCCGATGTCACGGTCAAACTGACGGTGCTGATCAACGGCCTTCCGGTCGATCTGGACCCGGCCGCCGGCGCGCAATCGTCCAAGTCGTTGACGTTGCATCCCGGCCCCAACGTCGTGAACCTGCCCCTGCCGGCATTGCCGGGGGGCGTGCATCGGTTCACGGCGTTCATCGAGGCCCAACCGGGCGTCAACGACACCCTGCTGGACAACAACCGATCCGAAGCGGTCACGATGGTGCGCGGCAAAAGCAGGATTCTGTACGTTCGCCAGCCGGCCGAGAATTTATCGTCTCCGCTGGCCGGGGCGCTGGGAAGAAATCAGTTGTCGCTGGATGCGGAACGTTTTTCACCCGCGTCCTTTCCCCGAAATCTGATGGACCTCCAGCAATACCAGGCGGTGGTGCTGGAAAACATCCCCAAAGGCCTCGGCGGGCTGGACGACCAGCAGGACAAAATGCTCGCGCAATACGTCCGCGATCTGGGAGGTGGATTGGTGATGGTGGGCGGGCCGGATGCCTTCGGCGCCGGCGGTTGGATCGGATCGGAACTGGAAAAAGTCCTGCCGGTGGATTGCCAGCCGCCGGCGAGAAGAATGATGCCTGCCGGGGCGCTGGTGCTGGTGATTGACCATTCCGGCTCGATGGGTGGATCGATCGCCGGCTCGACGCGCGACAAACAGGAATTGGCCAACGAATCGGCCATCCTCGCGTTGCGAACGCTCTGGAGCCAGGACCAGGTGGGCGTCGTCGCGTTTGATTCCAGCCCCACCTGGGTTGTGCCGCTGGGTGCGAACGATCATGCCGATGCCACCGAACGCGCCATCCGCCAGGTGTCGCCGGCCGGTGGAACCAACATCGCGCCGGCGTTGCGCGAAGCGGTCGTGGCCCTCTTGAAAATCGACCCTTCCATCACGGTCAAACACGTCCTTCTGTTGACCGACGGCCAGAGCGAACCGGGAGATTACGCCGCCATCATCGGCAAAATGACCGCCGCCGGCATGACCCTCTCGACCGTCGGCGTGGGTGATGACGCCGATTCGGCGCTGCTCTCTCAACTGGCGCAGATGGGGCACGGACGATTTTATCCGATCACCGATCCGGCCACGCTGCCGCAGGTCTTCATCAAGGAGGCGCGCACGCTCCGCAACGTGCTGATACAGGAAAAGCCATTCGTGCCGCGCGTGCAGGATGCCGATTCGCCGCTGATCGCCGGGCTGGGATCGTTCGCTCCGCTGGGCGGGATGGTGATGACCTGGTCCAAAACCAGCCCGTATCTTCAGATGCCGCTGGTGAACGACAAGGGATTGCCCGTGCTGGCATCGTGGAGAATCGGGCTGGGACAGGCCGTGGCATTCACTTCCGATGCGGCCGGACGATGGGCCTCGGCATGGATCGGCTCGGCGATGTTCGACAAGTTCTGGGCACAGGTGGTGCGCGGGGTGATCCGCCCGCAGGCCGGCACGTTCGCCGATGCGCGCATCACCCCCACCACCCCCGGCCACGCCCGCATCGAGGTCGAGGTCGTCGGCGAACAAGGCTATTTTCAAAATTTTCTGAGCGCCACCGCCACCATCCTCCCCCCCGACCCGCGCCGGCCGACACAGAACATCCGCCTTTCGCAGACAGGCCCCGGCAGCTACGAAGGCGAATTCGAGTCATCCCATCCGGGCGCCTACCTCGCGGCGGTCCGGTTGCAAGGAACCGATTCCTCCAGTTGGGTGTCGGCGGCCTATGTCGTGGATGCCTCGACGGAACTGCGCGACCTGCAATCCAACGATGCGGCCGCCTTGCAGGTCGCCGACCGAACCGGCGGCCGGGTCCTCCATCCGTTCGACCACCCGGCCGACTTTTTCAACCGCGCCGGCCTCGCCCCCCGCAAGGCATCCCTGCCCCTGACCGATGGCATCATCTACGCCATCCTGATGGTCTTCCTGCTGGATGTCGCCGCCCGCAGGATCGACTGGAGCGCCCTCGGCATCCAACGCCTGTTTCATGCCGCCTGGCATCGCCTCTTTGGCACCATCCCCGCCACAACCCCCGCCGGGCCCAACGCAGGCGTGGCGATCCTCCGAAAAGTCCGCCAATCCTCCGCCGAACAACGACAATCCGAAAAAACCATCCCCCCAACCGATCCCGCCCGCATCAACGCACCTCACTCGCCCACTTCGCACTCACCTCAAACAACGCCAACCCATCCGCCAACCGCTGAATCTGCCCCCTCCGATCCTCCGTTACAAGACCGCATGAGCCGGCTCGCTCAAGCCAAACGTCGCGCCAGACGCGATGGCTGATCCATCCCTTGTGGATCTGAATTTCAACCTATTTACGGCCATTTTTTGCCCCATTTCGATAGAGGATAAAAATATCCTCATCTCTCACTTGACATGAGACTGAATCTCAATATCATGCCTCGCCGTGGGAATTGAGCCGGCGATGTGCCGGCCGCCAACCTGAAGAAATAAAAGGAAATTTCAACATGTCCGCCCCGTTTTCCCGCCGTTCGCAAAAGGCGTTTACTTTAATCGAGCTGCTTGTCGTGATCGGTGTGATCTCGCTTCTGATCAGCATTCTGCTGCCAACGCTGAGCAAGGCCCGCCTGGCCGCCCGGTCGGTGGCCTGCAAGTCGATGTTGCGGCAATACGCCATGGCCACTGAGATGTACACCATCGAAAACAAGGGTTGGATGCCCGACTCGCACAAGTTCCTCAATTACGAGGAAGGCCTGCCGCGATACATGGGCAAAAACGTCATCATCGAAAAAGTGGCGCGTTGCCCCGGCGATCAGATCACCGAGGAAATGTCCCGCCTTGGGTCGTTCACGCCAACCGTGTCATCGACCGAAACCTACGAGGTGAAGGTCAGCTATGGCGCGGGAGAAAACTCCCTTTCCGCCAGCGCCCGCCCCACATCGGTCGGCCCCCGGCCGTTCTGGGTGAAACGCAATTTCCTCAAGGGCGATTCCACCAAGATCATGATCTGGGCCGATTGGCAGAACAATCCGGTGGTCACCAACCCCACCTATGCCGTGGTCAAGCCGGCCAACAACAGCATGGGCAGCCTCTGTTTTCGGCATCCCGGATCCACCAATGGCGTCGCCAACGCCGCCTTCCTTGATGGTCACGTCGGCGAACTGCACGCCCTGGTGAAGACCAAGGCCAACGGACATGACCTGGACGTTGAAAACTGGCCGATTCCCGAAGGCGAACGCAGCGTCGCCGGCGCGCAATACAAGTATTACCCCTTCGGTCCCGGCAAGAGTCAGGGTGTCGGCTACATCGTCAAAGGATACTGGCCCGGCATCGAAATCCGCTGATCCAAAGGGCCGGCGACCATGCCTTTTCGTAAAACGATCTTCTGGACACACCTGTGCATCGGCCTCGCGGCCGGCCTCGTCGTCGGCCTGATGGCCCTGACCGGCGTGCTGCTGACCTACGAATTGCAGATCAGCAACTGGGCCAATCGCGGTTATTGGCAGGCCCCCCCGGCCGCCGATTCGCAACGATTGCCCGTCGCCCAACTGCTGGCGGCCGTCGCTCAGGACAAATCAACCCCCACCGGCATCACGTTTCATAACGACCCGGCCGCGCCGGCGGCGATTGCCTTCGGGCGGGGGCGGACGGTTTACGTCAATCCTTACACGGCCGCGGTGTTGGGTGAAGGTTCGCCGCGCGTGCGATCGTTTTTTCGCACCGTGACGGACCTGCACCGCTGGCTGGCTCTTTCCGGTGAATGGCGCACCACGGGCCGGGCCATCACCGGCGCGTGCAACCTGGCGTTTTTGTTCCTGATGATCTCCGGGTTTTATCTGTGGTGGCCCCGCAAATGGAGCGTCAACGCGCTCAAGTCGATCCTGCTTTTCCAGCCTCGATTGCGCGGCAAGGCGCGCGACTGGAACTGGCATCATGTGATCGGGTTCTGGTGTTGGGGGCCATTGTTGATCATCGTGGCCAGCGGCGTGGTCATTTCGTATCCGTGGGCCGGCAACCTGCTCTACCGCGCCGTCGGTGAAACACCGCCCGCATCACCAACCGCCGGCCGGCCTCAATCCGCCGAGGCCAAACCCGGACGCATCGATCCGGTGAACAGGATGGCGGGCGTCGATCAGGCGCTGCGGGTGGCCCAGCAACACTCCGAAGGCTGGCGATCGGTGTCGTTGATGATGCCCCAATCGGCGGAATCCCCCCTGGTTTTCTCGCTCGATCACGGCACGGGACGACAACCTCAAAAACGCTCACAACTGACCCTCAGCCGTGGCGGCGATGTCATCCGGTGGGAACCGTTTGCCGGCCAAAGCATGGGCCGGCGGCTCCGGGCTCTGGCGAGATTCGGCCATACCGGCGAAGCCGCCGGCATCCTGGGCCAATCCATCGCCGGCCTCGCTTCGGCCGGCACGCTGGTCCTGGTCTGGACCGGATTTGCCCTCTCATGGAGAAGATTGATCCCCACCCGCCGGCGTGCGATGACCGAAATATCCGCCGATGTCCGGCCATTACAGCCGGCCTGATTTCCTCTCGCCGGCAATTCAAAATCACACGTCCAGATTCTTCACTTCCAGCGCGTGTTCCTCGATGAACTGCCGCCGTCGCTCGACATCCTCCCCCATCAGCACGCTGAACATGCGCTCGGCCTCGCCGGCCTCCTCCAACGTCACCCGCAACAGCACCCGCCGCGAGGGATCGAGCGTCGTCTCCCACAATTCCTCGGCGTTCATCTCACCCAGCCCCTTGAATCGCTTGATCTCGATGCCCGCCTTCCCCAGGTTCAAAATCTCCGGCAGCATCAGCGCCACGCCGGCGATGTCGTGGGTTTTCTCCTCGTTCACCAGCGCGTATCGCGTCCGCAGTTTTTCGCCGCTGACCGATTCCTCCTGCGTCAGGAAATAATCGTCGATCATCAGGCCGTACTGTTCGAGCTGGGCAAAGAGCTTTTCCAGTTCCTTGACCTCGTGCATTTCGTGATTCTTCTGCAACCGCCGCCAATGCTCATCATCCTGCGCCTTGGTCGTCTCGCCCTGCGCCTGCGCGGTCTGCTCATCCTCCACCCACAGGTTCTGTTCCCGCAAAAACCGGTCGCGGTCGTCGGAGGAGTGGAAGAAAAATTCCTCCCCTTCAATGACCACGCGATACAACGGCAGCCGGCCGTGGTTGTCTCGCTTGGATAAAAATTCCGCGAAGTCGATGCCCCGTCGCTGGATGATGCGGACCAGCTCTTCGAGCTTGTTGAGCAATTCCACCACCCGCCGCAACTCCTCGCCGGTCAACCGGCGGGTCTCATCACCGGTGTCGGCGTCGCGGATGACCAGCGCGGTCCCTTCCATCGCCAGGTCGGTCAGTGTCTGCCGCATCGACCGTTCGTTGAGGACGTAATCAATCTTCTTCCGGCGGGTCAATTGATACAGCGGCGGCTGCGCGACGTAGACCCGCCCGCCCTTGATCAATTCGGGCATGTGCCGGAAGAAAAACGTCAGCAGCAGCGTGCGGATGTGGCTGCCGTCCACGTCCGCATCGGTCATGATGACGATCTTGCCGTAGCGCCGTTTTTCCATGTTGAATTCTTCGCGGATGTTGCATCCCAGCGCGCTGATGATGGTGCGGATTTCCTCGTGATTCAGCATCTTCACCAGGTTGGCCTTCTCCACGTTGAGGATTTTTCCCTTCAACGCCAAAATCGCCTGCACGTTGGAATCCCGCCCCTGCTTGGCCGATCCGCCGGCCGAATCCCCTTCGACCAGGAACAACTCCGTCTCCTCGTTGCTCTTGGACCGGCAGTCCGCCAGCTTGCCGGGAAGACTGTTCCCTTCAAGGCTGCTTTTTCGCCGGGTCAGTTCGCGCGCCTTGCGCGCCGCCTCGCGGGCCTCGGCCGCCAGCAGCCCCTTTTCAAAAATCGCCTTGGCGTCCTTGGGATGCTCCTCAAAATACTGGCTCAGCTTTTCGTTGACCGCCTGCACCACGAAACCCTCGACCTCGCTGTTGCCCAGCTTGGTCTTGGTCTGCCCCTCAAACTGTGGCTCGGCCACCTTGACGCTGACCACCGCGATCAATCCCTCGCGCACGTCGTCGCCGCTGGGACGAACCTCCTTCATCAGCCCCGCGCTCTCGGCATAACGGTTGATCGTGCCGGTCAACGCCGTCTTGAATCCCGACAGGTGCGTGCCACCCTCGTGCGTGTTGATGTTGTTGGCGAACGACTCGATGGTCTCGTTGTAACCGTCGTTGTACTGCATGGCGACTTCAACCAGCAGCCGCGTCTGGGGGTCTTCCTTCTTGAAATAAATCACCGGGTGCGGCGTGTTCTTGCCGTCGTTGAGATACTTGACGTATTCCAGCAACCCATGGTCGTACTTGAACTCATCCCGCTTGCCGCTGCGCTCATCCTCAATGACGATCTGGATCCCCTCGTTCAGATACGCCAGCTCGCGGGCTCGCTTCTGCACGACTTCGTATTTCAGCTCGATGTCCGGAAAAATCTTGTTGTCCGGCTTGAACGTCACCTTGGTGCCGCTCTTGTTGCTTTTGCCGACGACTTTCAACTCGGTGGATTTCTTGCCGCGCTCAAATTCCATGTGATGGACCTTCCCCTCGCGCGACACCTCCACCTCCAGCCATTCCGACAGCGCGTTGACCACCGATGCGCCCACGCCGTGCAAACCGCCGGTGGTGCGATACGCCGACCCTTCGGTGTGCTCGAATTTCCCGCCGGCCCCCAGCTTGGCCAGCACCACCTCGACCGTCGGAATCTTCTCGGTCGGATGAATGCCCACCGGGATGCCCCGCCCGTCGTCGATCACGCTGCACGAACCATCCGCGTTGATCTTGATCAGGATCGACTTGCAAAAACCCGCCATCGCCTCGTCGATCGAGTTGTCCACGATCTCCCAGATCAGGTGGTGCAGCCCGCGCGCGGTGGTGTCTCCGATGTACATCCCCGGCCGCGTCCGCACGTGCTCAACGCCCTCCAGGACCTTGATCATGCTCTCGGTGTAACCGGCGCTCTGGGCCGATGGAATCACGTTCTCATCCGACATTCAATCACTCCAGAAAACAACAACCCTCCGGTCCTTGATTCCGATGCTCCGCGAAAGGGTCGAACATGGGGGCCGGCGGGCGATTTCATTATCGCGATTATCCCTCTTATTACTACGTCCGCGGCACAAAAAAGATTGCGTGAAAAGCTCAAATTCGCCTACCATGAATCCCATCGTGAGACCCCTGGCGTTCATCATTTTGTGTGCTTTTTTCGGGTCATGGTCAGCCGCGATGGATGTGCCCGCCCTGGTCGGCAATTTATCCGCCGACGATCCCCTGGTCCGTGAACAGGCCGGCCGCGATTTGCTCACCGCCGGCCCCTCCGCGCGGCCGGCGCTGGTGGCGGCGTTGCGCAGCCCCGATCCGGAATTGCGCCTGCGGGCCGGCCAATTGTTATTGCAAATGCCATGGACCAGCCCGGACGATCCGCCGGCCGTCCGCGATGTCATGGCCCAGTACGGCAAACCTCAACTGGCCGAGCGAAATCAGAAAATTGAGATCCTGGCCTCCCTGCCCAACCAGGCCGGCGTCCCGGCGCTGCTGCGGCTGCTGGTCGAAGAACCGGCCGATTCCATCCGATGGAGAATTTGTGGGTGTTTTCGGCACATCCAGTCGAGCAAAACGTGGGATGCGCTTCGTCAGATGGACTCTGCCGGCCAGGGCGCTCCCCAACTCGCCGCCGTCGGCTGGGCGTGGGCGCATTACGATCCCCGTCGGGCGGTTCAGTTCATGCACCAGTCTCTGATCGAAGACGCCGACCGCCCGGACATTTCATTGGGCGAATTGGAACTGATTCTGCTGTATCTCATCGAACAGGAACAATACGCCGGAAATTTCGATGAAGCGGCCCGATTGATCCGCCTTGCGATGAATCGCATCGACTATGCCCCTCACAATACATGGGCGATGCAACTGATGGCCCTCCACGTGGAGCATGGGTCATTGGAAGGTTATCAGCAGGACCGCATCACCTGCCAATCCATCCTCAAGCCCACCTTGTGGCTGTACGTTGAAGGAAAACTCGACCAGCGCGATGGGAAAATCGACCAGGCGAATAAAAAATTTCAACAGGCGATCGAAACCAAACAATCCCTGGCCAACCACCTGCAAACCGGCGAATTGTTGTTGCAGCGGGGTTGGGATGACCTGGCCGAACGCGAACTCAACCGCGTGCTGCAACCTCCTTTTAAGCCCAAGGGTGTTCATCTGGCCAACGCCCATTTCCTGTTGGCGCGAGTCGCCGATCGCCGTGGCGATGATTTTCAGACGGCCGAGCACCTTCGACTCGGCTTGGAAGCCACCGGCCAAACCAACGGCGCTGTCTTGACCCGCAAGGGGAGGAAAATCGACAACTCCTCCACGGCGGCCACCAATCCCATCTGGGCGCAGGTCTACCGGCACTATTACCGCGCCGCGGCCGATCGCGGCGATTCGGCTCAGGCACGGCAAAATCTTGACAAATTGCTGGCATTACATGATGGCAGCGCCGAAATCGCGATGGACCTGACCCCCAGGTTGTTGGCGGATGGCCACAACAATGAGGCGAAACAACTATTTGAATCCGCCTACCAACCCGCCAAAACCCTCCGGGATTTGGACCCTGAAAACCCCGAATTGTTGAATAATCTCGCCTGGCTTTGTGCCCGTGCCGGCCAAAATCTGGCCGAGGCATTGAAAGATTCCCGCCAGGCCACCGCCATCGCCCCCCATCACCCGGCCTACCTCGACACGCAGGCGGAAGCCGAATACCGCAATGGCCACCGGGAGACCGCAATTTCACTCGAAAAACGCGCCCTCGAACTTCGGCCCCATGATCCGTTCATGCAAAAACAGTTGAAACGATTTGAAGCGGGGAATCCCTGACATACCAACGGGCCGCAATATTCTATAATCGCATATTTTAATGGTTTTTACTTGAAGATGTGATGACGTGCCGGCATAATACGCCTCGCCTGATTGTCGGGGTGGCAGATCGGGCGATGAAATCTCCCCAATGGTTGGGTGCGGGGAGGGAGCCGATGGCTGGCTCCAAATGATTGAGGGCGGATATGCTGACCGAAGATACAACAGGGGCTGTGCGTTTTGAACGCGCAGAGGGGAGTCAACTGGTGGGGAACTCCGCGCAAATCGAACAGGTGCGAAAAGTTGCGCGCCTGGTGGCGCCTCGTCATTCGACCGTGATGATTCTGGGTGAAACCGGCACCGGCAAGGAGATGTTGGCGCAATACATCCACGCCAATTCCCGCCGGTCGCACAAGCCGTTCGTGCCGGTCGATTGCTCATCTTTGGCCGAAGGATTGTTCGAAAGCGAGCTGTTTGGCCATGTGCGCGGCGCGTTCAGCGGGGCGGTGCGCGATTCGTTGGGATTTATCCGCAGCGCCGACGGCGGGACGTTGTTTCTCGATGAAATCGGTGAATTGTCCTTGTCCCTGCAGGCCAAGCTGTTGCGGGTGTTGCAGGAACGCAAAGTCTGCGCGGTGGGGGACACGCGCTGGCGGCCGGTCAACGTGCGGGTGATCTGCGCGACCAACCGCGATTTGAAACAAATGGTGGCCGATGGGACGTTCCGTCAGGATTTGTACTATCGCCTGGACGTGGTTCGACTTGAGCTGCCTCCGCTGCGCAATCGGCTGGAGGATGTCGTGCCCCTGGCCGAGTATTTCCTGATGCTTCAGGCCGAGGGTTACGAGGAGCCATTCAAACAACTGGATTCCGGCGCCCGGGCCGCGCTGCGGTCTTACAACTGGCCGGGCAACGTGCGGGAACTGGCCAACGTGATGGAACGGGCGTTCGTGATGGCGATGGGCGAACGCATTCAACTGGATGACCTGCCCAAACGGCTTCGGCAAGCCTCGCCCCTGGCCAGCCGAATGACCGAATCGCTCCTTGGGACGTTGGAACAGGCCGAGCGAACTGCGATTGTCGACGCCCTCAAACAAACCGGGCAGTGCAAAGCCGCCGCCAGCCGGATGCTGGGCATCCACGTCCAGAAACTCCGCCGCCGAATGATCCGCCTGGGGTTGTAAACCCAACCCATCCCTTCCCGATAACCTCCTCTGTCAAACCAAAATAGAAATGTCCGGTATTTCCGCAAAGTAGAAATGTCCGGTTCAGCCGATGGCGGCCTTTCGCCAGGGATGGCTGGGCGCTGGACGCCAGGAACATTTTGAATTACCACCTCT
>JADYZN010000027.1 GCA_020853095.1 Phycisphaerales bacterium | reverse complement strand
CCATGCGATTCATGATCGACCTCCTTGTCGATTGTGTCTGGGTGGCCCACCCGAGCCCGTAACACGCGGGCTCGGCTTATTTTAGGCGCGTCACGCCAAGTTGTCCCGAAAACTGGGGATGAGTCAGAAGTCCGAGGCTGTTGGGCGGATAAACAAAGGGTATAATGCCCGCCCATGCACGCAACGAACGACACCGTGGGCGGGGGTTTGCCGGAATGGGCCAAAAATGGGGGAATCGCATATTGCCGATGGGATGGGGGGCCGCTGGAAGTGGCCAAGGCGCATCTGTCGCTCTGGGATTACTTTACATCCCCCGGGGCGGTGGTGGGGATGATGGGGACGTATACGGATCGGGGGCTGGAATTGTTGAAAAAGGGTGGGTTCAACTGGGTCTGGCTGACGTGGAGCGCGGGGTTTTCATATCAACAGGAGGAGGTTCAGCAGTCGATTTTAAGGCCCTTTGTCAAAAAATGCGGCGAGGCGGGGATCCATTGCACGGCGTATCTGTCGATGTGCAACGTGTTCGTGCAGGACATCGAGCGGCATCAGCCCGAATTGCTGGACAGTTTGCAGCGCAACGCCGAGGGTGGGGCGGTTCCCTATGCCGCGGCGCGGTATCTGGACGAGCCGTTGAGGTTGATGGGGTGTTTGAACCATCCGAAATGGAAGGCGCACCTTCGCAACCGGTTGAAATCGGCGATCGACGCGGGGTTTGTCGGGGCATTTTACGACAACCTGAGCACCACCTGCCACTGCCCGCTCTGCCAGGCGGATTTTGAATCCTTTGCCCGTGAGCGAACGGGAAGGGCCATGAAAATGCCGGTCGCCAGGGTCAAATTGAGCGAACGATTTGAGGAGACCGCGCCGAGCGTGGATCGATCGATCGAGTTGGAACAGCAACAGATGCTGCATGCGTACTGGTCGCATCTGTTGTGGCGCACGGCCATCGAGATGAACGAATATGCCGAGTCGATCCGGCCGGATTTCATGGTGTATTGCAACTGGCATATCTATCACAACACCTTTGGCCCGGCACAACTGAAAGCGCTGAGCACGGAAGATGGCCTGACGACCTCGTATGTCGGGCCGGGCTATTCGTTTCCCACGTCGCCGGGGTTTGAAGTGGGCGGGTACGTCAGCAACGCGGGGTTGCTCAAGCGGTTGTGGGCGGTGGGCCAGGGGTGGCGGCCGGTGCGGGTGCAGAACCATCAGCCGCTGGGGCCGGCCATGGAGGCGAACGATTTTATCCCCTATTCGGGATCGCAATGGCAGCGGATGATCGCCGAATGCTGGACGTTTCGGGCGGCCCAGGAGGTTTTTGTCGAGGGGAATTTCATGACCGAGTTGTTTGGCGACGTTCCCCGCGCCATCGAGGCGTGGGAGAGCATCGGCCGATACAACCGGTTTCAGCGGGAACATCAGGCGCTGTGGGAATCGGCCCACGTGCCGGAGGCGGCCTTCGCGGTCTGGGGCAGGGACAATCATCCCGAGGCGGATGGGGATTGGCAGCGGGTCAAACTCGCCACGGCGTTGTCGCTGGCGGGATTGCAGTTTGACGTGGTGTTGAATCGCCTGGCGGATGCGGAGGTTTTATCGCGATATCCGCTGCTGTGGGCGCCGGGCGTCGAGGTGGTGGAGGATTCGGAACTGGAAATGATGGAGGCGTATCTGCGGCGGGGCGGGCGGTTGCTGGCCACCGGTTCGTTCGCCGATTGGGAGCAGATCGGAAGGCGACGGTCCGCGGAGGCCAAACAACAATGGATGGATCGGCTGGCGGCGGCCGGAAAAGAGCGATGGCAGGTCCATCCCGAATGGAACGACCGGGAGGTCTGGCGAGGAAAAGCACAGATTCCGCAGGTCATCCTGCAAACCCGGCGAGACTTTTTCATCGAGGCCGAGAGTGCGGATGGGCCGGTGGTCTGGTCGGCCTGGCGATGTGATGATGGCCGGCGGGTGGTGTTTGTATTGAATCCGGATCAACGAGGCGCCAGAAAGAACGTTCGGATCAAGATCAAAACATCCGCCGGCGCTTCGACCTGGCACAGTCCGGATCGAGATGGGGGCGAGGCTGTGATTCGGCGTGATGGAGCCGGCATGGAATGTCAGGTGAAAAACCTGGGGATTTTCGGATTTCTGGAGATCGCAAAAGGTTGATGCGCAAAACAAAGGATTGATTCAACATGGCAAAGGCAAAAAAACCGATCAAACTGGGCGTGGCGTATGCGTTTCAGATCGCCAAGTATGGTTATCCTCCCTCGTTTGAGGATTTGGATCAGGGGTTGGTGGATTTGTCGAGGTTGGGGTTTCGATATACGGAACTGGAAGGGCTGGGCAAGGGTTGGAATCAGCACTTTGAGCGGCATCGCAGGCGATATCGCACGATGCTCAACGACCTGGGGATTCACGTTTACAACTACTGCATCGTCGATCCGGCGCTGGTCAGTCTTGATCGGACCAAGCGTAAAAAAGCATACGAGTTGTATGAGCAGGGGTGCGAAAACGCGGCGGCATTCGGGGCCGAGTCGATTCATCTGGCCAGCTATGCGCCGCCGCTGAAATTTTCCCGCAGGCCATACAAGCTGGGGGAGGAGTACAACTTCAAACTGGACTATCGCCCGACGATCCCGGCCGGGTTTGACTGGAAGGCGTGCTGGGGCGCGGTGGTGGAAAGTTGCCGCAGAGCGTGCGAGACGGCCGCGAAATACAGGCTTAACGTGCTGATGGAACCAAGGGTGGGGGAGGTGATCTGCAACAGCGAATCGATGCTGATGCTGTTGAAGGAGGTCGATCATCCGCGATTGAAGGCGAATTTCGATTTCGCCCATTTCGTGGCACAGAAGGAAATCCTGCCGCTTTCATGGGCGAAACTGGCAAAACACGTCGGCGGCATTCACGTGGCGGACAACAACACCAAGGATGTGGAACACCGGCAGATCGGCCAGGGGACCATTGATTTTGACACGATTCTCAGGTTGATCGGCCAGAGCGATTACCAGGGGTACATGGGGCTGGATTTGTTCGTTTCCAAAAGAAACGTGGACCAGGCCTTTGTCGAAAGCCGTCGATTGTTCGCGGATCGCGTGCGGGCATCGGGATTGAAAAACCGGTTTGAAATCTGACGACACGGGCGAATCATTCCCAGATTCCCGGCAAGATTTTGTGACAATTCGGGCAGACGCCCCCTTTGTCGAGCCGGTTTTCCAGCACGGCAAACCCGCATCGGCGCACCACGGTGGCGTCACAATGGTGGCAGCGGGTGTTTTCCCCATCGCCCACCCGGCCGGGAAGATTGCCGGGATACAGATATTTCATCCCCGCGCGCCGGCCGTAATCGACGACTTTTAGCAACTCCTCAGCGCGGGTCGGCCGATACCCATCGCTCATCTTGTAATCCGGATGAAACGCCGTGATGTGCCAGGGCATCAGCGGATCCACGGAGGCCAGAAAGTCCGCCATGCGGCGTAGATCATCGGCGTCGTCGCTGAAACCGGGCACCACCAGCGTGACGATCTCCACCCAGAAATCGCGCTGTTTCAACAGGCGGATGGTGTTCGTCACGTTCTCCAGCACGCCGCCAAGCTGCCGATAATGGCGGTCGTTGAAGGTCTTCAGGTCCACCTTGTACGCCTGCACGTGTGGCCGCAGATAATCCAGAACCTGCGGCGTTCCATTGCCGTTGGAGATGTAGGCGCAGCGCAACCCGCGCCGGCGGGCCTCGGTGAATACTTCCACCGCCCATTCGCTGGTGATCAGCGGCTCGTTATAGCTGGAGGCCAGCACCGGGGCATCGTGTTCGATCGCCAGCTCCGCCAGCCGGCCGGCCGTGATGGACTGCGCCGGCGCGACCGCCCGCGGGTCGCGCATCATCTGGCTGGTGACCCAGTTCTGGCAATATCCGCAATGAAAATCGCAACCCAGCATCCCAAACGTCAGCGCATCCCGGCCGGGCAACAGGTGGAAAAATGGTTTTTTCTCAATCGGATCGCACGCCAAAGCCCCGACATACCCCCACGGCACGCGCAACGTTCCCCCATCATTGAACCGCACCCGGCAGACCCCATCCCGCCCCGGCTTGACCACGCAGCGATGGCCGCAGGCGAAACATTGAACGTCCCCGTTGGCCTGGCTTTCGATCAATGCCCCGGCCGCCGGCGCGGTCCGTTGATGCAGCGCCTCTTTCAGGCCATTCATCCGCTCTTTGGATTGCAACGGCTCCAGCTTCATGATGCCTTCTCACGTTTGATTATACCCTCCTTTTCGCATCGCCCGTTCCAGCAGGCGGACGTTTCTGACGTTGGCCTTGAAACCGACATCCGCCAGGTCTCCCGCCAGCGGTACCAGCCCGATGGCCCAGTCCACCAGCAGGTTCAGCAGCATTCTCATGCTCAATGCCCAGCCCAGCCTTCTTCGGCGGGCGACGTACAGCGGAAACAGGCCGATCAACACCGCGGCCGTATCCCCCACGATCGGCGCCAGCCCGATCAAGGCATCCCACCCAAACCGCACTCCGCCAATGGAAAACTGCTGATCCATCAGCCGGGCCAGCCGGTGGGCCAGTTTCACATCCCAATCCGCATCCAGTCTCGATCGCACAACCTGTACGGGTATCGCGCTCATGATGGTTTGGACGCTTACAGTCCGGTTTGGTTCTCCAAAATCCATGGACGGATTTCACCTAGGCGCATTTTTTCAACGGTTTTATAGTGAAACCGTCAACTTTAACCAAGGAGTCATTCATGCCCATTATTCGAGATGAAACCAAACGCAAGGAAATCATCGGCCTGCTGACCAGGGCCTATTGGATGGAAATTGAAACCGCGATGAGCTACATCGCCAATTCGGTCAATCTGGACGGGGTTCGCGCCGAGGAGATCAAAAACTCCCTCGCGGCCGACATCGCCGATGAGATCGGCCACGCGCAGATCTTCGCCAAGCGGATCAAGGAAATCTACGGAACGGTCCCCGGCAGTTTTGAATTCAAACCCGAACAAAAGTCCCTGCAGCCCCTCAAGGACTGCACCGATGTCGCTTACGTCATCAAAGGGGTCATCGAAGCCGAACAGGGGGCGATCAATCATTACACCAATATCATAAAGTCTTGTGAGGGCGTGGATTACGTCACGCAGGACACCGTCATCCAGATTCTCAAGGATGAAGAAAGACACCTGCGGCTGTTTGAGGGGTTCCTCAAGGAGTATGAAAAGCATTAGGCCCATCACCGGCCGGGGCGATTTTCATTGTCTGCGCTGATCGGGATGATAAGATGTCATCCCGTCCGGCCGTTCATTTTCATTTTATGACAAACGATTAGGGTTTGACGGGGTCAATAGACCAGTTGCGCATGGCCGCCGCGTGGTGGCATGGCGCTGGGAACATGGAAGGAGCATCAGGATGAAGATCAGGACTTTGGGCGTTGGCGTGATGGGCGTGGCGTTGGGTATTTTTCTGCTGATGGGGGTCAGCGGCTGCAAATCCGAGCGAGAGTCGGCCGCCGCCAACATGATCTCGCTGCTGGATGAGATCGCCGACCGATTGAGCCAGATCAAAAGCAACACCGACCTGGTCGACGCCAAAGGGGACCTTGAAAAGCTCGGGGCGAAGATGAAAGACCAGATGAAGGTGATGGAAAAACTGGGGTCGCCCACCGGCGATGAAAAGAAAACACTGGAGGCCGAATACAAACCCAAGATGGAAAAGGCCGTCGCCCGTCTTCAGGATGAACTCAAACGTCTCGGCAAGGATGTCAGCATGACCGCCCCCATCGAAGCGATGTCAATGCTGAACATCGACCCGATGGAGATGCGCGGGATGGAGATGGAATAATCCATCCCGGCCCGCATTAGACACCTGCGCCTGCAATCCATGAGAATCTTTTTTGCCCCAACAAGGGCAAGGGAGATTCTCATTTTCATTTCGAGTCGGTATCAGAGGGTGAACCGGTAAAAAAATTTACAATATATACTTGACATATATTTGATTTGCATTTACATTATTACAAGCAATGGGAAGTTCCGCAGTATCCATTTCGCTGCCAGAGCTGGACCGGGAATCCGGGATTCCGATTTATCAGCAGATCGAACGTCATTTTGTGGATCAGATTCGTCGCCGGCACATTCCATCGCATACGCCTGTTTTGGGGGCGGTGGATTTGGCCGAGCAGTTGGGGATCAGCCATCTGACGGTGCGGCAGAGTTATAAGCGGTTGGTGGAACAGGGCTTATTGTATTCGATCCGGGGCAAAGGGACGTTTGTGGCCGAGCGCCAGGCGCGCAAGGTGCTGGGGGTGGCGGTGTCGGCGGAGTTTATCCGGTCCAGCCGCAATTCCGGCGTGTACGCGGCCGTGGCTCAAACCCTACATCGGCTGGCCACCGAGCATGGGTATGCCTTGAAGATGATTGTCTGCACAACCCCCTATGCCAGGCAGGTTCACGGCGAACTCGATGAGATGGATCGGGCGGCGCTGGAAGAGGCCCGTTTGTACGGGTTGTTTGTCAGCGGCATGGCGTTGCCCGATTCGGTGGTTGAGGAACTGGCCGATCGTGGCGTGTGGATGGTGTCGGTCCCATCGGATGATACGCGGGCGATCGAGCACAAGGTGGTGGTGGATCGGGCCGGCATGTTGTCGTTGCCGGTGCAATATGCTCAGTCGAAGGGTGTGCAACGCCCCGGCGTGATTTACCTGGATCTGGAAGACCGGCCGGACCGCAAAAAGAAGATCCTGACGGTTTTCGCCGAACATGGGTATGAACTGAATCCCGCCCACGTGGTGGGGGTGTCGCGCACCTCGGCGTTTGGCGGCCAACTGGCGGCCGACCATCTGATCCGCGGATACCGGAAGATGGATGCCCTGATCTGTTATGACGATCTGCTGGCACAGGGGGTGTGCGCCGCGTGCATCAAACATGGCGTGAACGTGCCCGATGATCTGCTGGTGATTGCCCACGCCAACAAGGAGATCACCCCTCCATACCTGGTGCCCGCCGCAAGGATCAGCGTGGACGTCATGCGGATGGCTCGGCTGGCGTTTGACAAGCTCATCTGTCTGATCGAACGAAAAGACAGCTCACATATTCCATCGTCGGTCGAGCCGACGTTGATTCCGGAGCGCGCGCCCGTCTACGTGGGCGAAGAGATCGCGCTGAATCTGGTCTGATTGAATCGAACAAGGTTTTTGAAGCCCTTCGCTTCAAAACCAAACTCTTTTGCCGGAGGTTCAAGTCATGGATGCATCAATTCTGGAATACGTCAGTGCGAAGGACAACCCGCGAGTGCGCGCAAACACCGCCTTTACGTTGGTGGAACTGCTTGTGGTGATCGGCATCATTGCGCTTCTCATCAGCATTCTTCTGCCATCGTTGAACAAGGCGCGTGAGGCGGCCAAACAGACCGCCTGTTTGAGCAACATGAGGCAGATCGGCATCGCGATGGTGATGTACACCAATGATTACAAGGGGAGATATCCCTCGGCGCCATCTCCTGTGTATGACTATTGGCAGGCAAGCTGGAACCTGCAACTGGTGCAGGGGAAATATCTCAGTGGCGATCTGGCGGCGTATTCTTCGCCGGTCATGGTTTGTCCATCGGATGATGTTCAACGGAGGTGGGGACACCCCAGCACCTATTGGGCCAACGTGGGACACTGGTCGTATCTGTGCGGCTGGATCAACTGGGGTGATGGCTCCAATCCGAGCAAGTCGATCACGACGTCCAAAGTCAAACGGCCGGCGGAGTTCATCCTGGTCTTTGAGCGGGCGGATGATTCATCCATCTTCGGCTATCAGGGATACCAGCAATGGTACGCGGGACAGGAGCTTTCGCCGCATCGGTTTGTCAACAAGGATCCGTTGGGCAGCAACATTCTGTACGCCGATGGCCATGCGAACTGGGAATCCGGCTCCGATCTGTACGTCAACAAGCTGGGACTGTGGTCGCGCAGCGGGGTCTGGGAAGACCTCAGCGGGCAGTGGGCGTCGTATTGATCGTAATCGTTGATCGACCGTTGAAGATTTCTTGACAGGGATGCCATGCGCAGGATTGGTCTACTGTATCTGATGGGTTGGTTCGCCGTGGCGGCGGTGTGCATCTCGTCGGCGCGGGCGGCGGAAGGGGCGATTGACCTGGTGGTCAATGGCAAGCCGGCCGCGGTGATCGTGACGCCGGCGCAGTTGCCGGAATTCGTCCAACTGGCCGTGGATGAACTGGTGGCGGACATCGCCGCCAGCACCGGCGCAACGCTGGCGGTGGAGCGGGTTTCCTCGCCGGACCGGCTGGAAATTCACGTCGGGCAAACGGATTACGTCCAGTCGTTGAATTTGCCGTTGAAGGAGCTGGGGGTGGATGGGTTTCAGATATTGTTTCCTGCCGCCAATCGCGTGGTGTTGGCCGGTGGATCAGAGACGGGGACGGAATTCGCGGTGTACGATTTTCTGGAACGTTACGTCGGCGTGCGGTGGCTGTTTCCCGGCGAGATCGGCACGCACGTGCCCAAACAGGATGGGCTTGCCATCCCTGCCGTGCCGGTGGAAAGCCGACCGGCGTACATCAGCCGGGTGATCAGCACGTATCATGCCGAGCGATGGTTGCATCAGCAAAAGCAGCACTGGACGATCCAGCAGCACCATAATCTCAACAAGCTCTTCGCCCCCGACAAATATTACGACCGGCATCCGGAGTTTTATCCTCTGATCGATGGCAAGCGTCAAAAGCCCGAACCCGAAGGGTATGACTGGCAGCCGGTGTTGGATGCGCCGGGCATCGTCGATGCGGCGGTCGAGTCGATCGACCGGTATTTCGATGAAAACCCGTCGGTCACCTCCTTTTCGCTGGGGGTCAACGACAACAATAATTTCAACCACCCCGCAACGTATGAAAACTCCGTGAGGTTGAAGGATTATTCGGACTATTATTTCAACTTCACCAACCAGGTGATCGAAGGGGTTATGAAGACCCATCCGGACAAATGGTTCGGGTGTCTGGCCTATGTGGGGGTGACCGATCCGCCGCGGAATGTGAAGGTCAACGGGCGGATGGTCCCGTACATCTGCATTGACCGGCAGGGTTGGGCCAGCGAGCAAGGTCGTCAGAAGGACATGGAGCGGACGCGCAACTGGCACGCGGCCGCCCCGGTGATCGGGTGGTACGACTATATTTACGGCGGGGACATGTATCGGATTCCGCGCATCTACCCGCACCTGATGGGCCAATACATCAAATTCGGCTCGGAGAACGGCGTCAAGGCGATGTACGCCGAACTGTACGCCTCGCCGGAATGGATCGACGGGCCGAAGTTGTATCTGTTCATGAAACTGTTGTGGGATCCGAACACGGATGTGGATCAGACCCTTTTCGAATGGTATCGGCTGGCGGTGGGTGAGAAGGCGTCCGTGCCGCTGGCGGAGTATTTCCAGCACTGGGAGGAGTACTGGATCAAGCGGGTTCCGCGCACCGACTGGTTCAAACAGTACGTCGGGCGGGTGTACATGGATTTTGACCAGTTGGGATACCTCGATGAACTGAAACAGGAGGATCTGGACCGATGCCGCAAGCTGATGGAACAGGTCGTGGCGTTGGCGGATACGCCCCAGCACAAGGCGCGGGCGGCCTTTTTCGCCAGGGGTTTTGAACGGGTGGACAATGAGGTGGGATATCTGATCCGTCTGCGGGGCAAGTCGCCGGCGGCCGGCGATCATGAGCCATTGCTGCTGAATGATTCGTTCAAACCGGTGTCGGGTGAATTGGATCAGAAGGTTCCCCAACCCTGGGGCGGCTGGCAGAACAGCCCGGGAACCGCGCGGTTTTACTGGGATCATCAGCACGGCCACGATGATGCGCATTGCCTGGCGATCGATGCCGCCGGCGCGGGAACCAGCGCGGTCTATTACCGTGATTTCAAGGTTGATCACCCGGCACAGATGTATCACCTGAGCACGCAGATACAGGTCAACGGCGTGAATCCCGATGCGTACATCGGCATCGAAATCCGCTGGAGCCGGCCGGATGGGAAGTACGTGCCGCGACGGTTCACGGCCAATCGGTTTTATTCGGCCAAGCTGTTCAAGGAGGGGCAATGGACCAAACTGGATGTTTTCAGCAAGCCGCCGCCGGACCAAGGCCCCCTGACGATGAGCATGCGGCTGGCGGTGGTCTATTCAACACAAGGCATCATCCGGATGGATGATGTGGTGTTGGGGGCGGTGCCAAAACGGATGGATTGAAAAATGAAAGATACTCCGAACCCATCGCAGTGCGGATGAAACGTGTGTTTCGTGTCCGTAAGAAGGGTTCAACATAGGTTCCTTTTTCAGGAGGTTTTATGAAGGCGTATCGCGGTTTGTCTTTATCGTTGGCTGCCCTGGCGGGCGGTCTGTTGGTCGTCCCGGCATCGGCGGCGACGGTGGATGACTTTGAGTCGTATGCCACCGGCACGTTTCCCTCGCCCAATTGGGCCGTCTCGGCGGGCGATGTTTCATCGTTGTCCTCACCGGCAGGCCAGACAATCACCGTGGAGAGCGATGGTAACAACCTCTCCGGCAAGCACCTGCAATTGGCAACCACCTACAACGCCGATTCGGTGACGCAGCTATTGTCCGCCGACCTGAACACCGCCGGCCAGTACATTCAGCTCGCCGTCAACGTTGTCTCCGGTCGAACGCTGGCGTCGATGTTTCTGACTTCGGGCCTCTATCCCGGCGGAAACGGCCAGCCACCCGCATCGGTTGGCCTGAGTACGGAAACCGGCAACTACTCCTTCACCACCGAACACAACGGCGTCTACAACGCCGGCCTCCAGGTCACCGGACTGACCCCCGCACTCAATACCTGGTATTACCTTCGCGCCATCATGCGCGACAACGGTGGAGTTTCCGGCGTCATCGATTCCTATGACTATCAGATCTACGATTCATCGATGAACCTGCTGGGCCAGAAAACCGGCATCTCCTTCTTCGGCGGAGAAGGAAATCTCAGCGGCGTGACGCTCCGCAGCTATGAGCAATCGGGGACCGCCAACGCTGTGGTGCTGTTCGATCAGATCACCACGGGGGCTGTCCCCGAACCGACGACCCTCGCTCTGCTGGCCGGGTTTTCTTTGTTTGGGCTGGCCCGTCGTCGACGGATGTGATCATCGCTTCATCTTGTTCTGGCGCGGGAAGCGCAATTCGCCTCCCGCGCTGTTGGATTGAAAGCCTACGGTTTGTCCCCATGACCCATGAGCTTGATTCCCAGCCGGTTACGATTCGCCGGCCCGACCGGTATCTTTCATTTCCCGCATTGGTCACTTTGGACAATGGGGATCTTCTGCTGGCCTTTCGCGGCGGGCGAAATTGTTACCGCGATTTTCCCGAAGCGCTGAACCTGGGGACCCAGCATCCCCACACCGACCCGCGCTCCCAGCCCTGGCTGGCGCGCTCGGTCGACTCCGGAAAAACCTGGACGATCGAACCGCCGCCCCGGCCGGTCCAACTCATGGAGCAGGATCACGCCCAGGGCCTGGCCTATCAGGATGTGGGATTCACCAAACTGCCCGATGGAAGGGTGATGCTGTCGGTTTTCCGCTGGCAATATGCCGACGAACTTCCGCCGGCCGTAATCTCCTTTGCCCCGCGCGAAGAAAATCTCGCCGAACACGGCGCCCCGCGCGACGGGGGCCGGCTCACCTATGACTATCGCCGCTACCAACCCTTCCGATATGCCTGGTGCACCACGCCGGTCTATTCCATCTGCGACCCGGCCGGGCGAAACTGGACGCCCTTCAAACCCATCGCCGTCGTCGATGAGCCTTCCGGCAAAACCTGGTGTCTGGCCACCCGCAACGGGGGTGTGCTGCTGGACGACCGGACGGTCGGCTGGGCCTTTTACGGCGGATATGACCCGGCCACGCCGCGATGGAACGGCTGCCACCTGTTCAAATATGACATCCCCGCCGACCGCTGGTCTTACGGCGTCCAGCTCGCCGCCGGCACGCCCGATGCCCTGATGGAAGAGCCGCTGTTGCACCGCCACCCCGATGGCAGACTTGTGGGCTATTATCGCACCAGCTCACCGGGGTATCTGTTCACCAACCAAAGCCTCGACAATGGCCGCACATGGTCCCCGGCGCGCCAAAGCGCCCTCTGGGGCCACCCCTTTGCCGCCTTGAATCTCGGCCCCGACATCCTCCTGGCCTATGGGTATCGTCGCGATCCGATGGGAATGCGGGCCGTGCTCCTGACCGACGGCCGGATCGAATCGTTCGCCCCCCAGCGCGAAATCATTCTCCGCGCCGATGGCCACGATGATGACATTGGATACCCCGCCCTTTGCCAGACCAAAGAGGGGAAAATCCTCATGGCCTACTATTTCCGCTCCACCACCGACCCAACCCCCGACCGATACATCGTCATCCAGCCGATCCCTGCGATCCCCGGGCGGTAAAATGGTCCGCGGTGTGGGCCTTACGACGGTATTTTCACGCATCACGCAACACGGCTCATTGCCCTCCCATGAGCACCGCCAACAACCCCTTTTGAAAGTGCAGGCGGTTTTCGGCCTGCGGGAAGATCAGCGACCGGGGGCCTTCCATCACCTCATCGGAGATTTCCAAACCCCGATAGGCCGGCAGACAATGCAGCACCACCGCGTGGGAGGGGGCGGCCGACAGGAGGTCGGCGTTGATCTGATAACCCGCGAAATCCTTGAGCCGGCGGGCTTTTTCGGTCTCCTGCCCCATCGAGACCCATGTGTCGGTGTAAAGGACATCCGCCCGCCGGGCGGCCTCCATCGGATCGACGACCCGTTGAAAATCCATCCGCGGAACCTGCGACATGATCCGGTCCACATCGTCGCGCGGCAGTTCGTATCCGGGCGGAGAGCAGAGGATGAAAGGCATGTCGAATTTGCCGCACGCCACCGACAGCGAACGGGCGACGTTGTTGCCATCCCCGATGAAGGCGAGTGTTTTGCCCTGCAACGAACCGAAATGCTCGCGCAGGGTCATCAGGTCGGCCATCGCCTGACAGGGGTGGCTGTAATCGGTCAGGCCGTTGATGACCGGCACGGTGGACCATTGGCGCAGGGTCAGGATTTTGTCGTGGGCGAAGGTGCGGGCCATGATCCCATCGCACGTGCCGGAGAGGATGCGGGCGACGTCTTTTGTCGGTTCGCGCGAGTCGAGGCCCACCTCCTCATCGCGCAACAGCAGGCCGGAGCCGCCGAGGTGGATGGCGGCGTTGTTGAAGCTGACGCGGGTGCGCAGGCTGGGCTTTTCAAAGATCATCGCCAGCACCTTGCCGGCCAGCAGCGGGTCGTTGCGGCCGGTGGTTTTGTACTGGGCCTTGAGGCGGTCGGCCACCTCCAGCAGGTGGTTCAGGTCATCGATAGATGTTTCGGCGATGGAGATGAAATGGCGCATGGTGGGTCTTCAGAGGTTGAAGGTTGTGGATGGAACCGGAGGCCGGGTCATAGGACGATCTCGGTGCCGATGCCCGCCTCGGTGTAAATTTCCAGCAGCAATGAATGGGGGATTCGTCCGTCGATGATGTGGGCCTTGCCCACTCCGCCGCGCAGGGCCTGAACGCAGGCCTCGACCTTGGGGAGCATCCCGCTGGTGATGACGCCGGATTGGACCATTTCGTCGAGCTGGGCGACGTTCAGGTGCGAGACGCGGCTGTCGGGATCGTCCGCCTTGGCGCGGATGCCGTGGGTGTCGGAGACGACGACGAGTTTTTCGGCCTTCATGGCGGCGGCGACCGCGCCGGCGGCGGTGTCGGCGTTGACGTTCAACCGGCTGCCGGAGGTGTCGCGGGCGATGGTGGCGATGCAGGGGATCGAGTCGGCCTGCACCAGCAGTTGCAGCAGTCGCGCGTTGACGCTCTTGACCTCGCCGACCAGACCCAGGTCGATCCGGCGGCCATCGGGTCCGTCGAGGTAGGTTTTTTCGGCGAAGAGGACGACGCTGCTGAGCGAATGGAGCCCCATCGCCTCGCACCCCTGGCTTTGCATGAAGTTGACGATGAACCGGTTGATCTGGTTGCACAGGACGTGCTCGGCGATGGCGAGGGTGCGCTCGTCGGTGTATCGTCGCCCCTGCACCCACTGGGGTTTGAGGCCGGCGGTCTCCATCGCCTGGTTGATCGCCTTGCCGCCGCCGTGAACGAGGACCGGCTGCATGCCGACGTAATTCATGAAGACGATGTCGCTGAGCAGTTTCGACAACGCCAGCTCATCGTCCATGATGGAACCGCCCACCTTGACGACGACGACCTTGTTGTGGAATCGCTGAATGTAGGAGAGGGCTTCGCTGAGCGCCTCGGCCTTGCTGATCGCCTGATCCATCATGTTGGCGCGATGCTCCGTGTGGAAAAAGAGGAAATTTTAAGCGTCCCGGCCGATTGTGTCAAAAACCGCCGAAGGATCTGTCAAACCAAAATAGAAATGTCCGGTATTTCCGCAAAGTAGAAATGTCCGGTTCAGCCGATGGCGGCCTTTCGCCAGGGATGGCTGGGCGCTGGACGCCAGGAACATTTTGAATTACCACCTCT
>JADYZN010000026.1 GCA_020853095.1 Phycisphaerales bacterium | reverse complement strand
GTGCAATCCCCGGCGCGAAGCGGAACGGTCACGCGCATCTCCCACTGCAATTCCGGGCAGATTGTGAAAAGGCTGCGCGCATCGTTCAGATGCTGCGTCGGAAGGTCGCGACGGTTGTGCGAACCGGAACAGAAAAAGGGGTCACGTTGATTTATCAGCCTCCATTTTCTGTCGAACTTGCCGGTATTTGGAACCCGATACGGGGTCATTTCTCATAATGACTTCGTATCGGTTCGGGTCATGTCTCCTTATCCGTTCCCGTTGGCACGCAGGTCGGCCGGCTGTTGCACGACTGGAAAGCAGAAGAATAAACACTTCAGGAATTGATCCGGCCGCGATGAAAGGCCGGATTGGTCACCGCCCGCGAGGTCAGCACGATCGGCTTTGGCGAGGTTTGCGGCTGGGGTTGAAGCTGGGCCAGCATCTGATTGACGCACCCTTCGGCCAGCATCGGCACATCCTGCACGCTGCACACGATCGGAATCGGCAGCAGGTGCATCATCGGGATTTCGTCAAAACACCCGATCAGCGCCGGTTGCTCAACCTCCGTCATCGAATCCAAAATCCCCTGCCCCAGAAAATTGTTGGTGCAGACGATCGCATCCGGCCGGACGTTGAGAAATTTCACGAACGCCATCCGACCGGTCTCGCGCTGGGCCGGCCCATCCACGCGGGCGATCACCTTGAATCGCTCAGCGCAGATCTCCGCACGCCGGCGATGGGTCACGATCTGCTGCGGGCCGGCCGCCAGGGCAATCGTCTTGACCCCGTGATTTTCCAGAATGTCGCACAACAAATGGGCCGACTGGTCCTGATCGGTATAAACCGACCACCCGATGCCCGCGATCGGACGATCCAGCACCACCAGGGGCAAATTGGCCGGCAGAATCTCCATCAACGCCTTTTTGGTCCGCGTCAACGGCACGAAAATCAGCCCGTCGATTCCTTTCTGCGGCAGCAGTTGCAGATATTCCACCTCGCTGGCAAGCTCTTCGCCGCTGTTGCAGAGCATCAGCGAATAGCCGTGGCGATGCAGGCTTTGCTCGATGAGCCGGGCCATCTGGCCAAACCACGGGTTGGCGATGTCGGAGACCAGCAACGCGATGGTGTGCGATTTTCGGGTCCGCAACGACCGTGCGATCAGGTTGGGCCGATACCCCGCCACGCGGGCCGCCTCCATCACGCGCTGCCGAGTCGCATGGCTGATCCGCCGGGCCGACGGCCCCCCCGCCAGCACCCGGCTGACCGTGCTGATGCTGGTTCGGGTCTGATTGGCGATATCCTGTAAAGTCGGCAAATGGTTCTCCAGAACAACGATCTGAAATGACCATATCCCATCTTATCACCGTCCAATAAAATATAAACCCCCCATCCTACCGCAAGAATTTGACTGGAGGATGGGGAAGATGGGTAAAGATTATCGTTTTCAAGTTGCTATTTTTTTGAGTCGATGTATAAATAGGGTAATTGGATAAAGATGATAAAGATTGCCGTTGTTGATGATTTGACGGGGCGACGAGGTGAAGGATGAAGACAGTATTCACAACCGGAGAGGCTGCGGACGTTTGCAAGGTTTCGCAGCAGACGATCATTCGTTGTTTTGACAGCGGGCGATTGAAGGGGTTTCGCGTGCCGGGCAGCCGGTTTCGGCGGATTCCGCGTGAGGCGTTGATTGCGTTCATGAAGGAGAACGGCATTCCGCCGGATGCGTTGGATTCGGGCAAGCGAAAAATCCTGGTGGTGGACGACGATCCGGAAATTGTGGAATTGTTCGTGGACGTGCTGGAGCGGGATGGTCGATTTGAAGTCAAGACCGCCTCGACCGGCTATGACGCGGGCATGTTGACGCAGGAGTTCATGCCGGACCTGGTGATTCTGGACTACATGCTGCCGGACGTGAACGGCAACGTGGTGTGCAAGACGTTGCGGGCCAATCCGAATTTTGAGCAGATCAAGATCGTGATTGTTTCGGGCGTGGTGAATCAGGATGAGATCAACGACCTGATGAGGTCCGGGGCGGATGATTTCGTGAAAAAGCCGTTCAACATTGAAAAGCTGATCGAACGGGTCGGGGAACTGTTGACGGTGTGATCCATCAGGCCGTGAACGGTCCCTCGCATGACACAAGGCAGCGACCAGCTTCGTGAAAAGCGCGTCGAGTTGATTCTTCAGCAACTGGAGGATCTGCCGACGCTGCCGGCCGTGGCGATCCGGGTGTTGGAGGCGACCAGCAGCGATGAATCGAGCGCCGCGGACGTGGTGAGGCTGATCACCAGCGATCCGGCGTTGACGACGCGGATATTGCAACTGGTGCACCGTGCGGACGTCGGGGTGCGGGGGCAGGTGACCAGCGTCGAGCGGGCGGTGTCGCTGCTGGGGTTCGAGGCCGTGCGCAGCGCGGTGCTGGCGGTGTCGGTGTTTCAGTGCTTCGCCGAAGAATCTCCAAACAAAACAGGGCATTTCAGCCGCGAGGAATTCTGGAAACATTCCGTCGCGGTGGCCTGCTGCTGCGAGCTGCTGGCGGCCCAGAAAAAAGGGGCCGGGGTCGATCCGGCCGAGGCGTTCGTGTGCGGGTTGCTGCACGACCTGGGGAAAGTGGCGCTGGATGCGGTGCTTCCCAAGAGTTTTGACCGGGTGGTCGAGGCGGCGGATTTGTTGAGGGGGAACATCGCCGACCTGGAGCGGACGGTGATCGGGCTGGACCACATGGTCGTCGGCAAGAGGCTGGCCGAGCGATGGCAATTGCCGCTGACGATACGGGATTCGATCTGGCTGCACGGCCAGTTGCCCGAAGCGTTGCCGGCGACGGTGAAAAACCCCCGGTTGTTGAACCTGGTGACGCTGGCGGATCTGATCGTCCGCGAACAGCACCTGGGATACAGCGGTAATTACGTTTTCGCGGTCGGCAAAAACGTTCTGATGGACGCGGTGGGATTGAATGGGGAGCAGGTTTTGAAGGTTCAGCAGGGGCTTGTGGAACAGATCGAGCCCAGGGCGCAGGCCCTGGGGCTGGGGCAGACCAGCGGCAGCGAGCTGTATCAGCAGGCGTTGGCGCAGGCGAACAAGGAACTGGGGCGGGTGAGCGGCCAACTGGCCAGCAAGAATCGTAAATTGGCGGTGCGGGCGCGGTTTTTTGACGCCTTGAGCGGATTTCAGTCGGTGTTGCGGCCGGATGCCCCGCCGCAAACGGTGCTGGCGGCGATCGGCCAGACGGCCATCACGGTGTTGGATGTGCGAAGCGCCTGCGTTTTTTCGCTCACCCCCGGGCAGACGTTCGCCGAGGCGTTGCTATTTGATCAGACGGGGGAGGTGTGTCAAAGCGCGCTGGTTGATTGTCCACCCCCGGCGATGGGCGATCAGGCCGCCGGCGCGTATTCATTGAAAATTCCGGGCGGGATGGACGTTCCGATCCTGCCGGTCGGGGATGAACTGGAATGGCTGGTGTCGGCGATTTCTCCGAGGTTGACCCACGACCAGCGTTACTGGATCGCCCTGGAGGCCGAAGGGCAGTGCATCGGCGGGGTGATCTGGGGCGGGCCGGCGGGCGAGTCGCAACGTCTCAGCCCGCAGATACAGGAATTGAGCGCCATCGCCGGCGGATGGAGCCTGGCGTTGCGGACGGCCCAGATTCGCGATGAGGCGAGGATTCTGGCCGAGCAACTGGCCGAGGCCAACCGGCAGTTGCACAACGCCCAGAACGAAATTTTGCGGTCCAGGACGCTGATCATGGTGGGCGAGATGGCGGCGGGGGCGGCCCACGAGATGAACAATCCGCTGGCGATCATTTCCGGCCGATCACAGTTGCTGGCGGCACAATTGTCGGACGCGAAACAGCAGACGGCGGCGAAATTGATCTATGAGCAGTCGCACCGGCTGAGCGAAATGATCTCCGAGCTGATGGATTTCGCCCGCCCGCAGCCGCCGCAGGTGAAATCGGTGTCGGTAGAGGAATTGGTGATTCGGGCGGTGGAACTGGCCAAGGCGCGGACCGATCCAGCCGATAGGACGATAGAGCGGACGATTCAGGAAGTCCCGCAGGTGCGGGTGGATACCGAGCAGGTGACGGCGGCGCTGGTCGAGGTGATCGACAACGCGATCCAGGCCACGGACGGCCGCGAAGGAAAATTGACGATCCAGGCCGCGTTCGATCCGTATTCCGGCCGGGTGGTGATGACCATCGCGGACAATGGATGCGGGATGGATGAGCATACGGTTCGACATGCGTTCGATCCGTTTTTCAGCTTCAAGCCGGCGGGCCGACGCCGCGGCATGGGGTTGGCCAGGGCGTCGAGATGGATCGAATCCAATGGTGGATCGATCCGGTTGGAAAGTCGTCGGAACGAAGGAACCCGGACGTTGATCCTGCTGCCGGCGGTGGAAGCGGCGGCGGATCAGCAGTCAGCGCGCAAGGTAGCGCCTTGATGATAGAGGTCAAAACAGGAAGGGAAGAAGGATGACACCGGTATTAAGCAAAACCCCGGCGCTGGCCGTCGGCAAGGCGAACATTCTCGTGGTGGATGATGAGCCTTCGCTGGCGGAACTGGCCGGAGACGTGATCGGGAGACAGATCCCCTGCCGGCTGGTGGCGGTGCAGAACATTCAACAGGCCCGGCAGGTGATCGAAAACGAGCCGATCGACCTGCTGGTGGTGGATGTGAACCTGCCCGACGGGGATGGAACGACACTGCTGGAGACGTTGCGAGCGCGCCACCCGCAGGCGGGCGCGATCGTCATCACCGGCGCGCCGAGCGTCGATCGGGCGGTGACGGCGCTTCGGCAGGGTGCGGTGGATTTCGTCGCCAAGCCCTTTTCGGCAAGTCAGTTGATGGACCACGTCAGATCGGCGCTGGCCCGCCAGGCGAAGCAGGTCAGGGAAACCCAGCGGCTGGACCGGCTGCGGGATGCGGTCAAACGTCTGAACTCGGCCCGCAAGGTCGTTTCCAAAAAGGTGGACCTGCTGTGCAACGATCTGATCCGGGCGTACACCGAATTGTCGCGGCAGATGGACGTGGTGCGCACGCAGGAGGGATTCCGGAAATTCATCAGCGAGGCGAAGGACCTGGAGCAGCTCCTGTGCCACGCGATGGACTGGATGCTGCGGCAACTGGGATACAGCAACATCGCGATCTGGCTGGCGGCCGAGGATACGGAATTCCAACTGGGCGCGTACATGAAGTTCACCATCGCCGGCGACCAGGAACTGGCCTACGCGATCCAGCGCGGACTGCTGCCATTGGTCGTGCGCGAAGGGTTCATCCACCTGATGCCCGAGGAAGCGCAGGAACGGCTGACCGAGGCGGAGCTGGATTACCTGGCGGATCAGGCGATCATGGGCGCCAACTGCACTTACCTGGGCGAGCCGCTGGCCGCGATGATATTATTCCGCGATGCGGACAAACCGTTCACCGACGAGGATGCCAAGGCGTTGCAGTCGATCAGCGCGATCTTCTCGGTGGCGCTGGCGTCGATCGTGCGCGGGACGCAGCAGTACGAAGGGGAGGGAAATCCGTTTTCGGATGGCGACACGCTCGACGAGGAGAACGGCCGCAAAAGCGACGGGGAATGGTGGAAGCGCGGCGAGGATCCGCCGTTTTGAATTGTTGCGGAATTGAACGGATTCTTCGGGCATTTTTGTTGATTGCCCGATGGTGCGAACGCCGATAAGATTCAATGAGACGGACGTTCTGCGGTGTACGAGATTGAGGAGCATTATTGGTTAAACCTATAATCAACCCCCGGGGATAACCGCTCGCCCGCCGCATGCCCGCGGCATCGGTCGTTTCGCGACGACCGTTCAACGTCGGGATCCGAACGGCGAGGAAAACAGGAGAACCCTCCTGATTCGGATTATCACCCACTTTTCACGAAGGGTTTGATCAACCGCTCCCGCACGGCACAGGTGGATTTTCCGTTTTTTCGCCCGTCGTCATCGTTTACACGATCACGTCGGGCGTTTTTATTTGCGCGGAGGTTTCATTCCCGCGGGGTGGGATCGGCGGCAATAGATTATCCGGCCTTGAGAAACGCCCGCAGCGCGCGGTTCACCTGCTGGGGCTGTTCCAGCGGGGCCAGGTGGCCGGCGCCGCGGATCACGACCAGTTGCGATTGGGGGATCGCCTTGTGCATCGCGTCGGCGATGACCGGCGGGGTGATGGCATCCTGATCGCCGACAATGATGAGGGTCGCCTCGGCCAGCGAGGGGAGAAATTCGATCTGGTCCGCCCGGTCGCGCATCGCCGCCAAGGCGGTCGCGATGGTTTGCGGCGAACATTGTTCGCACATCTGACGGACGATGGAGGCCAGTTGCGGGCGATGGTTGATGGTTTCGGGCGCCAGAAGTTTGGGGAGCATCTGATCGGCGATGGCCTTGCTTCCATGCAGCCGAACCAGCTCGATGGCTTTATCCCGGTTTTGGCGGCCGTCGGGCGTGTCGGCCTCGGCGCGGGTGTCAATCAGGCCCACCCCGCGCAGGGTGGATGGATATTTTCGGCAATAGGCCAGCGTGATGTACCCCCCCATCGACAGGCCGGCCAGAAAAAATTTTCCCAGATTCAACGCTTCGGCCAGCGCATGGACATCGTCGGCCTGGGATTCCATCGAAAACGCCCCCCCGCCGGTGGATTGGCCGAATCCGCGTAAATCGGGCGTGATCACCCGGAATTCATCGGACAGCCCGGCCAGTTGATGCTGCCAGAGCCGGCTGTCCAGCGGATAGCCATGCAGCAACATCAGCGGCAGGCCCTGGCCCTGATCCTGATAGGAAACGTACGTTCCATTGACGATTTGCCTGTTCATGGCCGCTCCTTATAGATTCCCGTCTTGTCAATGGGAAATCGTATCCGCCGGGAGCGGAATTGTGGACAGCGCAAATGTTGCCGCGTTGAAGGTCTTCCTCCAAGCTCTACAATCTGCCCATTCGCAGGATGAACGGCCCGGAGCATGGATGGCATTGCTGGATTCGGACAAACTGGAACTGACGGACTTCATGGATCTGCCGACGTTGCAGGAGATCCAGGACAGCTTCGCGGCGGTGGCGGGGGTCAAGGCGACCATCACGGACGCCGCGGGCAACGTTTTGACCCAGCCCAACCCCACCAGCGAGTTTTTACGCAAGCAAAAGGCCCTGGCGGCGGCCGATGAAACCATGGAAGGCCCCCACCGTTCCGGCGGGGAATACGTCGCCCCCATCATCGTCAACAACCAGCGGCTGGGGACGATCCGCATGTCGGCCGATGCCAAGGCCGGCGTGGTGGACGAGGAGAAGCTGGCCTCATGGGCCGAGAAATATGGCGTCGACGCCAAGCAGATCAAATCGCTGGCGTCGCAACTGACCCGTGCGCGCAACACCCGGCCGGCGGCGATTCAATTTCTGTTTCTTCTGGCCAACGCGATCGCACGGCTTTGTTTTCAGGAATTTCAGCTTCGCCAGCGCATCAACGAGCTGACGGCGGTCTACAACGTCACGATGATGCTGGCCGATGCGCGCGACCTACAGAAAGTGCTGCATCGCACGGTGGAGGTCGTCGCCGAGGTGATGAACGTCAAGGCGACCAGCATCCGCCTGATTGATGAGGACAACGATGAGCTGGTCATCAAGGCGGTTCACAAACTGTCGGATGTGTATCTGGCCAAGGGGCCGGTGCGTCTGAGCCGGGCCGAGATCGACCGCGTGGCGCTGTCGCCCAAGGGGTATGAATACGTTCGGGACATGGCCACCGACCCGCGCGTGCAATACCCGCAGGAAGCCGGCCGCGAGGGGATCGTGTCGATGTTGTCGGTGGGGATGCGATACAAGGGGAAGGCGATCGGCGTTTTGCGTCTTTATACCGCGCAGGAACAGAATTTCAGCCAGCTTCGCATCGCGATGATGAAAGCCGTGGCCGCACAGGCGGCGGCGGCCATCGAGAACACGCGGCTGTTGACCGAGGCGATCGAGTCGGAGGCGCTGGAAAAACAGGTTCGCATGGCGGCGGATGTGCAGCAGCGAATGATCCCCCAGCAGCCGCCGGTGCTGGACGGGGTGGACATCGCCAGCGTCTACGTGCCCTGCTTTGAACTGGGGGGGGATTTTTACGATTTCATCCCCCTGCCCGGCGACAACCTGGGGCTGGCGATGGCGGATGTCAGCGGCAAGGGCGTGCCGGCCAGCCTGATCATGGCGTCGGTGCGGGCGTTTTTGCGGGCGCAGGCGGACAACGTCTATTACCTGTACGAGATCATGCGGCGGATCAACCTGATGCTCTGCCGCGACACCAAGCCCAGCGAATTCGTGACGCTGTTTTACGGCGTGCTGGATTTGCGCAGCAGGCGGCTGACCTATTGCAACGCCGGACACCCGCCACCGCTGGTTTTGAGAAAAGGCAAGATTCTTGAACTGGGCAGCGACAACATGGTGCTGGGCGTGCTGGCGGATGAACCGTACACCCAGAGTTTCATCGACCTGCAACGGGGCGACATCCTGATGATGTACACCGACGGACTGGCCGATGCGATGAATTTCAAGCAGGAAACGTTCGGGCGCCAGCGGATCGTCGAAGCGTTCACCAAGGGGGGCGCATCGGCCGACGCCGTCGCGCAGAACATCCTGTGGGAGATGCGACGATTCGTGGGGCTGACCAAACGGGTGGACGATGTCACGCTGGTCGTGGTCCGGTTGACGTAAGAGCCTGTCCGGAGAGGCTCTAAATCAACGGGGCGGGCGCATTTGCCAATCGGATGGCATCGCCCGACAATGCATCTCATGCTTCCGCGTCGGAACGTACTGATTTTTCATGGCGGAGCCTTGGGCGATTTCGTATTGACCTGGCCGCTGGCGGTGGCGTTGGGCAGGCTGTATCCACAGAGCCGGATTTTTTACGTCACGGCGTCGCAAAAGGGGAAACTGGCGGAGCAGGCGCTGGGGGTGGAGTCGGTGGATGTCGAGAGCGGCTGGCATGGGTTGTATTCGGATGAGATGATTCTTTCACCGGCTGAATTAAAGCTTCTTGCTTCGGCTCACACGATCGCGCTGTTTACGCCGCGCCAGGCCGACCCTGTGGTTGGGCGGCTGCTTCAACTGAATCCCGAGACAAAAGTGCTGTCGCTGCATCCTCCGATGGGAGAAAAATTGAACGGGCCGGCGGCGGGGTTCATTCTGGATCAACTGGCATCGGATGTGGTGCTGCATACGGCGATGCGGCAGATACTGAAGTCGATCGCGGATCGGGGGTTGGCGGCCCGACATCAGCCGGAGTCGATTTGTCTGCATCCCGGCAGCGGCGGCGTCGACAAATGTTGGCCGTTGGATCGGTTTATCGAGCTGGCGAGACATCTGCAATCGGAGCGATTGCCTTTGTGTTGGGTGATCGGGGAGGTGGAACGGGAGCGATTGTCGACAAAGGAGATGCAACGGTTGGAGCAGGTCGGTTCGATCATCGAGCCGGCGACGTTGACGGATTTGCTGAGGCACATCCTGTCGGCGCGGTTGTGGGTTGGCAACGACAGCGGGCCGACCCACCTGGCGGGGATCATGGCCGTGCCGACCATCGCGCTGTTCGGTCCCACCGATCCGAATATCTGGAAACCGCTGGGGCCGAAGGTTCATGCGTTGCGACAGGAGCCGATCGAACGATTGCCGGTCGATGAGGTCTGGTCGTGTTGTCGGGCGTTGCTTTGATTCAACGACAGAGCTGAATGGGGAACGGCCGGGTCAGCCGGTCAGGGCTTTGCGCGCGGCGTTGCAGATGGCGACGACGGCGGGGTGTTTGTTTTTTTCCTCCATCGTGATGGCGTAAAATTGTTCGCGGATGTCCTTGGCGCGGCCGACCAGGCGGACGCGCAAGTCGTGCTGGATGTCGTTTTCCATCACCGATGGGCCGGGAAAGACTCCCGCGCCGCCGTGGCCGAACCAGAACATCAGGGCGCTGTCGTCAAATTCGCCGACGACGATGGGGTGAATCCGCCTGGAATCGAACCAACTGTTGAGCGAGCGGCGGAGCTGGGTGTGGTCGCTGGGCAACAACACCGGGGCGCCTTCCAGCGATTTGGGGAATCCGCGGCGATAACGTTTGGCCAGGTCTTCGCGGGCGAAAAAGGAGACCCCTGAATCGCCCAGCAGGTGGTTGTATCCCTGCACCTGCACGGCGGTTCCGATGGGGCCGTCGCTGAGCACCATGTCGGTTCGTCGGGCGGCCAGGTCGGCCAGCAGGCGGTCGGCCTTGTCTTCGCGGCAGACCAGCCGCACGGGCTGTGGCAGGCGCAGCGCCGGCTCGAGCAGTTGGCGGGCGACGGGTTTGGGGATCACGTCCACCAGCCCCACCGACAGCCGCAGCGCCCGGCCGGCGGGCTGATGTTCCAGGGCGTTGATCATCTCCTGTCCCAGCGAAAAGATTTCGTTGGCGAAATTGAACGCCATCCGGCCCGGATCGGTCAGTTTCAATCCCCGCCCCGCGCGGTCGAACAGTTTGTGACCCAGGGCTTTTTCCAACTGCTTGAGCTGCGAGCTGATCGTCGGCTGCGAGACCATCAACTCCTCGCCGGCGCGGACGACCCCCCCTTCGCGGGCCACCACCCAGAAATAATACAGGTGGTTGTAATTGATCCATCTGGAGGCGGGAGATTCCATAACTTATTCCTATGTTACAGTTCCAAAGATCGTATTTTACCTATAGTCTGCCGGATTGTATGATTCGTTGCAACAGCGGGCTTCGACTTTCGGAGCCTGTGGTGTCTGAAAGCTGCGACGTGACCTTTTTTGTTGGAGGTAAGCGGCCATGCTGATCGAGACCCGAGCGATGGGATTTGACCTGACCGATGCGATCCGGATGCACGTTGAAAACCGGATCGAATCCGCCCTGGGACACTATTCGCGCTGGGTGCTCAAGGTGACGGCACGGCTGGAAGACCTCAACGCCGACCGGGGCGGCGTGGACAAGCGGTGCGGCCTGGTGGTCGCCATCCGCGGCCACGGCGTGCTGGCGGCCGAAGCGGTGGACCGCGACCTGTACGCGGCGGTCGATGAGGCGGCCCGCCGGGCGCGCAAGCTGGTCGTCCGGCCCGTCCGCCGGCAGATGCAGCAGCAGCGCAAAGGCGGCCATCGTCACCAGCACCCGGTGTCGCTGGCTTTTGGTTGAATCGTTACATGACCAACGCATTGATTCAATTTCGTTCTGTGATCGGGCTTAACCGCCTGCATCCGGCCTTTAATCGTTAAGGCCGTCTTCCGGTCTCCCGCCGACCGGCGGGCGGGCCGTAAAATCATTTATCAACAATTGTCAGGCGGGATGACGCAAAGGTATTCGCCGCATGTCGCGGTCGAATTTTTCGTAAAGGAGTATTGCCATGGTTTCCAAAGCATCCGCCAAGGAAAAGGTTAAATTGAATGAAGTCACCATCACGGATGCGGATTTTGACCGCCTCCGGCACCTGGTGGATTCACCGCGCTATCACGGCGCGCAGAGTTCGGCGACGACCAACCTGAAGGAGGAGCTGGGCCGCGGACGGATCGTCGCGACGAACAGCGTTCCCAAGGCCGTCGTGACGATGCGTTCGCAGGTCAAGGTGCGCGACATGAAACTCGACGAAACCGAAACCTACACGCTGGTGTACCCGGAAGAAGCCGACATCAACGATGACAAGCTGTCGGTGCTGGCCCCGCTGGGGCGAGCGCTGCTGGGCAGTCACGTCGGGCAGGTGATCGAGTTTGACGCCCCCGGCGGCAAGCGAAAGCTGAAAATCGAGAAAATCCTCTACCAGCCCGAAGCGGCCGGGGATTTTCACCTGTAAGGATCCGGTTCTCTTTTCTCCTCTCCCCCTCCTGTGAATCAACAAACCGGGAGGGGGAGAGAGTTTTTTTACGGATCAAACCTCGCCGAATTGCGCCACCTGGCGCAGATGTCTCATCAACGGCCCGGCGTTCAAATCCCGCCCCGTGATGGTCCGCGCCAGCTCCCTTGCGGAAAACCGTTTGCCCTGGCCGTGAATTTTTTCTCTCAGCCAGTTGCGCAAAGGGGTGAAATCTCCACGCGAAAAAGCCTCATCCAGGCCGCCGAGGTCTTTGTTCGCCTGTTCAAAAAACTGCGCCGCGTACAAATTCCCCAGCGTATAGGTGGGGAAATACCCGATCGCCCCGCCGCTCCAGTGGATGTCCTGCAAGCATCCGCGCGCATCATCCGGCACATCCACCCCAAGGTCCTGTTTCATCCGTCGGTTCCATTCGCCCGGCAGGTCGTCGGCCGGCAAATCGCCGTGCAACAACGCCTGCTCCAGTTCAAATCGCAGGATGATGTGCAGGTTGTAGGTGGCCTCATCCGCCTCGACCCGAATCAGCGAGGGTTGGATCCGGTGGATCGCGATCAACCATTGTTCCATCGACACCCCCGCCAGCGCCGGCCCGAATCGCTCCTGGGCTTTGGGCCAGAAATATCGCCAGAACGGCCGCCCGCGCCCCACGAGATTTTCCCACATCCGCGACTGGCTTTCATGGATGCCCAGCGACACCGGCGCCCCGCACGGCGTGCCAAAATGTTCGGGCGGCAAACCCTGGTGGTACAACCCGTGTCCCGCCTCGTGCAACACGCCGAAGAACGCATCGGCGAACGAATCCTCGCGATAACGGGTCGTCAACCTCACATCCCCCGGCCCGATGCCGCTGCAAAACGGGTGCGCGCTCACATCCAGCCGGCCGGCCTCAAAATCGAACCCGATCTTCGCCGCCGCCTCGCGGGCGAATTGTTCCTGCTGATCACGCGGAAAATGCCGATGCGGAATCGGGTCCGAATCGGGTCTGGGCCGGCCGGCCACCTGCTCGATCAACGGGACCAGTTCCGATCGCAATTCGGTGAAAATCCGCCGCAGGTTGTCGGCCCGTTCACCCGGTTCAAATCCTTCCAGCAGGGCATCGTAAAGAGTCGTCGGCCGGTCCGGCTGATGGCCGGCGGCCGACAGGTAGCATTGGGCCTCCTGTCGTTTCAAATCCAGCATCTTCTCCAGCCAGGGTTTGAAATGCCCGTAATCCGATTTTTTTCTCGCCTCCACCCACGCCTGCTGGCAATGCACCTCGGTGGCGGTCATCTGTTCCACCAACGCCGCCGGCAGCGTGATGGCCCGATCGTACGACCGGCGGGTCTGGCGGACGTTCACCGCGAATTGTCCATGCGGATCGGCCATCAGGCCGCTGGATTCCAACTCGGCCAGCATCTGCCCGATCCGGGGGGAAGTGAACCGCTCATGATGCAGCCGGGCGATCAGCCCCGATTGACCGGCCCGCAATTGCCGACCCTTGTCCGGCAGCAACACCTGCTCATCCCACCCCAGCACGCTGGCCACCGACCCCAGCAAGGCGATCTCCCGGAGTTCCGCCACCAGCCGATCGTAGGTTCGTTGAAAGTCGCTCATGGCCTGATTGAACCACCGCCAACGCCATCCGTCCACCTTTGTTCACTTGGCGAATTGCCCTTCATCCGGCTAACATACCCCCCAACTTTTACCGAGATGCCCATGGCCAAGCAGGATGATCTTTACAAACAGAAGTTCCGACCCGATGCCGATGCCTCGTTGGATCGGCAGATCGACGATGCCCTCGAAGGGTTGTCGATGGAGGAGCTTTACAGCCAGTCCGCCCCCGCCCCCCGCACATCGGAGGCCCCGTCGGCCAAGGGAATGCGCATCGGCCGGGTCATCCGAGTGGACCAGGACAACGTTTTTGTCGATTTCGGCGGCAAGAGCCAGGGGATCGCCTCACTGCTTCAGTTTGATGACATCCCTTCCGTCGGGCAGGAGATTGAATTTCACGTTGATCGGTTCGACCCCCGCGAAGGGTTGCTGGTGCTTTCGCGCAAGGGGGCCGTCACCTCCCACGTCACCTGGGAAAACCTGGAAATCGGCCAGGTCGTCGAAGGGACCGTCACCGGCATGAACAAGGGGGGTTTGGAGCTGGAGATCAAAAGCATGCGGGCGTTCATGCCCGCCGGGCAGGTGGACATTTTTTTTCAGAAGGACATTTCCACCCTGATCGGCCAGCGGATGACGGTCGAGGTCACGCAATTCGACCGCGCGGCGAAAAACCTGATCGTCTCCCGCCGAAACATCCTCGAACGCGAACGCGAGCAGCAAAAGCAGAAATTGATGGAGGAACTGGCCGAGGGGCAGATCCGCCGTGGGACCGTCCGCAGCGTGATGGATTTTGGCGCGTTCGTCGATCTTGGCGGGGTCGATGGCCTGCTGCACGTCTCGGAAATGACCTTCAAACGCGGCCGGCAAAACGCGGCCGAGTTTGTGAAGGTCGGCGATGCCCTGGATGTCAAAGTCCTCAAGATCGACCGCGACACCGGCAAGCTTTCGTTGAGCCTCAAACAGGCCCGCGGCACCGATCCGTGGGCCGACGCAGCGGCCAAATACCCGGTTGGAACCAGTCTGACCGGCCGGGTGACGCGGGTTGAATCGTTTGGGGCGTTCATCGAGGTCGAGGAAGGTCTTGAAGGTCTTTTGCCCGTCAGCGAAATGAGCTGGCAGCGGATCAAGTCGCCGCAGGATGTGGTCCACGAAGGGGATACGATCAAGCTGGTGGTGATCTCGATCGACGCGGTCCAGAAACGCATCTCCTTCAGCCTTAAACAGGCCGGCCCGGACCCGTGGGCCACAGTCAACGACCGATATGCGGTGGACATGGTGGTCGATGGGACGGTCTCGCGACTCGCCGAGTTTGGGGCGTTTGTCGAGCTGGAGGCGGGGCTTGAAGGGCTGGTTCACATCAGCGAACTGGCCGGCCAGCGCGTCAGCACGGTGGCCTCGGCCGTCAAGCCGGGCCAGTCGGTGCGCATCCGCATCCTCGACATCGACAAGGACAACCGCCGAATCGGCCTGTCGATCAAAAAGGTGGCCGAGATCGAAGCCGCCGCTCCATCGGCCGCTTCTGATGCACCGGCTCCGGCGAAGAAAAAGAAAAAGACCGATCTGCGCGGCGGCCTGGATTTTGATTTCTGGAACCGGAAAAAATAACACCCTTCTTCGCTGTTTCCATGAAGAAGGGTGAAGGAGAGGGTATTCCAGAGTTTGCCTTCGCATCCATATTCGGAAGGGATTTATCCCTTGGATGCTCCGGCGTGTTTTGATTGACCCGCCGGTGCTTCAAACCGGCAGTGCAATTCCCTCACGCCGGGGATTCGGCCGATCGCTCTTTGCACCGTTGGACAGTCCGCTTCATCGACCGGACCGCTCAAGGTGACGGATCCTTCATCCACCGCCACGAACACCTGTCCGGCATTGGTGATCAGATGGCCCAGTTGCGATCGCACGTGTTCGGCCAGAATCTCATCATCCACCGGAGCTGGATGGAGCATGGATCGCGCGACGGCCGCTGCACCATGGACCTTGTCGCCGACATATCGGCCGGTGCGATGGATCAGGTCGGTGGTGTCGTGTGCCAAGTCGGCCGTTTTGTCGCGGACCAACGCCCGACGCCGCCGGCCCTGGGTGGGATCCAGCAGCCACATGCACGCCGCCCCCAGCAGGGCGAATCCGATGGCTTTCGTTTTTGTCCGGGCATCGCCGGTGGAATGGATGGCGTGGCCGATTCGTTCCTCCACCCCATGCAATGCCGACTGGGCCGACCGGCCGAGGGTGTGTCTTCGATTTCCGCCCGATTGGGGGTCGGCCAGGTACATGATCGCCGCGCCGATCCCCGCGCCGGCAAGCAGCGTCATTCCATATTCAACGTAATCGTGTCTGTTCGTTGTCATGGTCAGTCTCCTTAAAGTTGACGGGATGACTTGGAGCAAATTCAATGCCGAAGCGGGCTTGGGAATGACAATTTTTTGCCTATACTATGGATGTGGCATCCTCCGCAGCTTCTGATTCGTTGCCGGCTTTGTCTGATGGCAAGCCATCCTGTTGTTCGCGTGCCCTTCCTCCGCTGGATCGCTGGTTCTGGCTGGCGACGCTGTTGATCGCATTGGTGGTCATTCCCCGTTCGGCGATGATTTCCTGGTCGCACAGCGGGTACATCGACGACGACTGGCACATCCGACGGGGTTTGTTGTTTGTCACGGGGCATTTGTCGGAGGGGATGATCAGCATTGAAAATCCTCCGCTTGCGGATGGGTTGATGGTGTTGCCGCTGGTGGCGATGGGATGCACGCCCGATGAACCGTTGAAGGCGGCCACGATGCCGCCGGGATGGCCCGATACACAGCCGGACATTCCGCAGTTGGCCCGCCAGGCGTTGATTTATCGCGCCCACGTCATTTTCGGTCATCAGCTTCGGCCGGACGTTATTTTGCTGATTATTGCGATCTGGAAGGCGTTTTTGTGGGTTCCGTGCGCGGCGTTGATCTTTCACTGGTGCCGGGCGATTTATGGGCTTGGTTCGGCGTGGCTGGTGACGGCGATGCTGCTGGTGGAGCCGAACATCGCGGCGCACATTCCGCCGGCGGCGGCGGATATTCTCAGCGCGGAATCCTTTGTTTTGCTGGGATTTTGCGCCTGGCGATATTTCGTATCCCCCACGCGATGGAAATTCGCGATGCTGACGTTCGCCAGCGCGCTGGCGATGCAGATGAAAACCAGCGGCATCCTTGCGCCGTTTGTCGTTTTATTGTGGGCCATATTCGAGTGGTACATCCGGCCGATGCGGAATGGCGTTCGGTGGTCGGAGCTTCGGCCGACGTTGCGGAAGCGGTTCGACACGGTTTTGCTGGCCGGGTTGCTGGTGGTGGGCTGGTGCTGGGCGATGCTGTTGTTCGACGTTTCGATCCCGCGCAACAACACCTGGTCGATTGATTACGCCAACCGCGATTCGTTCGTGGCTCGGCATCTCGATCCGCTGCTTGATCTGCGATGGCCGGGGGGTTTGTACATCGCGGCGGTCATCGGCGAAATGCAGCACATGCGGCATGGGCATTGGGGTTTTCTGCTGGGGATGCACCGCATCGGCGGATGGTGGTACTATTTTCCGGTTCTCAGCACGTTCAAAGTGCCCATTGGTTTTGGGGTGGTTTTTCTGATTGCCATTTACTCGCTGCGGAAATTTCGGCCGCGATGGGCGGAGTTGTATCTGTTGCTGCCGCTGCTGGTCTGGATTCCGCCGATGCTGATGTCCCGGCTGAACATCGGGTTTCGGCACGTCCTTGCGCCTTATCTGCTGGCGTTGATTCTCAGTTCGCGATGCGCGGCCGGCGCGGGGCGGGGATTGAGGGCGATATTGTGGATCGCGGTGATCGGTTCGGGAATTCATGCCGCGACGTATGGGGCGGACTATCTCAGTTACGTCAATTTTCCGCGTCACAAGCCGTATCTGAGCATCAACGACTCGAACATTGACTGGGCGCAATCATTGCGGCAGGTGGCTCGGTGGCTCAATGCGCATCCCCATGCCGGCCGGCCGGTTTATCTGGGATATTTCGACATCAAAGATGCGCCGACGCCCAAGACGTGGTGGTACATCGGCGATCGGGCCAACATCCTGTCCCGTTCCGAGCCGCCGCCGACGCACGGGATTTTGATCATCAGTCCGATCTGGGAGGCGGGGTTGTATTACTGGCCGGATGTTTACGCGCAGCTTCGGGAGATGGAACCGGATGCGATCATCGGCCATTGCATGCTGGTGTATGATCTGGACAAGCACGCCCCGCCGGGCAAGCCGTTTCATTGGGATCCGCCGCCGTACCGGTTCATTCCCGGGTGGACGTCACCACAGCCGCGGCCGCCGATTGAGCCGGATCATGCGGCCGAATCACCCGCCACGGCGCCTTGATCGCCAGGGTCAGTTTGAAAACCCCGCGGCCTATGCCGCGATCATGCCGTTGGGGTCGATGACGTATTTCTTGGCGGCCCCTTTGTCGAAATCCTTGTATCCTTTGGGGGCCTGATCCAGCGAGATCGTCTGCACGTTGACCGCCTTGGCGATTTTGATCTTGTCGTGCAGGATGCACATCATCAACTGGCGGTTGTATTTTTTCACCGGGCATTGGCCGGTGGTCAGGCAGTGGCTTTTGGCCCAACCGAGGCCGATGCGGATGCCGAGCATGCCGATCTTGGCGTTGTCATCCGTCGCGCCCGGGTCGCCGGTGACGTACAGCCCGGGAATGCCCAGCGCCCCGCCGGCACGGGTGACTTCCATGATCTGGTTCAGCACGGTGGCCGGTCGTTCGACGCCCGCCTGCTTGCCGGTTCCGTGGGCTTCAAAACCGACGCAATCGACGCTGCAATCGACCTCCGGCACGCCCACTTCCTGTTCGATCAATTCGGCGAGAGTGGCGTTTTTGGTCAGGTCGATCGGGACGCAGCCGAAACTTTTGGCCTGTTTGAGCCGGTCCTTGTTCATGTCTCCCACAAGCACCACCGCAGCGCCCAGCAGATGACAGCTTGCAGCGCAGGCCAGCCCGACCGGGCCGGCGCCGGCGACGTACACCACCATCCCCGGCCCCACGCCGGCCGTCACCGCGCCGTGATAGCCGGTGGGGAAAATGTCGCTCAACAGCGTCAGGTCCTTGATCTTGGCCATCGCCTGCGCCCTGTCGGGGAATTTGAGCAGGTTGAAGTCGGCATAAGGGACCATGACGTATTCGGCCTGGCCGCCCACCCAGCCGCCCATGTCCACGTATCCGTAGGCGGCCCCGGCGCGGGCGGGGTTGACGTTTTGACAGATGCCGGTCTTTCCCTCGTTACAATTGCGGCAGCGGCCGCAGGCGATGTTGAAGGGGACCGAAACGATGTCACCCTTTTTGATGAACAGGACATCACGGCCGGTCTCGATCACCTCGCCGGTGATTTCATGGCCGAGCACCAGTCCGGCCGGTGCGGTTGTGCGGCCGCGGACCATGTGTTGATCCGAACCGCAGATGTTGGTCGAGATGATCTTCAGGATCGCGCCATTCTCGATCTTGCGCTTCAGCGCTGGATCGTAGAGCTTGGGGAAGTCGATCGATTGCACTTCGACGACGCCGGGTTTGATGTACGCCACGCCACGATTGGAAGCCATGATTTCTCCTGTTGATGTTGAATTGACAAACGATGTCGCAACATAGCAACCGCTGATGTGTGCGGCAAATAATTCTTATGAAATTCATCGGGACATTCGGATGACCAGATGCGATTCGATTATTTCTTTTCCGCCGGCTTGATTTGCGTGCGACAAAGCAGATCGGCAAACGCCTGGTGGGAAATCCCCTGGCCGAACAACGTCACGTTGACCGGCCGCACGCGCTTCCAGGGCAACGGGAAAAAGCAGAGCCGTTTGTCATCCGTTGGGTTATACTTTCCCCTCGGTGACAAACCGGATGATCTGATCTTTGTTCAAACCGGCCAGTCCGATATCGCTCAGCATCGTGGCCCCGTCGCGGTAGTCGATTCCGACCATCACGCCCATCACGGTGACGATCGCCTGTGTCACCGGCGTGGGGATGCCCAACTGCTCACCGAGCTGCGCCAGCGAGACATAGAAGTATCGCAGATCCTCGAGGATCAAACCGTGGTGGAACTTCACATCGGTGAACATGTCGGCGTGTTCGCTCTTGCGCATCGCCTCGGCCAGGTCCTTTCCCTTGTAGCCATAGAGGCGGAACATCAACTCCTCCTCGGTCTGCAGCTCGACATCCAAAGCCTTGCCGATCGCCAGCCGTTCACGATCGTATGCGGAGACCAGATTGGCGCCGGGCGTCGTCGCCTCGCCATAGAATTTGCACCCGCCCTGATGGCCATCGGTGAAACGGTCGAACAACATGCCGGCGATGGGAACCGTAAAGGGCGCGTGGATCGGTGTGTTCAGGTTGCCCATGCTTGTCCACAGGACGTTGGGAACCTTCTGGTGCTGTGGATAGACCTGCTGGACCAGCTCAAGGATCGCATCGGTCTTGACGGCCGGGAAGGCTGACAGCGCGATGAACTCCTTTTTGGTGCGATGGATGTGCGTCTGGGCCGGCCCGACGATATTGCTGGCATAGGGAAGGATCATCGCCTCGGCCAGCTTCACATCATCAAATATCCCCAGCTTTTTGAGCATCGGGGCAAAGCGGAGACAGGCCCAATAGCCGGTGTTTACGACGATGTTCTGCCCCGCCTCCAGGTGTGGTGCGATGGCCTCGAAGAACACCTGATGCCCAAATGCCGGCACCGGCAGGAAGATCAGTTTCACACCCCGTATCGCCTCGGCCGCGTCGGTGGTAATCTTGTTCAGCTTGGCAAATCCGGTTTTTCCGGATTGCGTGTCGCCGCTCAGCTCCACGCCGCCGCGTTCGATGAGCGGTTCAATGGATCGCTTGAACTGCGGCAGCTCAAAGAGATTGACCGAGCAGCCCATGAATGTCAGGTCGGCCGCGATGGCGGTCCCGCCCCGGCCTCCACCACAGACGGCAACCTTCAGTGCTTGAGCCATAATGATCACTCCATCTATTTATTGATCGCGAGAATCCGCGCATTCTTGACGATATCACGAAAGGCCTCATGCGAAATCCCCTGGCCGAACAACGTCACATTCACCGGCCGCACGCCATCGGCCACGTCGATTTCAATCGCGCCATCGGGATGCCACCGGACGGGATGGCCGCGGGCTGAAACGTTCGCATTGGGACTGTCGATGACGGCCTGGATGCGGGGTGTCGCTTCGGCCGGGAGGATCGCGACATGGGGTTGTTCCCAGATGGCGCGCAGGCCGTCGATGAATTGGGCCATCGGCCGGCCGTCGGGGGTCTTGAACAGGTACAAGGTCACGTGACGGTCCAGCTCGATGCCTTCAAGGAATTGGGCCTGGTGCGGATAACCCGCTTCGGGGGACAGGTCGGCTCGGATTTGGGGTGTTTGTTTCAGTTCCATGTAGCGGGCGATGAACATGGGATATTTCGCCATGCACCCGCCCCACTGCTGGCCGCAGGCGACCAGGCGCAGCGTCGCGGGATCGTATTCAAGGCCGCGAGGCCGCATCATTTTCAGGATGCCCATCGCGTTGCGCCGAACGTTGCGTGAGGACCAGAACTCGTACGGAGCCCATTGATCATTCCAGCCGCGCTGGGCGAACATCCTGTCGAGGTCGTCGGACACCTGAATTTTGGTGCTTTCGGACTCATCGCGCGGGTCGTCGAGGCAGCGATCGCCAAACAGTTCATTGGCCAGCTCCGCCAACGGCGCGGTGTCGGGATGCCCATCGGAGATGATGCAGACCGCGGCATGCGGGTTGGCGCGTTCCTGTTCCAGCAGTTTGCGCCAGAGCGCCATGCACCGATCCGCCTCGCTTCCCAGCACGTGCAATGGGTGAACAAACAGGTACAGCGTATCGATTTTTGTGCTCATGGTTGGATGGTTTACATTCTGCAACGCCGCTTGAACGCCATCAACGCGACGCCAAAGATGACCAAAGCGCTGGTCGGCTCGGGGACAGAAGCAAAACCCACACTCGGCCGAATGACCAGCAACTGCAATTCCGCGGGATTGATGGTGAAATCAAAACTCTGAAGGTTCATGCCCGTCATGTCCGTGGAAATCCAGTCCACATTGGAGTTCCACGTTGGTATGGTTCCCGTTCCGCTGCTGAACAGCGTTGTCGGCCCGGTCGTATCGGCCAGCCGCATGAGCGTGATCTCCCCAGGCGTGATCCCCAGATTGTTGAGCGATACATGCACCGAGAGCGTCGCGTCGCCGGGGTCCCCAAAGTTAAAATTCATACCCCAGACAGTGAGTGTACCTGTCGTGCTGTCTTGAGTGATATAGAGCCGGCCATCATCGTACGAGTAGGCACTCACCAGCCTATCGCCGCCGTAGTCGGTCAATGCTTTAAACGCCTTGTACTGCGGCAGCTCATTGCCGTTATAGATATTGGCTGCCCAGAGCCAGAAATCGGCGGCCGTCAAACCCATATCGGCCTGGGATAAAGCGGTTTCGACGACACCCAGGGCGTTCCATTGGCTCAAGGCATAACCATTGTTGTACGTTGATGGGTTCCATTCGGTCGCCAGCAGCGGCATTGCGTTGGCAGCAGCGGTTCCACGGGTCGCTGCGACCCGCGCTTTCACCCAGTCTCGCTCGGCAAGCTGGTTGGCCTTGATGTTTTGAAGCTCCTGGCTGACGCCGGCGTGATCGGTGTCGGGAACGCCGAGAATCTGATACCCGTAGGGGTGATAACTGATGAAATCAACACGTGCATTGTTGGATGGGGTGAGCAGTTTCGTAAGAAAGCTATCAGCGGCACTGGCCCCCGATTGATATCCGCCAGTGATGTTCGGTCCGACTTTGATGGTCGAATCCTGCGACCTCATGGAACTCGTGATAGCGCGATACTTGGATAGGTAGGTACTGGCTGACCCATAAAAATTCACTTCATTGCCGATTTCCCAGTATTTGACTTTTGGCACCGGCGCTTCACCAGGAGCCAGAAGAAGGTCGGACGTATAATCCGGACCCGCCCAACTGAGCGAGTTGAGAACCCGAAGGTCTTCCGAATTGGTGATGGTGTCGCCTTGCCGGTACATCTGCACGATGCGGTTGGTATATCGCACCCAGTCCTTTGCCATGTTCCTTAGCGTAGTTGTCGAGGTGTTCGTGTAGACGACGTTTCCGCTGCCGTCGACATACCCCAGCCCGCGCTGATTGACGGTGAAGATGGGCATGGAATTGTGATCACGTGCATTACGAAGGTAGTCCAACGTCGATTCGCCCCGCGCCGTTCCGCCGCCGGGCAGCATCAGAGGACCGCTCGCATCCTCGCGGGTTCTCCAGTCGTAGCTGTCGGCACGCATCCCACCGGCCGGACCGCGCATGCTCGTGCCGTTCAAAAGCATCAGATTCTTGTCATAGGCCGTACCGTATCCTTCAGAGTAATAGGCTGACACATTAAGATTCTGCCCGAAAACAGCGTGACTGAAGGGTTGTTGGCTGGCCGCAACGTTCACGTTGACCACCTGAGCCGTGCAATCCACGGCACACACAAGGACCAACATCAAACCAATAAAGAACCGGTGGTGACAAATCGCTGCCATCGCTATCGTCCTTTCAATAAAATGGGTTTGAAATGCTGCAATACTCCGTTAATCCCCGAATGCACATATATGCACAAGCACGGTCATTCAAATGCGAGTCCTTAAACGCGGGACCTTCGCCGTATGGCGAGCAACATCATGCAAAATGCATCGGCTACCAGTAGACCCGGCTCCGGAACCGCCACCGGCTGAATCACCAGCAACTGCAACTCGGCCGGGTTGATGGTGAAAGTGAAGCTCTGGAGGTTCATGCCGGTCATGTCCGTGTTGACCCAGTCGACGTTGGAGGTCCAGGTCTCCTGCGTGCCCGATCCGTCGCTGAAGAGCGTTGTCGGGCCGGTGGTGTCGGCCAGCCGCATGAGGGTGATCTGTCCCGGCGTGATCCCCAGGTTGTTCAGCGACAGGGTATAGGTGATCGGTTGATCGCCCGCCTCGCCGAAGAGGAAATTCATTCCCCAGACCGTGATGGCCCCGGTGGTGCTGTCCTGTGTGATGTACAGACGGGAATTCGGATCCTGGTAGGAGCTGACCAGCGTATCGCCGCCGTACTTGGTGAGCGCTTCAAACGCCTTGTACATCGGCAGCTCGTTGCCATTGTAGATATTGGCCGGCCAGAGCCAGAAGTTGGCGGCCTTGAGGCCGTTTTGAGCGAAATTCATGGCCGTATCGACGACGCCCAGGGCATTCCACTGCCGCTTGGCGTAGACGGTGTCGTAAACGGAAGGATTCCATTCGGTCGCCAGCAACTCGACGGAATTACGGGTGGGGTAATACTTCGGAGAAAAGAAGCTGCCAAAATTCTGGTTGATCTGATCCTTCGTCCAGGTGCGCATGGAGTTTTGACGGCTCCACAGGTTTTTCAGCGCTGACACCGCGGCGGAGTGGTTTTCCGGGTCCGTGGTGACCTGGGCGTCATAGGGGTGGTAGCTGATGAAATCCACACGTTCCCAATTTCCGCTGACCGGCTTGAGAAGCGCCTTGATGTAGTCCTTGGCTGAACTCTCCCCGCTTTGAAAACGGCCGGTGATGTTCGGTCCGACCTTGATCGTGTTGTCGATCGACGTCATCGCCGTGGTGATGGCGTGGTAGCGGGCGCGGTACAAGTCGCCGGTATCGCCTTCATCGGCGCGGAAATTCACTTCGTTGCCGATTTCCCAGTAGGTCACCTTCGGCACGGCCGCTTCGCCGGGGGCCAGCAGCAGATTGGAGGTATAATCCGGACCCGCCCAACTCAGCGAATTGAGAACCCGTGTAATCTCAGAGGCCTGAGGATCAGCGCTGTAATTGTCGCCCTGGCGATAATTCTGCACAATATAGTTGGTGTAAAAAACCCAGTCTTTGGCCATCTGGGTCAGGGTGGCGGTGGAGGTGTTGTCATAGACCACGTCGCCGTTGCCATCGACATGCCCCAGGCCATGTTCGTTGACGGTGATGATCGGCAGGGAATGGCGGTCCCGCGCATGGCGAAGGTAATCGAGGGTCGATTCGCCGCGGGCCGTCCCGCCACCGGGCAGCGCCAGGGCGCCAAACGCATCCTCGCGGATTCTCCAGTCATAGCTGTCGGCCCGCATCCCGCCGGCCGGCCCGCGCTCGCTGGTCCCCTCCAGCAGTTCCTGATTCTTGCCGTAGGCCGTGCCGTACCCTTCGCTGTAATAGGGGCTGGCGTGGATGTTCTGGCCGAATACTGCGCGGTTAAACGGCTGCTGGCTGGCCTGTACGTTCACGTTGACCGTCTGGCCGGCGCTGATGCCGGCCCATCCCGCCACCATCGCCAGCGCCACAAAAACCTTGTTGCCCATCGACGTTGCCATGTTCAAACCCTCACAAAAATATTTCTCTCATCCTTCAAATACGAATCCTGGCCAGAAGCAAATCTCCCCGATATACCAACCGGTTATACGGTGAAGGATCATCCCCGCTGTCGGTGAATCCAACCTGGTCCGGCCGGTACCCCGGAATCATCTGTTGCAACCATTCGCCGGTGACGATCCACGATTCATTTTCACTGATCCGGCAGATAGAGAAATTTCCCATCCGCGCCCCTTTTTCCTCAAAGACAATCTGTTCACTTTCACGAATCAGGCACGGCCCGGCCGGGTCCACCCGCGCCATGAAAAGCGGCGCGCGAAAACGATACACGCCGTTGTTCAATTCGCTTTTTCGCGTGTAGACCAGATACAGCGCATCACCCAGCTTCATCCAATGCTGCTGGGTGTTGGCGGTCTGGACCGGCGAGCCATCATCCCAGCTCCAGACATCAAGGTTCGTCCATTCCAGACCGTCGCGGCTGACGGCACGATACATCCGCCCATCCCGCCGCTCCGAGCGGATCGTCATGTAATACCGGCCGCCATACTCCACGATGGAAGGCTCGTAAAATTTGTCGCCGATCATTGGCCCGACGTGATCAATGGTCAGTTCATCCCCGTCGATGCTCAGCCGCATCGTCCCGACCGATGCGGTTTTGTCCGGCCGGTATTCCCCCAGCGGCATTAAAATCGACCCATCGGCCAGTTCGCAGCACTGGTTCAGCCCGAAGATCAGCGGGCTGTTGCCGCGGGCACGGATCTGCGGCACGTCAAACTTCCGCGAGGGCGTGAAGTCGCCCTGGTTCGGGTCCCACCATGCAAAGGCCCCGGCTATCTGCGCCGCCTTTTCGGAAACGAACCACTCGGTTTTGAACAGCGGGTTGATGTTGCGGTCGCGCGTGAAAACCGTGCTGCTGAATGCGAGAGTACGGCCGGATTTTCGCAGATGCATCAATCCCGGTGTGTGGACGGATTCAAAGATGTCATCCTCGAGCGGAATCTTGAGCTGGTTCTGGCTTTCAAAGGGAGGACACCAACTCCGGCCCATGTCCCGGCTGACAATCGTATGCATCGGCCCGCAATCGTTGCCGGTCAATTGGTGCACGTTGATGACGATCTGCATCCCCGACGCGGTGGGAACCGCCGCGGTGGCCGGGGAAAACCAGCACTGGTTGTTCCGCCGGCCATTGAGTACCACCTGCCGCTGGATGGTCAGTGGCGGTGCGGATTGAGCCTTGGTCGAAGGTGTTGAATTCATCTGGTGTATCGCCGTAACTTCGCTGGAGTTTCGCAGGGTGGGCATTGCCCACCATCGCGTTACGGTGGGCGGTGCCCACATCATCCCGTCGTGGTGGGCGGTGCCCACCCTACACGCCCAAAAACCGCCGGGATTGCGATGAACAACCCCGGCGGTGAAAGAGGACACATTATGCAACCGAACGACGACGCAGCATCGCCAACCCGCCCAACGCCAGCAACGACAAGCTGGCCGGTTCGGGAACCGGGGCCGGTTCGTAGGTCAGGCGCAGAATAGGAGCTACGCTGGCGCCACCTTCTCGTGTATCGAACCATCCAAGGCCGGGACTGTCATACGCAGCGTTGAATGCGAATGAGACCGAGGATGCGCCGGCGCCCGGAGCGCCATTCAGGAAGGCCATGAACTGGGTCCCATAATAAGGAGCAGGAGAACCAGTGTCAGCGGCGACTACCTGATAGCCGTTTCCGTCCACAGCGACACTTCCAATCTGGAGACTTACGTTGTCAGCACTTCCGTCGCCGATCGTATGTGCAGGCTGGTTGTTGTAATTGATGCCGGATTCCGTCCAGGTATCATTGGCATAAGGCACACCGTAAACGCCCATCCATTGATTGGGGGCGCCACCGGCGTGTGGGTGGATCAAAAGACTTGCGGTGGTGGAACCACCATTGAAATCCACCGGAAGATCAAATCGGACGTAAGCCATATCCCTACTCGATTGCCTCCAATAGTTGCCAGTCTGATCATTCAAAGTAGGGGCATCCGAAGAGACCGAGGCATCGGCACTGGCGGTGATGTCAACCGTGATCGGGGCCGCCTGCACGGCGCTGGCCAGACCGACTGAAGCAAACGCCGTCAGTGCGGCACGATAAAGCAGAGACTTGCTCATAAAACCTCTCCTAAAAAAGAGAAAATGAAAAAAACATGAACGCAACACAAAAGAAACCCATTCAGACACGACAAAGACCCATCAATCCAGTTCCACCTCCCCCCACGCCGCGGGGCGCACACCGTCGAACTGAATTTGTCCATCCACTGGTTCGGTCCCGATCACTTCGGGCAGGGCGTTGAACCAGGTACAATGTCCCGTGCGGTCTTTCACCACGACTGTCAATTTGGGCCACAACACTTCCACCGGCCCCTCGCCCATCGAGACCACCGACGCCATCATCCCCGGCCAGCCGATTTCGTTGGTGGATGCGGGATCGTACTTGAAGCCCTTGTTCTCGCCGGTGGCCAGCGCCGTCAGGAGAATCTTTTTGCTCCGGCCAAGGGGCAGCCCATCCTCGGCAACCATGGCGAAGGCGATGAACTGACCGGTCTTCAGATCGTTGAGGGCAAACCCATCCGCGAACGAGACGGCCGATGAATCGGGCCACCCCACGAACATTTTCACCTTGTCGTTGTCAACCACCATCTGCCGTTTGGCATGGTCGAATTTGACATCCGGGCCAAGGCGGCTGGCGCGGGGCTGTGTCCTGGTCTGGTTGAACGTCTGCGGGTCGCGCGGGGTCTGCTTGAAATTAAAATCAATCTCCGCCCCGGTTGTCCGCATGGCCGTCCGCACCAGGTCCATCCATACCGTCATCTTCGCCGGCGACCAGACCAGCTCATCTTCACCCACAACGATCCGTGCCGGATGCTCATCCGCACGGATCGCGGCGGTCTTGAAAATCTCCCCGGCCACTTTCAGGGCCGACACCTGGATCGGATCGGGGGCGATGGCGACGCCTCCCCAGACGTTGGACTTGGCGGCGTAATGCAGGCCGGTGATGTTCAATTGCTCGTAGGTTTTCGGCGGCTTGTTGTTCCAGTCCATCCAGTAGTACCAGAACGTTCCATCCCAGTTGCGGGCCGAATCATAGGCGGCGACAACAAACGGGAACTCCGCGCGATAGGGGGCCGGCTTGTGAATGTTGACCTCATACGACACCGTCGGCTTGCCGGTGATACGGCCGAGGTCCATCCCGTAAAACTGCGGCGGCCCGGCGACCATTGAAGTCCAGGGATAGGTTGGATCGGAGGTGTCATACGTCCGCAGCCAGGTGTAATTGCCGGCGATGGAGACATCCCCCGCCCCGGCGCAATACATATCCAGCAGGCTGGGCTGATAGTGCGTGTCATACCCCACCGGCACGACATTCGCTCCCACGCCTTTGGGCGCGGAATCACGAATCACCGCCAGGATGCGGTTGTTGGCTTCGATGTATTGATTGACGAAAAACGTCGTCAGGTCACGCACCCGGCGGGTGGGGTATTTCCCCTGCTCGTACGCCAACTGGTCATACGCCGGGATGGGAACCGGAGAGAGCTTGATCGTTCCCTGTTCCAGCGATTCTCCATCCTCCAGCGAACCCCAGGCGGCCTTGAGGCGGGCATCGGTCTTGTAGTAATCCTTCAAAAACCGGTTCCAGCGTTTTTGCGTCTGTTTGCCGAAATACCCCCTGTAGGCGGCCGAAGTTCCATCCAACGCAACGGCCATGTAGCTGGTCTCGTTGGAGATCTCCCACATCGCGATGTTTGGATCCTCGGCGTAGCTCTTGCCCGTGTACTGATTCACATGCGACAACTGGTTCTTGACCCATAGGGTGAAAATCCGCTCCATCCGGTCATCCAGTGGCCAGACCTGTTCGATCCAGGCGGATGGATGCGGATTTTCGGCGTTGAGTTCGGCGACCGTCTTTTTCCATTCGGCGGCTTCTTCAGGCGTGCCGCCGGGGACCAGGTCACAGGCTTCGGGTGTGATCGCCACCCGGCGGCGGTCAAAGGTCATGTACAGCAGCAATCCGCGTTTGGCGGCACCGGCGAAAAAGTAATCCAGGCCGTCAAGATACGAATCATCCCCCTTGGTGTACGTCGAGATGCCGACGCCCGCATCTCCCTTGGGAATCATATAGATGTCGTACAAATGCGGCCGGATGGCGTTGAAACCGACCGCCTTCATCCGATCCAGAACCTGATCCTGATCCGCCTTGGTGAAGGTATCGCGGTCGAGTTCGCTGACGGCGTTGATGCCCCAGAGGCGCAGTCGCTTGCCATCATGCCACAGATGCCCCTCCTTGATCCCGACAAACCCCGGCGACACCGCATCGCCGCGATCCGCCTCCGAACCGCGCGTGATCGGAATTTCCGGCACGGCGTTGCCCCGCTGCTGGCCGGCAGCACCGGCGGCCAGCAGCGGAGTCAGCAGCAGTGCCAGAAAAATCCCGGAGGATTCAAGAGTCATTTTCAAGTGAACGGTCAACTGCATTTCAGATCAATCCTTTTCTGTATCAGCCTGTGCGTGCTGCTGCGCGGGCTATGAATTCAGGATGCCATCGATGTATTACCACATGGCTGGGAGGCCGATTTGGCTCCTATAGGTGATGTAACTTTGTGTTTCGGTGTCCCAGTTTTCCCAGATGCACCATGAAGTGCCGGGGATTTTTTTGCCATTGAATTGACCGGTCGTGACGTGCCCATCGGCCAGGAGAAAATTGGCTCGCTTGCCATGGCGGACATCCCAGCCGCCAGCACCGGCCCATACGCCAGTTCCGCTGCCTTGAGAGCCGCCATCGACATAAGGATAATACGCCGGTGCGGCAATATAGGCTTCGGCAAGCAGCACAACCTGCGGCGCGGGCTTGAGGCTGGCCAGCTTGCTTGCGGCTGGTCCGTTTAACCCCGCACCCCAACCATTGGGAATCGGTTCGCCCAGCCCAAAAATGTAGTAGGGGACTGCGTAAGACCAGGCATGTTGATAACTATCGATTTCCACGTTCGGACAATTAAGAACGGGAACGGACAGGTCGTTCACCCATGCAAAGCCGCCGGTAAATGGGCCACCGCCAGGTGTCATCAATTTGCTTCTGATTAATCGTCTCACCCAGGTAATCGACGTGCTGTCATTGTCGTAGTACGGGCCGTACCATCCGGCGGAAACCGCCGGCGGCAACCAGCCTTTGGATTCATTGGTATACATCTGCATCGCCAGACCCACCTGCCTCATGTTGCTGGCACATTGCACCAACTTGGCCGATTCGCGCGCCTTGTTCAATGACGGCAGCAGGATCGAGATCAAAAGCGCGATAATTCCTATCACCACAAGAAGTTCCACCAACGTGAAGGCGGACATCCGTTTTCGACCTGTGCACAAGGATTTCATCCTAGGCCTCTCTTTCGTGTGGGCTGTTGATTTCGACGGCACGACCGTCATCCCGTCGAAGAATTGAATCCATTTCCCTCAACGTGCCTTGGACAAGAACCGTCGGCACGTGGGCAACTCGTGACTGTATCTGTTTAAGCAGCATCTCGACGGCCATCTGGCCCATGACCACGCGGTCGAGATGGATGCTGGTGATGCGCACCGGCAGATGTTCCAGGACCGGTTCAAAGTCGCAGGCGATGATGGACAGGTCCGTGGGGACGCGATACCCCAGCTTATAGCAGGCGCCGAACACGCCGGCGGCCCCCGTGCCGTTGTAGGTGACGGCTGCGGTGCATTGATGGTCCTCGATGTAGGTTTTGACCCGGCGGACAAAATCGTCGGAGACCAGCCACTGGCCGTGCTTTTCGAGCGGAGCATCCCACATGGGAATCGGCTGCAAGCCGGCGTTCACCATCGCATGAAGGTATCCTTTCATGCGGTTTTCCTGGCTGGAATGCGTCTGGGCGGAGGTGGATGGGAAATAGCCGATGCGTCGATGGCCATGTTGAATCAGATGCTCGGTCGCCTGACGGGCCGCATCGACATCGTCCGGCATGATGGTGTTGTAGGCTCTGGTCACGTGTGAATTGACAAGGACATAGGGCAACGACAGGTGATTGATCATCGCCTGGATGTCGCCGGTGGCTTTGTGGATGTCGAAAACGAACCCATCGACCGAACGGGAACTGAACAGGGGGAGTTTTTCGATGACCTCGGCCTTGTCGCCCCAGTTGACAATGTCCATGGCAAGCCGAAATGAATGCTTGGCCAGGGACATGGTGATGCCGCGAATCAGAAAAGCGCCATAAGAGGAGTTGGTCTGCCCTTCGACTTCGGTGATCAGGCCGATGGTTCCATGCCGTTGCCGCGACAGCGAGCTGGCGGCCGAGGAGGGCCGATAACCCGTCCGCCGGACCACTTCCAAAACACGCTTTTCAGTCTGTTTGGAGAACCCCCCCGCCCGATTCAAAACCCTGGAGATTGTCGAAGGGGCCACCCCCGCCAGCCGGGCAATGTCCACGCTGGTTAAAGGCGTTTTCGGAGCAAGCACCCGGGATGTTTCCACGTTTTTCAGCATTACGCACACGCTTGCGAATACTTACTTAATATGGCGTTTTTTCGGAGTTATTTCCAACGCACACGCTTGCGTTACGGCTTAAAATGTACTACACTTCGCTACGATGTCAAGTATTTTTTAAGAATTGCATATGGGCCAGGCCGGTGTTGCCGGCCCAGGACAACAAAGAAAGACGGGAAACATGTTGAAATTGGCCGCTTTTGCGGATGAGATCGGGCCGGACATTGATCATCAGATTCGCGTTTGCCGTGAAAACTCGGTGACCCATTTTGAATTGCGTGGGGCCAACAACAAAAACGTGTTGGATTTTGATGAATCCCTGAAACGGGAGATTCGCGCCAAGCTCAAGGCGGCCGGCATGGGGGTGGCCTGCATCGGCTCACCGATCGGCAAGGTGAAAATCGACGAGCCGTGGGAGCCGCATTTTGAGAAGTTCAAAGTCGCGGTGTCGCTGGCATTGTATTTTGATGCGCCGTTCGTGCGGATTTTCAGTTATTTTCACCCCCAGGAAAACGGCGACTGGACGCCCTGGCGTGATGAAATCATCCGGCGGATGCGGGCCAAAGTGGACTATGTGAAGGACAAAAACGTCATCCTGGTCCTCGAAAACGAAAGCCATATTTATGGCGACACCGGCCAGCGGGCACTGGACCTGCTGCGAACCATCAATCATCCAAAGTTTCGGGCCGCGTTTGATTTTGCCAATTTCGTGCAGGTGGGTGATTATCCGGAGAAAATCTGGCCCGAGATTCGACCTTATGTGGTGCATTTCCACATCAAGGATGCCCTGAGAATCAACAAGAAGAACGTGCCCGCCGGGCAGGGCCAGGGGCAAATCCCCTCCATCGTGGCGGATGCCTATGCCAATGGATATCGCGGGTTTCTGTCGCTGGAGCCGCATTTGAAATACGCCGGCCCATCGCACGGCGAAACCGATGAATCGCTATTCAAGGTGGCAGCGGATGCGTTGAAAGGCATCTGTGCCCGGCAAAGCATCCCGCTGGCCGGTGTCGTATAATCAACCAAGGAATCCAAGGACGAAAACGGTCATGTCTAAAACACTTCGATTTGGAATCGTCGGCCTGGGCAACATCGGACAGGTCCATCTTGACGGGTTTGCCCAATGCAAAAACGTCGCGCTGGTCGCCGGATGCGATGAATGCCCCCAGAAACTGGAACGGCTGCCCAAGGATGTCGTGAAATTCACCGATTACGACCAGATGCTCGCCGGCGGCCACCTCGACGCGGTGTTGATCGCGGTGCCGCATTATCAGCATGTGCCGATGTCGATCGCCGCGATCGAACGCGGCATTCACGTGCTGTGCGAAAAGCCGATCGCCGTCTCCGTCAGCGAGGCGAGGCGATTAAACGCCGTGGCCAAAAAGCATCCCAAGGTGAAATTCGGCATCATGTATCAGCAACGCACGGACGCCACCTACGCCAAGCTGCGCGAACTGATTCGCGAGGGGGAACTGGGCGAGATTTCGCGCATCACCTGGATCGTCACCGACTGGTTCCGCACCAACGCCTATTATGGTTCGGGCGGCTGGCGTGCCACGTGGAAAGGCGAAGGGGGCGGCGTGCTGATCAACCAGTGCCCGCACAATCTCGATCTGCTGCAATGGATCACCGGCCTGATGCCTTCGCGCATCACGGCCGTCGGCTTCATCGGCAAGACGCATCCGATCGAAGTCGAGGATGAGATCAGCGCCATCCTGGAATATCCCAACGGCGCGATCGGTCATTTCGTGACCACCACCGGCGAAGCCCCCGGCACCAACCGCCTGGAAATCGCCGGCGATCGGGGCAAATTCGTGCTTGAAGGGGGCAGGCTGCGATTTACCCGCACCACCCAGAGCATCAGCGAACTCAATCGAACCACCAACCAGAGTTTTCCGACCATCGAATGCTGGGAGATCGACATTCCGGTCGTCGGCAAACCCAACGACCGCGCGGCGTTGTTGCAGAATTTCATCAATCACGTCAACGACGACACCCCGTTGATCGCCCCGGGGATCGAAGGCGTCCGTGGATTGGAGATCGGCAACGCGATGGTCATGTCCGCCCTGAAGCGCCAGCCCGTGGATTTGCCGCTCAATGGCGGGCAGTACGATGAATTCCTGGAGGAAATGGGCCGGCTCCACGGCGGTCGAAAAACCCTGGAAACCCGCGAAGCGGCCGTCAACATGGCCGCCTCGGCCGCGAGTTGAACGGTACGTCCGATGTTTAGCGGCGGCGTTGCATCAGGTGGGCCGCGCAGATCGCGCCCAGAACTCCCATGCTGGTGGGTTCGGGGACGACCACGCCGGTTAATTCAAACGCCACCAGCCGGTTCTGGCTGATGTCATCTCCATCATCCACAATCCCCAGCAGTGACAAATTCCCGCCGGTCAATACCGGCCCCGAGGTCAGCCCTTCGAGATTGCCCGGATTGGTCAGGCTTTGATTGGTCCACAGTTGATATTTGGTGACATAAGACCCAAATGGCGCGGCGGGATCGCTGCTCACATCGGCGGCGCCGGCAAAATCCAATTCGTAAATGCGGTTGCCGTACGTGGAAAAGATGTAATTGTTAAACGCGAACGACCGTTCCAGCGCCAGCATCTTCCCATCCGGCAGCACCACCAGATCGCTCAGGCCGCTGCGGCTGTAACCATTTGAATCTCCATTGACGGCGGCATGGATTTTATCGGTGATGTATCCATATTGCGGGCCGGCCGTGATGGTGTTGCCGCTGACGTTGAATTTTTGCAGCCGGACAGTGGTCCCGGCACTGGTGGTCGAGAGCGATCCATCGCTGGTCAGGGCTTCTTCGTTGGCCGTCCACATCTGGGTGCCGGCGGCGTTGCGGGCGAGCGATTCAAAACCGAAATTGGAGCGCAGGTTGTTGGTGAAAATCGACGGGATCGAGACGGTCTGCAACAGCGAACCATCGGAAAGTTTGTATTCCTGGATGCCCGGGCCGTTCTCGTAGCTTACAAAGACGCTTTGGTTGGCCGCGTTGTAGGCGATGCCTTCATAATCCTTGGAGCTGGCCAGCGTGATGCCCCCCACCACGGTCGATGAGCTGATGGTTCCGTTGGCCGAGAATTGCACATCGAGCTTCACAAGCTTGTCGGAATTGTCCATCACCGCGACGTAGCGATAGGTTCCCGGCGTGGTTTGGCCGACGTAGGTAATGCCGCTCAGGCCGGTGATGGTGAAGGAATTGCCATTCTGGTCGGTCGTCGTACCGGCGATGGTTGCAGAACCGCGGGGGGTTACACTCAAAGTCTGCGCTGAAGCGGCCGTCGTCCACAAACCGGCCGCGCCCAGTGCCATCAAAATTTTGAAGTGCCGCATTATTTTCTCTCCAACAAACCCCGCCGGGTAATTATTACACATGGCGATAATATTGTCCAATTCAAAGCGAAATTCGGACCCGGCTGGTATGATATTACCATGTCTACGGCCGAATACATGACCTGCATGGAAGTGTGGGGCGGCAACCAGATCGTCGATTCCAGCGTCGTGCTGGCGGGGTTGGATGCGTGGGTCTATTCCAGGCCCCACGACGGCGCGGACGCCGGCGGGGATGTGCATTATGTCTCCTCGTGTGCCACGGGGCGGATCACCCGGCTGTTGGTGGCGGATGTGGCCGGGCATGGGGAAAATGTCTCACAGATCGCCGGCCAGTTGCGCACGATGATGCGGCGGTATGTCAATTACATGGATCAGGGGCGGTTTGTGCGGGCGATGAATCAGCAGTTTGGCACGCTGGCGGAAGCCGGCCGGTTCGCCACGGCCATCGTGACGACGTTTTTCGCGCCCACCCGATCGCTGTCAATCTGCAATGCCGGCCACCCGCCGCCCATTCTTTACGATGAACGCACGGGCCAGTGGATGCTTCTGGATGCCCGTTCGATGGGGGATCGCGCCGACACCAATCTACCGCTGGGCATTGCCGATGAACACAACTATCAACAGTTTGAGATCGACCTGAATCCGCGGGACATGATCCTGTGTTACACCGATTCGTTGATTGAATCCCGCGGCGCGGATGGTGAATTTCTGGGAACGGAGGGGCTGCTTCAATTGATTCGCCAATTGCCCGCCGATCAGCCGGCACAACTGATCGGGCAATTGCTGGGCGCGATTGAATCGATCCATAAGGACAATCTGACCACCGATGATGTCACGGTGCTGCTGTATCGGCCCAACCAGCCATACAAAGTCCCGTGGACGCGAAGGCTGGCCGCCCCGTTCCGGCTGCTGGCCACCATCCCGCGCAGCCTGCTGCCCGGCGGGTCGCCGATCCCCTGGCCTGAAATATCGCTCCCCAACATCGGCGGAGCGATGATTCATTCGTTTAACCGTTTGCGGCGAAGATGAGCTCTCCCGTGCCGGCCCTGGAGGACGGCGGTCCTCCGCCGCCGGGTTTTGCCGACCGGCACGGCGTCGCGGAGCGACGCCCTCCAAATACATCATCCCGCGATTTCAAACGATAAACGCGATGTTCGGCACGGAACGTGATCATCCCAACACATGGCGGCCACGCCCCATTCCTGGAGGGCGGCGGTCCTCCGCCGCTGATTTCCCCATCAATCACCGCGTCGCAAGTTACAATACAGTCTGCAAAATCAGCTAACTATCTGCGTCCTCGTTTCGGATCATACCGTCTACCTCTGCAGGGCTTTCTCGTTCTTGGATGCGTCGAATTAATGAACAGACTACAGCAATCAAGATTTCAGACATTACAAAGCATATTGCTATTAACCATAATGGAACACTTGCCATATAGTTGAAATAATCCACATCTTTCCAATACCACCTTAAATTTCCGTGTATTACTCCTACACCCACAGTTGATTCTCCAAGTCTGATTGAAATGTAATGCCATTCAGGATAGAATTTACTTACAACCCATCCTATGATAGCAGCTATGCATATAACAATGCAGCCAATGGGAATCCAACTACAAAATATACATCGGTTCTGAGCCTTTTGATTATGTTGATTTGTTATTTGAGGATATGCCATAAATACCTTTGTTTACCAAATTAAAACAGTTCTAAACTTATTCTGGTAATAATTGTCAAATACTGTTTCAACTTTAGCAGCCCTTGGTTTTAGTCGCTTTTCCGCCTGGCGCGCGGCGTGACTCACGCGGCCAGGTGTGGAAGCGCCGAACTTCCACTTTTCCATTGTGATTCGTCATTTCTTCGCGCATTCGCCGCCAGCAGGTTCCAGAGCGCCCAAATGGCCGCGAAATCGCGTCCGTGCGATTCATGATCGACCTCCTTGTCGATTGTATCTGGGTGGCCCACCCGAGCCCGATACACGCGGGCTCGGTTTATTTTAGGCGCGTCACGCCAAGTTGTCCCGAAAATTGAGGATGAGTCAGGGCCCGCCGCCCTACCCACCTTCGGGTTTAATCCGTACAATCCGAAGGCACTGATGTTTCGACACGTTCCCAATGCGTTGACGGGCGGGCGGTTGCTGTTGGCGATCGTGTTTTTCGCCATGCTTTCGTATTACCAGTACGAGATGCGGGGCGGACCGTGGTTTTTGATCGTCGCCTTCGTCATTTACTGCATCGCGTTGTTCACTGATTTTCTGGACGGCCACCTGGCACGCAAATGGCGGGTGGAAGGGGCGTTCGGACGGGTGGTGGACCCGTTCGTGGACAAGGTGCTGGTGATCGGCAGTTTCATCTTTTTCGCCGGCAAAAACTTCACCATTCCCCATCACGATCTCAGCCAGATCCCCACCAACGTCAAAACCATCACCGGCGTGGTGCCGTGGATGGTGGTGTTGATCCTGGGGCGTGAATTGCTGGTAACCAGCCTGCGCGGGCTGAGCGAAAGCGGCGGGGTGAATTTCGGGGCGGCCTTCAGCGGCAAATTGAAAATGGTCTTCCAGTCGATCACGATCCTGGTCATCCTCGTCTACGTCAATTCGCTCTCATGGCTCAGCCGCCATCAGTGGGATCGGCCGGCCACCCTTTTGCGGGACCTGTGCATCTGGGCCACCATTCTCATCACCGTGGTCAGCGGATTGCTTTACGTTCAGCGCGCCGTGACGCTGTATCAGAAGCCCGAACCCCGACCGTAAGAGTCTTCATGCGACGATGGATCGTCACCTTGTTCGGCGCCGGGCTGTCGCCTGTCGCCCCCGGCACCGCGGGCAGTCTGTTGACGGCCGCGTTGCTATTGGGGTTGTATGCCCTGATCGGGCGTGGCCATGCCGTTGATGTTTGGCTATGGCAGGGATGCCTGATCGCGGCGTTGTTGATTTTTTCCATCACGACGATCGCGATGGGCGGGTGGACGAACCGGCATTTTGGCCGCAAAGACCCCGGTTCGTTCGTGCTGGATGAGGCGGCCGGCATTTGTTTGACCTGGGTAGCGCTGCCGGTGTTCGGCATCGCGCAACAGATGGGCGTGGCGGCGGCGGTTTTTGTCGCCTTTCGCGTCTTTGACATCCTTAAACCATGGCCTGCAAAGAAGTTGGAACATCTTCCCAGCGGCTGGGGCATTTTGATGGACGATCTGGCCGCCGCGATTTATGCCAATCTGGCGTGCCAAATCGCGCTGCGATGGATTTTCTGACACTTTTTAACCGAGATAACTCCGTATGACCGAATTGTGGTACGCCATCATCCTGGGAATCGTCGAAGGAATCACCGAATTTCTGCCCATCAGCTCCACCGGCCATCTGTTGCTGTGCCAGCGATGGATGGGGATTTCGATGGATGACAGCTTTTGGAAGATGTTCGCCATTTTCATCCAGATCGGCGCGATCCTGGCGGTGGTGGTCTATTTTCGGGAGCGCATCTTTCAGTTGCTCAAACGCTCCCGACGAGGCCAACTGGTCGCGGCCACCCCATTGGAGGTGAGTGTTGGTGGAAGCGCGACCGATGGGCCGGCCGTCAGTACGCTGGCGGAGTCCCCTTCCGCATCGCAGGCCGGGCGGTATTCACCGTTGTTCCTGGTGCTGATCGCCACCGCGCCGGTGCTGGTGATTGGATTTTTGACGCATAAATGGGTGGAGCAATACCTTGAAACCGCGCGCGTGATCGCCATCGTTTTGTTTGTCGGCGGGTTGATCATGGCGTTGATCGAATATCTGCGGCCGGCCGCGACCACCCGCGAAATTGAGGGAATGACCCTTTTTCAGGCGATCGGGATCGGGTGCGCGCAGGTGTTGGCGGCGGTCTTTCCCGGCACCAGCCGGTCGGCCGCAACGATCATGGCGGGCATGGTGGCGGGACTGGACCGGGCGACCGCGGCCGAGTTCAGCTTTTTCCTGGCGATTCCGGCCATGTTCGCCGCCTGTGGATATTCATTGCTCAAACAAATTCGCAGCCATGCGGGAATGACCTCGCAACAGGCCATGTTGTTGGCGGTGGGGACGCTGGTTTCGTTCCTGGTCGCATGGGTGGTGATCGCCGGGTTTATGAATTTCATCCGCAAACACAGCTTTGTCCCGTTCGCGGTTTATAGAATCCTGCTGGCGGCGGTGGTTTTCTGGGCGTTGTGGTAAGAGCCTATCCGGACAGGCTCTAATCAAATCCCCACCGGCAGAACCGACCTCAGCCGTTGGATCAGCGTCGGCAACAATTGCAGCATCTGATCGATCTGTTCCTGTGTTGAATAACGCGACAGGCTGAAACGGATTGCGCCGTGCGCGATGCGGTCGTCGATTCGCATGGCGCGCAGGACGTGGGAAGGTTCGAGGCTGCCGCTGGAACAGGCCGCGCCCGCCGATGCGGCGATGTTCTGTTCGCTCAACAGCAGCAAAATCGCCTCGGCTTCCAGGCGATGGAAGGCGATGTTGGTGGTGTTGGGCAGGCGCTGATCGGTTCGTCCGTTGACCGATGTTTGCGGGATGATGTTCAAAATGCCCTGTTCGAGCCGGTCGCGAAGAAGGGCCACGTTGTCCATGAGTGGGAGCGATTCACGGGCGATTTCAGCGGCTTTGCCCATGCCGACGATGCCGGGGACGTTCTCGGTGCCGCCGCGGCGGTTGCGCTCCTGCGGGCCGCCGATGATCAGCGGCCGAAGGCGGATGCCCCGCCGGATAAACAGCCCGCCGACGCCTTTGGGGCCATGAAATTTGTGCGAGGCGAAGCTCATCGCATCGAGCTGGATTTGGGAGACTTGGACGGGGATTTTCCCGACCGCCTGCGTTCCATCGCAATGGAAGGGAATCTTTTGCCGTCGGCACAACTGTGCGATCTCGGGGATGGGAAACAGCACGCCCGTTTCATTATTCGCCCATAAAAGCGTCACCAGCGCGGTATCGCCATCGAGATGGGCCATCAACTGGTCCATGTCGAGCGCACCGGTTCGATCAACGCCAATTTCAACGACCTGGGCGCCTTCGCGGGCCAATTGCTGGCACAATTCGCGGGTGGCGGAGTGTTCCACGGCGCTGGTGACGACGCGTTTGCGGGGGGAGCGGGCCTGCAACAGGCCGCGAATGGCGGTGTTGATCGCCTCGGTCCCCCCGCCGGTGAACATCAGTTCCGATTCTCCGCAGCCGATCAACTGCGAAACCTGCCCGCGCGCGGCGTCGATCCCCTGTCGGGAGTGCTGGCCGAAACGGTGTACGCTGGAAGGGTTGCCGTACCATTGGGTCAGGAACGGCGTCATCGCCTCCACCACCCGCGGATCGGGGCGGGTGGTGGCGTTGTTGTCGAGATAAATCAGGTCCATGGTTGCATTTTATGCCCTCGATGGGCCGGTTGTCCTGTTGGAATCGGACATGGAACATCCTTTATTTTCAATATTTTCGAAACCTCCGGCAGCCAGTCGCATTGAATTGGTGCGATTTCTATAATCTGCCGCGATGAGCGAGTCGGCACAAATGCGGGATTCGGCCGCCGGATTGCTGGCGGCGGTGGCGGATTGCATCGGCCCGGAACTGGCGGCGGTGGATCGGCTGTTCCATCTGGAGTTGTCCAGCGGGATCAAATGCGTGGACGCCCTGGTGAAGCACGTCAGCCGGTTTCGCGGCAAGATGCTTCGGCCGATGCTGGTGCTGCTGACGGGCAAGGCGTGCGGCAAACTGACCGACGCCCACATCACCATCGCCACGGTGGTTGAGATGGTCCACATGGCGACGCTGGTGCACGATGACGTGCTGGATGAGGCGGAGCTTCGACGAAAAGGGGCCACCATCAATCATCTTCGCGGCAACGAGGCGGCCGTGCTGCTGGGGGATTATCTCATCAGCCACTCGTACCACCTGTGTTCCAGCCTCGATTCGCAACGGGCCAGCCGCGCCATCGCCCGAACCACCAATCAGGTTTGCGAAGGGGAGCTGCTTCAAATCGACAACCGCAACAATCTGGACCTCGATGAGAAGACCTACACCCAGATCATCACCCACAAGACCGCCGTGTTGTGCGCGGCGTGCTGCGAATTGGGGGCAAGCCTCGCGGGCGCACCGGCCTCAACCGTGAGTCGGATGGAAAAATTCGGTCTTTGCCTTGGGATCGCGTTTCAGATTCAAGATGACATCCTGGACATCCTGGGTCACACCAGTCAGGTGGGCAAAACGCTGGGCATCGACATCGAAAAAGGGAAGATGACGCTCCCCATGATCCATTTCATGAAGAACGCACCGCATGAACACCAGGAGCTGCTGCGGTCCCTCCTGAGCGGCCATGAGCCGGACCAGGTGGAAAAAATCCGAAATCTGATCCTTCCCAGCGACTCGATCGAATACGCCCGCCAGCAGGCCCGCCAATACACCCAGCAAGCCCGCAAGGCCCTCGCCGATTTGCCCGCCAGCCCCGCCAGGGATGTGCTGGATGCGATGGCGGATTTTGTCATCTGCCGAACGTTGTAAGTAAGATCGAAGCCACCCCGCGGACCTGGAGGACGTCGCTCCCGCGACGCCGAACCAACCGGCGAAGGAGATTCGGCGAATGAAGGGAAACGGTGGCGGAGGCCCGCCGCCCTCCAGGTGGAAGGCACGGCCAAATCCCCTATCATGAGTCATCACACATGAAGAAGCGAATTTCATTGGCTCATCTGATCGTCATCGGCGCGGTGTTGGCTTATGGGGTGGTCATTGGGTGCGTGATGGCACCGGCGGGCCAGCCATCGGCCACGGCGCCGTCCACGCACGCGACGGCGAGCACCTCTCCATTTCCCACCGCCACCACGGCCGCGCTGCTCCCGTTTCGCGGGGCGGGGTTTCAGATCCAGCGGGTGGACTGGATGGACAAGTACAAGCAAAGCATCGACGAGATCGCCGCCATCGGAGGCGACACCGTGCTGATGGTGGTGGACACCCGGCAGGAAAACGGAACCTCCAGCCGCATCTACCTCGACATGCGCATGACCCCCACAGCCGACCAACTCGGCGGCCTGATCCTGCACGCCAAGGAGAAAAAACTCCGCGTGATCCTCATGCCCATCGTGCTGCTCGACAAGCCGCGCGGCAACGAATGGCGCGGCACGCTGAAACCTGAAAGCTGGGCCGACTGGTGGGAAAGCTATCGCAGCATGATCAGCCACTTTTCATGGATCGCGCAGGGATATGGAGTGGATGTGCTGGTGGTGGGTTCGGAACTGGTCAGCACCGAGCAGGCCGAGCATCTGAATGAATGGACCAAAACCATCCAACTGGTGCGATCGTTGTACAAGGGCCGCCTCACCTACTCGGCCAACTGGGACCATTACACGGCCGTCAAATTCTGGGATCAGCTCGACCTGATGGGTCTGAACAGCTATTACAAGCTGGGGGAGGATCGCGATGTCACCGTGCCGCAGATTCAGTTTCGCTGGTCGCAGATTCAACAGGACCTGATCCCCTTCTCGCGAAAGATCGGCAAACCGCTGCTGTTCCTCGAAGTCGGCTGGTGCAGCCTGGCCAACGCCGCCAGCGAGCCGTGGGATTACACCAAGACCGAAGAACCGGTCGATTTGGAATTGCAGAAAAAGCTCTACGAAGGGTTTTTTCAGAGCTGGTATGCCAACCCCTACCTCGGCGGCTTTATGATCTGGGAATGGACCCCGGGGGATGGCGGCCCGGAGGACAAAGGTTATACCCCCGAAAACAAACCGGCCGAGGCGGTGTTGCGGCAATGGCTGCAAAAACCGAGATGGCAGGTCAAGGCTGGAGATTAAACGCTCGATCCGACCAGGCTCATCCGCTTTATTGACGTGATTCACTTCATGTGAGACGCGCAAAGCAAGATGCTTAAAAACGGGGTCGTCGCGGTAGAAATATTTCCAACCTGCCGTACAATCGGCTCGTATTATCCTCAATTGCAACCGGCGGCGGCGCCGTCGGGCAGCATGGTTTTTTCCCGCGGGTGTTGCTTTGCTTGCTTCCATATTTCGGTCGCTGTTCAACCGGACGCTCAACAGCGTGATCTTCGGCATCAGCCTGATGCTGCTGACGGCCGTCTATATCGCGCTGGGGTCGGGCGTGGCGCCGGTGCGCGAATATTTCGAGATGAACGAGATGCAGTTCTTCAACGCCTGGCCGTTGAAGGTGCTGATGGGGCTGCTGGTGGTCAATCTCGCCACCGTCACCTGGACGCGCATCCCATTCACCCGCCCGCGCTACGGGGTCTGGTGCGTCCACAGCGGCATCATCGTCCTGATCTTCGGGATGGCCCACTATTACAACATGAAGGTGGAAGGGCTGACGATGATCCCGCTGGGGCAGACGGTGGATCATTTTTACGACACCGACCAGCGGGCGTTATACGTCCAGGTGAGCGATGGCGGGTCGGGCGCGCTGGCCTCCTATCCGCTGGAATCCCTGCCGCGATTCAAAACCTATCTGCCGGAACTGAACAACACCGCCATTCTCGATCGCGCCGACCTGCGGGACATTCGGCCGGAATTCAATTCACGCGACCCGCAGACCCGCCAGCCCCGAAAAACCTCGTTGAAGGAGTTGTTGAAACTGCCCGATGAATTGCGGCTGGATGTCGTGGGATATTACCCATACGGGAAAATCGTCAGCGACTGGATCGAGGATGCGGGGGTGGATGAGCCGGCGGTGGTGCTGTCCATCGCCAATCCGCACACCGGGGCGGCCGCCGAGTTCTGGCTGGTGGCGGGAGATGCCCAGCACGCGGGAACGGTGCTGGGGACGGTGGAACTGGAACATCGCCACGTGCGGGAGGATGAGTCGATCCGCATGGTTCAGCAGGTGGCCGGGAAGATGCACCAGTTGGAGATCGCCGTCGGCGATTACAAGCAGACGATCTTCGTCGAGCCGGGAACCAGTTATGATCTGGGGACCAGCGGTTACAAGCTCGCGATTGAAAATTTCAACCCGGCCTTCCCCACCACCGACGGGCAGGTGGTTCCGCTGCTGACGATGATGGTGACGACGCCGAAGACGACCTTTCGACGGCAGGTGATCGCCGGCAGACAGACCCCCACCGACTGGTTGTTGAACGTGGAAGGGGCCGGCCCGATGGGCAAACGGCAAAAGGAACCGCTGGACAACGACCTGAAGATTTCATACGCCTTCAACGACCCGATGCACCTGCTGCCGTCGCAGGGGGCGGTCAAGCATACGTTTTACACCAGCGCCCAGGGGGCGATGACCGACATCGTCACCGCGATGGACGCCCCGGCGCAGGTCAGGGAAGTTCAGGAGGGCAAGGGTCAGATCGACCTGCCGATGGGGCAGCGCACCTTCACGATGCAGTTTCGCCGGAGCGAACACGCCAAGAGGGTGGACAGCGTGGAGGCGATTCCCTCTGCCCAGCGGTCGCGCGAACAGGGGCAGTCGGGGGTGTTGCAGGTGGCCTTGGTGAAGGCGAGCATGGGGAATTGGTCGACGACCGTGCCGGTTCCGTTCATGCAGTGGGCGGCCGATGCCCGCGGGCAATGGGATGGGCCGGTGGTGAAGCTGCCCGGAACCAATGCCCGAATCCAGTTGCAACTGGGCAACACGCAGTACCAGTTGCCGGCGAAGATCACGCTGGAGAAATTCGAGCTGGAACATTACATGGGAGGATCGGCCGAGGTTGGCATCCCGCGCGACTTCAAATCGACGCTCAGCATCGAGGACAAATCCACCGGCCAGAAGATGGTGGATGTGGCCCACATGAACCACCCGGTTTATTTTCCGCCGGGATTGTTTGGCAAATCCTGGACGTTTTTTCAGGCCCAGTGGGACCCCGATGGCCAGCGCTGGACGGTGCTGGGGGTGGGCAATCGCCACGGGACGTGGACGATGACCCTGGGGTGCGTGATGATTTTTGTCGGGTTGCTTTATGCGTTTTATCTCAAGCCGATCATCATCCGGCGGATGAAGAAACAGGCGCTGCTCGATGCTGCGCAGGCGAAACGACGGCAACCGGTTGAGATGGCGGTCCAGCAGGCGTGACCGCCGATGAATTGACCCGAAACTGCGAGGTGGTTGGTGAAAGGTTTGCATCAATTTTCGTGGACCCTCGTCACGATGGTCGTGGCGATGATGGTTATTCCGGCTCCGTCGGCACGGGCCGATGATTTCGCGAAGCAGGTGGATTTGTCGCCGCTGCGCACGCTGTCGATCCAGCACAACCAGGTGCTCAAGACGATGGACAGCTTTGCGCGCCAGACGATCAGCTCGATCACCGGGCGCAGCTCGTTTGAAGGGCAGGATCCGCTCTACACGGTGCTGGACATCGCCTTTCGGCCCGAGCAATACCCCAACGTCAACCTGATCAAGATCAAAAACGCCCCGCTGCGACAGGATATGCGGCTGTTGCAGGGGGTGGATGACGCGGAGAAGGAGCGCATCGTTCAAAGCGGCATGGTCAGTTTCAACTTTCTGCTCACGCCGGAGGTTCAGGAACTGATGCAGCGGATGCAGGCCACGGCCCTTTATAAACAACGGGCGATCAGCGACGTTTACACGGCCGTCAACCAGTTCCAGATGCTCGGCAATCCGGACCTGCCGGTTTTGCGGCTGATCCCCCCCGCCACCAACGACACCCGCCGCGATGCGTGGCATTCGTTCGGCGAGATCGTCGGAAATTCCCCCTCGCTGGCGGCCCAGCTTCATGCCCACGGCGGAAAGGTTCCCGCGCCGCTGCCCGGTTTTGAGGCCGACGGCGACAAGCTCGACAAGATCGCCAACCAGATGCTGCTGTTGCGCGAGGCGTGGCGGTCGCGCAACGCGGCCGATGCCAACGGCGCGATCCAGTCGCTGGCGCAACTGCTGCCACAGGTGAATCCGGCCGTCTATCCATCGCAGGCCAAACGGCACGTTGAGGTGATCTACAACCGCCTGGCCAAGATGACGATGCCGGGGGCGGCGATCTACTTCGTCGCGTTCGTTTTGTTCCTGCTGTCGGCCCGTTCGGGCGTGGGAACGATGAGATTGTGGGCGCTGCGGTTGTTCGTGCTGGGTTTCGCGGTTCACACGGCCGGCATCCTGATCCGCTGGTGGCTGGTGCAGACCTCGGCGGGCAGTTGGTTTGAAGGCATCCCGATCAAAAACCAGTTCGAGAGCGTATTGTTCAGCGCCTGGTTCGGGTGCGCGGTGGGGTTGGGGCTGGAATTGTGGCGGAGCAAGGGGATTTTCGGGGCGGCCGCTTCATTCGTGGGGTGGCTGTCGCTGGTGTCGATCTTCGCGACGCCATACGTGTCGGGCCGCGAGATCGGCGGAGAAATCGGCCAGGTCAGCGGCGTGTTGATGAGCTACTGGCTTTACATCCACGTCACGATGGTCACCGCCAGTTATGCCCTGATCGGCATGGGATTCGCCATGAGCATCTGGTGGCTGGTGCGATATTACAGCGAATTCGGCACGCTGTCGCGCACGCCGGCCCACCAGCTTTCGGCCGATGTCGCGCGGTTTGACGAGGTCTCCCCCGCCGGGGCCGGGGGCGCGGCCGCCTCGCTGGGCATGTGGCGAACCATCGGGATGCTGCTGTTCGTGTCCCAGGCACGGCCGGCCACGCCGATTCGCGCCAAGACCGTCGACAAGGAGGCGGCCGCCCTTCAATCGCGCTCGTTCCTGGCCACGCTCGACCGGTGCAACCTGGTGATCTTGCAGATGGCCTTCTGGCTGCTGGGGCTGGGCATCGTGATGGGGGCGATCTGGGCGGATGAATCGTGGGGAAGGCCCTGGGGCTGGGACCCCAAGGAGACCTTCGCCCTGGTGACCTGGATCGTCTACCTGATCGTCGTCCACGTGCGCGTGGCCACCAACGACAAGGCGTGGTGGACGGCCGTGTTGAGCATCATCGGATTCGGCATCATGCTCTTTAACTGGATCGGCGTGAACTTCTTCCTGGTCGGCCTGCACAGTTATGCGTAGTCCACGCCGTGGAAAGCGCAATTGAAGCGGACGGAGGCATGGTCGGGAAACGCCACCGGCGTCATTCCCCTTCGACGCCCAGGTCCCTGGCCTTCTTGTTGAGCGTGTTGCGGTTGATCCCCAGAAAATCCGCGGTGCGGGTTTTGACCCCGCCACATTTGGCCATCGCCCGCGTAATCAGCGCCGACTCGATCTGGTCGATCACCAGTTGATGCACCTGCCCTTCGCGCAGCTCGTAATCGGCCAGCGCCTGCTCGGCCAGCCGGCCGGCCAGCGCCTCGATCGACTCGCTGCTCTGGGCGCTGCGGCGCTGGGCGGCGAACATCCGCACCGACAAGGGGAGCAGCTCTTCGGTGAAATCCTCATCCCGCGACAAGACCACCGCCCGTTCCACCGCGTTTTCCAGTTCGCGCACGTTTCCCGGCCACGGATAACGCAGCAGGATGTTCACCATGTCCCGGCTGATGCGTTTCAATCGCCGGCGGTTCAGCGCGTTGTATTTGTCCAGAAAATGATCGATCAGCCGCGGGATGTCCTCGCGGCGGTTGCGCAGCGGCGGCAGATAGATGCTCACCACGTTCAACCGGTAAAACAAATCCTCGCGAAACCGCCCGCGGGCCACTTCCTCCTGCAAATCGACGTTGGTGGCCGCGATCACCCGCACGTCGATCCGGACCGTCCGCGTGTCCCCCACCCGTTCAAATTCACGTTCCTGGAGCACGCGCAGCAGTTTCACCTGCAAATGAGGCTCCATCGTGCCGATTTCATCCAGAAAAATCGTTCCGCCGTCGGCCGCTTCAAACCGCCCTGCCTTGTCACGGATCGCGCCGGTGAACGATCCTTTCACGTGCCCGAACAGCTCCGATTCCAGCAGCGTGCCGCTGAGCGCGCCGCAATTGACCCGCACGAACGGGGATTCCTTTCGCGGCGAATTGTAATGGATCGACTTGGCGATCATCTCCTTGCCGGTGCCGGTTTCACCCAGCAGCAGGACCGTCGCCCGCGAATCGGCCACCTGCCCGACCGTGGCGAACACCTCGTGCATCGCCGGCGAGTCGCCGATGATGTTCTCAAAACGGTAGCGGTCGCGAACCTGGGCGCGAAGGCGGGCGTTTTCCTCCAGCAATTCCTCCTTTTGCCGCATCACCATCCGGCTGACCTGAATCGCCTGGGCCAGAAACGCCGACACGATCTCCAGAAAAACCTGATCCTGACGAAGCTGCTCGGCGCTGACAAACGGCTTGTCCACCGACAGCGCGCCGGCCGTCCGGCCTTCAATGCGGATCGGCACGCACAAAAAGCTGATTTGTCCGCCGCTGGAGGCCAGGTCGCGCCGGCCGGTGCGATTGAGAAAGTCCGGCTCCGTGCTCAAATCCGCAATCACCCGCGACTGTCCCGTCGCCACGACGTTGCCGGTGATCCCCTCCCCCAGCGCATAGGTGCCGCGATGCATCTCATCATCCGTAAAGCCGGATGCGGCCTCGGTGCGAAGCCGGCCGGTCGATTCATCCAGGATCGACAGCGCCCCGCGGTGCATGCTCAGCCGTTCGCTGATCAGCGTCATCACGCGCGCAAAAATATCACGCAATTCAAACGTGCTGGTTAATATCTGCGCAATATCGGTTAAGACCGAAATTTCCAGTCGCTCAACTGAATCGAAAGCATTATTTGCAGGCAAAGACGATTGCGACATGCTTATAATTTACGCAATCGTTCCATGTGAAGCCAGATTTTCCCAATCCACGGCATCCATGGCTCCGATCACATCCGCCGGCAGATGAGGCATCTGTAAGGCCTGTACCTGCGGGAGGATACATAAGACTTTCACCTTGCCCCAGCGTTCGATGACTTGCGGGTTGGTTTCTTCGGCGATGCCGGGTGATTCGGCCGGATAACCATTGATCACCACCCCCGCGATGCGGATGCCTTTTGTTCGTAAAGCCTGTAATGTCAACAACGTATGATTGATCGTCCCCAGCCCCGCCCGCGCCACCACCACCGCCGGCATGCCCAGCGAGACCATCAAGTCCAGAACCGTATGGCGGTCATCCAGCGGAACCATCACCCCACCCACTCCTTCGATGATCATCCGATCGCTCTCTTGTGCGATCAGGTCGATCGACCGTTGAACCACGGCCCAATCAACCGGCCGGCCGGCCCGCTGTGCCGCCATGGCCGGCGCCAGAGGCTCAACGTATCGCTGCGGGCAGATCAGGTCCAGCGGCTGGCGGGCGTTGGCGCAATGGGCGAGAAATTCGGCATCCTCGCTGACCAGCCCTTCACGGCGATGGGCACATCCGGTGGCGATGGGTTTGCAAACCCCGACCCGCACCCCGCGCCGATCAAACCAGTTCGCCAGCGCCGCCGCGACGAGGGTTTTCCCCACGCCGGTATCGGTCCCGGTCACGAACAATCCCGGCAATGGACACGATGAGAGCATGGCAGAATCATACCCGCCGCAAGCCGTTCTGTCGGGGGTGGCCAGAGGTGGCCGATGACGGTACAACTGCCCGCACCTTGAGGAGTAACGTCGAATGATTTTTCATCAAACCAGGTTGCCGGGGGCGTTTGTCATCGAACTGGAAAAAATCGCCGATTCGCGCGGATTTTTCGCCGAGTCCTTTTCCTCCCGGCAATTCGAGCAGCGCGGGCTGAATTGCCGCATCGCCCAGTGCAACGTGTCGTTCAACCATCGCAAGGGGACGCTGCGGGGGATGCACTTTCAAATTGCGCCGGCGACGGAGGTGAAGATCGTCCGATGCACGCGGGGGGCGATTTTCGATGCGATCGTGGACATCCGGCCGGGGTCGGCGACGTTTGGCCAATGGTTCGGCGTGGAACTGACGGCCGACAACCACAAGGCATTGTACGTCCCGGAGATGTTCGCCCACGGGTATCAGACCCTGGAAGACAACAGCGAAGTGACCTACCAGGTGAGCGAATTTTACACCCCATCCGCGGCGCGGGGGTATCGATACGACGATGCGGCGTTTGGGATCCAGTGGCCGCTGGCGGCCAGTGAAATCAGCCCGCGGGATGCGGCGTGGGGGCCGTTCGAGGGAAATTCTGGCAAATAGTCGCGCGGGGTTCTACAATTCCATCGCAGGGACAAAATCCGTCATCATGGCATTGACCCCTTCCATCACCGATCCCAACACGCGGACCGTCAACTACGGTCTGGCGCCCGGGGCGACCGATGAGCAGATCGACGTTGAATCCGAGGAGATGCTGGTCAACATGGGGCCGCAGCACCCTTCGACCCATGGCGTGCTGCGGGTGGTGCTGCGGACGGATGGGGAGATGGTGCTGGAGGCGGTTCCGCATCTGGGGTATCTACACCGCTGCAAGGAAAAGATCGCCGAGAACCTGCCTTACTACAAATACATCGGGTACACCGACCGGCTGGACTACCTGGCGGCGATGAACAACAACTTCGCCTGGTCGATGGCGGTGGAAAAACTGGCGGGCATCGAAGTCCCCAGGCGGGCCGAATACATCCGCGTCCTGGCGGCGGAATTGAACCGCATCGCATCGCACCTGGTTTCATTCGGGACCTATGGGCTGGATATGGGCGCGTTCGCGCCGTTTTTGTACGCCTTTCGCGAACGCGAATACATCCTGGATTTGTTTGAACAGCTCTGCGGGGCGAGGTTGACGCTCTCCTACATCAACGTGGGCGGGGTGACGTGGGATTTGCCCCCTTTGTTTCTGGAAAAACTGGGCGAATTTCTCGATTATTTTGAACCCAAGATCGACGAATACAACGACCTGCTGAGCTACAACCACATTTTCATCAAGCGCACCGCCAACGTGGGGGTGGTGAGCCGAAAGCTGGCGATCGGATATGCCCTTTCGGGGCCGATGATCCGCGGAAGCGGAATCCCGTTTGACCTGCGTCGCGACCGTCCATATAGCGTTTACGATCAGTTGGATTTCGACGTCTGCATCGGCGGCGGGCGGATGGGGACGATCGGCGACTGTTGGGATCGCTACTGGGTCAAGATGCAGGAGATGAAACAGTGCATCAAAATTCTGCGTCAGTGCATCGAACGGATGCCCGACGGGGCGTATCGCGCCAAGGTTCCGCGCAACATGAAAGTGCCCAACGGCGAGGTGTACGCCGAATATGAAAATCCGCGCGGCCACCTGGGTTTTTACATTGAATCGCAGGGCGGCCCGATTCCCTATCGCGTCCACATTCGCGGTCCATCGTTCATCAACCTGGCGGTCACGGGGGAATTGTGCCGCAACGTGCTCCTGGCGGACGTGCCGGCGATCATCGGCTCGATCGACATCGTGATGGGCGAGGTGGATCGTTGACCACCTCACCGACCGCACCGGCTCTCGATCCCGCACCCTATGCCATCGTGGCCGGCTATGGCCTGCCCGGGCGGGCAACGGTGGAATGGTTGCAGCGGCACAAGATCGAATTCTGCGTTGTCGATCAGAACCCGCAGACCGTCTCGCGCTGTGCAAAGCACGATCTGCCGATCATTGAAGGAAACATCAAGGAAGAACAGACGTTGCGCCGGGCGGGCATCGAACGCGCAACGCTTCTGGCGCTGGCCGTGCCGGATGAGATGGCCGTCCGCGAGGCGACATCCATCGCCCGGCGGCTGAATCCCACGGTTTACATCATCGCGCGAATGAATTTCACATCCGGAGGAATGCACGCGGTGAGACTTGGGGCCAACGAAGCGGTCGTCGCCGAACAGGCCGTGGCGATTGAATTTGCCCGGCTGCTGGAAAGCAAGTTTGGTCCGTAAAACCTTAAGCTGACAGGACTTCGGGCGCTTCGGCGACCACTTCGGCGTGGTCGCGGCTCATCTGGTATAGCGCCCACAGCGAACCGAAACCGACGTAGAAATAGCCGCCGGCGAAGATCATCAAAAACGGCAGGCTGGCCCAGCCGCTCTTGGGTTGGCCGCTCCAGAGGCCGCACAGATACCAGAGGCTGATCCACATGCAGCAGGTCATGTAGCAGCCGAAGGCGATTTCAACGATCGGCAGGGCCAGTCGTTTGAAGGTGAAGACGCTGTCTTTGCGCCACTTGTTGCGGCCGCTGCCCATCGCGCCATATTTGGGCGTGCGGACAAATTCGCTGGGTTTGCGTCGGATCGAACTCCAGATGGCCTCGAAGACCGCCTTGGCGTTGTTCAAGCTCACCCCCACACCCAGACCCATTAAAACAGGCATGTATATCAGGGTTTTCCAGCCGGCCTCTTTGCCGAACAGCTCGCGCTGGCCGACGATGAAAAAGGTGCTGGCCGAACAGGTGGCCAGAACAAACAAGCTGCCGCTGAAAACGTACTGGCCCCAGGAGTGGGACTTGAACGGACTGAAGATGTTGAAGAACGTCGGATACATCAGCAGCGTCAACAGCACCATCAGGGGATAGACCACGGTGTTGGTCAGATGGAAAAAGGCTTCGAGTTTGATCCGCCGGGAAAGATGCTTGGAACGCAGGATGCCGGGCAACAGTTTGATGGCGGTCTGAAAACTTCCCTTGGTCCAGCGATGGGCCTGCTGCTTGAATCCGATCATTTCCGGCGGCAATTCGGCCGGGGCGCAGAACTGGGGCAGGTAGACGAATTGCCAACCCTTCATCTGGGCGCGATAGCTGAGGTCGAGGTCTTCGGTCAGGGTATCGTGCTGCCATCCGCCGGCATCCTGGATGGTGGATCGGCGCCAGACGCCGGCCGTGCCGTTGAAGTGCATGAACCGGCCGCTGCGATTGCGGGCGGTGTGTTCAACGACAAAATGCCCATCGAGAAATATCGCCTGGCTCTTGGTCAGCAGCGAGGCATCGCGGTTCAGGTGGTCCCAGCGAACCTGCACCATGCCGATCTGATCGTCCGCGAAATATCCGACGACATTGTGCAGGATGTCGCGCGGAGGGACGAAATCGGCGTCAAAAATGGCGATGAACTCGCCGGTGGCGACTTTCAATCCCGCTTCGAGCGCGCCGGCTTTGTATCCTTCGCGGTTGGTGCGATGGATGTAATGGATCGGATATCCCTTGGCTTGCCATTGTTCGCAGGCCAGGCGGGCGATGTCGGCCGAATGGTCGGTGGAATCGTCCAGAACCTGAATTTCGAGTTTGTCCAGCGGATAATCGATCTGGCAGGTGGCTTTAATGATGCGTTCGGCGACGACATCCTCGTTGAACATCGGCAACTGCACCGTGATGCGGGGCAGTTGGGCGAACTTGCCTTTGGGTTGATAGGCGTCGTTGCGATGTTTGACGTACAGGTAGACCAGAATGTAGCGATGCAGGCCGTAAAACGCGACCGCGAACAGGATGGCCACGTAAAACGCAACCAGCAAGTGACCTGATATCTGCTCAAACATAACGATTGTTCTCGTCGTTAAAGTGGCAAGCCGAATCGGTCGCTCGCGTCACGATCTGATGCGTGAACATTGGCGAGGTTGACCGCGATCCCGAGGCGATCGTCGCCTGATTGTCCGATGCACATGATGACCCCCTCGGATACGACTGGGCGAAACATGCAAGCGGGCAATCTTCGGGATCGATGCAACCCACAACAGGCAAAGCGATTGTAAAGACAGCGCGCATCCTCTGTCAACAACGTGAAGAAATAACAAAGGCCGGCATGTCGCCGGCCATTTGTCATATTCTTGCGATTTTGATTATTCGCCAGCGGGACTCGCGGGCTGAGCCGGTTCGGCCTCGGCGGCGGGTTTGTCCGCGGATCGGCCGGCCTTGGCCAGTCGTGAGGCGAACTGGTGACGGCGTTCGTTGCGTTTGCGACGCAGGCCGAGGCTTCGACGGGCCGTCCCTTTGGGGGCGGACTGCTCGGTCAGCAGTTGCAGCAACACGAGGTTGCCACCATCGCCGATCCGGAAATCGCTGAGCTTGATGATCCGCGTATAACCGCCCTGGCGATTGGAAAAGAGGGGCGCGATGTCGCTGAACAGCCTTTGCACCAGCTTTTGGCCGGTGAATTCCTGGTCTTTGTCCACCAACCGGCGGTCGCCGAGGATCGAAATCACCCGACGGCGGGCGTTGAGGGTGTTGGTTCGGGCCAGGGTGATGAGCTTTTCGGCCATGGCCTTGACTTCCTTGGCCTTGGGCAGGGTCGTGCGGACCTTGCCGTGCTCAAAAAGGCTTTGGACCAGGTTTCGGCGCATGGCTTTGCGATGTTCCGTGTCCCGGCTGAGTTGTCGGCCTCGCATTCGATGACGCATGTTCTACCTCGAATCGTAAGTCTAAATGAATCCAGTGCTTAAAGTAATGTTACCGGGCCGATGTCGATTCGGCCGCTTCATCGCCGTCGGCATCATCCAGTTCGTCGTTGTCCAGCGACCCGTGCTGTTGCGCTGCGTTGAGATCCATACCGAGGCTGAGGCCAAGGTCGGCCAGTTTGCGCTTGACTTCACGGAGGCTGGTCTTGCCAAAGCTGCGGACCTTCAGCAGTTCAGGCTCGGCCTTTTTGACCAGTTCGCGAACGGTGCTGATCTTGGCCGATTCCAGGCAATTGTTGGCCCGGACGGACAAATCCAGCTCCTGTACGGTCATGTCGAGCTTGGATTGCAATTCAGGGTCGATCAGCGAGCGGTTGGAATCACGCAAGGCGGCCAGCGCTTCGTCGCTGGCGGTGTCCGAACCAAGTTCAAAATACTGCACGAACGGGTTCAGGTGCTTGCGGAGGATCTTGCTGGCCTCGACCAGTGCCATTTCGGGGCTGAGGGTTCCGTTGGTCCAGATTTCGAGGATCAGACGGTCGTAGTCGGTTTTCTGGCCGACGCGGGCGTCTTCGGTGGCATAACGGACGCGGGTGACGGGGGAGAAGATGGAGTCCACGGCGATCAGGCCGATCTCCTGTTCTTCGCTGTCGCTGATGTTTTCGGCGGCGGTGCGATAGCCTCGGCCTTTGCCGACGGTGAGGGTCATGTCAAAGGTGACATCCTCGGTCAGCGTCGCCAGGACCAGGTCTTTGTTGACGACGGTGATGGATGGATCGGTTTCGATCATTCCGGCGGTGACGGGGCCGGCCTTGCGGGCGACGACGCGCATCTCCTTGATGTCATCATCGGAGTCGATCTTCACGATCAGGCTCTTGATGTTGAGGATGATGTCGGTGACATCTTCCATGACGCCGTTGAGGCTGGAAAATTCGTGTTCAGCACCCTTGATTTTGACGTGGGTGACGGCGGCGCCTTCCAGCGAGCTGAGCAGGATTCGGCGAAGGCTGTTTCCGACGGTGGTGCCGAAACCGCGCTCGAACGGTTCGGCGGTGAATTTGCCATAGGTATCGGTGGACATCTGCTCGTCGCGAACCACGCGGGAAGGCAGTTCCAAACCACGCCAACGAATTCTCATGATGATCTCCTGTTGATCCGGCCGGAATTGCGGGAGTTTGCCGCCCCCACCATCGGGGGCCATCTGTCTTCCGCCTCGTCCGCCGAGTCGAATAATTTTAAGTTCGGACAATATCGTACATCAGACGCGACGTTTCTTGGGCGGCCTGCAACCGTTGTGGGGCAGCGGGGTAACGTCTTCAATGCCCAGGATTTTGAGGCCGGCGTTCTGCAACTGCAAAACGGCCTGTTCGCGGCCGGCGCCGGGGCCTTTGACCTTGACTTCGACTTCCATCAGGCCGTGTTTGCGGGCCTGGTTGGCTGCGTTTTCGGCGGCCCGGCCGGCGGCGAAAGGGGTGCTCTTGCGGGCGCCCTTGAAGCCGACGGTTCCGGCCGACGCCCAGGAAAGGGTTTCGCCGTTGGTGTCGGTGATGGTCACCATGGTGTTGTTGAAGGTCGCCTTGATGTGGGCGACGCCACGGGTGACGCCTTTGCGGATGCGCTTTTTGACGGCGGCTTTCGCGCCGGCGGTTTTGCTGGTTTCTGCCATGATCGTTTTCCTTTCGCGGATCGTCCGGAATTATGCCGTCCCCGCGGAATAACATTAAATTAATTGAACCACAGAGGCACAGAGAGAACAGAGAAGCATTTCAAATTCGAAAATTTGAGGTTTAAGATTTTCTCTTTGCCTTTCCTCTGTGTTCCCTGTGTCTCTGTGGCACATTCCGTATTTACTTGCCGAGTTCCTTCACGCCCTTCTTGCCGGCGACGGTCTTACGGGGGCCTTTGCGGGTTCGGGCGTTGGAGCGGGTGCGCTGGCCGCGAACGGGCAGGGAGCGCCGGTGGCGATGGCCGCGATAGCTGCCGATGTCGCGCAGACGGGCGATGTTCTGCTGAATCTGGCGGCGGAGGGCGCCTTCGACCGGGTGCGACTTGTCGAGGATGCCGATGATCCGGGCGAGTTCCTCCTCGGTCAGCTCCTTGGCCCGGCGCTGGGGATCAATGCCGGCTTCCTTGAGAATGGCGCGGCTGTTGGTCGGGCCGACGCCGTAAATGTAACCAAGGCTGACCCAGATGGGTTTGTCGTTGGGGATGTCAACGCCTGCGATACGGGGCATGTTTGCTCCAGTGACTGATTGCTTGAATTAACCTTGTTTCTGCTTGTGTTTGGTATTGCTGCAAATCACCCGCACAATGCCTTTGCGGCGGACGATCTTGCAGTTTTCGCAGATTCTTCGAACGCTTGCTCGGACTTTCATGACAACTTACCTCAATAGGACCACCAGACGCGGCTGCGCTGGCGAATCGATTATTATAACCACCTTCCACTCATAGCTCAAGAGGGTGTGGACCTTAAATTCCCCAGGGCGCTCGGCCATCGGTCAGGACTTCCACGCCCAGGTCGGTCATGGCGATGGTGTGCTCAAAATGAGCGGCCGGCTGGCGGTCGTGGGTGATGACAGTCCACCCGTCGGGGAGCATGTCCACCTCGCGTTTGCCCATGACGACCATCGGTTCGACCGCCAGGGTCATGCCGGGGCGAAGGCCGAAATCCCCCCGCAATTGCTCGGCGGTGACGAAATTGGCGACTTTTGGCTCCTCGTGCATGGTTCGACCGATGCCATGGCCGACAAATTCACGGACGACGTTAAATCCATTGCGTTCAACGTGATACTGCATGAGCCGGGCGATGTCGGACCATTTTCGGCCGGGTTTCATGTTGTTGATCGCCAGGTTGAGGGTTTCACGGGTGACATCCAGCAGTTTCTGGGTGGCCGGGGCTATTTTACCGATCGGGATGGTGGTGGCGGTGTCGCAGCAATAGCCATTGAGGGACAAGGCCAGGTCCAGCGTCACGATGTCGCCCTGTTTTAATGCGCGGGGACCGGGAATGCCGTGGACGACTTCCTCGTTGATGCTGATGCACAGGGGGGAGGGGAACCCCTGGCCGGGTTTGTAGGTGGGATAATTTTTGGAAAGGCCGATCGCCTCGTTTTTATCCAGCTCGCGCTGGGCGAGTTCTTCCAGTTCCATGGTGGTGACGCCGGGTTTGGCGGCGGCTTCCATCAGGGCCAGGATGTCATGGGCGACCTGTCCGGCGCGACGCATCATCTCAATTTCGCGGCGGGTTTTGATGATGATCGGCATGGATCAGAATAGGCCGCGACCGGGCCAAAGGTCAAAACTGGCTTCCCTTGATGCGCCGGCCCTTCTGGCCGGGGCCGCCGCTGAGAAAACCGCCGTAATTGCGCATCAGCAGGTTGGCCTCGATGCGTTGGACCATGTCCAGTGCGACGGCGACGACGATCAGAAGGCCGGTTCCGCCCAAAAAGGCGGTGATGTGCCAGTCGATCTTCATCGAGGCGCTGACGGCCGTGGGGACCACCGCGATGATCGACAAGAAGGCCGCACCGACGTAGGTGATGCGGACCATCACTTTTTCGAGGTAGTCGGCGGTGCGTTTGCCGGGGCGCATGCCGGGGATAAAGCTGCCGTAGTCGCGGAGCTGGTTGGCCATCTCCTTGGGCTGGAACTGGACGGTGTTCCAGAAGTAGCTGAAGAAGTAGATCAGCGCGACTTCGGTCATGATGTAGACGTATTCGCCGCGGGCAAATTCGGTGTTGAGGAACTCAAACGCCCTGACGCCGGGGAAGGCGTGGGCCAGCCAGCCAAAAAAGACGCCGGGAAAGAGCATCAACGACTGGGCGAAGATGATCGGCATCACGCCGCCGTGGTTGACGCGAAGGGGCAGGAACTGGCGTTGGCCGCCATAGACCCGCCGGCCGCGGGTGTGTTTGGCCTGCTGGATGGGGATTCGGCGCTGGGCCTGGGTGATCAAAATCGATCCGGCGACGACGAAGATGAACGAGAAGACCAGGAAGATGATTTTGCCCACGCCGATCTGCTTGGTGGCGTCGGCGGCCTGGCTGAAGCTGGTCTGTTCGACCAGCAGGCCGATGGCGAAGGGCATGCGGGCGACGATGCCGGCGAGGATCAGGAGGCTGATGCCGTTGCCCAGGCCGTATTCATCAATCTGTTCGCCCAGCCACATCATGAAGATGGAGCCGGCGGTCAGCGAGGTGATGCCCATGAGCCAGAAGGTGAACGTGCCGCGCAATTCGGGCACGACCATGGGCGGATCGCTGTTGTTGAGGAAGCTGAGCCAGAAAATCGCCTGGATCAGGCAGAGGGGAACGGTCGCGTAGCGGGTCCATTCCTGGATTTTTTTGCGGCCGGTCTCGCCTTCTTTTTGAAGTTTTTCCAGCGATGGCAGAACGGTGGTCAGGAGCTGGAAAATAATCGAAGACGAGATGTAGGGCATGATGCCCAGGCCGAAAATCGTGCTTTGCGAAAGATTGCCGCCGGAAAAGAGCGAGACGTAATCGGCCAGGCGGCTCAGCGGGCTGCCGCTGTCGCCGCTTTGGGCGGTTTTGTCCATCGCGGCCTGATCGACGCCCGGCAGGGGAACGTGATAACCGATGCGATAGACCGCCAGCATGAACAGCGTGAACAGAACCTTGTTGCGAAGTTCGGGGATGCGGAAGATGTTGATTAACGTCTTGAACATAGGAACCGCTTCCTCGGTTGCACTCTGGTCCTGCGGACTGTTCGGCGATTATTGCGCCGCGGGCGTTTCGGCGGCCGGCTCGGCGGCGGCGGCCGGAGCCTTTTTCTCCGCCGGTCGCGGGATAAACCGCTTTTTGGGCTTGGGGAACTCGAACGCTTCGCCCTTGAGGTTCTGGGCCGAACCACCCGCCTGGGTGATCTTCTGGTGCGCTGAACGGCTATACGCGCCGGCGACGACGGTCAGTTTTTTGCCGACATCGCCATCGCCGAGAATCTTGACCGGCTGGCGATCATCCGGCACGAGGCCAGCGTCGATCAGGACGGCGGCGTCAACGGTGGCGCCATCGTCAAACCGGGACAGGTCGGCCACGTTCACCACGTGGAACCGGCGTTCAAAGTTGTCGTTGCTGAAGCCGCGCTTCGGCAGGCGACGAAAGATCGGGGTCTGGCCGCCTTCGTAGCCGCGCTTGATGTAAGTTCCAACGCGGGCCTTGGAGCCTTTGTTGCCCCGGCCGGAGGTTTTGCCGTGGCCGCTGGATTCGCCGCGTCCTTTGCGCTTGGGCAGCTTGTTGCGGGGGACGGCGACCGTGATGTCGTGAATCATGCTCATAATGCACCAATTGATCGTTGCGGGTTGCTCTTGTCCATCAGGCGGTGACGAGTTCTCCGGCGCCCTTGGGCAGCGAGACGCCCCGGCTGCCTTCCACCTGTTCGCGGTTGCGAAGCTGCTGGAGGGCGTCGATGGTGGCCTTGACCAGGTTCTTGGGGCTGGTTGAGCCGTAGGCCTTGGTCAGGATGTCGGTAATGCCGGTCAGTTCCACCACCGGCCGAACGCTCTTGCCGGCGGTGACGCCGGTTCCGGGACGGGCGGGAACAAGCACCACGGTGCTGGCGCCGCTGCGGCCTTTGACAATGTGGGGGATGGTCGCGCCCTTGAGGTTGACCTTGAACATCTGTTTGCGGGCGTCCTTGGTGGCTTTTTCGACGGCCGGCGGAACTTCGTTGGCTTTGCCGTAACCGATGCCGATGTTGCCGCGGCGATCGCCTGCGACAACCAACGCGCCGAAGCTGAACGTGCGGCCGCCTTTGACGACCTTGGAGCAGCGGTAGATGCGGACGACGGCGGATTCGACACCGCTTTCGTCGGCACGGTCGCGATCGCGGTCGCGCCGGGGGCCGCCGCGTCCGCGCTGGCCGCCTTCACGGCCGCCACCGCGACGATCACGGGAATCGCCCTGGGCCTGACCCTGGGTCGGTGCGGCCGCATCGGTGGCCGCATTCTGGGCCTGTTCCGGCTGGGCGGGTTGCTGTGTTTCAGTGGGATTTTGATTTTCTTCAGCCATAAATGCCGCTCACTGTGTAAGTTAGAACTTCAAACCGCCTTCGCGGGCCGCATCGGCCAGGGCCTTGACGCGGCCGTGATATTTTCGCCCGCCGCGGTCAAACGCGACGGCGGAGATGCCGGCGGCTTGCGCCTGTTGGGCGATGGCCAGGCCGACTTTCTTGGCCGCGGCGATGTTGCCGCCGTTTTTCAGGTCGCCACGAACTTCGCCGTCGATGCTCGACGCCGAGACCAGCGTGCGGCCGGCGAAGTCGTCGACGATCTGGGCGTAAATGTGCTTGTCGCTGCGGAAGACCGACAAACGCGGCCTCTGCGGCGTGCCAAAGAGCGTGGAGCGGGTGCTCCATTTTCGTCGTTGGAGACGTTTGGCCTTTTTCTGATTCTTGTCTGCCATATCGTTTCAACCTTCGGGGGCGTCGGTCGGGATTTCGAGGCCCCAGTTGATCCCCCGCAACCATTTCCCAAAACAACAACCGTAACGTTACTTGGCGCCGGCGCCGGCAAACGCCTTGCCCGGCTTGATCTTGACCACTTCGCCTTCGTACCGGATGCCTTTGCCTTTGTACGGTTCGGGCTTGCGGACGCGGCGGATGTCGCTGGCGAACTGGCCGACCAGTTGCTTGTCCGGGCCTGCAACGTGAATTTTCGTGGGGCCTTCGAGGGTGACAACCAGGCCCGTGGGAATCGCCAGTGAAATCTGGTTGGCGTAACCGACCGACAGGACCAGGTTTTTGCCCTTCTGTTCGGCCTTGTAGCCGACGCCCTGAATTTCGAGGGTTTTTTTGTAACCCTGGGTGGCGCCCTGGACCATGTTGGCCAGGACCGCGCGGGTCAGGCCGTGCAGGGCCTTGCTCTGTTTTTCATCGTCCGCGCGGGAGATGACCAGTTCCTTTTTGGCATCGTCGATTTTGACGCTGATGGCCGGGTGGACCTGGAATTCGAGCTTGCCCTTGGCGCCTTCGACGCGGACCAGATGGTCCTGGACGGTAATTTTGGCGCCGCCGGTGATCGGGACGGGTTTTTTGCCAATTCGACTCATGTTTCACCAACTTCGTTTCAAATTCCGCCGTTTAGCTGACGGTGCAGAGCAATTCGCCGCCGATGTTGTTTTCACGCGCCCGGCGGTCGCTCATGACGCCCTTGCTGGTGCTGACCACCGCGATGCCCATGCCGCTGAGCACGGACGGCAGTTCCTGCACTTTGTTGTACAACCGACGACCCGGCTTGCTTTGGCGGTCGAGGCTGTGAATGACTTTGCCGCCGTTCATCTCGTATTTGAGCTTGATGCGGATCTGGCCCTGGCCCTGATCGTCGATCAGGTCCACTTCCTCGATGTACCCCTCATCCTTGAGCACCTGCGCGATACCCGTGCAGATTTTGCTCTTGGGAATGAGGACCATTCGGCGTCCGACGCGGTTGGCGTTGCGGATGCGGGTCAGCATGTCGGCGATGGGATCTTGATTATTCATCGCTACGTCCGTCTCCAGATGAGGTCTCGACGTCGAGGCCCCGTAAAATTCGTTCCGTTCAATCTTTCGTTCGTTACCAACTGGCTTTTTTCAAGCCCGGAATCTTGCCCGCCAGCGCCAGCTCGCGGAGCATGATGCGAGACACCTTGAACTTTCGCAGCACCGCGCGGGACCGGCCGGTGAGCTGGCAGCGGTTGTGCGAGCGGGTGGGGCTGGAATCGCGCGGGAGATTGGCCAGGGCGGCGTAATTCCGCTCCTTTTTCAGCTTTCGCCGAACCTCCGCGTATCGCTTCACCAGCTCTTCGCGCCGTTTTTGCTTGTTGACCCAGGCTTTTGTCGCCATAAATCGATTCCTGCTCGGTTGAGACCACTAATCCTTTTTGCCTTCTTCACGAAAGGGCATGCCGAACTGCTTGAGCAATTCGCGGCCGTGTTCGATTGAGTGGGCGGTGGTGACCATGGTGATGTTCATGCCTTGCTGGAACGTCACGGTCGCCACGTCCACTTCCGGGAAGACGCTCTGTTCATTGAATCCGAAGTTGTAGTTGCCGGCCTTGTCGAAACCCTTGGGGTCCAGTCCGCGGAAGTCCTTGACGCGGGGGATCGCCAGGGAGATCAAACGGTCGAGAAACTCGTACATCCGGCCGCCGCGAAGCGTGACCTTCAGGCCGGTTTCCTGGCCTTCGCGAACCTTGAAATTCGCGACGCTCTTTTTGGCCTTGCAGCGAACCGGCCGCTGGCCGGCGATGACCGCCAGCTCTTTCTCGGCCTGTTCGAGCTTGACCTTTTCGCCGCTGGTGACGGCCTTGCCCAGGCCCATGGAGATCACGATCTTCTCCAGCCGCGGCACGGCCATGATGTTTTTCAAACCCAGTTGCTGCTGCAAAGCCGGGACGATCTGGGCGCGATAGCGTTCGAGCATGCGCGGGGTCGGCGCCGGCTGCTGAGGCTCATCGGCGCCGGCGGTGTCCAGCTCGGCGGCGGGGCCGGCCTTGGGCTTGCGGGCTTTTTTGTCCGCGCCGCCCTTGGAGGCCTGGGGTTGCTTTTTCTTGTCCTGTTTTTCCTGCTCTGACATAAAAGCCTCTTACTTCTTGCCGGTGGGGCCAAGGTCCGTCCCGCCGCGCACCGCGATGCGATGCTTGCGGCCGCCGCGTTCTTCAAACCGCACCCGCGTCCCTTTGCCGCTGGCCGGGTCGAGCGGCATGACGTTGCTCAGGTGGATGGGGGCATCCTTCTGGATGCGACCGCCCTGCGGATTGCGTTGCGAGGGGCGAACGTGCTTCCACACGCGGTTGATCCCTTCGACCACGACGCGGTCCTGGCTGGTCAACATGCGCAACACCTTGCCGGTCTTGCCCTTGTCGGCTCCCGCGACCACCATCACCGTATCGCCTGTTTTAATGTGTCGTGCCATGTTCTTCTCTAGCTTCTAGACCACTTCGCTGGCCAGCGAGACGATCTTCATGAAATTCTTTTCACGCAGTTCGCGGGCGACGGCTCCGAAGATGCGCGTGCCGCGCGGGTTGTTTTCCTTGTCGATCACCACCGCGGCGTTGCGGTCAAACCGCACGTAGCTGCCGTCGTTTCGGCGGGTGGGCTGCCGGGTGCGGACCACCACGCAGCGGATGATTTCACCCTGCTTGATCTCGCCGGCGGGGATCGCCTTTTTGACCGCGCAGATGATCACATCACCCACGTTGGCGGTGCGGCGTTTGAACTTGCCGCTGCTGCTGCTGCCACGCAGCACCTTGATGCACATCGCCTGCTTGGCGCCGGTGTTGTCGGCAATGTCGAGATAAGTCTGTTGTTGAATCATAAAAAACCCAGTTGCTGGCCATTCATTGCCCGTCGCTGGAAGGATTCCGGCCGGCTTTCGGCGATCAGCGAGCCTCCGGCGCCTTGCCCGTCATCACTTCCTCGGCCGACACCTGCACCGCCCGTTCGGGCGCCCGCTGAACGATCCGCAGCAGGCGGTGGTGCTTGGTCTTGCTCAGCGGCCGGCACTCGGCGATCTCCACCGTGTCGCCCTCGCCCGCTTCGTTCTTTTCATCGTGGGCGTGCAGCACGGTGCGGCGCTTGAGGTACTTGCCATACTTGGGATGGCGGGTCTGGAATTCGACCACGACCTTGATCGTCTTGTCGGCCTTGTCGGACGCCACCACGCCCTTGATGGTGCGAAGCAGCGGTCGTTCGGCGACGGCGTTGTTGGTTTCTGCCATGTTCATCACGGCGGGCATTGCTGCCGCCATCCTCTTTGCTAGTTACTTCCGCCGGCCTTGGCGGCCTCCAGCTCGCGCTGGCGAAGCACGGTCTTCATCCGGGCGATGTCCTTGCGTGTCTTGTGAAGCTGGCTGGGGTCTTCCAGCTTCTCGGTCACGGCCTGGCTGCGCAGATCAAACAGATGTTTCTGCCGCTCGGTCAGTTCGTTGCGGAGATGATCCGTTTCCTTGTCGCGAATCTCTTGCATCGTCATCACGTTCTCGCAATTCTCATTCGTTCAAGGCGATGGTCAGGCCACCGCGTGGCGTCGTTGCACAAACCGGGTCGGGATCGGCATCTTGTGGGCGACGCGGGCCAGGGCACGCTTGGCGGTCGGCTCGTCCACGCCGGTGATTTCAAAAAGCATCTGTCCCGACTTCACCACCGAGACCCAGTATTCCGGCTCGCCCTTGCCCTTGCCCATGCGGGTTTCCAGCGGCTTTCCGGAAACCGGCTTGTGCGGGAAAATGCGGATGAACACGCGGCCTTCGCGGCGAAGAAAGTGGCTGCACGCCACGCGGCCGGCTTCGATCTGGCGGGCCGTGATCCAGGACGACTCCAGCGCCTGCAATCCGAACTCGCCGAACGCCACCGTGTTGCCGCGGGTCGCGTTGCCTTTCATCTTCCCGCGCTGGCTTTTGCGGAATTTCACCCGCTTTGGCATCATGGGCATGAGACACCTACCTCAAAATCCAAATCTCAAAATCCTGCTTACCGTTCTTCGTTTACCGCCGTCCGCGGCGTGGTCCGCCGCCCGGTCGCACGTCCGTGTCAGCGATCTCCTCGCCGTACATCCCGCGATAGATCCACGTCTTGACCCCGATCGTGCCGTAGGTCGTGTACGCGATCGCGTAACCGTAATTCACGTCCGCCTGCAACGTCGTCAACGGCACCGAGCCGGTCGTCGCTTTTTCGCTGCGGGCGATTTCCGCCCCGCCCAGCCGGCCGCTGACGGCGATGCGGATGCCCTTGGCGCCCGCCTGCATCGTCGCGTCCATCCGCTGCTTGAGCACGCGGCGGAAACTGGCCCGCTTTTTCAACTGCTCTGCGATCGCCTCGGCCACCAGTTGGGCGTTCAGGTCCGGGTTCTTGATCTCAATCACCTTGATCGGGGCGACTTTGCGCTTGATCAGGTCTTCCAGTTCCTCACGCAGCTTGTCGACCTCGGCGCCTTTGGGGCCGATCACCAGGCCCGGCCGCGCGGTCTTGAGCGTGATCGTGACCTCTTCGCGCGTCCGCTCGATCAGGATGTCGCTGACGGCCGCGAACGGCGGTCGGCGATTGAGCTTCTGATCGATCGTCCGGCGGACCTTGTGGTCCTCAACCAGGAAGTCGCCGTATGCCGCCTTGGGGGCGTACCAACGGCTCTTCCAGTCTTCCGTGATGCCCGTTCGAAAACCCGTTGGATTGACCTTTTGACCCATTGTGTCGTCCTAGTGTCGTTCCTGTAATTATTCTCTCTCGTCCAACGTCACCACCAGGTGGCTGGTTCGCTTCTTGATCGAATAGGCCTTGCCGCGATCCTTGGGCTGAAACCGCTTGATCACCGGACCCGGATCCACCCAGGCGCCCGCGACGTACAGCGTGTTGCGGGCGGGGGTTTCCCGCTCGTTGGCGTTGGCCACGGCCGACCGGACCACTTTTTCAATCATCACGCTCGCCCGCTGCTTGCTGAAACGCAGCAGCGTCAGCGCATCGTCCACGTCCCGGCCGCGGATCAAACCCATCACCAGCCGCGCCTTTCGCGGCGAGATGCGGGCAAATCGATGTTTCGCTTGGTATGCCATTGCTCGATCCTCTGCTACTGCATTACGCCGCGCCCGGCGCCGCCGCCTTTCGGCCGCTGTGACCGCGGAACGTCCGCGTCGGGGCGAATTCGCCCAGCTTGTGCCCCACCATGTCCTCCTGCACGAACACGCGCAGGAATTTGTTCCCGTTGTGAACCTCAAACGTATGGCCCACGAATTCAGGGATGATGGTGCATGCCCGCGCCCAGGTCTTGATGGGCTGCTTCGAGCGGTTTTCGTTCAGCTTGGTCACCTTCCGGAACAACTTCTCGTTGACGAAAGGCCCTTTTTTTGAACTTCGACTCATAGTTCTCGTCTCAAGTTTCGAGTGTCCAGTCTCGAGATTACACGTTGACCGTCTGCGGCCGCTGCTGATGCAGGCCGAACTTTCGCCGGCGCAGAATCAGTTTTTCGCTGTTCTTTCGCGGGTTGCGGGTGATGCCGCCCTTGGACGGAACGCCCGTCTTGGAACAGGGATGCCGCCCGCCGTTGGCCCGGCCTTCGCCACCACCCATCGGGTGGTCGATCGGGTTCATCGCCTTGGCCCGCGTGTGCGGCCGGATGCCCATGTGCCGGCTGCGGCCGGCCTTGCCGATGCTGACGTTGATCCAGTCCAGGTTTCCAAGTTGGCCGATGGTCGCCCGGCAGGCGCTCTTGACCCGGCGCATTTCGCCGGAGGGAAGAATCACCACGGCCCATTCGCCTTCCTTGGCGCCCAGTCGGCCCACGCCGCCGGCACTGCGGATCAGCTTGCCGCCCTGGCCGGGGTTCATTTCGATGTTGTGGATTTCCAGGCCGCCGGGAATCGCGCTCAAGGGCATCGCGTTGCCGATTTCCGGCGGCGCCGTCTGCCCGCTCTGCACCGTCATGCCGACCTTCAGGCCGGCCGGGGCGAGAATGTACGACTTTTGCCCGTCCTGGTACTGAATCAGGGCGATGTGGCAACTGCGGTTGGGATCGTATTCGATCGCCTGCACGGTCGCGGTCACATCGTCTTTTTGCCGTTTGAAATCGATCAGCCGATAGAGCCGTTTGTTGCCGCCGCCGCGGTGCTTGGCGGTGATCACGCCATGGTGATTGCGGCCGTTGGCCCGGCGCTGGCCGACCGTCAAGGATCGTTCGGGCTTGAACTTGGTCAAGACCGCCTTGTAATCCAGCACGGATCCATCCCGCCGGCCGGCTGAAGTCGGATTGTAAAATTTAATCGGCATGGTTCTCTCGATTCTCTAGAACAACTCAATCCGTGAATTCTCGTCCAACACCACGATCGCGCGCTTCCAGTTGCTGGTCGTGGACAGGCCGTATCGCGTCCGCCGGGGCTTGCCCTTGCGGTTTTGCGTCCGCACGTCCACCACCTTCACTTCGTACAGCTTTTCAACCGCCTGGCGGATCTGGTCCTTGTTCGCTTCGCGATGAACCTGAAACGTGTACGAGTTGCGCGCGTTCTGCTGATGCGTGCTTTTCTCGGTGATCAGCGGCTTGATGATGATGTTTATGTTGTCCATGGTGATTTCCGCTTAAGCCAGCAGTTTCTGCAGGGCATCCTTGGTCATCAACAGCGTGCGATTCCGAAGAATGTCCCACGCATTGAGCTGATCCACCGTCGTCAACGTCGTCCGCTGGATGTTGCGCGCCGATCTCTGGATCGTCGCATCCGCCTGCGGCAGCGCCAGCAGGCAGCTTCGGTCGATTCCCAGCGCCTTGAACATCTGCGCCACCAGCTTGGTCTTCGGCTCGGCCAGTGCGATCTGGTCCACCACCCGCAGGTCATTGCTCTGGAGCTTCGACAGCACCGCGTGATCGCGGGCGACCCGGCGGGCCTTTTTGGGCATCGCCTGACGCCAGTCCTTGGGACGTTTCTGCTTGGCGTGGCCGCCGCCCTTTTTGATCGGGTTGCGGATGCCGCCGGTGCGGGCATTGCCCGTCCCTTTCTGGCGGAACATCTTGCGGGTGGAACCGGCCACCTCGCCGCGGGCCAGCGTCTGGACCGTGCCCTGTCGCTGGTTGGCGTGATACATCACCAACGCCTGCTTGAGCAGCGCCTTGTTGACGGTGCCGCCGAGGCGGGCCTCATCCACCTGGAGCTTTTCAATCTCCTGGCCGCTCTGGTTGTAGATCGGAACGTCGATCATGATCGTCACTTTCAATAATCAGTGCTATCAGGCCTGCCCGCCGCCAACCGCCCGCGCGGTCACGCTTTTACGAACGAAAAGAAGCCCACCGTTGGGTCCCGGCAAGGCTCCTTTGATCAGCAACAGGTTGTTGGCCGCATCCACTTTCACCAACGGGTGATTGCGCGTCGTCACCTGGTCCATGCCCATGTGGCCGGCCATGCGTACGCCCTTTTTGGGCTTGCCGCTCTGGCCGCGCCACGTGGCGCGGGAAGCCAGCGAACCGGGCGAACGGTGCTTTCGCTCCGTGCCGTGCGAGGCCGGCTGACCGCCGAAATGATGGCGTTTCATCACGCCGGCAGTCCCTTTACCCTTGCTGGTGCCGATGACGTCAACGTATTTCACGTCATTGAACAATTCCACGTTGACCGTGGCCCCGGCCGCCAGCGTCGTGGGTTCTTTAAGTTTGATTTCCCGAAAATGCCTTCGCGGCCCCACCCCCGCCTTGGCGGTATGACCAATCAGCGGGAACGTGCTGAATTTGGCCTTGATCTCGTCAAAACCGAGCTGGACGGCGTTATAGCCATCCGACTCCGCCGTCTTGACCTGCGTCACGGCGCACGGCCCGGCCTGTACGACCGTCACCGGCACGATCGTGCCTTTCTCGTCGTAAATGCGGGTCATCCCGATTTTTTTACCAAGCAAAGCTGGCGTCATCACTATCAGGCAGAGGAGAACAAGCCAAACAACCGGCCGGCTCTCTTGCCCGCTCCTGTCAGAGTCGTCGCCGATTTCCGGCGACAAAACATCCCCGCGACGCGTGGCCCCTGGGGGCAAACGGGTTCTTGGATGAACCCCACCGTCCGGAACAATTTTCAATCAAAATGCCCCTTAAAGCAGGGGCATCCGTATACGCAAAAGGTTAAGCCTTGATCTTCACGAACACGCCGGCCGGAACCACCAGACGATTGAGGGCCTCGACCGTCCGCGCCGTCGGCTCGTAAATGTCGATCACGCGCTTGTGCGTGCGCATCTCAAACTGCTCGCGCGACTTTTTATCAATGTGCGGGCTTCGCAAAACCGTATACCGCTCGATGCGGGTCGGAACCGGGATCGGACCGCAAACCCGGGCGTTGGTCCGCTTGGCGTGATCGACGATGTCCTTCGCCGACGCATCCAGCGCCCGATGATCGTACGCTTCCATCCGAATCCTGATCCGATCGCCCGTCATAAGTTACGATTCCTGTAGCCTCGCCATCCGCCGGACTCAACAATAAACAAACCCACGCCGGCGGACGTGGAGTCGGGCAAGTGTAGCCACCTTCCAAACCCTGTCAAGTCCATCATTGGAACCTTTTCTTATTTTGCGAAGATTCCCTTATTCAATCAACATCGCATCCCCATAACTGAAGAAGCGATAGCGTTGTTCGATGGCCTGGCGATAGATCCGGCGTTGTTCATCCAGCCCGACCATCGCCGCCACCAGGGCGATCAGGGTGCTGCGGGGAAGGTGAAAATTGGTGATCAGCCCCCCCACGTGCCGCCAATGGTAGGGTGGATGGATGAAAATCCCCGTTTCGCCGGTTTTTGGGGTGAATTGGTCATCTTCCTGGCCCTCCAGAACCCGTGCCGAGGTCGTCCCCACCGCGATGATCCGCCGGCCGGCGCGTTTGGCTTGGTTCAGCGCCTCGGCCGTGCGTTGGGGCAATTCATACGATTCAACGTGCATCATGTGCCCGGCCAGATGTTCCGCCGTGACCGGCTTGAACGTCCCCAGCCCCACATGCAACGTCACAAAAACCCGCTCGATGCCGGCCTCATCCAGCCGGTTCATCAATTCACGGGTAAAGTGCAACCCGGCCGTCGGCGCGGCGATGCTTCCACCCTGCGCGGCATAGATCGTCTGATATCGCCGGCGATCCTCATCATCGCGCGGATCATGCTCTTTTTCCCGCCGGATGTAGGGAGGCAGCGGCATTCGCCCGATCCGTTCCAAAATCGCCCCGGCCGGCTCATCGCTGGACAGCTCGATCCAATACTGATCCCCCTCTTTCGCGATCACCCTGGCGGTCAGTTGCGGCTCATCGACAAAATGCAGTTTCAAGCCCGGCCGAAATGGTCCGATATTCTTGAGCATCACCCGCCACACCCCCGGCCGGGACTGGGCCAAAAACAACCCTTCCACCCGCCCGCCGGTGACTTTTCGCAACGCCAGCCGCGCCGCCATCACCTTCGCATCGTTGAACACCAGCAAATCCCCCGCGCGCAACACCCCCGCCAGGTCCGAGAATGTCCGATGCCGCACGCTCCGGTCGCCGCGCGCGTAGTGAAGCAACCGCGATTCCGATCGGTTCGCCGATGGGGTCTGCGCGATCAATTCCGCAGGTAATTCAAAGTCCAGTTCATCGCTTCGCATCAATCATCAACCGCCCGCCGCGTTGTCATGGGTCAACACCCCATCGCCATGAATGTTGCCCACAGGCATCATCCGGCATAAACCGACCGGTTTAACGTTCGTCCCATTATTTCTCAATTGCCAGCGTTTTACGGGCATTTCCGGCAGATTTTAGCCATCGGCCGCCCCGCCGCCACCGTCTCCGCCCACCATTTGCTTTCGTTGGCATGTGAGCTTACCGGCGGAAATCTCGCTTCTCACCGCTGCACTGGATCTGAAGCTGATCCAGATGCTCCGCCAGGCCATGCAACCGGCCGGTCAAAGCGCCGGCGGCCTGCCGATCGTACAAACCCCCGCCGCCATTTACGAACCGCGAACGCACCTGCACCCCACCCCGCGCATCGAACCTCGACGGGTGTATCATCCCACGCCCCTGATCGAACCGCGCCGGGTCCATCATCCCGCGCCCGACTCCGCCCCCACGCCCCCACAGGCCGCCCCGACGCCCGCTCCGTGCAAACCTTTTTCGCCCATTCCTCCGGTCTGGAAAAAGTTGCCGCCGGTCCATCACAACCAATTAGCCGGCCCAAAGATAAAGGTTGTTCATCGTCCGCCCGATATCATTCATAAAGGATCACTGATCGACTTTTTCATGTGATCAAAAAGCCGCGGCGGCGGACAAACTTTTTTCCGTTTGGAACGTCTAATAAATAGACACCGCGGAGGCGGCGGCGAGAGGAGAATCGGGATGTTCAAGTCCGGCCAACTCGAAGAGCTGATCTGCCTGGTCTCCGCGTTGGACCGCGACGCCCTGATCGAGCAGTTTCATTCCTATCAGTCCAATTTTCCACTGGATTTCACGCCGGAGTTTCTTGAACAGACCCCTCTGGAACGCCTTCGCCATATTTTCCTGGCGCTGTGCCTGCAATGCCAGCGGTTTCCCGAACAATCCATGATCTCCGCCGCTTGAAGGCTTATCGAATCGCAACTGTAGCGTTCATCTCGACTTGCGTGCGATGCAGCCGGGCGTAGACGCCGTTTTCACGGTTCACCAATTCCGCGTGCGTGCCCCGTTCCACGATCCGGCCATGTTCAAGGACGATCAGCCGATCGGCCGCCTGCAGCGTGCTGAGCCGGTGGGCGATGGCGAACGTCGTCCGCCCTTCCACCAGCCGGTCCAACGCCTGTTGAATCTGCTTCTCGGTCTCCGTATCCACCGATGAGGTCGCCTCGTCCAGGATCAGGATTCGCGGATTGTGCAAAATCGCCCGTGCGATGCTGATGCGCTGGCGTTCGCCGCCGGAAAGCGACTGGCCGCGTTCGCCGACCATCGTGTCGTAACCATCGGGAAAGCCGACGATGAAATCGTGCGCGTTGGCGGCGCGGGCGGCGGCGATCACCTGCTGTTCGCCCGCCTCGGCATTGCCATAACGAATGTTGTCCGCCACCGTGCCATGAAACAGGTATGGCTCCTGCAACACCACGCCGATCTGCCTTCGCAGCCATTGGATGTCGTAATCCCGCACATCCACCCCATCGATCAAAATCTGCCCATCCGTGGCATCGTAAAATCGGCAGATCAGGTTCACGAAGGTGCTTTTGCCCGCGCCGCTGGGACCGCACAGGCCGATCATCCCGCCCGGCTCGGCCATCATCGACACTTCGCGCAGGGCCGGTTGCGCCCCTTCATAACTGAACGACACCTGTTTGAATTCCACCCGCCCTTCCATGTGGTCCTTGGTGATCGCACCAGCGCGCGAATAAATTTCCGGCGGCGTGTCCAGCACCTCGAACACCCGTTGCGCACTGGTGGCGGCCCGCGTCACCATTCGGTTGCTGTTGGCCAGTTCCATCAGCGGCTGATAGAACAGCCAAAGGTAGAAATTGAACGCCACCAGCGTCCCCAGCGTGTTGTCATCGCCGGGATGACGAATCAACAACCATCCGCCGGCAATCCAGACAAACATCCCGCCCAGCCGCATCATGCCGCTGATCAACGGCTGAAGCTGCGTCCAGACCTTGTTCACCTCCTGCTCTTTTTCCGTAAATTCATCGCTGCGGAGATCAAACCGGCTGATTTCCCGGCGTTCATTGGCGAACGCCTTGACCACGCGCACCCCCGGCAGCGCATCGCCCACCACGGCCGTCATCCGCGACCAGTAGGTCCACAGCCGCCCGAACATCCGCTGCATCGTCATCCCCCGCCAATAGGTCAGCCACGCCAGCGGCGGCAGCGGAACCAGCGCCACCAGCGCCAGCTTCCAGTTCATCCAGAACATCACCGCGGCGATCAACACGATCAGCATCACGTCGCGGATCAGGTTGACCGATCCGAACACGATGAAATCCCACAGCCGGTCGGTGTCGTTGGTGACGCGGGTGATCAGGCTCCCCGTCCGGCGCTTGGTGAAAAATCGAAGGCTCAGCTCGTGCAGATGCGCATAGACTGAATGACGCAGGTCGCCGGTCACGGAAGTGCCCACCAGCGCCAATATCCGCAGGCGAATCCCGTTGACGATTTCAGCCCCGATGATCGCGGCGATCATCAACCCGCCCCACAGCAGCAGATTCAACCAGCGTTGATTGCCGGTCAATGCGACGTTGGGCGCCAACGCCTGGTCGATCATGCGTTTGTTCAACGGCCCGGGGACCACCTGCAGCGCCGTGGCGCACAAGGTGAAAAAGAGCGCCACCCAGATTTTCAGGCGGTATGGCCGGGCGATGTCCATCAACCGCCACAGGATTCGCCTCTTGTGCAGGCATTGCGGACAAACCCCCTCGGCATAGGCGGGGATCCGCTGGCCGCATTTTTCGCAGATTTCGTCGCGCTCGACCTGTCGTTCCGCGGCCTCCAGCCATTCGGGCGGGCGTTCAGCGCCGGCCTTGCCGGGCAATCGCCGCTCCAGCTTGCGATGCAGCCGAACCATCCCGCGCCGATTCCGCCGCGTGTAATGCAGGTCGGCGAACACCTCTCCGCCCGCGATGACCAGCAACCGATCCACCCCCAACCCCTCGACGATCCGCGCCTCCCCGATGCGATCGACCTCGATCGTCCGCATCATCGGGCCGTCCAACACGAGCAGTTTCTGATCCGTCAAAACGACGTGCTGTTCGCGGTATTGATTGTCAGAATCCAGATCGAACGCCGACCACGCGACAATCGCCTGGGCGTTCAATTCTCCATTTAACCGCCCCCGCAATTCCACCGGCAACAAACCCTCATCGGAGGATTTGCCCGCGAAATGATGGGTGGATTGTGAACTCATACGCGATTGCCCACGTATCTTAGGCGCGGATTGTCTCAAATACACGCGATTGAACTGATCGGCTCAAAAGACTACCTTCCGATTATGAGATACCTTCAACTGTTTTGCCTGTGGTTGCTCGTGGGCATGCTGGCCGGCTGCGGCACGCCGAGTTTTCTCATCACGCCGGTCGCCAACACCAGCCAGATTGAAGAAATCACCGTCGCCAAAGGCGCCGGCTGGTCGCCGTCAAAGGTGGCGATCATCGAGGTTGAGGGAATCCTCGCCAACGCCCGCACGGGCGGCTTCATGCAACCGACCGAAAACGCCCTGAGCCTCTTTACCCAGCAACTGGCGCGGGCCGCGGAGGATGATTCGGTCAAGGCGGTGGTCCTTCGCATCAATTCCCCCGGCGGAACCGTCACCGCATCGGACACCATGTACCAGATGGTCGAAAAATTCCGCGCCACCACCCACAAGCCCGTGATCGCTTCCGCCCAGGACATCACCGCGTCCGGAGCCTATTACATCGCCTGCGCCGCAGACAAGATCGTCGTCCACCCCACCAGCGTCGTCGGCTCCATCGGCGTGATCTTCAACACCTTTGACGTCTCCGATGGCATGGCCAAGCTGGGCATTCGCTCGGTCGCGATCAAGTCCGCCCCATTGAAAGACCTCGCCTCACCCTTCCATCACATCAGCGACGAGGAGCGGGCCGTCATGCAGGCCATGGTCGATGAGTATTACCACCGCTTCATCCACATCGTGCAGAGCAATCGGCACATCACGGATGAACCGACCTTGAAGCTGGTCACCGACGGCCGGGTCTTCAGCGGCACGCGCGCCGTCGAGCTGGGGCTGGCCGACCAGACCGGATTGCTCCCCGACGCCCTGGCGCTGGCCCAGACCATGGCCAACTGTTCCAACGCCTCGATCATCATGTACAAGCGGCCCTACGGTTATCGCGGCTCGATTTACGCCAGCGATCCGGCCGAAACACCCCAGGCCAATACCCTGCGGCTTGAACTGCCAATCGCCCAATTGTCGCTTCCACCTGGCTTTTATTATCTCTGGCAACCATGATCCGGCTCACCTGCACCCATTGCAAAACCGTGCTGACAATCGACGACGCCTTCGCCGGCGGCGTCTGTCGATGCCAACATTGCGGAACCATTCAGACCGTCCCTTCCCACCTCAAACCCAAACCCGGCCAGAAAATCGACCCCGCCGAGGCCCTCAAGCAGCCCAAAACCCTCTACCAGCGAAAATCCCGTTCCAGCACCACCGGCAGCGGGCTGGACGATCTGGCCGATGCCGTCACCGGCAGCAGCCATCTGGCCTCCAGCCGCCTGGAAGCCCCTCCCCCTCCACCCCCCGAACCTCAGCCCCCGGCACGAAACCACCTGATGATCATCGCGGCCGTGCTCCTTTTGATCCTTTTCGCGGCCATCGTCTACCTCCTTTTCGCCCACCCGAACGCCCTCTTGTAAAGAAGCGGAATTTGGCTAACTTCGATAAGGCGGAACTCTTATTGGGCTTATGTCATTGATACGGCCGACTTTAGGTCATTTGTGGCCGCCCGGACATCAGATTGTGAAAAAAAATCTGATACAACCGGCCATGGCATGACGATGACTGTTATAGAGAGGGCCGGGCCGCTTTTATCGGACTAAAACCCCAGGATCCTCCCATGGTTCATGCATCAGGGCAGTCGCTGTGAAACGTTCCCGCAGAACAGTCGTCGTATTCAGCAGTTTGATGGGTGTGCTATGCCTGACCAGCATATTATTGATGACGCTGGCCCCGGCGCCGCTGACCCCCGACCAGGCGAGCAATCTCTTCGCAACCGATTCCGGCAGCCAGTTGGACGCCATTTTTGACACCAAAGTCTCCCCCAAACCGGGCGTTTGGCGCTACATTTACATTCACCACAGCCGCACCCCCGCCGGCAATGCCCTGACCCTTGGCCAAAACACCGGCGGATTGAGCGACCATTTTCTGATTGGAAACGGATCCGGGTGCATCGACGGCGAAATCCAACTGAGCCAGCGCTGGAACCTGCAAAGCCCGGCCTCCCCGCCGCCTGGAACCAAGGGAATCGACCCTGCCTGCATCAGCATCTGCCTGGTCGGCGATTTTGACCGCTCCATCCCCACCGCCACCCAGATGCGCCGGCTCAATCAACTGGTCAGCACACTGCAGGCGCGATTCCGCATCCCGGCCGAATCGGTCACCTGGGTGGATCAGTCCAACACCCCCGCCGCCATCGGTCGATATTTCCCCGCGGATGCCTTCCGATCGCAGCTCATGCCGTAATGTGTTACTGAAAATAGTCAGGTCTTGATATTATCCCTCTTTTGTCCTACCTTTAACCGTATGGGGTTAGTCGGCCGGTTCGAGGCACCGGTCTCTCCTGAAATCGCGGGGTGAACCCTCAACACCCTGCCTTGGCAGCGATCCTAGCGGTGCATCATTGAGGTACGGTACGATACAGTTGTCTTCCGTTCGCGGCGGATGCTTATCATCCTTTATCTTCCGCCAAAAATGAGCTGGCAAGGGACTTCCACCCGACCCGTGCCGGAAATTCGAGGACGACCGGGGTGGACAGTATATCCATGGTTCAGAAACTGCTGCACTACGATGTGTTGGAGCGTCTTGGAGAGGGTGCGCGTAGCACAATTTACGCCGTCCGCGATCCTGAGACCCGACAGGTTTACGCCCTGAAGCATGTCGTGCGCGCCGAAACCAAGGACATCCGCTTCATCGAACAGATGGAGACGGAATTTGAGATCAGCCGGCAGTTCACCCACCCCAACCTCCGACGGTCGTTTGACCTTAAAATTGTCAAATCCTTGCTATTGAAGGTGAATGAAGCCTTTTTGCTGATGGAGCTGGTCGATGGAAAGCCGCTGGATGTGCGGCTGCCCCCCAGCGTCATCGACATCGTGGATACTTTTATTCAGGCCGCCCAGGGGTTGAAGGCGATGCACGCGATGGGATACGCCCATTGCGACATCAAGCCCAACAACATTCTGCGTAACGAAAAAGGGCGGGTCAAAATCATCGACTTTGGCCAGAGCTGCAAAATCGGCACGGTCAAGGAGCGCATCCAGGGGACTCCCGACTACATCGCCCCGGAACAGGTGCTTCGTCGGCCGATCAGCGTGCAGACGGACGTATTCAACCTTGGCGCGACCTTATACTGGTCCACCACCGGCCGGCACATCCCCACCGCATACACGGTCAAGGGGAAGGGTGAAAACAGCTTTCTGCTGGATACGCGATTTGAGACCGCCACCGAACTGAATCCCAAGGTTCCGGCCGCCATGAGCAACCTCATCATGGCCTGCATCGCCACCAAGCCGCAAAGCCGGCCGGCCGACATGGATGAAGTGTTGTCGCGGCTGGAATTGTCCAAACACATTCTGGGACGACCCGCCAGCTCGATCGAAACGACATCGCTGGACGACAGCAGCATCTAAAATTTGAACATCTCAATCGCGGGCGGACAGGACACAGAGGACTTCCTGCGCGAAGATATTGTCGTTGGGTTGCAGTGAACGAATGCCCTCGGCCGCCAGGACGTGGGATTCGAGCACGGTGGCATGAATCTGGGGCAGACAACCGAGAAAATCGTCGAGGCTGAACAGATGGATGTTGGGGGTGTCGTACCAGCGATAGGGCAGACAGTGGGTGACGGGCATGGCGCCGCGCAAAGCGAGGTCGAGGCGAACCTGCCAGAACCCGAAATTGGGGAATGAGACGATGCCGCGACGGCCGACGCGGAGCATTTCACGCAACACATCCAGCGGCTGGCGAAGGGTTTGCATCGTTTCTTCAAGGACGACGTAATCAAAGCTCTGATCGGCGAACCCTTTGAGGCCGGCGTCCAGATCGCTCTGGAAGACGGGGACGCCGCGGGAGACACATTGCATGACGGCCTGTGGGTCCAGTTCAACCCCCTGTCCACGGACCTGCTTGGTGGTCATCAGCCCGGCCAGAAGCTGGCCATCGCCGCAGCCGAGATCGAGAACGGAGCCTTTTTGGGGGATCAATTGCTGAATGATGCGATCCTGCCAGCGCGAGATGGGAGAATCGGGCGAACGGGGGGCGGTTGGTCGATCCACAAGCCCGGCCAGTTCCTCCTCCGACAACGATGAGAAGGAAGGGTCGATGGCCGTCAGGAGGGCACGGATTTGTTCGGGGTTGAAGTTCATGATGAGCCAGGGGGCGGGGTTTTGAGAAAATGATGGAGTAGATGGCCGACGGTCTGGTTTTCAACCAGGAAGGCATCGTGGCCAAATCGCGAGGGGACGTTGACGTAGGTGACGGGCTTGTGGGCACGGCACAGCGCCAGGGCGAATTCGCGGCATTGGGCCGGGGTATACAGCCAGTCGGATGAGAAGGAGACGACCATGACCTGTGAACGAATGCGACGGCAGGCCTGAACCAGGTCCCCCTGGCCCCATTTGGCGGCGGCGTCGTAATAGTCCATGGCGCGGGTGATGTAGAGATAGCTGTTGGCGTCAAAACGTTCGACAAAAGACCGGCCCTGGTGGTCGAGATAGCTTTCGACTTCAAATTCGACGCCAAAGCCGGAGCGTTGCTGACGGCGGCGGCGACGGCCGAATTTCTCGTGCATCCCTTCCTCGGAGAGATAGGTGATGTGCGCCATCATGCGGGCGACGGCCAGGCCGTGGTTGGGTTGGGCGATGGCATAATAATCGCCATCGTGGAAATGGGGATCTTTCATGATCGCCTGCCGGCCGACGGCATTGAACGCCAGCCCCTGTGCCGAGAGTCTGGGCGAGGCGGCCAGCACGATGGCGCGTTCGACGCGATGCGGAAACGCCAAGGCCCATTCGAGGGCCTGCTGGCCACCCAACGACCCGCCGACAACCGTGTGGACGCGATCAATGCCCAGCGCGTCGAGCAGGCGGGCCTGTAGTTGAACCCAGTCGCCGACGGTGACGACCGGGAACGACAGGCCGTATGGCCGGCCGGTGGCGGGATTGTCGGACATCGGCCCTGTGGTTCCGTAACAGCTTCCGAGAAAGTTGGCGCAAAGGACGAAATATCGACTCGTGTCGATGGCTTTGCCGGGGCCTACGATGTCATCCCACCAGCCGGGATGTTTGAGCCGCCAGAGCCGGCCGGTTTTTTTCGCATCCGCATCCCAGCCTGCAACGTGGGCGTCGCCGGAGAGGGCATGGGTGATGAGGATGACGTTGTCGCGGCCGGGCGACAATTCGCCGTAGGTTTCATACTCGACGTGGATCGGGCCGACCGATCCGCCCATTTCCAGCGCGAAGGGGTTTTGCCCGGTGGCCAGTTGCAGCGTGCGGGCGCAGGTCATCCCGACCGAGCCGGGGCTGTCGGGAGGGTCGCCGCCAGGACGGCGAGGAACTGGGGCAGAGGCCGAATCGGACATGGATCATCCGGTGGTGGCAATCCGAAGCGCCTGATCGAGATCGGCGATGATGTCGTTGACATCCTCCAGGCCGACCGAGACGCGGACGTAATCGGGGGTGACGCCGGCCTTTTGCTGGTCCTGCGGCGAAAGCTGCTGGTGCGTGGTGCTGGCGGGGTGAATGACCAGGGTGCGCACGTCCAGGATGTTGGCCAGGTGGGAGGCCATTTTGACGGAGTTGATGAATTTGCGGCCGGCCTCCAGGCCTCCCTTGATGCCGAAGCCCATGATGGCGCCGGGGCCTTTGGGGAAATATTTTTTGGCGCGTTCGTAATCGGGGTGGGAGGGCAGGCCGGGATAGTTGACCCAACTGACGGCCGGGTGCTTGGAAAGATATTCCGCGACTTTCTGGGCATTGGCGACGTGGGCGCGGGCGCGAAGCGGCAGCGTTTCGGCCCCTTGGAGGATCAGGAAGCTGTTGAACGGGGAGAGGCAGGCGCCGGTGTCGCGCAACAGGCCGCAGCGGGCCTTGAGGACGTAGGCCATGCCGGGGGCGACGGCTTTTTCGTGGCCGCCGAACGCATCCCAGAAATTGACGCCGTGATAGGTTGGGTCGGGTTCGGTGATTTCGGGGAATTTTCCAGCTTTTTTCCAGTCGAAATCCCCTTTTTCGACGATCGCGCCGCCCATGGAGTTGCCGTGGCCGCCGATCATCTTGGTCAGGGCGTAGACGGCGATGTCCGCGCCGTGATCGAACGGGTTGAACAGCGGCGGCGGGGAGACGGTGTTGTCGATGATGTACGGAATCTGGTGGCGATGGGCGATCTCCGCGATGGCGGAAAAATCATCGACGTTGTTGCGGGGGTTGCCGATCGATTCGCTGAAGACCAGGCGAGTGTTGTCGTCGATGGCGTTCTGGACGTTGGCGGGGTTGCTGGAATCGACCAGCCGGGCTTCGATGCCGAAGCGTTTGAGGGTGGAGGTGAACAAGGTGACGGTTCCGCCATACAGATAGCTGCTGGAGACGAAATTCTGTCCGGCGCGGGCGATGTTCATAATGGCGTAGAAGATGGAGGACATGCCGGAGGCGACCGCCAATGCCCCCGCCCCGCCATGCAGTGCGGCCAGCCGTTTTTCCAGCACGTCCGTGGTGGGGTTCATGATGCGCGTGTAGATGTTGCCGAACTGTTTGAGCGCAAAGAGGTTGGCGGCGTGGTCGGCATCCTGGAAGACGAAGCTGGTGGTTTGATAAATGGGAACCGCGCGGGCGAGGGTCGCCGAATCGGGGGCCTGGCCGGCGTGGATGGCGGCGGTGTCAACGGATGGTCTTTTCGTGTTCGAGGGCATGGGGTTCTCCTTGGTGAATCAATCATATCCCGCCCGGGGTGGATAATCTCCGGGTCGGGCATCTGATGGCATTCTAAGGATTGTGGGAAAAGTGCAAGCCGGCGGGATCAGGGATCGATCCCGTGATCGCGGAAGAATTGCCGGACGATCGGTTCGATCTGGCCGCGAAGGGTGGGATTGGCATAACCGGCCCACGAAAGTCCGGTGGTGGTGTCGAGGGGGCCATCCAGCGGCCGGCCCAGGCCGTTGGTGATGGCGATGCCGGCCTCCTGTGCGATCAGCAGCGTGGCACAGTCATAGGGGTGACAGCAAAGCCCTTCGGGGTTGCGATTGCATTGATAGAACAATGGCCGAAGGTCGGCGTTGAACCGGTCGTGCCCCATGATCAATTCGTAAAACTGGCCGCCGGTGGAGATGTATTGATCTTCAAAGACCATCGCCTTGGTGACATCGGCCGGCCCAAGCAATTGGCTGGCGATGCGCTCCATCAATTCGCTGGCCATGACCTTCGTGCCGGGGAAAAAGTTGGAAATCATCGCAAAACCGTGGGCGATGGATTGGGCCTGGCTGGGACGAATCGGCAACGTGTCGGACTGGCCGGTGCGCAGATCGTCGCGCAGGGCGTGCGCGCCCTGGCCGCGAACGGCCCACAGGACGTCGGACCACCCCATCTTGCTGGTGGGCAATTCGGTCATGACGGCCACTTCGATGTCGGACAACCGGGTGGCGGAACCTTTGTTGGCGGCGACGCCGGCCAGCGCCCACGCGGGGCGCTTGTCGTACATGATGCCGCGCGTGCCATCGACCGGATCAATGATGACACGCAGGGGCGCATCCTCCTGTCGCGTGCCATGAGGAAAAACACGGCCGGTTTCCGGCTCGATCCCCTCGGCGATCAGGACCAGCGGAATCTCGCGCCCCCACCGATCGCAATACTCCTCCACCACCGGTTCGATCAGCACATCCAACTGATAAATGGTGTCGGCGGCGGTGGCGCGGTTGACCTGTTCGAGGTTGGGTCTGGATCGGCCATCGATCAGCGCCTGACGAATCAATCGCTGCAACTGACGAAGGTGATCGACGATGGATTGGGGGTTGGGGAGCATGTTATTTTATTGTTCAGGTGGATTTGCTCAATATCGTCCCGACCTGCCAGGCGCCGGAACTGGAATGGAGAAAGGCTTCGGGCGTTCGGCCGGTGCGATCCTTGTATTCGGCCATGATCTGGTTCAACGCCTCATCGGATTTTGAGGAGATGTCGGCGAGAATGGCGACCGTCCCGCCGCTGCCGCCGCCGGTGATTTTGGCGCCATAAAGCCCCTTGGGTTCATGTTTGCGAACCAACTCCACCAGCAGATCGCATTCATCGGCGCCCAACAGGGCGTCGTTGGTGTAGGACAGATGCGAGGCGTACATCAGGTGGCCGGCCTTGTCGAACAGGATGAAACGATCGGGGCTGTCCGGGGGCAACTGGTTGGCCTGTTCCAGAAATTGCACGAAATTGCGGACGCGATGGGCTTCAAAAACATGGTGATCTGCGGCCTGCTGAACGGTGTATTCATGGTCGGGATGGACGGCCGTCGCGGCGTCGATGGTGGGGCCGTACTGATTGAGAAAGTCGATTCCCTTCATCTGTTTGGGCAGATACTGGCGGAAATATCGCTTGTAATCGTCCAGGGGAAGATTGGCCAGATAGCCGCGCAGAGGGTCTTCGGTCAGTTGTTTGCCGGCGGCGTGGCCGATCTGTCGCATCTTGGACAGGATGATCGAATGGGCCATGAAGGCGGCACATCGGGTTTTGCCGTATTGGCCGCCGCCGACGGAATGTTTGACGTTGGAGTTGATGCCGATGACGCGAATGCCTTGCGGCAGCGGCAGTTCGGGCAACAGGGTGTGGGGTTGGCACTGGAGCCGCATCAACGTCCCCGGCCGGCCGGCACAACTGGCCACCTGGTCCATGATGCCGCAGGGGGCGCCGACGATGCGATTTTCAACCGACTGGCACATCGCCGCCAGTTTGAGCGGGTCCAACGCACTGGCCAGCCCAAAATGATCGCGCAGATTCATCATGGTGGCCACTTCAATGGCGGCCGATGAGCTGATGCCCGCGCCCAGAGGAACGGTGCTGTAAAGGGCGAGATTCAACCCGCGGACGGCCGGGTCGCGGAGATCGATCAGCTTCTGTTCGTGCAGAATGAACAGACACCCGGCGATGTACCCCGCCCAGCGCCGGCCGGGCTGGGCAAATTCACGGCGCAGGGTCTGGGCCGAATGATCGGCCAGCGCTTCAAGCGGCATCCCAAAGGTGAACGGCTGGTGCTCATCGAGCAGGTTGAACGAAAAGATGCGAAGCTGGCGGTCGGCGCGTTCCTGCAATGCCACCGCCGCGGCGCGGTCCAGCGGCATTTCGCAGACCAGCGAACCGGTGTAATCGGCGATGCCGCCCATGACGTCGAGCCGGCCGGGCGCTCGGCTGAGGCGCAGGGGCAGCGCCGGGTTCAATTCGGCCGACAGTTCCCCGGCAAGCCGCCGGAGCAGGACCGGAACGGGATCAAGGCGCGACAGATCGGGTTGTGGGTCGGCTGGCGGCCGGGGGTTGGGCGGCGTCACGGCGAGGCTCCTGACGATGGGGTTCGAGAATGACGCGATCGAAAAACCGGCCGCCACCGGTGCGTTCAAAGGTGGCGGTCAGGACGTACGTCCGGGCGGGGTCGATCGAAGGATAGGCCAGCAAAAACGAATAGGCCCGGCTGGTGCGGTCCCAGTGTTGGCGCTGATCGTCCGGCGTGTCGAGCGATGCGGCCCATGGATTGACCAGGCGTTCGCCGCGGGGATCGGGCGAGCCGGGCTGGTATTCAAACAGCTCAAAATAAACCCGCCCGGATGCCTTGGTGGGATCGCCGAACTGGTCCAGGAATTCAACCAGGGCCTCGATGCCATCGGGCCGGGCGTCGCCGGTCCAGTCGCGGGGCTGGGTGAAGATCGGGTGAATCCGCATCGAAGCCGGCCCAAGAACGTTTGCTTCCGACGGCGCATCCACCATCATCATGTCCAGCGGCTGCTGACAGCCCATCGCCATCAACAACCCGATCGCCGCCCACACCAGATGCTTCATGGAGGCGAATGTATGGGTGGGGGCGCGGGCTGTCAACGAACGGCCCGACGGCGATGGCGGGTTGGAATTTGCCGGCGGGTTTAATCAAACTGGAACGATTCGCGCGCCATCACCAGCGGGCGGTTCTGGCCGATGTTCAGGAGCAAACCGGCGGCCATGAAACTGGCCAGCAGGGATGATCCACCATAGCTGACAAACGGCAACGTCACGCCCGTGACCGGCATCAGTTTCATCGCCACCGACAGATTCAAAAAGGTCTGTCCCGCCAGCAGCGCCACCACGCCCAGCGCCACCAGCCGGCCAAACGGTTCGCGCGTGGCGGCGGCGATCTCGATCCCCGCGGCGAAGAGAATGATGTAGGACACCAGCACCACCACCGACCCAAACAGGCCGAACTGTTCGCCGATCAGGGCGAAGATCATGTCGTTGTGGCGTTCGGGGACGTGTCGGCCCACCGGAATGACGCCCACCCCCTTGCCGGCCCATCCGCCGGACCCCATGGCCGTCAATGCCCCCTGCTGCTGAAACCCCGTGCCCTGCAGCGTGCGCGGATCGGAGGAGAACATCGCGTAGACGCGGTCGCGCTGATAGGCCTTGATGACGGCCGGCAGATGACGCAACACCGGCAGCCCCGGCGCCCCTTCCGATCTTGGCCCGCTGAACCACGCGACGATGCCCATGAACAGCAGCAGGCCGATGATCGACAGCAGGTGACGGATTTTCGCCCCGGCGACAAAAAGCATCGCGAACAGGGCGGGGATGAACGTCAACGCGGTCCCCAGGTCCGGCTGCTTGAGGATCAATGCCAGGGGAACCAACGCCAGGGCGAAGGGGGCCAGCAAACCGCGAAACGTGCGATAATTGGAGCGAAATCGCAAATAGCGCGCCAGCACCATGATGAAGGCGATTTTCATCAGCTCGGCCGGTTGCAGGCTGAAAGGGCCGAAATTGATCCATGCGTATGCGCCGTTGATCCGGCTGACCAACGGCAGCGGGCGCTGGCCGCCGATCATCGCCCCCGCGACGGTGTAGCCGATCAAGGCCAGGGAGACCAGGTAAAACGGCCAGGCGTATCGACCGATTTTCAGATAATTGACCGCCTGAAACGCCGCCAGACACGCGACGCCGATGCCGATGAAGATCACCTGCTTGGGGCCGTCGCTGGTTCCACCCGGCTGCTGGTCGGCCCAGATGCTGATCGCCCCCAGCGTGGAGAGGACCGCGACCGCCACCAGAATCGGCCAGTTGGTCGCGATTGCCAGTTGTCGCCAGATCCGGTTCATGAACGCGCTGTGAACAACTCCGCCGCCATGGCACGGTTGCCCGAACGGATAATCCAGATCGCCTGCCCGCGCTGTGGGACGCCGCAGCGCTGCGGCACGAATACGCTGAAGACCCGCGTGTCGCTCTCATCGGCCGGCGTGCATCGCACCATTCGCGACAGCGGGGCCAGCGCGCTGTGCTGGCTTTGCAACACCAGCGCCGATTCGGCCTGTCCATCCCGCCACAATCGCAGCAGGCCGCCCCGCATTGCCACCGCCACCGCCAGCAACACCAGCGCAAGCGGCAGGGTGATCCAGACCGCCAGAAGCTGCCGGCTCAACGGGGGAACCTCCATCAAGGCCGTCCAACTGGAAGGATCGGCCGGATCAACGTAAATCGGCACGCGGTCGTGGGTGCGGATGAATTCGGTGCGGCCATCCAACACGCCGGCGACGGTGTGGGATTGGCCATCCAGCTCAAATGCAAGTTTGACCGGCGTATTGGGGGCCATCATCGCGGCGCGCGTCACGCCACCCAATTCCACCACCTCCGCGGTGACTTTTTGACCATGCAGGATCAATCCGCGCCAGTTGATCCATTCAGCGCCCATGTCGATCGCAAATCCCATCGCGATCACCAGCAGGATCAACCCGCTGGCCCACCAGAATCGTACGCGAGGTTCGTTCCAGGCACGGCGGCGGATCGGCCCATTGACCGGGCGCGGCGGGACCATCGGGTTCGACCCCGCCGAATCGTGTTGTGCCTCGCTGTGCGGTTGCGCCGGTTGCATGGTTCAGAAGCGTACCATATCCCAAGTGCCCCCACACGGCCAGATGCCGTGAAATCCCCTTTACTTGCCAACCCCGCCCCACCCGCGCAGGCGGGTCAGCGAATCGGCCAGTTGATCCGGCGGAGCATGAACCGTGACCCACCCCGCATATCCGATCCCGCGCAGCCGCTCCATAAATCCGCGAACGTCCGCCTTCCCTTCCTTCACCGTCGCATAGACGATCCGGCTGTTGAGCGTCGGCACGCTGGTCCAGGGAGATTCGCCCGCCCCATCCGCGCTGTGAACATCCCATGCCGCGCCGACGGCCGAATGGCCCAATCGTTCCAGGAGGGTCCACAAACCACCCGCGGTGCGGAATGTGATCGCGTTTTCCACCCCCAGCACCGTCCCCTTTTCCGCCGCCGCATCGCCGAGCTTCGCCAGCCAGTCCCCCAGCGCCATTCCCGCGGCCGAGAGGCTCTGGCGGGGCAACACATGAACATCCCTGATCTTCACCCCACGGCATTGCAACCGGGCGGCCAGATCGATCAATCGTCCAACCCGCCCTGCCGCCGCCGTATCCGCCTTCGCATCCTGCATCAACGCCACATCCGATGCCAGGCAGGCCACCTTCACGCCGGCCGATTGAAAAATCCCGCCGGTTTTTTGCGGATCGGTCAATTCCGGATCGTTGGCGAAACCGCGACCGGCGATCAATTCCACCCCTTCATATCCCAGTTCGCGCGCCCGCCCGGCCAATGTTTCCATGTCCCATTGAGGGCACAACGACGTGCTGAAGGCGAATTTCATCATCACCGCCCCGCCACGGCCACCGTCCTGCCATGCTCGGCATACTCCATCGCCGCTTTCACCAGCCCCATGAACATCGGCTGCGGCCGCAACGGCCGGCTGGTCAGCTCCGGATGCGCCTGCGTGCCCATGAAAAACGGATGAGCCTCCGCCGGCAATTCCAGTATCTGCATGATCGGATGGTTCGGCGCCCGGCCGCTGAAGATCAGCCCGTGTTCTTCCAACGTCTGGATGTACTTGGGGTCCACCTCGTAGCGATGGCGAAACCGCAGCCGGATCGATTCCGACTCATCAAACAACCGCCACGCCACCGTGTTGGGCTTCAGGATCACATCCTTGCCCCCCAGCCGCATGTTGCCCCCCAGCCCCTCGATCTTCTTTTGCTCCGGCAGGATGTCGATCACCGGATGGGCGCAACGCGGATCAAATTCCGTGCTGTTGGCCCCGTTCAACCCGCAGACGTTGCGGGCGTACTCAATCACCGCCATCTGGAATCCCAGGCACAACCCCAGGTACGGCAGGCGGTTCTCCCTCGCATAACGGATGCACTCGATCTTCCCTTCGGCCCCGCGCACCCCAAACCCGCCCGGCACGATGATCCCGTGACAACCCTCCAGCCTTCGGGCGACGCTGGAGGCGTCCACGTTGGTGGTGTCGAGCCATTTGAGCTTCACCTCCACCCCATGATGAACGCCGCTGTGCTCCACGGCCTTGATGATGCTCGCATAGGCATCCCGCAGGCTGGTGTATTTGCCGGTGACGCCGATGGTGATTTCCCTGCGGGCCTTGCCGATGCGGTCCACAAACCAGCGCCATTTCAATCGAGCCTGATCCTCGGCACGCTGGTCCACGTGATCGTGCAGTTGCAGCATCGTCAGGACTTCACGGTCCATCCCGGCCGACCGCAGCGATTCGGGAATCAGGTAGATGCTCTCGACATCGTGCATCGAAAACACCCGCTTCATCGGCACGTTGGTGTACATCGAAATCTTCTGCCGAACCGTGTCATTGACCGGATTGCTCGCCCGGCAGGCGATGATGTCGGGCATGATGCCCATCTCCATCAGCCGTTTCATCCCCAGCTGCGCCGCCTTGCTCTTTTGCTCACCCAGCGTCCCCGGCTCCAGGACGTACGTCAGCGCCACGAAACAGACCGCATCCTCCCCCTCCTCATAGGCCAACTGCCGGCAGGCTTCCAGATAAAACGAGTTCTCGTAGTCCCCCACCGTTCCGCCGACCTCGACGAAGACGACATCCGCCTGCGTTTTGACCGCCAATTCCCGCAATTTCAGCTTCACCTCGCCGGTCACGTGCGGAATCACCTGCACATCCCGGCCCAGGTATCCCCCTTCCCTCTCTTTTTTCAGCACGCCCGAAAGAATCTGCCCGTTGGTCGTGAAATTGGCGGCCGACAAATCCTGATCCAGCAACCGCTCGTACGTCCCAAGGTCCATGTCCGTCTCCATGCCATCATCCAGCACAAAGACCTCTCCATGGCGATAAGGGTTCAACGTTCCCGAATCAATGTTGAGATACCCCTCCATCTTGATCGGAGCGACCTTCAACCCCTTGTCCTGCAACAACTTGGCAAGCGATGAGGAAAATATCCCCTTACCCAGCCCGCTCATCACCGTCCCCACCACGACGACAAACTTGTGCCGGCCCTTTCGATAGCCAGGCGGCATCGGCGTATAAAATTCCGTGTCCTCGGTGCTCTGCCCGATCTTCGCCATCAATTCTTCGTTGCTCATGATCGCTCTCCTGCCCGCCTGACAAATTCGGCATACTGTTCGGGCGTGTCAATCCCGTTCGTCACCCGCTCGACAAGTCCCACGAAAATCGAACGCCCATGCTCCAGCGCCCGCAACTGTTCCAGTTTTTCCGCCTGTTCCAGCGGCGTGGGCTCCCACGATGCAAATTCCAGCAAAAACTCCCGCCGATACGCATAAACCCCCAGATGCAGATAATACGGCGGATTCACCCGCGTTGTCTCATCCCGACGGTACGGTATCGGGCTGCGCGAAAAATAAACCGCCCGGCCATCCAGCGTCCGCACCACCTTCACGAGGTTCGGATCGTTCACATCCGCACGGGGGGGAAACACCGCCGCCGCCGTCGCCATGTCGTCGGCCGACGATTCCATCCGTTCGATCAAACCATCGACGACCCGCGGCTCGATCTCCGGCTCATCTCCCTGCACGTTGACGATGATCCGATCCTGAACCTGCCGGGCCACCTCCGCGATCCGATCCGTCCCGCTCTGATGATGCGCCGCGGTCATCACACATCGCGTCCCAAATGGCCGCAACGCCTCGACAATGCGCGTATCATCCGCCGCCACAAGCACTTGCGATACTTTCGCACAACCCCGCAACCGATCCACCACGTGCTGCACCAGCGGCCGGCCGGTCTGGTTGGCGAGCATCTTACCGGGAAATCGGGTGGAAGCGTAACGGGCGGGAATGACAACCAGTGCAGCCAAGAGTGAACCTCAAAACACGCCCCAAAGCCCAAACTCAAACTGCGGAGCGAATCTAATGAAGCGGCCCACCAGAGTCAAATCACGCCTTGTTTGGAATTCCGTCAATCCGCCGTTGGCGTGAATCGCCGCCGCATGACAAGACCCTTCGGGCTTATCATCATAACTTTCCAACCTGGGACATTTCAGGAGTGTCGGGACAGTTTGACGCTTCGGCTCAACAGAACCTTCCGACCGCCCTTGCGGCCAACCCTTCGCACTTTATACTCACCCCACCTTGAACCGTTCATCTTATTATGCCCTGGCGATCCTTGTTCTGACCGCGCTGTTGTTGCTGCCGGCCGGGTGCGTGCGCCGAACCATGTCCATTCAATCCAACCCCTCGGGCGCGCTGGTTGATCTCAATGGCCGCGAGGCCGGACGGACGCCCATGACCATCGATTTCACATGGTACGGCGACTACGATGTGCAGGTCCGCAAGGAGGGGTATGAAACCCTCAAGACCCACGAGTATCTGGTCGCCCCGATCTGGCAATGGGTTCCATTCGATTTGATTTTCGTGGTTCTTCCCATCCCCATGCACGATGACCGCCACCTGACGTACACGCTGGCCCCCAGCACCCAGCCATCCGACCCGCAGGGAATGCTCGAGCGTGCCCATCAACTCCAGGGCCGGCTCGAAGGCCCCACCGAGACCCCGTGAAAGTCTATCTCAATCGCGTGTCGCTGTTGGTGATCCCGCGCAGGGCCAGGTTCAACGCATCGACGTTGGTCGCCAGCCGTTTGGCCTCGTTGACGTCGATGATCTGCTTGACGAACAGCTCGGTCAGGTGCTGATCGAAGCTCTGGCTTCCGGATTCGCGGTTGCCGACCGTTCCCTTGAGCTTTTCAAATTCACCCTCGAGGATGTATTTCCGCACGATCGGCGTGGCCATCATGATCTCGACCACCGGAACCCGCCCCTTCCCATCGCGTCGTTTGGCCAGGCGCTGACAGCAGACCGCGATCAGGTTCATTCCCAACTGCGTCTGCTGAAGATCCTTCTGTACCGGATCAAACAGCGACACCATGCGTTCCACCGTCATCGAGGCGTTGGTGGCGTGGACGGTGGTGAAGACCAGGTGGCCGGTGTCGGCGGCGCGCAACGCGGTGGAGAGCGAATAGGTGTCGCGGATTTCGCCGATGAGGATGGTGTCCGGGTCCTGACGCATCATCTCGCGCAGGCCGAACTCGTAACTTTCGGTGTCGGTTCCCACCTCGACCTGGCTGACCAGCGACTTGGCGTTGTCGTGCTGGTATTCAATGGGGTCTTCGATGGTGATGATGCGTTCGGACCGGGTGCGGTTGATTTTGCCGATGATGGCGGCCAGCGTCGTCGATTTGCCGCTGCCGGTGGTTCCCGAAACGATCACGATCCCGCGATGATGGTTGGCCAGTTCCTCCACCTGCGGCGGCAGGTTGAGTTCCTCAAAATTGGGGATCTTGGTGATGATCCGGCGCATGACGATGGCGTATTTCTGCCGGCTGTGAAAGATGTTGACGCGGAATCGAGCCGACCCATCCGGCATGGCGTAGGAGACGTCGACCGCGCCGCGGTGTTCGAGCATCTTCTCGTGTTCCTCATCCTTGACCAGAATCTTGATGTATTCGCCGAGCTGCTCGTTGGATGGCGGCAGGCAATCCATAAACCTGGCGCGCCCATCCACCCGCACCATCGGGACCGAATCGGCCTGAAGGTGCAGGTCGGACCCGCCCGCCTTGATGACGGTCTTGAGAAAATCGTGCAACGTCAGCCGTCGCTCCTCAACGTGAATCTCCGGCTGGGGGGTGTCCCGGTCGATGTCCGCATTCTCGACAATTTGTCCGATTTTGGTGTTGCCGCTCATATATAACTACCTGTGTTGTGGAACAGGGTTATTATTCACCCTCAAAGGCCATTAAGCAACGTCATACTTTACGGAAATTCACCGACGGCGAGCGATGGCGGCCCGCGGCAGCGGTCGCGTGACGGGCGTATGCGGAGTCTGTAAGGTGTTCGCACCTTTTTCGCACCCGGTTTTCGAGGGCAAGAGTGGGCAATAGAACCGAATCATCCAACTCACAGGCCGGCACATCATCCTCTCGACCGGTTTCGGGCGAAGGACATGCCACGCATGGGCCGGGCCACCGGATGGCCATCGTGCCGATCGCCGCCACGTCAAAGCGGGGATTTGGGTGGGTGTGGCTGGCCTGCCTGGCGACGCTGGTGGTGCTGCTGCCCGGGTTGACGCTGGGGATTTTGAATCATTATGACAGTGCCGAGGTGGCGTGGGTGGATGCGCTGTACGGCCGCAAGGAAGTGGTGGCCGCCCGCACCGCCGCCGGCGACCACGCCCGGCTGATGATCATCGGCGGATCAGGGGCGTTGTTCGGGGTCGATGGCGAATTGATCGAGAAAAAACTGGGCTGGCCCACGATCAATTTCGCCACGCATGGCGGCCTGGGGGCGGAATATCTGTTGGATCGGCCCAAGCGAATCCTTCGGCGCGGCGATGTGGCCTTGTTGTGCATGGAATACGGCCTGTGGCCACAACCCGGAGGCGCGATCAACCAGGTGGCATGGCCTTATTTCAGCACCTATGACAAATCCTATTTCCGGCAATTAGGCCCCGTCCGGGCGTTGCGGGCGCTCTATTCCGTGCCTCTGGGGGAATATTGGGATTCGTTTCACGGTTGGCTGACCTGGGCGCGAGACCGCGAACATCAGTTGAAGGACATCGCGACCTATTACACCGCCAACATGAGTCCCAACGGCGACATCCGCGCCTTCTGGCCCGCCAAACACGCCTTTACCGCCGCCAGCGGATACATCTATCCATCGCGGCAGTTTGAATCATCCTCCCATCTCGTCGATTTTTCACGATGGGCCAAAGAGCATGGGGTGCGGGTGTTGTGGACGTGGCCCAACGTCATGCGACCAGAAACACCGCAAAAGCAGGCGATGGATCAGCCGCCGCCCGAATCCATTGAATTTTTGAATGCGCTGGGGTTTGAAATCGTCGGCACACCGGCAGAGCCTTCTTATCCGCGCGAATGTTATTTTGATACCGAATATCACACCCAGCCCTATTGTCGTCGCGTGCGGACCGAGCACCTGATTCATCGGTTGCGCCCGGCGCTGGGTTTGGCGCCGGTGGCCGTCGATCCGGCGAAGGGGCTGTATGTCATCGCACAAGGCGACCATCAACTGACCGATGGCAATCTCTTTGCCGACCGGCCGGATGTGGGTGTTAAATATCTGGTGAATCATCCGCCGGACCATCCCGATGCGATCACGCCCCAACAGGTGGTGGAACTGGCCCGACAGGGTGTTCCGATCTATTTCGATGAACAGGCCGCCGGCGACCTGCTGCGATCGGCGGATTTGCAAAGCCGAGAAATCGCCCATGAAACCGTCAGCTTGAACCAGTGGCTGGGCCGATACAACCATCATCTGATTTTGCTCGTGCGAAGCGATGGCAAACCCGTCACCGGCCCGGTGGATGCGCTGCCGGCCAAGGTGCAATCCGCCCTGGCGTCCAATGGGCCGCTGGTGGCCGCATTCGGAACCGGGCCGTATGCCGACCTCCTCAAGATCGATCAGAACCCGAAGCAGGCGATCCTGCGAAAGAAACTGTCGCAACTGGTATCCGACAGCGGGCCGGCCATGTTCATTGAATTGATCAGCGGCGACGAAAAGACCGCGGCGCGGATCAGCTATCGCAACTTGTACAACCACAAGCCGGGGCTGTTTGTCCTGGCGATTGATCCCCAGGAGGGGGTGGTGTCGGCCATTGCCAATTTCGACCCGGCCGCAATGGCGACACTCTGGACAATGCGGCAGGTCATTGCCCCTTCATAACCCGATGCTCTACAACAGTTTCGAGTTCATCTTCATTTTCCTGCCGATCTGTCTGGCGGTTTATTACCTGTCGGCCAAGTTGTCGCGCGGCCTGGCCAATGCGCTGCTGGTGGTGGCGTCGCTGGTTTTTTACGCCTATTGGGATTGGGACCGGGTGCTCAAATCCTGGCCGCATTTCAGCCTCGCCGATTCCAACCTGGCGCTGATTCTCCTCAGCATCACCGGCAACTACGTCATCGGGGCGCTGGTCCGTCGATTTCCCAAAAAATGGATTTTAACCATCGGCGTGACGGCCAACCTGTCGGCACTGGCCTATTTCAAGTACGCCAATTTCGCGCTGTTCAACTGGGACACGCTGACCGGACAGACATTCGCACCGTTGCAAATCGTCCTGCCGCTTGGAATTTCGTTTTTTACGTTTACCCAGATCGCGTTCCTGGTGGATGCTTACAAAGGGGCGGCCAGGGAATTGGATTTTTTCCGGTACTGCCTGTTCGTGGTTTTTTTCCCCCACCTGATCGCCGGGCCGATCGTCCATCACAGCGAGATCATGCCGCAGTTCGCGCTGGCGGATTCCAAAAAATGGCAGCCGAACAACATCCACATCGGGATTGCGTTTTTCACCCTTGGATTGTGCAAAAAAGTCATTATTGCGGATACTTGCGGACCCTGGGCGAATGGCGTGTTCGACTCAACCGCGGCCGTTCATTTTTTTGACGCCTGGCGCGGGGCGATCGCCTACACGATGCAGCTTTATTTCGACTTTTCGGGCTATTCGGACATGGCGATCGGGTTGTCGATGCTGTTCAACGTGCGCCTGCCGGACAATTTTGACTCCCCCTATCGTTCGGTGAACATCGTCGATTTCTGGCGGCGATGGCACATCACGTTGTCGCGGTTTTTGCGTGATTATCTGTACATCCCGCTGGGGGGCAATCGCAAGGGCGAAGGTCGCCGGCAGCTCAACCTCATGGTGACCATGCTGCTGGGAGGGTTCTGGCATGGGGCGGGGTGGACTTATATCATCTGGGGCGGATATCACGGGGTTCTATTGGTGGTCAACCATCTCTGGGCGAAACGGCAAACGCCCCTGCCGATACCTCTGGCACGGGTGCTGACTTTTATCGCGGTGGTGGTGGGATGGGTTTTTTTCCGATCCAATTCGGTCGATCGGGCATGGCATCTGCTCAAGAGCATGGCGGGAATTTCGAGTTTTGGACAAAAGTTGCTGGTGTCATTCGATGTTAGCGGTTATCAAATGCTGTTTCTGGCGGTGCTGGTGGGTTTCGTCAACGTGATGCCAACCACCAAGCAATGGGTTGAGGCCCGGCCGTTGGGGTTTCGGAGGGCGTTGGTGCTGGGTTGTCTGTTTTTCCTGTGTCTGTTGTGGATGCGCAACGCCCTTCTGATCAGTGCGCCAAGCCAGTTCATTTATTTTCAGTTCTGATACCGTTTTTGCAGTGCGGCAATTTGCCGACAATGGAATTTAACCGTAGATCAATCATATGCGGCGACTCTTTTTGCGGGATTGCGTTCCGGGCGACGTGGTGGAGGACGTTTTTGTCGTCACCGGCAAGCAGTTTTCGGCGACCACCACCGGCAAATACTTCATCAAGGCGTTCGTCTCCGACCGCACCGCGCAGGTGACGGCGCGGATGTGGAACGCGAGCCGTGAGATCTTCAACGCCATCCCCGACAGCGGTTTTCTGCGCGTGCGGGGGCGGGTGGAGAATTACCAGAACAATCTGCAGTTCATCATCGAACAGCTCTGGCCGGCCAAGGAGGACAGTTTTGACATCTCCGACCTGATGCCCCACACCAGCCGGGACATCGACGAGATGTGCCAGAAACTGTTTGAAATCTGCGGAACCCTGAAGAACCGACATCTGTCAGCGCTGGTGAAGGCGTACCTGGACGATGAGGACCTGATGAACGCCCTCGCCAAGGCGCCGGCCGCCAGCACGTTTCATCACGCCTACATCGGCGGGCTGCTGGAACACACGCTCAATTCGATGCAGGTCGCGGACGCGGTGGTGCGGTTTTATCCGGGGATCAACCGCGATCTGGTGTTGACCGGCATTTTTCTGCACGACATCGCCAAGACGTGGGAATTGCGCTACGACTCGGCCTTTGGTTACAGCGATGGCGGCCAACTGGTGGGCCACATCGTCAAAAGCGCGATGTGGGTCGAGCAAAAGGCCAAAGCGGCCGAGGAGATACTGGGAGAGCCGATCCCGCGGAAGATCATCGACGTGGTTCAACACATCATCATCTCCCATCACGGAACGCCGGAATTCGGCGCCGTCAAAACCCCCGCGACGCCGGAGGCGATCATGGTCCACGCCCTGGAGAACATGGACGCCAAACTGATGATGGCGCTGACGGCCACGCGCGGCGACGCCAACACCGGCGGCGAAGGCGATTGGACCGAATACATGAAAGCCTTTGGCGGCCGGCTCTATCGACCGGACGTGGCGGCAAACGAAGAAGAAAACGAAAACGAAAATAATCCAAAATTACGGGAAAAAACACAAGAAATCACAAAAGTAGCAACTCGCGATCATCGCGAAGCCAAGCCACAACCGACCATGGTTGTGGCCGATCAGAGCGTCAAATCGAAGATCACCAATCCGCTGTTTGAATCGTCGCAAAAAAAACGAAGTTAATCCGAAGCGATCGACGATACACAATCATCCTTCCTGCCTGATTCGGTATTGCGTGATCCATTCACCAACATCCGATTCAGCCCTGTCAGGGCAAATTCCAGGCATGGAGAATTTTGTCAAAATCTTGGCGGACGTTGTGATTGTCGTTCAATCCATCCGTCTTGTATTACCTGGAAAAGGAGTTTCTCATGTCTTTGCGGAAGTTTTTTCATCGTTTTGGGCGTTCTTCGGATCAACCATCGTCGGCGCGGACTAAGGCCCGCACCTCGTGTGAAACGTTGGAACAGCGGGTGCTGCTCGCCGGCGATGGTTTTGCATCGTCAGGCACCGCCTACGCCGTGGGAAATACTCCCAAAATGGTGATTTCCGAAAATCTGAATGGCGACAATTACGTCGATCTGGTGACGGCCAATTCCGCAGGCGACTCCATCTCGGTCCTGCTCAATCAGGGGGATGGAACCTATGCCCCAAGAGCCGATTACACGGTGGGCGATGACCCCCGATCCCTGACAACCGCGGATGTGAACGGAGATGGCCACAAAGACGTGATCGTCGCGAACTACGCGGCCGGTACCGTTTCGGTGCTGATCAACCAGGGAAATGGCACGCTCGGATCCAGGACGGATTACGCGGTGGGTAGCAATCCCGATTCCATCGTGGCGGCGGATCTCAATGCGGATGGCCACGTGGACATCGCCACGGCCGACTATGGCCCTTCCACGATTTCGGTATTGTATAACAAGGGAGAAGGGTCGTTCTTTGCAAGTGTTGATTTCAACGTGGGCAGCGGTCCGACTTCCATCGCGGCGTCGGATGTCAACCACGATGGCAAGATGGATTTGATCACCTCCAATTCCGGTGCCAACACCGCTTCGGTCATGATCAACCAGGGAACGGACAAGTTCGACACGAGGGTTGATTACACCGTGGGCAGCTACCCCGTCGCCCTGGTCATGTCGGACCTGAATTCTGACGGCTATGACGACCTGGCGACGGCTAATTACCTGACCGGAAAGGTTTCGGTTTGCCTCAACAATGGGGATGGGACGTTCGCCGCGGGTGAGGAGTACAAGGTGGGAGACTATCCCCTCACCCTTGAAGCGGGCGATGTCACTGGCGATGCGCATCCGGACCTGGTCGTGACCAATGGAACCGGCAGTACGGTGACGATCTTGAGAAATCTGGGTGATGGCACGTTCGCCAAAAAGGCCGCCTACGACGTGGAAACAACCGTTGCGGACACTCATCTGGCGGATGTGGATCGTGACGGCGACCTGGACATGGTCACGGCCAGCGGCATTTCTTTCTCTTTCGTCACGGTGCGGATCAATCCGGTGGGCCAGACGCGGTTGGATTCAAACGCGGGCATTTTCCGCAATGGCGACTGGGTGGTCGACAGCGATGGGGTGGATGGTTACTCCACCGGCGACAGCTCATTTGTCGTGGGAACCACCGGCGACACTCCCGTCACCGGCGACTGGAATGGCGTCGGGAAGGACAAGGCAGGCATCTTCAGGAATGGATTCTGGATTCTGGACACCAACGGCGTCGAAGGATTCCAAACCGGCGATGCCCAGTTTGTCCTCGGCCAGGCCGGCGACAAGGCGGTGGTCGGCGACTGGAACAATGACGGCAAGACGGATGTCGGCGTCTTCCGAGATGGGCTTTGGATCCTGGATTCCAACGGCGTGCTCGGTTTCCAGAGCGGCGACGCCCAGTTTGGCTATGGCCAGGCCGGGGATGTCCCGATCATCGGTGACTGGAACGGCGATGGAAGCGACAACGTCGGCGTCTTCCGCAATGGCGGCTGGGCCTTGGACAGCGATGGCGTCATCGGTTCCACCGGCGGCGATGCGGGATTTGCCTTCGGTTTGGCCGGCGATGTCCCGATCATCGGCGATTGGACGGGGGTGGGCCATGATGATGTCGGGGTCTACCGCAATGGCGGCTGGGCGTTTGATGATGATGGAACCCGCGGCTATGGGGCCGGCGACAGCGGCTTCTCCTTCGGCCTCAGCGGCGATCTCCCGATCCTGGGCGACTGGGCCGGCACGGGCCAGACCCGTGTGGGCGTCTACCGCAACGGCTCCTGGGCGTTCGACAGCGACGCCACGCGCGGCTGGACGGCCGGAGACACCGGCTTCGATTACGGCATGAGCGGCGATGTGCCGGTCGTCGCCAACTGGTGAGCCGATTCAAAGGCTTCCCTGACCAACCCAAAAGGCCGCGACCGAACAAGTCGCGGCCTTTTTCATGGAATTTCCTTGCGGATCGTCCAAATCCTCCAATTCCGGACTGTGATCAGTTGACGACCGCCGGGCCGATCGGCATACTCTGTCGCTCGTTCCTGGGCGGCTTCACGCAAGCCTGCCGGAATCAACGGCCCCGTCGTCTAGAGGCCCAGGACACCGCCCTTTCACGGCGGCGACAGGGGTTCGAATCCCCTCGGGGTCAGTATCTGGTTATTCCAAAACCATATGCCTTGCAAAATCGCCCGGCCTGCCCGGGCGATTTTGCATTGGCGGAAAAACATGCATGCCCATTCTTGACCTGTGCGACCGATGAGGCCTACGATCCTCAAAAGAGGATAAGCCGATATCTTTATCCACTTTTTGTGACTGGTTTTATGGGATAGGAACAGGGCATGAAGTGGGTTGGTTTGTCTGTGTTTTTCGTCGCGATGACTCTGGTCGTCGGGTGCTTTAAGAGCGAATCGGAAAATACCGGGGATGATCCGGTGGTTCGACGGGATGGAGTTGCGGCCATTCACATCACCGGCAACGATGACATGCGCTACAACATCACACGGTTTGTGGTGCATCCGGGGGAGAAAGTCCGCATCACATTTGAGAACGTCGGGAAAATGCCCATCACCACGATGGGGCATGACCTGGTGATTTTGAAACCGGGGCAGGATTACAGGAGTTTTGCCAATGACGTGAATTCCGCCGACTTGAAGGCCAAGGGGGAGATTCCCGATTCGTTGCTGGACAAGGTGATCGCCCATACCAAAATCCTCGGGCCGGGCGAAAGCCAGACCATCGAATTGGTTGCACCGGCGGCCGGGGAGTATGACTTTCTCTGTACGTTTCCCACCCACGCCGTCTTCATGCACGGCCGGATGATCGTGAAATAGCGGATGCCGACGTGCCAAGCGGAAATTCCATTCCCACGAGGGCTTGAATGATGAACAATTCGGATGATCTGGATCGTTTGCCATGGCTCAGCCGTCGCGGTTTGCTTCGACGGGGGTCGATGCTGGCGTTGGCGGTGCCCGGATTGAGTTTGTTCCTGGCCTCGTGCGACCGAAAATCGTCCGACAAATCCGAAAAAGGGAACAACGGTTCGGACCATGGATCGGGAATGTCGCATGGTGACGCCGCTGGCGCCGGGGCCGACATGGTGACGCCCCAGATCGCGGCGCAGGCGCCATCGGCCAAGCTCACGCGGTTCGATCCGCAATTGCCTCCGCCGCCGGCGGATGGGGTGTTGAATCTGAACTGGAAGTCCACCGAGTTGGCGCTGCGCATCTCCCCCAATACGGTCGTGCCGGCCTGGACGTTTGAGGACAACATCCCCGGCCCGTTGGTTCATTGCCGGGTGGGCGACACGGTCAATTTCACGCTCACCAACACGACCTTGATGCCGCATTCGATGGATTTTCACGCGGCGAGGCTGGACCCCAAAACCGCGTTTCGATCCGTGGCGATGGGTCAATCGCACAGCTATTCCTTCAAACCCGGCCGGGCCGGAGCGTTTTTGTACCACTGCGGGGTGGAGCCGATGCTGTTGCACATCGGCGCGGGGATGTTCGGGGCGTTGATCGTCTCGCCAAAGGATCCATTGCCGCCGGCGCGTGAATTCGTGCTGGTGCAAAGCGAATATTACCTGGGGGCGGCCGTGCATGGCGTCCAGCCGTTTGTGTTCAGCAAGATGTTGTCGGTGTCGCCGGACATGGTGGCCTTCAACGGCCGGCCGGACCAGTATTCGCGCGATCCGATCCGGGTGAAAAAAGGGGAACGGGTGCGATTCTGGGTGGTGAACGCCGGCCCGACGCTGCCTTGTTCGTTTCACGTTGTGGGCGAGCAGTTTGAGACGGTGTATCTGGGCGAACCGCCGGCCTCGGCGATTCACGGGGTTCAGACCTGGGCCGTCCCCGCCGGCGGTGGCATGGGATTTGACCTGATGTGCGACAACGCGGGCGAGTTTCCCTTTGTCAATCATGCGATGGGACATGGACAAAAAGGGGCGATGGGCCTGCTGGTGGTGGAATAAGCCGTAACGGGATGAGAAAGGAAGATGCTGCGATGGATCGACAAGGCATAGAACTGACACAAAAGGCGGCCGACCAGATTCGCAAGGTGGTCGCCGAGCAGCAGCTTGATCTAACCAAGGAACGATTGCGCGTCGGCGTCACCGGGGATGGACATCTTCGCCGTTACTCGCTGGACCTGGAGGATGTCGCGTATGACGATGACAAAGTTTTCGAATCCCACGGCATCAAGGTGGTTTGTTCGGCCAAGGACCTCTCATCGCTGAACGGCGCGATAATCGACTATCAACAGGTGGCAGGTGGCGCGGCGGGTTTCACTTTTGACGTGCCGGACCAGAAGCACATCCTGAAAGGTTCGGGCGACCATGACCAGCCGCCGCCGGATGTCGAAACCGTCCGCCAGGCGCTCTATCACGTTTTCGACCCCGAGGTGGGGGTCAACATCGTGGACCTGGGTCTGATTTATGGGCTGGAAGTCGTCGGCCGGGATGTGCACATCCGCATGACGATGACCACGCCGGCCTGCCCGCTGGGGGATCAGATCCGCGGCGACACCGAACAGAGCATTCGCGGCCGATGCCCCGGCGTCGATTCGATCCAGATCACCACGGTCTGGGAGCCCAAGTGGTCGCACGACAAGATGACCCCGGAGGGTAAGAAACAATTGGGCTGGTAGCGTTTGCCGGCCGATTCGCAGCGCATTTTTTTTTATGAAAGGAGCCATAATGTCACAGACATTGGCCAAGACCATTGACGTTCGCACTTTGCCGCCGGCGCAGCGGCACTCGACGATCTTCCAGACCTATCACGGGTTGAAAAGCGGAGAGTCGTTTGAACTGGTGAACGATCACGACCCCAAGCCGTTGTATTACCAATTCGCGGCCGAACACTCGGGCAAATTCTCCTGGGATTACCAGGAACAAGGCCCCTCGGTGTGGCGCGTCCGCATTGGTAAAACAGCCTGAGAATGGCTGGATTGGGTTTTGAAAACTGTCTGGTCGTCGCGGGCCGTGGAATCGCCGCGGCCTGTGACGGCCGGCAGATGGTGCGAACAATCATCACGGGAGCAAAAACATGATCATTTCGTCGATCAAGGACAAGGCCACTTTCGCGGCCGACAAATTTCAGGCGGTGACGCTGGCCCAGACGCCGCGCAGCAAGACGATGGTGGTGGGATTGGAAGCCGGACAGGCCATTCCGGTGCATCATCCCAAAAGCGATTTGACGTTGTTGATCATCGAAGGCCAGGCGACACTGGTGAGCGACGATCAGGAATTGCAACAGGCCGGCCCCGGCGCGATGCTGTACGCCGAATCCGGCAAGGCGCGCGGCATCAGGGCCGATCAACGCACCGTGGCGGTGGTGGTGGTCAGCCCGCCGCCGACGCCCGAAGATCACAAGGAACTGGCCGAGCATTTTAAGCGCGGAACCTGGCGATAAGGCAGGCCCATGACGCTGTCCAAAACAGTCCGTCGCGCGCCGATCCTCGTGGGCGGCATCATCCTGCTGCTGGCGGGGATGTGGGGCGGATTGCTCCGGATGGGTTGGCAATGGCCCGAAATCGGCACGGGGGCCGTCACCTATCACGGCGCGCTGATGATCGGCGGGTTTCTCGGCACGGTCATCAGCCTGGAACGGTCGGTTGCGCTGGGAAAGCTCTGGACCTACGGATCGCCGGTCTTCTCCGCCTTGGGAGGAATCAGCCTGCTGGTCGGGCTGCCGCCGGTGGTGGGGCAATGGCTGCTGCTGATCGGCAGCCTGTTTTTGGTCGCGGTCTTCACGGGCATCATTTTTCGCCAGCCGACGATGTTCATCCTCACCATGACGCTGGGCGCGATCGCCTGGGCGGTGGGCAATGCGTTGTGGCTGGGTGGACGGCCGATCGCCTATCTTGTTCCATGGTGGATCGCGTTTCTGGTGTTGACGATCGTCGGCGAACGGCTGGAATTAAGCCGGTTTCTCCCCGCGTTGCGCGGCCGCCACGTAGGCTTCGTCATCGTGGTCGGCTTGTACGTCCTGGGGTTGATCCTCAGCATCTGGTGGCTGGGGCTGGGATGGTTGATCAGCGGGCTGGCGATGCCGTTGATGTCGGCCTGGCTGCTGGTTCATGATCTGGCCCGCCGGACGATCCGACAAAAAGGGCTGGCGCGATTCGTGGCATTTTGCCTGCTCTCCGGATACTTCTGGATGGCGATCAGCGGCGGGCTGGCGATGTTTTACGTCCTGGTTCTGCCGATGATTCACGGCACATCCGCCGGTTGGGTCCACGTCGCGCCGGTGGTGGGGTTGCATTACGATTCCATCCTGCACGCCGTGCTGCTGGGGTTCGTCTTCGCCATGATCTTTGGCCATGCGCCCATCATTTTCCCGGCCGTCCTGAACATGCAGATGGATTATTCGCCCCGCTTTTATCTTCACATCGCGATGCTGGAAGCCGCCGTCGCATGGCGGATCATCGCGGATGTCGGCCAATGGTGGGGCGGCCGCGAATGGGCGGGACTGCTGGCGGCGCTGGCGATCGTGTTGTTTTTGATTCAAACCATCGCCGCACTTTCAAGACGGCCCGCCCAACCCAAAACCCCGCCGCGACAGCGCTCCGATGGACGATCCATCAGTCTGGCGGTGTCGATGCGAACCGGGGTATGATGATCATCCGGCAAGAATGAAAATCAGCGTCGGCGACATCATCCGCATCCCGATTGGAATCATCATCACCTGCTATTCCATCCTGGGCATGTATAAGGTTTGGATGGTCCTCGGCTGGAACTGGATCAGGATAGTGATCGTGGTGGTCAGCGTGCCGATCTTGCTGATGTTCTTCGCGATCGGCTTTGTCATGATGTTCCGATGGGTCGGCGAAGGCTCCGGCGGCAGGCGATCAAAAAAACGCTCCGGCGGCGGAAAACAGGCTTCTCATTCAACTGAAATCAATGAACGCAGGCCGGAATGAACCAGCCCCCCCTCATCCTTCGCCGCATCAAAACCCATCCCCCCGCCGCCAGCCACAGCACGCCCGTCGGTTCCGGCACGCTGGTGATCAGGACGGCCGTGCCTTCTCCGCTGGGGCCGGTATAGGAGACACCGAACGCCAGTTGATTGGTATCCGACAGTCCATCCTTGTAGATGTCCCCTTCCAACCCCAGCCCGCCGCTCAATACATCCGTCAGGGTGTATCCGCCATCCCCATCCAGTTCCACTTCATCCAACACCTTGGCCACCAGGTGCAACTGGCCATTCTCCCACCAGAGCAGCGCCGGCAAACCCGGATCGTTCAAATCTTCCGTGATCCACGCTCCAAACACCACCACGCCATTCTCATTGAGCATCGGCGCGGCCCGGCCATCGATCCCCACCTGTTGCACCAGCCAGGGCGTCCCCGTGATGGCCGTCCCCGGAGCGGCCACCTGCTGCGTCAGCCCGTTTCCGGCCACATCATAAAAAAGCAATTCCGTCTGATCCTGGCTGTCGGTCGCCAGAAACGCCGCCAGGCCATTGTCCGTCAACGCGCCGGCGGCATATTCCCCCACCAACGTCTGGCCATACATCCCCACCTGCTTGATCGGATCCAACCCATGCTTGATGAAAATGGACCGATCGTTATTCCCATCCACCCCCTGAAACAACACCGTATCATCCGTCGCCCCCAACACCTGCGACGGCGTGTAATCCTGGCCGCCGGCCGAGATCGGGCCGTTGATCCAGGCCTGCGGCGTCTGCATCGCACCGCTCATGCGATAAATCGCATTGTTGCCACCCGATCCATCCGCCAGAAACACCGCCCCGCCGCCGGAGGTGATCCGACGCTGCGCCAACGCCCGCCCATCCTCGTTGAAATTCGTCAACCCCAGCGTCGAATCCAGATACCGCGTCGCCGCCCCACCCTCCACGCTCGCCAACACCTGTCCGTTGTCAACCTTTCCCCCAAACAACGACTGCCCCGATTCATTGACATGCACCGACACCAGCGACAAATCCGTCACCTGGCCCGGCGATGGCTGAAATGAATACGGATGCGTGTTGGCATCTCCCGCGAAAACCAAATCGCCCTGAACCACACCCCGATAGTCGGTCCTTCCCCCCGTCGCCATGTCCACCTGAAACACGCCGAACTGCTGCGAGCCGGCATCCGAACTGCCGGCGAACGTCAATCTCGTCCCGCCGACGCCCGCCCCGCCGGTCATGCTGACGTTCGCAAATCCATTAAACGCCCCGCCGCCGCCAAAAAGACTCGATCCACCCTGCACCAGCACCTGCGTCTGGCTCGTGCCGGGCGTCGAATTAAACAAAATCGCGGGGATGTAATCGACCCCGTTGTCCTGATCGACCACCGCCGACACGGCCCCGGTATCGGAAATCACCACCTGCGACAGCGAAAAGACCGGGTCCGCCAGCGATCCACCCTTCCATACCGTCTGCAATCCGCCCATTGCGGGAACCACACACAGGCCCAATCCCGACAATCCCACCAGCAACGATCGAATCATGACGAACCTTCCTTTGTGACTTGCTCATCGGAAGCGGCGTTCCCAAAACTTGATGGAACCTGATGCCAAATCGACCGGAGCATTTGATTTCCCTTCCATGCCCCATAAGATGCGCCTGAACGCTTATGGCAGACCAACCCACCCGATCGTTCGCCAATTCCGAAGCGGCGTATCTCAAGGCCCGCCAACTCATGCCTGGCGGGGTCTCCTCTCCCGTGCGGGCCTACAAGGCCGTCGGCGGGACCCCCATTTTCATCAAGGAAGCCTCCGGCTGCAACCTCACCGACCTCGACGGCAACAAATATATTGATTACGTCGCCAGCTATGGCCCACTGATCGCCGGCCACGCCAACGAACAGGTTGAGGCCGCTTTGGCCAAGGCCATTGGCCGCGGAACCAGCTTCGGCGCTCCCACCGAAGGGGAAACCGCACTGGCCGGCGCCATCGCCGCGGCGATTCCTTCCATCGAAATGTTGCGGTTCGTCAACAGCGGCACCGAGGCGACCATGAGCGCGGTGCGGCTCGCCCGTGCCGCCACCAAGCGCGACCTCATCATCAAGTGCATCGGCTGCTATCACGGCCACGCCGACTCCATGCTTGTGCAGGCCGGATCGGGCGCACTGACCCTGGGAACCCCCTCCAGCCCCGGCGTCCCTCTATCCATCACCCAAAACACGATCCTGGTCGATTACAACGACATTGATTCCGCCAGGGAGGCTTTCAAAAAATACCAAGGGCAAATCGCCGCCTTCATCATCGAACCGGTCGCCGGCAACATGGGCGTCGTCCCACCCAATGACGACTATTTGTCGCAGTTGCGCGAATTGTGTTCCGCCAGCGCAACGCTTCTGATTTTCGACGAGGTGATGACCGGATTCCGCGTCGGCTGGAATGGCGCCCAAGGGCTTTACAACGCCCAGCCCGACCTGACCTGCCTGGGCAAAGTCATCGGCGGCGGCCTGCCGGTCGGCGCCTATGGCGGCGGCCGCAAACTCATGGAACTGGTCAGCCCATCCGGCGATGTGTATCAGGCCGGAACCCTCAGCGGCAACCCGCTGGCCATGGCCGCCGGCCTGGCCACGATGGACATCCTCAAAGAACCCTCCTGTTACACCCGGCTGGAGGAACGATCCCAACAACTGGCCAAAGGATTGGAAACCGAGTCCAAAGACGCCAAAATTCCGCTGGCGATCAACCGGGTTGGATCGATGCTGACCCCGTTTTTCGTTCGTAAACAAGGGCAAAAGGTTCAAAATTATGCCGATGCCACCTCCTGCGACACCGAGCGCTACGCCCGTTTCTTTCACCTGATGCTGAACGACGGAATATTCCTTCCCCCCTCGCAATTTGAGGCATGGTTCATCGGCCTGGAGCACGATGAGCAGGCCATCGAGCAAACAATCCGTGCCGCCCGGCGGGCGTTTGAACAACTCAACAAACAAAACGAAACCAAATAACGGATCAAAAAGGATTAAAGTGTCGGAATCGCGCAAAAATCGCTTTACATCCCGATGATTTTTGCTATCAATAGTTCCCTGTTGGGGCTGTTACGGGCAGATGGCTTGGCCGCGGGTTGAGTCATCTCAAATCAGATAAACATCCAGGCGGGAAGTGGCCGGTGTGCCACCGATGGAGTCCCCGACCTGGCACATGGAGGTGCTGCGATGTCAGCCGGTCGATTGATTCTCAGTTGCGTCTTCTCCCTGGCCACGCTGTCGGTTCTTACGCCGCCCCTCGTGGCGCAGGATGTCGCGCAGCCGGAGGTGGAAAACTCCAAATACCAGTTCGCAGGCGAGATCAACGCCAATTCGGTCTACGTCCGCAGCGGGCCGGGCGAAGGGTATTATCCCACGATCAAACTCGACAAAGGCGCCGCCGTCACGGTCGTCGGCATCAAGTTTGAATGGTTGAAGATTCTCCCCCCCGAAGGGAGCTTCAGCTACGTCGCCAAGGTTTACGTCGAGCGCACCGGCGACGGCTCGATCGGCTCGGTCACCAAGTCCGATGTCAACGTCCGCGCCGGCAGCAGCCTGAACGCCATGAAAGGCTCGCTGCAAACCAAGCTCAATCAGAACGACCGCGTGGTCATCCTCGGCGAACAGGATGAATATTTTAAGATTCAACCGCCGGCCGGCGCGTATCTTTATGTCAACAAGGATTTTGTGACGCCCGTCAAGGCGATCGCCAACAATGGCGCCGCCGTCCCGGCCGACACAACCCAGCCGCCGGCCAACACGACCTCCGCGGCCGGCGATTCAACCCCCGCCGCCAACACCGGCACCGCGGTTGTCACCGAAACCCCCACTCCTTCGACCCAGCCAACCGATGGCGCGCAGGCCGCCGCCCCCACCACGCAGGATTCGGCCGGCCAACAGGCCCAAACCCAGTTTGAACAACTCGAAGCAAAGTTCGCCGAAGCCGAGAAACTGCCGCTGGATCAGCAGCCGATCAAGGAATTGCTGGCCGGCTATGAGCCGCTGGCCAATGGCAACCTGCTTCCCGAATCCATGCGCCGGATCGCCGCGTATCGCGTGGCCGTCCTGAAAGTGCGAGCCGAATCGCAGGAACAGTTGCTGGCCCTCAAAAAGCAGCAGGAAGAATTTGAAAAGAAACAGCAGGCATCGAAATCAGAACGCGAAGAATTGCAACAGCGCATCGACGACAGCAAGGTCAAGGTTTACGCCGCCGTCGGCGAAGTGCGCTCCAGCAGCCTGCAACAGGGCAATGAAGTGCTTTATCGCCTGACCGACCCGGCCAACGGCCGCACGGTGGTCTATCTGCGAAGCAACGACCCCAAAATGACCAACTGGATCGGCCAGTTCGTCGGCGTCAAAGGGGACATCCAGAACGATTCCCAACTGGGATTGAATGTGATCTCACCCACCGCCATCGATCCGGTGGACCCCTCGCAGGTGAACGATTCGGTCGCGGCCCAGATCCTGCCGCCCAGCCTGATGCCCAAGGCCCCCAGCGCTGATGCGACCAACCCGTAGTTGATGGACCCCCAAGTCCGATGAACCGGAGATCAGGCGCCGATCAGCTCTTTGGCACGGGCCATGGTCTGCTCGAAGGTTTCCATCAGCTCCTTTTTCTCCTTCTCCGTGGCCGTGGCGCGGATGGCTTTGACGCACGCTTCGGATTGATCGCGAAAATCAATCGGCTTGCGCGGATCGCCGGATTTTTCAAGGAAATACTTCAGCCAGTGCGAGCCGTAGTGGGCGTGAATCTGCTCATCGGCCCAGTCAAAGTCCATGTCGTGGCTGCTGACGCGGTCGCCAAATTCACCAAAGTAGTGCATCCGCTTGCTCTTGGTGTGGATGTAGGTGCTTTCAAAATAAAAGATGATCCCCAACCGGGTGATGGCATCGGCGTTCGCCCCCGCATCATATGAAAAACTCCCCAGCGGCATCTCGGACATTTTGAATCCCCAATCGCTCAGGCGGGTATACCCCATCCGGCAATGGCGGATTTCATCGTAACACCAGCGGGCCGCATCGGTCAGAAATTCCGCATCCGCCCCGGCCCCCAGGTCATAAATACAGGCCGCCGCCATTTCCGCGGCCCAGACCTCGTTGATGTGGTGAACCGCCTGTCGAATCTGCAACTGCATCCCTTCGCCCGCGCCAAACGCCGGGTCCAGCGCATCGGGCCAGCCGAATCGAACCAGCCGAAACCGCTTGTCTCGCTGGCCCAGCCGCGAAATCGCAAAGGGCTTGCCGCCGAATTTCGCGGGTGAAAACCGTGTCTCATCCGCGCTGCTCTGCGGATCCAGCAAATCACCGATGGCCGCCAGCCACGTCGATTTCAACCCTTCCAGCCAGCGATTGGTGCTGTCGATCAATTCCGGATAGACCTTGCGAGCATCGGCGATCGCCTCATCCCAGCGGCCAAGCTGCTCGTCGATGTCCGTCAACGCGATTTTCAGGATGCGCACCGTCGGCCCATCATCCAGCGCATCGGCTCGATCCAGATACGTTGTAAACACCTGCTTCAGCAACGGCTTGACGACCTTCGCCAGGGCTTCGACAAACGCCTGCGGCTGGGGGGCCTCGATCAGATGATGCCAGCAGGCGACCAGCCGCTCATCGGGCGACAGGTCGATCTCCCGCTCCGGATATCGCAATTCCAGCACGCGCTGACGCAAGGCATGCACCGTCTGCTGATCCTGCCACAACAGTTCCGGCAACAACAATTTGCACGCCCAATGCGCTGTCCCCGGCATCCAGCCGGCCTGCATCAGCACCAGCTCGCGCAGGAGAAAATAGAATCGCTTCAATATGGCCGCGCTGTCGGGGACCATTAACGTGGCCCGTGAGTTGTGGGCCGTCATTTTTGTGGGATTTGCGGTTGTCATGGTTAAGGTTAATCTTAGACTGGACAAAGGTATTTTGTGAATGCATTCTTCGACTAAAGAGCTATAATATACGACTGTATGCCCACTGAAGCTGATTCACCCGATCGACGCTACCTGGTCACTGGACACTTCCATAACACATTGGGATACAAGACTTTACGTCCACTAGGCTGTCACGACTGGCTTTTGATCTATACATTGAGCGGCCGAGGTCGCTTTCACTATTCACGCGGGACGTTCATCACCGACCCCCATGATGTGGTGCTGATTTCGCCTTGGGTTCATCACGGCTACGAGGTGGAGGAGTCGGCCGGGCGATGGGAGCTGTTGTGGGCGCATTTTGTGCCGCCGGCGGAATGGCAACCCTATTTACATTGGCCGGCCGTGGTGGAAGGCGTGATGCGGCTGACATTGCCCGAAGGCCCCAACCGCCAGCGGGCGCTGGACCATCTGTTTGAGACCCACCGCATCAAGACCACCTTCAACCGTTTGCGCGAACCGCTGGCGCTCAATGCGCTGCATGGCTGCTTGTTGTGGTGTCAGGAGCAGAACCCTTCCGTCGACCAGCCGCTGGACAACCGCGTGCGCGAGGCGCTGGATATCCTCTGCCGTCATCTGGATGAGCCACTGGCCGGGTCCGATCTGGCCGACCGCGTGGGGTTGTCATCGTCCCGGCTGCGTTATTTATTTCAAAAACAGGTGGGCATCAGCCCGCAGCAATACCAGGAACGCCAGCGGATCTCCCGTGCCCAGCAATTGCTGGAACGCAGCAGCTTCGACATCGCCGAAATTTCGCGTAAAGTCGGCTTCGCCAACCCCTTCTATTTCACCCAACGCTTCAAACTGGCCACCGGCCAAAGCCCCACCCAATACCGCCGGCGCTTCGGTCCCACCAACGGCGGCGGCCTGGGCCAACTCGGCGGCAGACCACTTGAATAGCGAAAATCCGCGTCAACAGCCCCTATATCCCTGAAAATTTTGTGATTCTTGCCGAAATCAAAGTGAATAATCGCGAAATGTCTTCAACTGGGGATCTAGGATTCGAACCTAGACAAGCAGATCCAGAGTCTGCTGTGCTACCGTTACACCAATCCCCAAACAGAACCCCATGAAGTTTAGTCGCTTGGGGGCTGTTTTCAAGTGGATTTGGGACAGGATGGGGAAATCGTCGCGAATCATGTATAAACGGGCCGATGGCTTTGGAACTTTGGTCCCAACTGGCGGGTCGTGCCGATTGTTCGCTGAACGACGATCAACTGTCGAAATTGTCGGCGTATCTTGATCTGCTCTTTGCCGCCAATCAGCGGATGAACCTGACCCGTCTGACCGACCGGGCGGCGGCCGAGACCGGGCATATTGCCGATGCGTTGACGGTGCTGGCGTTTTTACCGGCCGGGCCGCATCGGTTGGCGGATGTGGGGGCCGGCGGAGGCGTGCCGGGCATTCCATTGGCCATTGCCCGGCCGGATTCATCGGTGGTTTTGATCGAAGCCACGCAAAAAAAAGCCGCCTTTCTGTCCGAAGCGGCCGGCGAGCTGGGTTTGGCCAACGTCCAGGTGATCGCCCAACGGGCCGAGGAGGTCGCCGCCGGACGGATGCGCGAATCGTTTGATGTCGTCGTGGCAAGGGCCGTGGGAGAACTGGTCTGGCTGGCCGAATGGTGCGTGCCGCTGGTCAAAGTTGGCGGATCGGTGCTGGCGATGAAAGGCCCGCGCGTGGCCGATGAAATTCCCGCCGCCGCCCATGCGCTGCGTCTGCTGGGCGCGGGCCAGCCGACGATCCACCCGGCCGATCTTCCCGGCGATCGCCATCACGTCATCGTGCAAATCCCCAAAATCCATCCCACCCATTCCCGATACCCCCGCCACCCCACCACCGCCAAGGGAAAACCGCTGGATTGAAAGGGCCGTGGCACATTTGAAAGCTCTTATGCAGTGATAATGTCACCCGTTATCCGGCTTTCCGCAGGGCCGATGGGGTTGTCTCCTCTTTCAACCTCCAAACCAACTGCTGTTTCCTTGTCAGCTTGCGTATCTTGTTGTTCCTGTTCGGTAAGATGCGTGTACGACATCGCTGCCCGGTCCTTTGGTGGGTTTGTCCTGGTACACGAAGTCTATCGAATCACGGCGGCGATGACTTTCTCTTGCAGGCCCTGTGCTGCGGCTCTAAATTGAGTTCACTGGGTACGCAACCCGCACAACCCGCGAGCGTATCGCACGGCAGTTTCGTGTGGGGCGTGCTGCAACGGCTTTAGAATCGAAGTTCGAGAGATTTATACTGATGCCCCATGCCGCCGTTAAACCCGAACTTCTTCGCTGGGCGCGGGAGCGTGCCAGGCTGGCGATCGGAGATTTAGCCGGCCGATTTGCCAGACTTGCCCAGTGGGAACGTGGCGAGGCCCAGCCGACATTCAGGCAGTTGGAGGATTTCGCCAGGGCGACTCACGTGCCCTTTGGATACCTGTTTCTGCCCGACCCGCCAGTGGAGCGAATTCCGATTCCGGACCTGAGGACGGTCCGCAATCAGCAACTGAGTCACCCAAGCCCCGATCTGCTGGACACGATCCACGCGATGCAGCGGCGTCAGACGTGGCTTCGTGAAGAGTTGATCGAGTGCGAGGCCGAGCCGCCGGGCTTCGTGGGCAGCGCGCGTCCGGCGGACGATCCGCACGGAGTTGGCCTCGAGATGCGGCGGATGGTCGGCCTGGAAGATGGCTGGGCCGCGGAGATACGCACTTGGCAGGAGGCGGTCGGTCAATTACGGCGAACGATTGAAGAACACGGGGTCATGGCTGTCATTAACGGCGTGGTGGGAAACAACACGCATCGCAAGCTGGATGTCAAGGAGTTTCGAGGTTTCGCGCTCAGTGATGACTATGCGCCGCTGGTGTTCGTCAATGGAGCCGACGCCAAGTCTGCGCAGATGTTCACGCTGGCTCATGAGCTGGCGCACATCTGGCTGGGTCAAAGCGCATTGACCGACGCCGAGCTGACTTCGCCACCATCGCAACAAATCGAGTCGTGGTGTGACAAGGCGGCGGCGGAGTTTCTGGTCCCGGAGCAGCAGTTGAAGGTCCATTGGAGCGACTTGCGGCATGAAACGTCGCCGTTCGAGGTGTTGGCTCGGCGGTTCAAGGTCAGCCCGATCGTGGCAGGCCGCCGTGCGATGGACCTTCGGCTCGTAAGTCGTGAGGATTTCTTCAGCTTCTACGAGGATTACATCGCGCGCGAGAGAAACCAGCGTTCGGATTCGGGCGGCGGTGATTTCTACAACAATCAGAACACGCGGGTTGGGGAGCGGTTCGCCTTGCAGGTGATCCGGGCGGCCAAAGAGGGGCGGGTGAGCTTCAAGGAGGCGTATGATCTGACAGGTCTGCGCGGTGGCGCGTTTCAAGAGTACGCCGGCCGACTGGGGGTGAATCTGCCATGAGTGCGGCACGCCCCTATGTGTTGGATTCCGACGTATTCATCGCGGCGAAAAACAGCTACTACGCCTTTGCGATCTGTCCGGGCTTTTGGGACAGCCTGATCCACCATCACGGGACGGGGAACGTATGCAGCATTGACAGGGTGCGCCTCGAACTGCTGGCGGGGCGAGTAACCGAAGACCTTGTCCAGTGGGTAAGGCGCGACGTGCCACCCGAGTTCTTCATGGCTACCAGCGAGCAGGCGGTTACCGATGCCTACGGGCAGGTGATGCTGTGGGTGCAACGCAATTCGCAGTACTTCGATCAAGCCAAGGCGAAGTTTGCAACGGAAGCGGACGGCTGGCTCGTGGCGTATTCGATGATTCATGGACTTCCCGTGGTAACCAATGAGCAGCCGCGCCCGCAGTCGCGCAATCGTATTCTGCTGCCGGATGTATGCGCGCAGTTCAATGTGACCACCAGGAACACCTTCGAGATGCTTCACGATCTTGCGGTTCGTTATGAATGGAGGGGAGCGACCTGATGCGCGCCCAGTTGACGGGGAGGGGTTCAAACAGATAAGCGTCTGTGATGAAAGTCAATCCGTTTTCAGTTTTGGGTTCCATGGATTCCATGGTTGATTTTCCTTGACCATAAGCCTTACGGCTTCCAATCGTAAAAGCCTATCTGTGACAACCATTCATAATTTCGCGTGGTATTCAAACTTCATTTCATTTCCCTCTCGTGGCAAAACATCAATGCCCGGAATGGCAGTCACTTCACCGAAGACCTAACATTTGATTACGACAAGGGTTACAAATACTTTCGCGAACGACTGCACCAACGCCCACCCCGACGACAGACCCGGAACGCTCGCCGCTTTCGTACGAGCCATCGCTTTACGCTTGACCTGATTGAAAATCACCAGCCGTTGCCATTCTTTTCGATCGTGGCCTGAACATGCCGCAATGGCCTTCATCCCGAGCCGGCAGGGTATTGGCGGCGTTGCTGCGGATTGGCTGGTCCATCAAGCGGCAGAGCGGATCGCATCGCACGCTACAGCGGCCGGATTGGCCGGATGTGGTCTTCGCATTTCATGACCCTGAGGAGATCGGGCCGTAAAAACTTTCGCGCATCACAAACGAACCGGCCTGACTCCTTCGGACCTGTGACCCATCTTTCAACATCCTTCATGCCTGTCAAACCAAAATAGAAATGTCCGGTATTTCCGCAAAGTAGAAATGTCCGGTTCAGCCGATGGCGGCCTTTCGCCAGGGATGGCTGGGCGCTGGACGCCAGGAACATTTTGAATTACCACCTCT
>JADYZN010000025.1 GCA_020853095.1 Phycisphaerales bacterium | reverse complement strand
CAGTAAAATCATGACCATCAAGCGGAAGTGCTGCGGCTTCCGAAGCATGGAAAACTTCAAAACCGCCATCTATTTCCACTGCGGCGGACTGGATTTGTACCCACTGTGATTCCGGAAGGACCTTTTTATGAAGGCTTGCCCTGTGGTCGATGGTTTGAACAATAACCCCGGTCGCCGGTCAAGGAAAAATCGGGCATGAGCCATTCGACAAAACCGCCTGTGGAATCCGTTTCATCGCCGCCGCCGTCGTCATCCCGCATTCGGGATGATGTGGCGTACATCCTGCCGATGGGGGTGTTTCTGGCGTTGACGCAGGTGGGGGTGCAATGGCCCGGTTTGTACGCGATCAGTTACATCGCCAAGACGCTGATCGTGGCGGTGCTGCTGGTGGTTCTGTGGCGGCAGTTCACCAAAATCCGCTGGACGCACTGGCAACTGGGGGTGTTGGTGGGGGTGCTGGGGATCGTGCAGTGGGTGGGGATGGAGAAATTGCTGCTGCACTGGTGGCCGAATTATCCGAGATTGTCGGCCGAGCCATACGACCCGACGGCGGCGATGTCCGGGCCGATGCTCTGGTTGTTTTACGCCGTTCGATGGGGCGGGGCATCGTTGCTGGTTCCGGTGATGGAGGAGCTGTTCTGGCGCGACTTCGCGTGGCGAACCATCGCGGCTCCCAACGATTTCAAGCTGGCCGAGGTGGGGGAGTGGGATCCGACGGCCTTTTTTCTGGTGTCGCTGATTTTTTCGTGCGTCCACATCCAATGGATGACGGCGATCGTCTGGGCGTTGATGATCGGCGGGTTGCTGATCTATACGCGCAGCATCGGGGCGTGCATCATCGCCCATGGTGTGACCAATTTTCTATTGGGGGCGTACGTCCTGGGGTCGCACTATCTGCTGCACCAGGAGCAGTGGTATTTCTGGTGATGCAAGACCGCATGAATCCCGCCATGCGGTCGATGGCTTGGCGCGCTTCGGGAAGAAGCGGTTCGCGGGATTGAAAAACGCGAAACATCCCCGGATGGATTTCCAGTGTGACGGTCGCCGAGTCGGCACGCGCGGCGGCGACATGCATTCTTATCGCCACATCATGGGGTCGTCTCATTTCTGACCAGGATTGCCAGACCCTCATCCGGAACATCGATATGCAGGGAGTTTGATCGTTTTTCGACCGTATGGGTTGCAATTAACCGTGCTTCTTTGTCGTACAGGTATAATTTTCCGGAAAAGGGAGCATCTGCCCATCCGAAATCTCCGGATCGATCGGTAATGATGCGCTCCTTGCCGACAACCCAGCCGGCATGAAGTTCAATGGGCGTGAAGGGGAAAAAGTTCCGCACCGGGGAATCGCCTCCCGTTTTCCATGAATAACGCATAAGAAGCAGACCGTGATCCAGACGCCTGCGAATGGAATACATGCTTTGCCCCTCCGATTCCTGTCCGTAAGCCAGTGGCGTGGCCAGATGCTGCTTGTAGCTGCGCGTGATGTCCCACTGTACCTCCTGCATCGATAAATCATGGCGGCGTTTGACCGTTACCGGAGGATTGTTATGGAAACTGAAACCACCGTGCTGTTGAATATTTTCATGGGCGGCGACAATAAAGTCGTCACTGAGCAAGGCAATGATTCCGCACTTTTGCACAATCCGTCCGGTCTTGGGATCGATCTTGGCCGAATGACCATCCCATGTGTTGTAAGTGAGAAATATCTCAGTTTCATCAGCGTCAGGCGTTTGCGGCTTGATGGACGGACCGGTGCTTTCATCCCAGTAAATCCAATCCACCTTCAGATTGTTGAGATAATAATCGATCACCTTCATGTAGGCCTTGCCGTAGCTGTTGTGCAGCGTGGGGAAGATGGGGCGAAGAATATACCAATCATTCTTCCATGTCTCATCATAAATCGATACCGCCCGCGTCCCGTCGGCATAGGTCACCCAACTGTCCTTATGGGTCTGGTCGTCCGGCTTTTCCGGGCTGACGAAAAAAGCTTCGGTGTAGAGTCCCACATGGACGCCCAGATTGGCCGCATGCAGCTTTTGAACCACTGTTCTGACCCGCTCCAGAGGCTCCTGGAAAGATGGATCAAACAGGCCGGTGCCGTAGCCCTGCAACTTAAGATTGTCCCATCGCGGCTGCGGCTCCCATGCCCGCGGCATCCACATGGTGATGTACTTGGCGCCCGACGTCCGGAGATACTGATCAAGTTTCTCCTGCGGCATAGGTACGATGTTGCGCGTGGTTGCGATCCAGTGTATCGGGCCGGGGATGGTCACGTTCACATCCCAGTCCCGTCGCACCTGGTTGATCATGTCAAAGTAGTCATCACTGGGACGGACATACAAAGACCATTTAACCGTATAGGATGAGCGGGGCGCCATGGCGAACATCTCATCCCTGACGCCGCTGTGATGGGCCTTGGGATCGAAATAGAAGCGACCCTGATTGCGGTAAAAATCATCCTCGATCACCATGGATAACGAGGAGTGTTCAAGCGGAAAAAAGAGCGTGGGGTTCTCGCGGCTGTTGACGTCCGTGATCCCCTGCCCAAGCCATCCCCCGATCCGGGCATAGTCGATGCCGCGATGATTCTCAAGGTTCAGGTGATTGTCGAAGATGATCCCGATGTCCTGATGGGTGAGATTCTTGAAAGTGTCTTCTATTGCAATCCGGCCTTCGGTCTGGCGGATGGTCCGCGTCAATGAATAGGATTCGCCGGCCGCCTCGATGCGCCATTCATTGGGCGTCACTTGCGTGACACGCGGTTTCCATCGCGGCTCTACGGATGCGCCGCCCAGGCGATTGTGGCCGCCGCCCGGTACGGAAAAGGAGGAATCCACCTGGATCGGGCCGTCGCTGCTGGCCACTGTGAACGCCCCATCCTTCGTGACGCTCAGCGCCGGCGTCATCGCAACGTGCGGCCTGGCGGGCACGGCGGGTTGCGTCTGGGGCAGTTCCGCGGCCAGCCAGTCCAGGGTCACCACCAGATCCTTGGGTTCGTAGATGAATGTGATCCAGTCGTTTGCGATTTCAAGAACGTTCGGCCCGTTGGCGTGGACCAGATCACTGACGTCCAGCAGATAAGTATAGGGTTCGGTCACATTCGGCCCGTACACTTTGAAATCCGTGTCGAAGCTGGGCGCGAAAATGGTCATCCAGATGCCGCTGCCCCTGTTCCATGTTTCAATCTTTCCGTCCGGACGGGTGAAAGTCGGCGGCTTGTTGATCAGCCTCATGGCATAGCGATCGCGCGCCGCATCCAGCGGACGGCCGTTAAGCGACATGTGCATGTACGGGTTGTATCCACCCATGGTCGGTGTTTGCAGCCGAACCGTGACTTTCAGCAACCGCGATCCGGCCGCTGAAAGCTTTGGCAACTCGACCTTCCAGACGTCATGCGTTGCGATGTGGTGTTCTGACGCGAGGGTCTTTTGCTCCAATATGCGCACCGCGCCCCGGCCGTCGGATGTCATCAGCCATCCGGTCGCGATGATGAAGAAGACAATTCGGACGATGGATTGCATGATTCCTGCCTGTGATTGAGGTACAGCGGCCTGAGGCGGCCTGTGGCCTTGTCGTCAGATGAATCCAACAACTGAGAAATAACGGAAATTATTGCGATATGATTGTGCCCATCACGGGTTGGGCCAGTCGCCAGAAGCGAAGGTGACTCCACTCGTGCCCAAGTTCCAAGGCGCCGCCCAGTCAACGATATAATACATCCCCCATTGCGGGACCGTGGTCACGGGAACAAATCCGTTCCAGCTCGTGGGTTGGAAGTTGACGCTCCCGTCGGCAAACAGGATATTTGCGCCGTTGACGTGCGCCGTCTGCCAGGGACCCGCCCAGGGGCCGGTGTTTCCCTTGATGATGAAATCCATGACCAGCGCGGCGGACGAACGGGTATGAATCAGCCGTGGACCAAAAATTCGTCTTTTGGTGAGATCGGCGTTGAAGTTATTCAAAAAAAGATAGCCCGTATAGCCGAACGGTCCCCAACTGACCACGTCTTTGAGCGTTGGGCAGAAAAAGACGGACATGTTTTTCAAGTACGGCACGTAAACATTGGTCGTCGTCTGGTCAGCCAGGCCAGGCGAATTCAGATTCCAGGTATTGAAGCTGTTGGGATAAGTTGAGAATGCAGCGCGTCCCAGCCAACTGCGGTTCTCCTGCGCGTACATGTGCATGGCCAGACCGATTTGTCGAATTTGCGAAGCACAGGCAACTTGCTTGGCCGCCTCCCGGGCTTTGTTCAGCGCCGGCAGCAATATGCTGATAAGAAGCGCGATAATGCCGATGACCACAAGAAGCTCGACCAGTGTGAAGGCATCCCGTGACGATTTTCCCTTACGTTGCATGGCAAACTCCTTTGTTGAAAAACTTGTCGTGAACCCAAGGTTGCACGGGCATCTCATCATTGATCATCCATCTCAAGCCAAACACGAACGACGCCGACCCATCAT
>JADYZN010000024.1 GCA_020853095.1 Phycisphaerales bacterium | reverse complement strand
TGCACGTCCCCAGGTCGATGCCCATGTCGATGCTGAACATGCCCAGAAGGGAATCAAAAATCACGCGAAGCACTCCTTGCCACGGCCGCTCTTTTCCGACGGTGGGCGTAAAGTACCCATATCCACCCCCCGTGGCAAATCAGAGCGAAGGAGTCGCCGGGGAAAAATCAGTTTTCCACGCCCACGTCGAGGCGGTACTTTTTCATCTTTTTATAGAGGGTGGTGCGGTTGATCTCCAATTCGGCGGCGGTGGCCTGGCGGTTCCAGTCGTTGCGTTTGAGGGCCAGCTCGATGATCCGCCGTTCGGGGCCTTCCATGGCGATCTCCAGGGGCATGGCCGGGCCGCCGCCATCCTCCATCGGGTCCAACGAGGCGTGCCGGGGGCGATGGTGCGGGCCTTGCAGGGTTTCGGGCAGGTCTTCGGCGTCGATCTGCGGCCGCCGGCACAGGACCACCGCCCGCTCGACGGCGTTTTCCAGCTCGCGGACGTTGCCCGGCCAGTCGTAGCGTTGCAGGATGGCCATGGCGGCATCCGTAAACCCGAGGATTTCCCGGCCGGTTTCCTTCATGTACCGCCGCAGAAAATGGCCGGCCAGCAGCGGGATGTCGCTGATCCGCTCGCGCAGGCTCGGCAGGCGGATGGTGACGACGTTGATGCGGTAATACAAATCCTGTCGAAATTTCCCCTCGGCCACCAGTTGGGGCAGATCCACGTTGGTCGCCAAGATCGCCCGGGCGTCCACGGTGACGGTCTGGGTGGCCCCCACCGGCTCAAAGGATCGCTCCTGGAGCACGCGCAGAAGCTTGACCTGCATGGGCAGCGAGGCGGAATTGATCTCGTCGAGGAAAATCGTTCCCGTGTCGGCCGCCATGAACCGGCCCGGCTTGTCGGCGATCGCGCCGGTGAACGCCCCTTTGACGTGGCCGAAGAGTTCCGATTCCAGAAGCGTTTCCGGCAGCGCCCCGCACGGCACTTCGACAAACGGCTTGTCCCGCCGGGGCGAGCGGTGATGGATGGCGCGGGCCAGCAACGACTTGCCGGTTCCCGATTCGCCCGTGATCAGCACGGTCGTCCGGCTGTCGGCCACCGCCTCGACCAGGTCGAAGATTTTGAGCATCTTGTAGTCGTGGCCGATGAGGTTTTCCAGGCCGAACCGCAGGTCGAGCTGGCTGCGCAACGCCTGGTTCTCAAACAACAACGACTGCTGGCGAACCGCCTTTTCCACCACCACGCGGATCTCGTCGTCGATGATCGGCTTGGTCAGATAATCGAACGCCCCCATCTTGGTCGCCTCGACCGCCCCCTCGATCGAGCCATAGCCGGTGATGACGATGATGACGATGTGCCCGAATCGCCGGCGCACATCCCGCAAAAACTCCCCCGCCTTGATCCCCGGCATGTTGACGTCCGCCAGCAGCAACTCCAGCGGCTGGCCTTCCATGATCGACATCGCCTCTTTGGGATTGTCGCACGTGCGCACCTCGTACCCTTCGCGCCGAAGGAACTGCGACAACGACTGAAGCATGATCCGGTCCTCATCGAGGATCAGGAGCCGGGGTTTATTGGGCGTGTTGGCTTGCAGCATGGTCATCCCGTGTTGTGTTATCGGTCTTAGGGGTCTTCCGGTTGCCTTGTGGCAACAGATGTCCATTTCTTGCATCGGCTGAAAAGAATGTTTACCGTAAACAACAAGGCTGGCTGTAACATATTTTCCAACTCGGGGTCGAATAGATTGAAATGGGGTTTTGATGTCTAAATTCACACCGGAAGAAATCCTTCGCCGCAAACGGATGCTCCTACTCATCGTCGCCGGAGCGATTGTACTTTTATTGTGGGGGATGTATCTCTCAGAATCGTCGCTGGGATTTGATCTGCTTCATCCGCGAACCAAGCCGGATGCCAACTCGATACGAACGAGTCTGTTCCTCGCGATTATCGGCACCATCGTCGGCGCCGTCGTGGCTTACACATCGTATCGTCGCATGGGCGTATTGTTGAAACACGGGGTGTGGACGGAGGCACGGATCGTCAAGATCAGCAGCCTCGGTAATCACGGTATGACGCCCACCACATTGGCATTCATGGTTGATGGACGTGAATATATCATCCATCGCGATCTGCCGGCGGAGGATCTGCGGTCCATGGATCGATCCACCCGCATTCCCATCATTTACAATCCAAAGAACCCAAAACAATGCGATTGGATGATCGACAAGCGGCCAACTGAACCCGACAAATCATCCATCATGGAATTTCTACGTGAGATATTGGCATATCCAATGGTCGTGGTCCTGTACACGGCCAACGCGGCCATATTGATCGGCCTCATGCGGGCGATGGGCGGCGATTTGACCGTCTGGATGATCCCGATTCTGATTGCGTGCATTGGGCTGGTTTTGCTGGAAGGGGAGTTATTAAGCAGGCGGTTCAAACAAGTGAATACCGACTTCTTCCCCCGTTTCAGGTGGAAGGCGGCGGGGATTTTCATCGCCTGTGCGGTTTTGCTGGCTGGCTTTATGGTGTGGTCGCACCAGCGGGATCGCGAGCGGCAACGTCAGATTGACGCCGGACAAGAGCAGTGGGACCAGCAGGTACGACAACTCAAGCAACGCGCCACGGCCATGCCCCGTTAGCCGATGCCCCGCTTCGCACAACAGGATGGCCGTCGGAAATAACTGAACATTGCGGCCACATGGAGGGCGTCGCTCCCGCGACGCCGAACAAGCACACGGCGGCGGAGGACCGCCGCCCTCCAATATCATCATTTTGTCCCTGCTCCTTGGGCTGGTCGCGGCGCCGCGATATGATGACTCTTCTTTCGAGGCTTAACCATTGTAATTTCGGAGTGACAGTGATGCGTATCGGTGTGCCAAAAGAAATCAAATCGGATGAATACCGCGTGGCGATGATGCCGGTGGGGGCGGAGATGCTGGTCAAGGGGGGACATCCGGTTTTTATCGAGACGCAGGCGGGGGTTGGCAGCGGGTTCAGCGACGACGACTATCGGGCCGTCGGCGCCACGATTGTCGCAACCCACGAAGAGGTGTTCGACAAGGCCGAGCTGCTGATCAAGGTCAAGGAGCCTCAGCCGGCGGAGATCGGTCTGTTTCGGCCCGGACAGGTGGTCTTCACCTATTTTCATTTCGCCGCCTCGCCGGAACTGACGCAGGCGTGTCTTGAATCGGGCATCACCGCCATCGCCTATGAAACCATCCGCGACAAGGCCGGCCGGCTGCCGTGCCTGACGCCGATGTCCGAGATCGCCGGCAAGCTCGCCCCCATGGAAGGGGGCAAGTATCTCGAAAAACCGATGATGGGACGGGGGATTCTGCTGGGCGGGGTTCCGGGCGTGGCCCCGGCCCACGTGGTGATCCTGGGGGCCGGCGTGGTGGGGACCAACGCCGCCAAAGTCGCCGCCGGCCTGGGGGCGACGGTCGTCCTGATGGATGTCAACCTCGAACGGCTGCGCTATCTGGACGACGTCATGCCCGCCAACGTTCACACCCTCTACAGCGACCCGCACACCATCCGCGAACAGCTCCGGCTGGCCGACCTGGTCATCGGTTCGGTTTTGATCCCCGGCGCCAAAGCCCCCCAACTGGTCAACCGCCAGCACCTCAAGGAGATGAAAAACGGCAGCGTGATCGTGGACGTCGCCATCGACCAGGGGGGAAGCATCGAAACCTCCCGCCCCACCACCCACCAGAACCCAACCTACGTCGTCGAAGGGGTGGTGCATTACTGCGTGACGAACATGCCCGGCGCGGTGGGCCGCACCAGCACCATCGCCCTGTGCAACGCCACGCTCCCCTACGCGGTCAAGCTCGCCAACAAGGGATACGAACAGGCCGCCTGCGATGATCCGGGCTTCGGAGAAGGGATCAACCTCGTCGCCGGCCGAATCACCAACGCCGCCGTGGCCGAGTCGGTCCACATGAAATGCCAGCCACTGAAAGGTTCCCGCTGATCAAAACCGGCCGACAGGCCCGCCGGCCCCCGCGTCGGGCATCTGGCAACTCGTTTGGCCGTCCCTTACGATACCGGCATGTCGAGCGCTTCACCTTCCTCACCGGTGGATTTCTCATCGGTTCCCGACCCACAGGGGCATTTTGGCCCCTATGGCGGAACCTTCGTCCCCGAAACCCTTGTTTCAGCCCTTCAACAACTTGAAAGCGAATACCGCAAGGCGCAATCCGACCCGAACTTCGCCCGTGAATTTCAATCGTATCTACACGATTTTGTCGGCCGGCCATCGCGGCTTTATTTCGCCCGAAGGCTGACCGAAAAGCTCGGCACGGCCAAAATCTACCTCAAACGCGAAGACCTGAACCACACCGGCGCGCACAAGATCAACAACTGCATCGGGCAGGGCCTGCTGACGCTGCGGATGGGGAAAAAACGGATCATCGCCGAAACCGGCGCCGGCCAGCACGGCGTCGCCACCGCCACCGTCGCCGCCTTGTTTGGCCTCAAGTGCGACGTCTACATGGGCGCCGAGGATGTCCGCCGGCAGTCGCTGAACGTCTTTCGCATGAAACTGATGGGGGCCAACGTCATCGAGGTCCATTCAGGGCTGAAAACCCTCAAGGACGCCCTCAACGAGGCGATGCGCGACTGGATGGGGAGCGTGCGGGACACCCATTACATCATCGGTTCGGTCGCCGGCCCCCACCCGTTCCCGCAGATGGTCCGCGACTTTCAATCGTGCATCGGCGAAGAAACCCGCCGGCAATGCCTGGAAGTCGAAAACCGATTGCCCGATGTCGTGATCGCCTGCGTCGGCGGCGGCTCCAACGCGGCGGGCATCTTTTACCCGTTCATCAACGATTCGGCCGTGAAATTGATCGGCGTCGAGGCCGGCGGACGCGGATCGGCCCTCGGCCAGCACGCCGCCACCCTCTCTCTGGGGCGGCCCGGCGTGTTGCACGGCATGCTCTCCTACGTCCTGCAGGATGAGGATGGCCAGACCGCCGACGTCCACTCGGTCTCGGCGGGACTCGATTATCCCGGAGTCGGCCCGGAACATTCCCTCTGGAAAGACGCCGGCCGGGTCAATTATTGCTCCATCACCGACGCCGAGGCCCTTGAAGCGTTTGAATTTCTCGCCCGTTGCGAAGGAATCCTCCCCGCGCTCGAAAGCGCCCACGCCATCGCCCAGTTGATCAAACTCAGCCCCTCGCTGTCGCGCGACCAGGTGGTCGTGGTCAACCTCTCGGGGCGCGGAGACAAGGATTGCCAGGAAGTCGCCCGGCTGATCGGTGCGTCAAAATAAAGAACACAACCCCGTTTTTCGAAAGGAATGCCCCATGCCAAAAACTGAAATCGCCGCGCAACTGTACTCCCTGCGTGATTTTCTCAAAACCCCCGCCGACATCGCCAAAACCCTGCATCGCGTCCGCGCGATGGGGTACGAGGCCGTGCAGCTTTCGGCCCTCGGCGAGATCGACGCCAGGGAGCTGGATCGCATCCTGCGGGGCGAGGGGTTGACCGTCGCCGCCACCCACGTCTCATTGGATGAGATGAACAACCAGACCCAGCGCGTGATCGACGACCACAAGCTGTGGAACTGTCAATACACCGCCATCGGCGGATTTTTTCAGGACAGGTTCACCAAACAGGACTGGACCGGATTCATCCAGAACTACAACGCCGCCGCCCGCAAATTCGCCGGCTCCGGTCTGTCCATCGGCTATCACAATCACAGCCACGAATTGATGCATTATGACCGGACAACCCCGCTGCGGATGCTGATCGACGGCCTCTCGAAAGACATCTGGTTCGAGATCGACACCTACTGGATCACCCACGGCGGCGGCGACCCGATCCAGTGGATCAACAACGTCTCCGGCCGAATCCCCTGCATCCATCTGAAGGACATGGTCATCGGCCAGGATCGCCAGCAGCAGATGGCCGAGGTGGGCGAGGGAAACCTCAACTGGGCCGGCATCCTGCCCGCCGCGAGGGCCGCGGGCGTTCAATGGTTCATCATCGAACAGGACATCTGCCAGCGCGACCCCTTTGAAAGCCTGTCGATCAGCCTGAACAACGCCCGGAAGATGGGCCTGCATTAGCACGCCCATCCACCCGGTGGTCGCCGTTACTTTTTCTCCGGCAGTTTCAACAGGTCATCGCAGTTGACCGGCAATCCGGTGCGGATGGATTCGTTGGCGCTGATCCCCATGAGGATCGACGCCGCGCCATCCAGGTGGGAAGCGCCCCGCAGGAACGGATCGGCCGGCGGATTGGGCGAAAAAATCTGCGACAGCAGGATCGGATCGCCGCCACCGTGGCCTCCTTCGGCCTTGGGGATCGCCACGTCGTACGGCTGGCCGAACATCGGGAAAACCCGCAGTTCCTGGTGTTCCACAGAGGCTTGTTCGGCCGCCAGTTCCGCGTCGCTCTGCCCGCGAATGATGTGCGAACCATGCTGGTCGAACAGCTCCAGCCGGCCCTTGTCGCCGGTCACCGAAACCCGATACCCCTCCCACGGCGAGAAGGCGATCAGCGAATAATTGAAAATCACGCCGTTGCGATACCGCGCCGTCACCGCCATGGTGTCCTCGGAGGTGATGTCCGGATTGAAGACGTTGCGGTCGCGGATGTATCCCGAATCCTTTTCCGCGTCCAGGTACAACTGTTTGCTGAGCGGATCCTCGTTCAACACCAAGCGGAAGGGATCGTTTTTGGCCTTTTCCTGAAAGGTATAGCGGTCATAATCGTAATGCTGGCCGCGGGCGTTGGCGTTTTTCTGGCCGTAAAATTTCAACTCGCCCATCGCGAAGACGCGCTGCGGGTACGAATCGATCCACCAGTTGATCAGGTCGAAGTGATGGGTGGACTTGTGAACCAGCAGCCCGCCGGAGTTCTCCTTCTGGCGATGCCACCGGCGGAAATAATCCGCCCCGTGACGGGTGTCGAGCACCCACGAAAAATCCACCGCCAGCGGCCGCCCGACCACCCCCTGCATGAGCAATTCCCGCACCTTGGTCGATGATGGGGCATACCGATAGTTGAACGTCACCCGCAGGTGCTTGCCGGTCTTGGCGATGGTGTCGAAGATCGCGCGGGCCTTGGGCGCATCGGTGGTCATCGGCTTTTCGCTGATGGCATCGCACCCCAGCTCCATCGCCCGGATGATGTACTGGTGATGGGTCGCATCCATCGACGTGACGATCACCACGTCCGGCCTGGTCTCCTTGACCATCTGGTCAAACTGTTGCGGCGAATAGGTGGGAACCGGCGACTGGCCATGTTTGTCGCCGATGTATTTGTTGTAATACGCCATTCTCGTCGGGCTGAGGTCGCAAAATCCCACCAGCTCGGCATGTTTGGAATATTCCCCCGCGACGGCGTCGATAAACATCACCGACCGGCCACCCGTCCCCACCACCGCATACCGCTTACGCTGACTCATTGAAATAATCCTTTCCAAATCACCTTGTTAATCGTCGTCTAAAACCGCCAATATTGTTTCCTGTCAACCGATGGCGTTCTTCTGCACCAGCAGCGTCGCCGCCGAGGTCCGCCAGACTTCATCCTGCTCGATCTCCACCGGCCGATCATTCAGCAGGTTCTCGATCAATTGGTTGGTCCATTGCCCCATGTCCGGACCTTCGCCCGCCAAAACCTCGCCGGCGGCTTTTTCAGTCCAGATGTGGCCGCACGCTTCATCCCCCAGCCGCAGCTCGATTTTACCTTTTGTTCCCGACAACCAGAATCGCGTATCGCCAAAATTCCGCATGGAGATCGGATTCAGCCAGTCCACCTCCACATGCGCCATCATACCCGACTCAAACCGCATCATCGCCTGTCCAAAATCTCTGAACTGCGGATGGTTGGGCTGGTCAAAATTCCCCTCGATCGCGCTCACCCAGATGGGGCTTTGATCCGCCATCCAACAGCAAAAATCAATGTGATGCGACCCGATGTCCACGAAGATCCCCCCGTTTTGATCCGGATGCCAGAACCACGCCGGCCGGGTGGGTGCATTCACCTTGTGCGGCCCGGCCGCGAAAATCCGAACCAGCTTCCCGATTCGCCCCTCCCGTAGCGCCCGTCTCGCCGCCCGCACCAGCGGATGCCCGCGATACGGATACAACACCATCACCCGTTTGCCGGAGTCCTTTGCCGCCTGTTTGACCTTTTCAAGATGGTCGTGGCTCAGCGCCAACGGCTTGTCCACCAGGACCGACGCCCCCGCCCGCAATGCCCGCTCGGCCAACATCGCCCGATCACAGGGAACCGACCCCACCAGCGCCAGCTTTGGCTTTAATGCCAGCAACGCTGCCAGATCCGAAAACGCCGGAACCTTCAACTGGTCGGCCGCCTCCTTGAGCCGTGCCGGGTCCTCATCGTAAACGCCGATCAGTTTCGCCCCGGGAACCCCGTGAATCTCATGTGCCACATGCATCACATGTGGATGCGCTGTGCCCAGCACCGCAATCGAACTCACCATGACTCCTTAAAATGACACAAGCACATCATCATAACCATCCACCCCATCCCTCACCAGACCCTCCGGCATGAAATTGAGGTCGTTACGGCTCAGGCCGCCGCAACAAATTATCAGACCCAATCTTGGGTTTGACGCCGGCCACGGCAGGTCATAGCATGATTGCATATGGGCCGACGGGGATGGATTGATTACCTGGCGGCGGCGGACGACTACTCGAAAGTGATCGTTTGGTCGTTGGTTTTGATCGGGGTGATCATCATCCTGTTCGTGACCGCCGCCTGGGTCAAACGCTGGGCCAGCCGCAACGCCGACGCCGGACCGGTATCGGGCTTCAGCTTATCGGAGCTGCGAAAGCTTCATCAAAGCGGCCAGCTCAGCCAGGATGAATTTAATCGGGCCAAGGAGAAAATCGTCCAATCGGCCAGGACAATGTCCGTCCGGCCGCCGGAAAAAACCCCCGGCCCCCCTCGGGATTTATAATAATTAAATCCCCCAACCCTCGCTCCGCATCCGGTTGACTCCATTTGGACGGTTGGCGTTCGGGGGTTGATGGGTTGGATGGAATGATTGTCCACAGGTACGGATTTGTTGATCAAGTCCCTACCCGTTGTTGTTCGATAAGTTACGCAAGCGACAGTTCATGCGCTCCGTTGCGCATTCAAGCCTCCGGCTGACGCCGAAGGCCCGATATTGTCGCCGCAATCGCAACCGCCAGGTCACATAACAGTGGTCAGGCGCTACAGTTAGGAAAATCAGGCGATGGCCAATTCCAATCGGACGGGAAACGGTGGCAATGGTGGCGGGCCGGGCAATGTTCCCCCGCCAACAGGGACCAATAACACCCAAAACGGCTTTAGAGGCCGTCGCATCACCACCTGCAGCTTCTGCGGCAAAAGCTCCCGCGATGTCGGCCCGATGGTTGAAGGCCCCTCCGATGTCTACATTTGCGCCAATTGCGTCGATCTGGCCCACAACATCATCCGCCAGGAAAAACGCAAGCTCTCCAGCGCCCAGCCGCTGTTCAGCACCATCCCCAGTCCCCGCCAGATCAAGGAATTTCTGGATCAATACGTCGTTGGGCAGAATTACGCCAAAAAAGCACTCTCGGTGGCCGTCCACAACCATTACAAGCGGCTCAGTTCGGGCGAAAACAACGCCAACAACGCCACACCGAACGATGAAATTGAAATCGACAAGAGCAACGTCCTGCTGATCGGCCCCACCGGAAGCGGTAAGACCTTGCTGGCAAAGACTTTAGCTCGCGTTTTGAACGTTCCGTTCGCCATCGGCGACGCCACCACGTTGACCGAAGCCGGCTATGTAGGCGAGGATGTGGAAAACATCCTTCTCAAGCTGCTGCAAAACGCGGATTATGATCTGGAAGCGGCCCAGCGCGGCATCATTTACGTCGACGAAATCGACAAGATCGGCAAAACCTCCAGCAACGTCTCGATCACCCGCGATGTCAGCGGCGAAGGCGTGCAGCAGGCGCTGTTGAAGATGCTCGAAGGGACCATCAGCAACATCCCCCCGCAGGGTGGACGCAAGCACCCCGAACAGCAGTACATCCAGATGGACACCTCGCAGATTCTTTTCATCTGCGGCGGCACGTTCGTCGGCCTTGAAGACATCATCCGCAAGCGGCTTGGCCGTCGTCAAATCGGCTTTAATTCTGAGAATACGCCTGCCGAAAGCTCGCGTGACCGTGCCGAAATCCTCGCCCAGGTGCAGCCCGAAGACCTGGTTGAATTCGGCATGATCCCCGAATTTGTCGGCCGGTTGCCCGTGGCCGCCACGCTGGAGCCGCTGGATGTCAAAACCCTGATCAACATCCTGACCGAGCCGAAAAACTCGCTGGTCAAGCAATACAAGAAGTTCTTCCGGCTCGAAGGCAGCGAAGTCGAATTCACCCCCGGCGCGCTGGAACTGATCGCCGAACGCGCCCTGAAGCGCGACACCGGCGCCCGCGCCCTGCGGGCCGTCTGTGAAGAAGTGATGCTCGACCTGATGTATCGCCTGCCCGATCAGCAGCAGGGCGGCAAGTACATCATCAATGAAGAGGTCGTCGAAGGTCGCAACAAGCTGTTCGAGCTTCGCCCCGAACGCCGCAAGGAATCGGCCTGATCGACGATCCGTAAATCCTGAGATCGCTCAACCCCTCTTCCCCTCCGGGAGAGGGGTTGTCGTTTAGAATCTATCTCAGAACCTAATAAGCCTGCGATGGATTCTTAATGGGAATACTTCACGCTGCATCCATACGGCTTGGTGTCCGGATGGGAAACCGGCTTGTCGCTGGTGATTTCATCGAGCGCCTCGCGGACGTAGTTGATCCGGTCGGCCTTGTCGCCGGCGGGGTCGTTGTCGATGCCTCCGCGGTAGAGCAGTGTGCCATCCCTGCCAATGATGAACATATGGGGCGTGGTCTTGGCGCCATAGGCCCGTGCAACGGCGCCGTCGTGATCGAGCAGAATCGGCCATGAGAGATTGTGCTGATGGGCGAAATGCTGGAGCGATGGGGCGTTGGCGGTGTGTCCGGTGGCGATGCCCAGCCAGACCACATCCTTGTCATGAAACTCGGATGCGAGGTGGGTCATGGTCTGCTCTTCATAATGGCGTTTGACGAACGGGCAGTCGGGGTTGACCCATTCGAGGACGACGATCCTGCCGGCGAAATCTTCCAGCGAGACGGGCTTGCCGTTCTGATCCTGAAGGGCAAACGACGGCGCCTGCTGGCCAATCGCGGCCGATGGGCCATCCCCCTGGGCCACCGCGAACAGACCCACCGACAACACCACCGCGAACAATCCGATGAAATACGCGTTCATGTTTCATTCCTGTGGCTGGGCCACGTTGGGGGATTCGGTCAATCGAACCTGCGCTTCGATGCCGCGCCAGGGTTCATTGCCCTGATGATAGGCGACCACGATCGGCAAAGTCTCCTGATCCAACGTTTCGCCGGGAAGCACCCGTGCGGCAAAGCGGATGGTCGTGGTTGAACCTTCGGTTCGCAGGGAGATGTCGCTGATCCGCAGGGCATCGCCGGATGCGGGGAAAAACCGCACCTCGGCCGGTTGATTCTTCCAGGCGATCTTCACCGCATAGTGATGGTCGGGCAGTGTTTCGATGGCGACCTCGGCGGCCGGGTTGTTTTCTGCGGGCCGGGGGATGCGCTCTTTCCAATGTTCAAATTGTTCGACATTGGCGGGCCGGGGCGCATCGGTCACGGGGAGTTTCAGTTCCAGCTTGTCCTGGCCGGGCAGACAGAATTCCTTGCAGCAAAGCCATGAAGCCGTCGCCCCGAGTGTGATTGGCCCGGCCGGCAGGGTGTGTGGCGCGGTGATCGTCGCCATCAACATCACCTGTTCGGTATAGCCGTATCCAACCACTTCCGCACTTTGCATGAAGCGGATGGGCGTGGGGTATTGAATCGGGCCGGCGGTGAACCCATCGGGCAACTCCAGCTTGAGAGTCGTGGCCAGCCCGGCATCGCCCGGATTGATCCAGTAGATGTGCCACTCCGGTTCGATGGTGAACAACACCCCGACGGTGAACGTCTGACCCGGAGCGATCGCCCGCGTGTCGGCCAGCATCGTCGCCCGTGCCGGGATGATGCGGATCTGGCCATGGGCGGATGAAACGGACATCGTCACGGCCAGCATTGTCGCCAGGATGGCCATTGCATTCATCATGGTTCATCCAATTGTACGCCCGACACCCCTGGAGGATAGTCCGATGGCGCTCCGAATCGGTCGATTGACTGGTCTTTGATGTATATCGGCGGTAGAATTCGCATGCCTGCTCGCGGGCCAAGTCTGCCGAACAGGCGATGATGATGAACCAGCCGCTCGAATTTCCGCCGCCCTTTTCCGCGCCCGCGGGCGTTACCGTGGCGGCGGCGCTCAATGCCAACGTCCTGGTGCTCAACAAGTTTTACCAGGCCATTCGCGTGGTCAACGTCCGGCGGGCGTTTTCGCTGCTGTGCCGCGAGCTGGCCGAAGTGGTTCACATCGAGACGGATGCGGCGGGACAGAGCAAGTGGCAGAATTTTGACTTCGCCAGTTGGCAGGAAATTTCCCTGTTGAAGGCGGAGTTTGAACCGGATGAATTCGACTGGATTCACACGGTGCGGTTTCAGATCGCCGTGCCGCGGATCATCCGTCTGCTGGGATATGACAAGCTGCCCCGCCAGGATGTGAAGTTCAACCGTCGCAACATCTACGCCCGCGACAGCAACCGCTGTCAATATTGCGGCAAGCGCATGCCGACGACGGAATTGTCTCTGGACCACGTCGTCCCCAAAAGCCAGGGGGGCCGCAGCACGTGGGAAAACATCGTCTGCTGCTGCGTCCGATGCAACGTCAAAAAAGGGGGCCGCACCCCCGATCAGGCCCACATGCATCTGATCACCAAGCCGGTCAAACCCCGCCGCAGCCCGGTCATCAACATCCGCCTGGCGGATGAGCGATACCAAAGCTGGCGACAGTTCCTCGACACGGCCTACTGGACGGTGGAATTGAAATAGCCCGCCAAGTGCCTCTGCTCAAATGAACAGGGCCGGACTGACTTTGAAGTGGTCTGCCAGAAGCCGAATGTCTGACTTGCTCAGTTCGTGCTTGCCATTGAGGATCTGCGAGGCCTGCGCCGAACTGCTGCCGAGCAGCCTGCCCAGTCCAGGAGCTTTCATTTCATGCAGCCTCATCAGGAATTTGAGCCGTTCCAGCGGAGTGTGCAGTTCGTTTTCCAGCGGATAATGCGCATTCTCATACAGATCGACAAAATGCCCCAGCGCATCCGCGTAGTCGCTTTCGCCATGGCTGAGTTCCTCATCGGCTCGCGATACAAGACTTTTTAGAATCTCAATGGCCGTATCATAGTCCGCTTCATTGCGGATCGGACGGAGGGGAAAACGCCGTACCAGATCCAGATAATCATCCGTCGCAATTGCCGTTTTCCTGGTCTTGTTCATCGCAACCTCTCAGTACTTCTTACTGTAGTCCGCATGACTGAGGATTTCTTCAATCACAATTTCACGCCGTTGATATGAGACAACCGCGATCAGACGGAAATTGTTGCCTCCGATATTGAAGCAGGTAAATGCCGTGCCTTTGATGGCATCCGCCGTCGGCCATGTCATACGAGCATCGATGATGTTGCGCCATTCCGCCGCCTCCACAAGCTCCACCCATTGCCTGAGTGGTTTGCGTACATGGGCATGCTTCCGCATCGCGCGGTCAATCGCTTTGCGGCCGCGGATCACCATGCCTGAATTATGCAATATTTTGCATTCAAACGCGAGTTGGGACGAATTTATTTGCCATCCAGGCTGCGCCACAGATACCACGTGGCGAGGCTGCGGTGAGGATGCCAGCGGCGGCCGATTTGGGTGCATTGTTTGGGTTTGGGCAGTTCCTTGAGTCGTCTGAGCTTCTGGATTCCTTTGCGCAACCCCAAGTCATCAACCGGCAGGACGTTGGGGCGGTTGAGGACGAAAATCAGGAACATCTCGGCGGTCCATCGGCCGACCCCTTTGACGCGGACCAGCGACTGGATGATCTGTTCATCCTCCATGCGGGCGAACCGGCGGGTCGGAATTTCACCGGTCACAAAATGACGGGCCAGGTCCAGAAGGTACGCTTCCTTTTGGCGAGACAGGCCGCATCGTCGGGCGGCTTGCGGGTTCTTACTGAGCAGGTCCAGCACGCGCTGAGGTGTCGGCCGGCCGGCTGGAAATTGTTTCCTGAAACGGGCGAACAACACGCGGGCCACGGCCGTTGAAATCTGCTGGCTGAAAATGGCTTTGGCCAGCACGACAAAATAATCCCGTCGCCGGCGCAAGGTGCATGGGCCGACCGTGGCGATGAGCCGCCCAAGTTTTGGATCGGCCTTGGCCAAGGCCCTGGCGGCGGCGTTCCACGGGGGACAAACCTTGGAATCTTCAAACCACATAGGAATAGTAGGTTATCATAAATTCAATCCATGTCTAGCTTTATAATCATTTTGCACTTCAAACTAGACAAATCCTATGGGGAAGTGGTATATTTAACCTTTCGATATTTGATTTGGCGAAGGTAAGTGGATTTATGAGCAGCGTGAATTGGAAGGAAAAGCTGGCGGATCGGATTCCATCTGATCAGGCGAGGGAAATCGACAACTTCGAGGCGCAGATGCTGCTGCGCAAGGCCGGGAAGATCGAAGAAAGGGTCTTCGCGGAAGTTCGTCTGCGCCGGGGGACATACGGACAGCGATACGACAACGGCCAGCGTCACGATGGCGTTCGCACCCGCACGCTGGCCTATCAGCCGTTGACCAAAGGCCCCGAGACGATGTGGGATGCGCCGGGGATGCAGCGCATCAAAATCCCCTTTGGCGGGCTGAACCCCGACCAGATGAAGTTGCTGGCGGAACTGGCGGAGGAATATTCCGACAACATCCTGCACGTCACCACCCGGCAGGACATCCAGTTGCACTTTGTGCACATCGAGGAAGTGCCGACGATTTTCCGGCGTTTGGCGGCGGCGGGGATCACCACCAAGGAAGCCTGCGGCAATTCGGTTCGCAACGTGACGGCCTGCCCGCTGGCGGGAATCTGCCGAACCGAAACCTTCGACGTGACGCCTTATGCCAAGGCCACGGCGTATTACCTGATGGGTCATCCCGACACGCAGCAGTTTGGACGGAAGTTCAAGATCGCGTTTTCGGGTTGCCGGCACGAGGCCTGCTCGCTGGTGTCGTTGCACGACCTCGGCGGCATCGCGGTGACCCGGCAGGTGGATGGCAAAACACAGCGGGGATTTGAACTGTACGTCGGCGGTGGGCTGGGCGCGGTGCCGTACCAGGCCAAGCTGATGATCGATTTTCTGCCGGAAGAAGAATTAATGCCGATGGCGAGAGCGATTGGTCGCGTTTTCGCCCGGCTGGGGGAGAAGAGAAACCGCAACCGCGCCCGGTTGAAATTCGTCGTCGCCAAGCTGGGGATCGACGAATTCAAACGACAGGTCATGGAAGAATACCAGTCCATGCCGGAGGACAACTCGTGGCGGCGGTTTTTCGATGAAATCCCGCGGTATGAGGAGCAACCGGCGTTCGCGGCGGTGCAACTGAACGGCCAGGAACGGCCGGCGGGATTTGAGCAATGGGCGTCCACCAACGTCTACGAGCAGCGTCAAAGCGGCTATGCGGCCGTGACGGTGACGCTGCCGCTGGGCGATTTGACGGCCGACCAGATGCGAAAGCTGTCGGACATCGCCCGCAAGCACGCCGGCGATCATCTGCGAACCACCGTGGAACAGAACATTCTGCTGCGGTGGGTTCCCCACAACCGGTTGATCGACCTGTATGAGGACCTGAAGGCGATCGGGCTGGCGCAGCCCGGCGCGGGGTCGATCGTGGACGTGGTGGCGTGCCCGGGGACCGACACGTGCAAACTGGGCATCGCGGCCTCGCGCGGACTTGCAGGCGAGCTGCGCAAGCGGCTGGCCGCCCAGATGGCGACGATGGACCAGGCGATTCGCAGTTTGCGGATCAAGATCAGCGGGTGCTTCAACTCCTGCGGCCAGCACCACATCGCGGACATCGGTTTTTATGGCAACAGCCGCAACGTCGGCGGGTACACCGTGCCGCATTTTCAGGTGATGCTGGGCGGCAAATGGACCGACAACGCCGGGTCGTACGCGCTGGCGATGGGCTCGGTGCCATCCAAGCGCGTGCCGGACCTGGTGACGCGGCTGACGGACCGGTATCTGGCCGACCGCCAGCCCGAGGAGACGTTCCAGGCGTTTTGCGGGCGGATCGGCAAAAAGCAGCTCAAACAGTGGGTGGATGAGTTTGTGAAGGTGCCGGCGCATTCCGAAGACCCGACGTTTTACGTCGACTGGGGCGACCCGCGGGCCTACACCATCGGCGACATGGGCACCGGCGAATGCGCCGGCGAAGTGATTTCGATGGAGCAGTTCGGATTCACCGCGGCCGAAAGCCAGGCGTTCGAGGCGCAGCTGCTGCTGGACGATGGCGAATTTCAAAAGGCCGATGAAATGGCCTACAGCGCCATGCTGGAGGCGGCCAAGACGCTGGTTCGCCAGCAGAATCCCGATACGCCCACCGATACGGCGACGATCATCGGCGAATTTCGCACGCGTTTCGTGGAGACCCAGTTGTTCTGGGACAAATACCATGGCAATCAGTTCGCCAATTATCTGCTGAACCGGCACGAATCGCCGGACACGCGGTACACCAAAGACACCGTGCACAAGCTGGTGGAGGAGGCGAATTTGTTTATCGACGCCTCGCACAAGTGCCTTGCGAAATTGCAGGCGTCGATGAACGTGCTGGAAGTGCCGGCGCTGCCGAAGGTGTGAACAATATTATGAATGAATGTGCCACGGAGGCACAAAGATCACGGAGAAGATGTTCGTAATTTCATTTTTCTCCGTGTTCCGTGGTCTCTCCGCGGTTCGATTCATACTGTGATTTTTATGGATGCTTATAAACTGGTCGTGAAGTTTTTCGTGAAGGATCCGCCGGAATTGCCGGCCGATGCGTTCGTGCCGGTGTTTCATTCGTGGATTCAAAACCAGCGGGTTGCGGACCATCTGCTGGTTGACGTGGCGGATTATCAGCTCGTCCACAACGGGCCGGGAACGGTGCTGGTGGCGCACGAGGGGAACTTCTGCACCGATCGCGCCGAGGGTCGGCTGGGGTTGCAATACAACCGCAAACAGCCGCTGGCGGGGTCGTTGGCCGACAAGCTGACGGCGGTGCTGGTCATCGCGCTGGAAGGGTGCGTTCGGCTGGAAGAGGAAGCGAAATTGAACGGCATCCGTTTTGGCGGCGATGAACTGGTCGTGCGGATCAACGACCGGCTGGCCGCCCCCAACACCAACGCAACGTTTGAATCGATCCGGGGCGATCTGGATTCGATCATGGCCGAACTGTACGCCGGCGCGGCGGTGGAACTGCATCACGAACCGCACGCGGAGAAACTCTTTGAAGTGCGGATCAAGTCATCCCAGTCGGTTTCGACGGCGACGCTGCTGGAGCGGGCGAAGTCGCTGGCGGCGCTGTCGGCAATGAATGGATGATCCGCCCGATGGCCGGCGGCAATGCGATCGACCCGGCCGCCTGCCGGGCCAGGGGGGACATCTTGATCCATGTGCGCGAAAGAATCGTCCGCAACTGCTCCTCATCCCGCCCGGCCGAAAATTCTTCCAGATCATGTTCCATGAAATCCAGGCAGGCGACATCCTCGACGGCCTGTGAATCGGGATCGGATTTCAGCCGTTCCCGGCGAACCAGCGATTGAATCCGCGCGATGTCGGCCTCTTCGTATCCGACCTGCCGCAACAACTCGCCGGCCTGTTGGGCATGGAATTGCGACAAATCCTTTCGCCATTTCAGATAGCCGGCGCGGTCCATCGGATATTGGTCGCGTGGAATCCGCCATCGGCGCAGATGCTGCGCCCGCACCGCCAGCAGCAACGATTCGCCCGCATCGGGATAAAGCCGGTTCAACCAGCCGGTCAGCCGCATGGCATACAGCAGCTCGACGGCGATGGGCCGGCCATCGACGGTGGTTTGCCGAGCATCCTCGGCGTGAGCAGCGTCGATCAGGGACAGGGCTTGTTGGTAACGTGCGCTTTGGCTCATGCAGTTCATCTCCGCCGGACGGGCCGGCCGCTTTGACGAACCATATTCTACTCGCACGGATGTTCTGTTACAGTAATAGCCGAAGGAGTCGATCCGTGGCCAGAAATTCCCCACTTGCCGAGCGTTTGGACCAGATCAGACAGCGCATCGCATCCGCGTGCGCCAAGGCGAAACGCCAGGAATCGGAGGTTACGCTGATCGCGGTGACCAAGACCGCCGCCCCCGAACAGATTCGCGAGATTCTGCAACTGGGCGTGGGGGACCTGGGCGAAAGCCGCGTGCAGGTGCTGACCCAGCGCGCCGCGCAGGTGAACGAATTTTTCGTGCGTCAAAAAAGCCACGGAAACGAATCGCTGGCGTCCAAACTGCGCTGGCATCTGATCGGTCATCTTCAGCGCAACAAGGTCAAGGCGGTGCTGCCGCTGGTTCAATTGATCCACAGCGTGGACAGTCTGCGGCTGGCCGAGGAACTGGACGCCCAGGCGGGCAGGATTCAGCGTCGAATGCCGGTTTTGCTGCAGCTCAACGCCAGCGAGGAAAAGAGCAAATTCGGCGTGGCGGTCGGCGCGGCGGTGCATCTGGCCGAACAGATCGACTCGATGCCGAACCTGCAGATCATGGGCCTGATGACGATGGCCCCGCTGGATTCAACCCCCGATGAGGCGCGGGCCGTCTTCGCCCGCACGCGCGAAATTTTTGAAGAGCTCAAATGGCACAAGATCGGCGGCAACTCGCTTCGACACCTGAGCATGGGGATGAGCGGCGATTTTGAGCCGGCGATCCTTGAAGGGGCGACGATGGTGCGGATCGGGACGGCGCTGTTCGGAGGCGAGGTTCACGATTCGGAAGATGGCGCGTGATGATCCATGCCGGACATCGATTTTTTTGAATTTTTCCGTTATTTCCTCGGCACGGTCGTGACGATCTACGCGACCGTGGTGACGTTGCAGTCGTTGTGGGGGTGGTACGTCTGGCTGGCCGGCGGCGACAAGTACATCACGCTGGTGCGGCGATACGTCATCGTGCAGGGTCTGCGGCTGAGGTTCAAGACGTTCTGGGGGGACGTGATCATCAGCCTCCTGTTGTGCATCGCATTTTTGATCATGTGGCGGCTGCATGTTTTGATCTACCGCCACGCTCTTTAGAATGATCCGATCATGGCCGATCCGCCGCCCAATTCGAGCGAGATGAAACTGCTGCCGGGAACCACCGACGACAGCGCCCATCCCGTTCCCGCGGTCGCGGCCGGCGCGCCGCAGCGGCAGTTGTCCGAATTGCCCAAGGATGAGCTGGATTGTCTGGCCGAGGAATACGGGCTGGATCCCACGCAGTTCAAAAGCCGACAGCACCTCGTGGCGGCGATTCACGCCCGGCGTCAGTTGATCGCGTCGATGGATCGTCAGGCGATGCTGGACGTGGTCAAATGGGGCCGCCGGCCGGTCAGCATCAACGCCACCGCGGAACAACTGGCCCGGGAGATCGCCCGGATCAAGTCGATGCGGTTCGCCGGATTGTCGGCCAGGGGATTGCTGGCGCTGGCTCGTCTGCGCGGCCTTGAAATCAAAGGCGACGAAACCGTCCCGACGCTGATTCACAAGCTCAAAAAACAGGAAGGATTCTTTTCCCGCCTCAATCGCAAACGCCGGGCGGCGCTGGGTGCGATCGTCTCGAACATCATCGGCGAGAGCGACTCGGCCAGCGATTACCAGTTCCTTCCCGCCCCCGGATCGGCCGAGCCTCCCAGCGGCGGGACGATCAAGGAGCAGATCGAGGATGCGGGACTCTTCGGCGGCATCGCCGGCCGGTTAAAAAAGTCGGCCGACCAGTATCTGAACCAGAAACTGGATGAGATCGAGGCCCGCATCGACCGCAAGCTGGATGAGATCGACCGCCGGCTGGCCGAGTGGCGCGACAAGGAGATCGCCAACCGCATCCGCATCCTGAAAATCACCCTCTGGGCCAGCGTGATCGTGGGAGCGTTTTCACTGGCCTACTCCTACGTCAAGGTGTACATCATCGACGCGCCCGAACCGCAAACTCCCGCGCGCGACATCCGATCATCCTCGGCCACCCCCCCCTCCCCTCCCTCTCCTCCCTCCGCCCCCTCATCGCCGGGCCGATGAGCTTTTGGGGCTTGCCTTTTGCGCTTCGGCGGCCTGCGCGCCTTTGTTGAACGTGAATTCGTTGCGGGGTTGGTCCACGCCGACGTGGATCGTGTCCCCTTCGCCGTAATTTCCTTTCAGAATCTGCGATGCCAGCGGGTTCTCGATCCGCTGCTGAATCACCCGTTTCAAGGGCCTGGCCCCATACGCGGGATCGTACCCTTCCTCGGCCAGCAGTTTTTTCGCCTCATCATCCAGCGCGATGTGCAGTCCGCGCAGCGCCAGCCGTTTGCGCAGGTGTTCCAGTTGAACGTCCACGATCCGCTGCAACTGATCCCTGCTCAGCGGGTGGAAGACGATGGTTTCGTCGATGCGGTTGAGAAATTCGGGGCGGAAGTTGTGCTTCAGCAGATCCTTGACCGCCGCCTCGATCTCCCATTGTTCAGCGCCTTTGCCGGTCAACTCCTGAATCTGCTGGCTGCCGATGTTGCTGGTCATGACGATGACGGCGTTCTTGAAATCAACCGTGCGCCCCTGACCATCGGTCAGTCGGCCGTCGTCCAACACCTGCAACAGCACGTTGAAGACGTCGCGGTGCGCCTTTTCAATTTCATCGAACAGGATCACCGAGTAGGGTTTGCGCCGGACGGCTTCGGTCAGCCGGCCCCCTTCCTCGTAACCGACGTATCCGGGCGGCGCGCCGATCAGGCGGGCGACCGAATGCTGCTCCATGAACTCGCTCATGTCGATGCGGACCATGGCGTTTTCATCGTCAAACAAAAACTCCGCCAGCGCCTTGCACAATTCGGTCTTTCCGACGCCGGTGGGGCCGAGAAACAGAAAGCTGCCGATGGGTCGATTGGGATCCCCCAGCCCGGCGCGGTTGCGGCGGACGGCGTCACTGACCGCCCGCACCGCATCCTCCTGGCCGATCACGCGATGGGCCAGCCGATCCTCCATCTTCAGCAGTTTTTCGCGTTCTCCTTCCAGCATCCGGCTGACAGGAATCCCCGTCCAGCGCGACACCACCGAGGCGATCTCGTCGGGCGTCACCTCATCCCGGACCAGCGCCTGTCCATCGCTGGTCAGGTCGTGGATTTTCTTCTGTGCCGATTCCAACCGGGTATTGAGGTCGCGCAATTCACCATATTGAATCCGCGCCGCAGACTCCCAGTTGCCCTGACGCTGGGCCTGTTCCAGTTCCACCTGCTTGCGGTCGATCTGCTCGGCCAGTTTTTTGACCGCGTCCATCGACCCTTTTTCATTTTCCCATCGCGCTGACAGGTGGGTGTTCTTCTCCTGCAATTCAGCCAGCTCGCGCTCCGCCTTGTCCACCTGCTGCTTCGAGGCGGGGTCTTTTTCCTTGCGCAGCGCCTCCAGCTCGATCTGGAGCTGCATCATCCGCCGGCGAATCTCATCCAGCTCGGCCGGCATCGAATCGTTCTCGATCCGCAACCGGCTGGCGGCCTCGTCGATCAGGTCGATCGCCTTGTCCGGCAAAAACCGATCCTGGATGTACCGGTCGCTCAGGACCGCCGCCGAGACGATCGCCCCATCGGTGATGCGCACGCCATGATGGGTTTCGTAACGCGACTTCAGGCCGCGCAAAATCGCGATGGTGTCCTGAACCCCCGGCTCCCCCACCACGATCGGCTGAAACCGCCGTTCCAGCGCAGCATCTTTTTCGATGTGCTTGCGGTATTCATCCAGCGTCGTCGCGCCGATGGTGCGCAGCTCGCCCCGCGCCAACGCCGGCTTGAGCAGATTGCCGGCGTCCATCGACCCTTCGGCCTTGCCCGCACCCACCACCGTGTGCAGCTCGTCGATGAACAGGATGATCTGCCCATCGCTCTGGGTGACTTCCTTGATGACGGCCTTCAACCGATCCTCAAATTCGCCACGGTATTTGGCCCCGGCGATCAAGGCCCCCATGTCCAGCGCGATGATCCGCTTGTTCTGCAGCACGGCCGGCACATCCCCGTTCAACATGCGGATGGCCAGCCCTTCGACGATGGCCGTCTTGCCAACGCCCGGCTCGCCGATCAGCACCGGATTGTTTTTGGTCCGGCGGCTCAGCACCTGCATCGTCCGCCGAATCTCTTCATCGCGCCCGATCACCGGGTCAATCTTTCCCTGTCGGGCCATCTCCACCAGATCGCGGCCGTATCGCTGCAACGCCTGGTATTTATCCTCGGGGTTCTGATCGGTGACACGCTGGCCGCCGCGAACATCCTTCAACCCGGCCAGAATCGCATCGTGGCCCACCGCGTTGACGTTCAAAATGTCCTGCGCCAGGCTCTTGATGCGCGTCAGCGCCAACAGCAGATGCTCCGTGGAAACATACTCATCCTTCAGCCGGTCGGCCTCCTTCTGCGCCTCGTTCAAAACATCCTGCAACAACCGGGACATCCCCGTCTGCGTGCCGGTGGCGCTGGGAAGCCGATCCAACTCCTTTTCCACGATCTGGCCGATCTGGGCGACATTCGCCCCGATCTTCTGCAACAAAGGCCCCACCACCCCTTCGCCCTCGGCCAATAACGCCGACAACAGATGCAAAGGCTGAATCTCACTATGGTTACGCCGATGCGCCAATTCCTGCGCCCCGGCGACCGCTTCCTGTGCCTTGACGGTGAGTTTATCGAATCTCATAACCGTCACTCATGCAAAACCCGCGCCACAAATGAATCGAACCACTCGCGGTCATGTTCCACAAGTTATTATTTAGCCTACACTTACACTATACCCACCACCCTCCATCCTCCGCCCTGTTGTCAATTTGACCAGATCAGCCCCCCGGCCTGCACAAATGGCAGACAGCCCCTTATCCGCGCCGACAAGGATTCTGGTGTCGAAAAGAAAAGGTTCGCGGTAAAAAGTTCACAAGCTCGATGCGGACTCTACGCCGCCAAAATCCCCTCTCCCGGTACGCAGGGGGAGGGTTAGGGAGGGGGTTGGGAGGATGAAAATTCGGCGGTAAAAGTGGTCTGATCAACACCATAAAAATGGCTGTAATGGCCGGCCAGTCGATTGATCGGGCCGAAGGCGATCAGCATGAAGACCAGGATGGCCGCGCAGACGACCGCCACGCCCGCACCCAGCGGATGGGGCCAGATGGGTGCCGATGAGCTGTCGTCCAGATACATCACCTTGATCACCCGGACATAATAATAGAGCGACAGCACGGTGTTGACGCCGATCACCCCCACCAGCCACCACCACCACGATCCGTTCTGCATCAAGGCCCAGAAGACGTTGACCTTGGCCACGAACCCGGCAAAGGGGGGCAGGCCAACCAAGCTGAACAGGCATGCCGACAGGCAAAACGCCATCAACGGCGAACGCCGGCCCATCCCAGCATAATCGGCGATTCGTTCGGTGCCGGTTTCCCGTTCGATCAGCCCCGCCACCGTGAAGGCCCCCAGGTTCATGAACAGATAAACCGCCAGATAAAACAGCACCACCTGCGCGGCCGTGGAGGCCAGGTCCAGATCCGCCTTGACGGCCGGTCCGCGCACCAGCAGGGAGACGATGCAGAGCATGTACCCCGCGTGGGCGATGGAGGAATAGGCCAGCAGACGTTTGATGTTCCGCTGCACAAACGCGGCCGTGTTCCCCACCGTGGCGGTGATGGCTCCCAAAACCCCCAGCAAGACCGCCAGGTGGTTCAGCAGAGGGGTCGATTCATACGCCTGGGCGGATGCGAAGCTCATCATCACCCGCATCAGCAGCACCAAGCCGGCCCCCTTGGACGCCACCGACAAAAACGCACTGACTTCGATGGAGGCCCCTTCAAAGACATCCGGACACCAGAAATGAAACGGCACGGCCGAGATTTTGAATCCCAAGCCGACAATTAGCGAAAAAATCGCCATCCACAGCAATGCCGACCCGCCACTTGTGGCGATCTGCTGTGCCAACCCGCCCGGGCCGTCGATCTGCAACGTGCCATACAGGCCATAGAGCATCGACAGCCCATAGACCATGATCGAGCTGGTGGCCGCCCCGAACAGGATGTACTTCAGCGAGGCTTCCGCCCCGGCAAGGTGGGTCTTGCGAAATCCCGCCAGCACGTAACTGGGCAGCGAGGCCAGCTCCACCGCGATGACAAGCATCAGCAGATTGGAGGTGGATGCCATCAGGCTCATCCCCAGTGTCGCCCCCAGCAACAACGTGAAAAATTCCGGCCCATCCCCCTGGTGCATCGTCGGCGCGGTGGTGCTGAACCACATCAGCACGATCCCGATCACGAACATCAGCAGCAGCCCTTTCCAGAAAACCGACACCGGATCGGCCACCATCAGCCCGCGAAAATGTTCCCCGGTCCCATCAACCCCGACAACAAAGACGCTGACCAGCGCCGCCAGCAGCCCCACCAGCGCCACCCACCCGCACGCCGCGTTGGGCTTTTTGACAAAAAACGGCGTCAGCAACACCGCCACGATCGCCGCGATCAGCCACAGCTCCGGCGCAAACGCCCGAAGCTGCCCCCAGTCCGGGACATACGGCAATCCGATGGCGACAGGCAGCGTGTTCATGTGATTGTGGCGGCCTCGTTATACTTGGATGTCCCGACCGGCTGCAGCATATTCCACGATTGGGCTATTACCGGATTCCCATTCCTCAGGCGTCAGCGCGACGGCTTCAATGCGCGTGTTGCTCTCGCAGATGGCCGGAGACATCAACTGAATTCGTTCCCACAGGTCACGCCCATGAAAGTCCCGCGAAACCACCACTACGTCGATGTCGCTGTGCTGATGGGCGGTGCCGGTTGCGTGAGATCCGAACAACACCACGCGCTGAGCGTGAATGCCGCGTCGTTCCAGACATTCTCGAAACCGCTTGACATTCGTTACCACTGCGTTCGTATCCATTCGATCACCTCACTGGCATCTTCCAGTATCTTCCGTGTCCTGTGCGAATCAAAAGCCTGTTGGGCTTTTTCGATGTTTTCAGCATAACGCGATACCACCTGCGCCGACGTCAAATCCACAACTTGGCCGCTGCCGGATCATAATCGGCCTGCCGCAACCATTCTTACGCGGATTCCGCCATGATTTACCCGCCACGATTCCGAATCAGCCCCTCGAACACCGCAATGAATTTATCAACTCTTGCCGCCCATTGATCGATTTCATAGCCCCAACATTCGGGGTAGTTCCCCCGGCCGTGAGTCCCTAATCCAGCAGCATTTAATGCTTCGGCACGCCGGCGCAGCAATGCGCTATATACTGCATCTGATTTGTGTTTGTCTGCCAAAACATCAACCCAGATAGACAGCCTACCGCTCTCCTCAATATAAAACATACTTTCTTTGTCATAACCAGGAAATCGTGCGGCCAAAAGAGCCGTCTGACCCGATCCCCATCTAGGCTCGCCCTCTCTTTTGACAAAATCATACAACTTCCGAACAGCCTTCAATTGATCGTCTTGAAGTTGATTCCCAAGAGCCTCAAAGAAAGAACCCTCATCCCAGAACCGCCGTGATGCCGAACTCCGTCTGGACGATGTCTTCACCGTCTCCGCGCCATAAAGATTGGGTATGACGATCTCCAAACCATCAAGCCGGTAAAATTCCATCTCCACGGCATAAAAATACAAGCCGCTGCGCAGGTTGAGGAACTGGATCAACTCTTTAAGCTCATCATGGAGGTGATCCATCAGCATAATGAATCGAAAATTCCCGTTTTGAACATTATTACGGATATTTTCAATCAACAGCCGGATGCGGTCATCCTCCAACTTAAAGAATTTCGACAGGCTTTCCTCCAATCCCGTGGCGCCCCTGCCGGACAATTGTCGATCGGCTTCGGAGATAAAACTCTCACCATCGCTATATGACCTCCATAATGCGGCTCCGTAATCCAGAACCTGGCTGATCACCCGTCGTTTGTCTGGATTCCGAAAAAGCTTCGTTTCGATGATGTACACATCTCCATCCGCATCAATCCCAAGCACGTCAATCGGATAACGTCCCGCCGGAAACTGATTTCCAATCACCATCAGGCGCGCGTTTTCTTTAATTTCATGTAATGGCAGGCTCTCGGGATTCTGACTCACATACTTCTCCAAATCCGCTTCGCACGACACGCCCGATTCATGCACAACCTGCACTTTTCCCCCGTTATTGGATACCATAATGGGCATATCACAACCTCCTGACCCTCGGCTTAGCGAACAATCCAATTCTACAATCCCGCGTAGGTCTGCGCCAGCCGAGCCAACAGGCCATACCAGGCCTTGACCGTATGATCCGTAAAGACAAAGAAAAAGAGCGCCGGCAGGATGCCCAGCAAAATCGCCATGACGGTCAGGGGGGTTAATACGAGAATTTCGCGCTGGGTGACTTCGGGGAAGGATTTGTATTCGGGGCGTTGCGGGCCGAAGTAGACGCGCTGGATGGTCCAGAGCATGTAGCCGGCCGTCAGGATCACCCCGAAACAGGCGACGACCGCCAGCGTCATGATGGCCGTGTGGCGACCGGGGCCGCCCAGCATCAACAACGAATCGCTTTTGGCGGCCTGAAACGACCCCAGCAGGACCATCACCTCGCCGATGAACCCGCACAAACCGGGCAATCCCAAATTGGCGAAAAACGCAACCGTGGAAAACCCCGTATACACCGGCATGGTCGAGGCGAGGCCGCCGAAGCGCGACAACTCGCGGTGGTGGGCGCGGTCGTAGATGATGCCGACGACAAAGAACATCATCGCGCTGATGATGCCGTGCGAGACCATCATGAACAGCGCCCCGTTGACGGCGGCCGGGGTCATCATCGCCGCGCCGAGAACCACAAACCCCATGTGCGAGACCGATGAATAGGCCACCAGCCGCTTGAAATCCCTCTGCGCCATGGCGCACAGCGCGCCGTAGATGATGCTGACGACGCCGATGATTCCCACCAGCAGCCACAGGCTCATGGCCGCCTGCGGGAAAACCGGATAGGCGATGCGGAAGATCCCGTATCCCCCCATCTTCAGCAAAATCGCCGCCAGGATCATGCTGATGGGGGTGGGCGCCTCCACGTGCGCATCAGGCAGCCAGGTATGCAGCGGCACGGAGGGGACCTTGATCAGAAACGCCAGCATCGACAAGAGGAAAAACGTTTTGGCCACCCCGCCGACCAGTCCGGCCGTCCCCAGCGCTTTTTGCACGTCCGGCCGGGCCAGCTTGATCAGATCAAACGTCCCGCCGGCCACGTCCGCGATGCCGGTGATGTTCCGCGTGAACAGGTACGTCCCGATCAGCACGATCAACAGCCCGATCGATCCGACCAGCGTATAAAGAAAAAATTTGATCGCCGCGTATTCCTTTCTCGGCCCACCCCAGATGCCGATCAGGAAATACATCGGCAGCAGCGACAACTCGAAGAAGACGTAAAACAGGAAAAAATCCAGTGACAGAAACGTCCCCAGGATCCCCGTCTCAAGGAACAAAAACAGCGCCATGTACCCCTTGGTCATCTTTTGGATGTTCCACGAGGCGATGCACGCCAACAGGCAGATGAACGTCGACAGCAGCACCAGTGGAAACGACAGCCCGTCGATGCCGACCAGATATTCGATGTTGAACGACTTGATCCAGCTCGCCCGCTGAACCATCTGCACCACGCCGCCGGTCCCCTCCAGGTAGCCGTAGCCGTTTCCGACATCCCACTTGAACGTCACGAACAACAGCAACGACGCGGCGAACGTGGCGATCGTCGTCCCCAGCGCCGTCCAGCGCACCGAATCGCGGTCGCGGGCGAACAGGACGAGGATCGCGCCCGCCGTCGGCAGAAAGATCAGGATCGTCAGCAGCCAGTTGTTGAGAAATTCCACCATGCCCGCAAACCCTTTCCCTCACCCCGACAACGCCATCAGCACCGCCCCCGCCAACCCCAGCGCCACCGCCGCCATCAACACCATCACGTACAGGCGAATCCGGCCGCTCTGGGCCGACCGCATCGCCGCGCCGAATCCGTGGGCCAGTTCGCCGGCGCCATTGACCATCCCATCCACCACCCACCGGTCGATCCATCCGGCCAGCCCGGAAAACCCGCGTGTCACCGCGGCCGTCCCGTTCACCGCCCCGTCAATGACCCGCCGGTCAAACCCCCGGCAGATGGCCGCCAAGCCCAGGATGATCCCATCCACCCACACGACCTGGTACAGCTCGTCAAAATACATTCCGCGATACAGCCAGTTGCGAATCCACCGAGCGGGCGGAATCCTCAACAGCATCTCCGCGACCGCATACCCCTTCCAGTAGACCGCACCCGCCAGCCCCATCCCCACCGCGAACGCCCAGAAGGCGAATTGCAGCACCAGGTGATGTCCTTCGATCTGCGCCCGCTGCGAGGCCGTGCGCTCCCGCACCACCGGCTCATCCTCCCCCAAAGACTCCTCGTTGGGCAGATGGGCCGGCCAGGCGGTGGCAAATCCGGCAAATTTCATCTCGCCGCCGGCGGCAGCACCCGAATCCTTCGCCAGCAGTTGCGTGCAATATTGCGACGATTCACGCATCGACCAGTTCAACAGATCCTCGATGCCCAGAAATTTTCCGCCGATGATGCTCAGGACCGCCAGCAGCACCAGCGGCACGTACATCACCGCCGACTCGCGGGCGTGCGCATACAGCTTCTGATCCCGCGGTTTGCCCCAGAACGTCAGCATCCAGCAGCGCATCATGTAAAACGCCGTCAGGTACGCCACGGCCGTCGGCACGATGAAAAACAGCCAATACCCGCCGGCCGACTGCCCGTGATTCAACGCCGACTGCGCGGCATACGCCGAAAACGCCCCCGCATCGCGCAGGATCATCTCCTTGGAATAAAACCCCGAAAAAAACGGCGTCCCCGCGATCGCCAGCACCGCGATCAAAAACGTCACCGCCGTCACCGGAATCTTGCGCCACAGCCCACCAAACCGGACCATCTCCTGCTCGTGCCCGGCCGCCACGATCACCGAACCGGCCCCCAGGAAAAGCAACGCCTTGAAAAATGCGTGGGTCAACAGATGAAACATCCCCCCCACCCACGACCCCAACCCCAGCGCCAGCATCATGTACCCCAGTTGCGAAATGGTCGAATAGGCCAGCACCCGTTTGATGTCACTTTGCACCAGCGCGACCAGCGCCCCGATCGTCAGCGTCGCGCATCCGATGATCGCGATGAACAACTTCGCATCGGGCGTCAGGATCGGGAAAATCCGCCCCACCAGGTAGACCCCAGCGGCCACCATGGTGGCCGCGTGAATCAGCGCCGACACCGGCGTCGGCCCCTCCATCGCATCCGGCAGCCACGTGTGCAATGGAAACTGCGCCGATTTGCCCATCGCCCCCATGAACAACCCCACCCCCATGATCGTCAATAGTCCGGGGGCGAACTTCGTCCCATCCGCCAGCGACACCGGCCCGCCCAGTCCGGCCGTGTGCAACATCGCGTGCAGATGCGGCAGCGACACGTTGCCCAGATGATAAAACAGGATCCCCATCCCGATCAGGAAACCAAAATCGCCGATGCGGTTGGTGACAAACGCCTTGGTCGCCGCGTTGGCGGCCGATCGTTTCTCGTGCCAGAACCCGATCAGCAAATAGGAACACAACCCCACCAGTTCCCAGAAGACGAAGATCTGCAACAACGTCCCCCCGATCACCAATCCCAGCATCGAGAAACAAAACAGGGACAGATAGGTGAAAAACCGGGGAAAATTCCGGTCGTGCGCCATGTACCCGATTGAAAACAGGTGAACCACCAGCGCCACCAGCGTGATCATGGAGAACATCGCCACGGTCAGGCTGTCCACGTACAACCCGACATCCAGATATCCCGGATGATCCTGCGATATTCCGCCGCCAGTCGGCAGCCACGCGATCGGCATCACAATCGGCCCTTTGCCCGCCCCCCACTCGGCCGCGCCGGCCATCTGCCCCGGCCCGCCGGCCCCGCCCGACAACCAGAAGATCATCGCCGCGATGGCGCAGGCGAAACTGCCGGCGACAAAAGCCGTCCCCACCATCCCCGCCAGCGGGTTGCCCAACCGCCTGCCGGCAAACAGCAGCACCCCGAACGCCGCCAGCGGCAGCAGCGTCGAAATCAGGAGCAACAAGGCTGGCAGTGGCATGGCCGTCACGTCATCCCTTCAACTGGGTTGCACGTTCCACGTCGATCGTCGTGAAATTGTTGTAGAAGCTCAGAAAGATCGCCAGCGCCACCGCCGCCTCGGCCGCCGCCAGAACGATCACGAAAATCGCGAAGACCTGCCCATCCAGCCGGATGCCCCCCGCCGCGCCGGCCGCGTGTCGATAATGATTGAACGCCACCAGGTTCACGTTGGCCGCGTTGAGGATCAATTCCACGCCCATCAGGATCCCGATGGCGTTGCGCTTGAGCATCATCGTCGCCAACCCGCAGACGAACAAAATGGCCGCCAGGATCAGATAATGATGCAATCCAACCTGTGACAACAACCCGCTCATTTCCCCCCCCTTCGCCGCGCCTTGGCCAGATACGCCGCCCCGATCATCACCACCAGCAACAGCACGCTGATCAACTCAAAGGGAATCAGATAATCCCCCAGCAGCACCTGTCCCAGCTCGGCGATGGTGGGATGCCGTTCGATGGAGGCCGGTTCGGCCGGGAACTGTCTCACGATCGCCATCACCAGCGCCGCGGCCACGACGACCGACACCCCGATCGCCACCGCCACCTCGACGATCTTCGGTTCATAACGGATGCCAGGCGACTTGCTGGTCAGCATCACGCCGAAAATGATCAACACCAGCGTCCCGCCCGCATAAACCACCAGTTGCACCGCCGCCAGAAACTCCGCATCCAGCAGAAAATACAACCCCGCCACGCCGGCCAGCGTGAACAACAAAAAAACCGCCGTGCGCACGATGTTCCGCGACAACACCACCCCCAGGGCCGATGCACCGGCTAAAATCGCAAAAAGATAAAAAAGCCCGGTCGACGCGGCCGCATCCGGCGGTTGGGCGATCGTCTGGGCCAGCGGAAAAATCATCATCGCATCGTCTTCCATCAAGGCCTACATCGGGATCGGCGCCGGGTCGGTCAGCCGGCGTTTCAGATTCCGCCCGCTGATCGCCGCGTACACCACCCATCCCAGCAACACCGCGAACATTCCCACACCCACCAGCGCCAACGTCACCTGTGTCACCAACGCCCCCAGCGCCTGATCCCGGCCATAATCACCAAACCGCCACGGCGAATAATCCACCCACGGCAGCCCCGGCCGGCGCGGCACAAACAACTGCCACAACGCCGCCCCCAGCAAAATCACGCACGCCATCGGCAGCAACACCTTGATGCAGACGTACAACACCTGGTCGATCCTCGGCCGCGGCAACGTCCACCGCAGCCACATCTGCACGAACATGATCCCCAGCGCCTTGAGCACAAAAACCGCCGCCGCGATCACATTCAGCACCATCAGGCCGGCGTGATCAATCCCCGATGGGTCGGCAATGAACCGTTGGTGATAATACCCGATCAGCCCGAACGGATCGTTCCACCCCCCCAGAAACAGCGCCGCCTGAATCCCACCCACGATGAACATGGCGGCATATTCCGCGAAGAAAAAGAACGAAAACCGCAGCCCCGAATATTCGGTGTGAAACCCCGCCACCAATTCCGATTCCGATTCGGGCAGATCAAAAGGCGCCCGCTTGTTGGATGCCAGCGACGCGATGAAATAACAGAAAAACGCCAGAAACGTGAACGGGTTCTGAAACACCAGCCAGGTGTGCAGCCCCCCGCCCTGGATGAATCCCAACTCCACAAGGTTCAACGTCCCGGCGCTCATCACGCCGACGAGGATCGAAATCCCCAGCGGAATCTCGTACGAGACCATCTGCCCCGCCTCGCGCATCGCCCCGAACAGCGACCATTTGTTGTTCGACGCCCACCCCGCCAGGATCACCCCCATCACCTCGACCGACAAAATCGCCAGAACCCAGAACAACCCGGCCGACAATCTCGGCTCAAACGTGAACTCCGGCCCGAACGGCAACGCCAAAAACGCCGCGAAAACCGGCGCGAAGGCCAGATAGGGCGCCAGCCGAAACAACCAAGAATCGGCGCTGCGCGGCACCAGGTCTTCCTTCAAAATCAACTTCAACCCATCGGCGATCGATTGCAATATGCCGATCGGCCCCACTCGATTTGGCCCCAGCCGGCTTTGCATGTGCCCGGCCACCTTGCGCTCCCACCAGATGCTGAACATCGCGATCACCGACACCAGCGGCAAAAAAACCACCGCGATCAGCAGCAAACTGTAAATCACCCGCATCCACAGCGCCGGCGAAATCCCCAGCGCCCCAAACCACCATGATTCCATTGAAAAAGGAGATACAGCGCCGGCGAGCATCAACATCCAGACAGGCATGGCACCCTGATCCATCCGGCGATGCGGATCGGGCAATCTCCCTCATGCCCGCTCCTGCCGCCGGTCATGGCTGATTTTGTAGCCGCCGGCCGTGTCCGCTGTCAAGCCAAACCCACCCGATGCGCCATGCCCTCTTGCTTCACAAGTGCCGTTGCGACAACGACTTTCGGCTCATCGACCCCTACAAACCCATCAGCTTCTCGATCTTGGCGGCACACAAAAAATCGTTGTCGGTCAAACCCCCTGCCGAATGCGTGCTGTAACGCACCACGCACCGGTTATACCCCACCTCCAGGTCCGGATGATGATTCTCCCGCTGCGACACCCAGGCGATCGCGTTCACAAACGCCATCGTCCGGTCAAAATCCTTGAACGTGAAGACCTTGAAAATCTCCTTCCGCCGCCGTTCCCATCCATTCAGGGCCTTTAATTTTTCCAGTATCTGAAGCTCGCTCAACGCCATTTCGCTCATGGTCATGTTGCCTCCCGGTCAAAACCATCACTGTGCGCCCATCGGCCCCGGATGCCAACGTCAAAAAATCCCCACCTTTGTTTGCATTGCCCGAACAATCTGGTGTGATTGGAGTCCCTGTGCGTCCACACAATCTGAAAATCGTCCTGATGCAACCCTGCATCGCCCCCAACACCGGCAACATCGCCCGCCTGGCGGTCGCCACGGGGTGTTCATTGCACCTGGTTCGGCCGTTGGGATTTGTCCTGGACGACCGCACCCTTCGCCGCAGCGCGATGGACTATTGGCCGCGTCTGAAATTGACAATCCATGATGACGATCAGGCCCTGTGGGATGCCATCGGAAACCAGCGACCGTGGCTGATTTCCAGCAAAGGCGCGCAAACCATTTGGCAGGCAACCTTTACATCCGATGACTGGCTGATCTTCGGCAACGAACCACGCGGCCTGACCGATTCCACCTGGCAACGCCACGGCGACCGCGCCCTCCGCATTCCTCAAACCCCCGGCGAACGCTGCCTCAACCTCTCCACCGCCGCCGGCATCGCCCTCTACGAAGCCCTTCGACAGATCGCTTAAACAATACGGTCAAAACGGATCGTAACGATCAATCCATCCCCCACGGACATGACTGTTCGGATTATTTTAATTCACGCAGTTCGCCTTCGATGGCATCAATAATGGTTTGGATGGCTTCCCACACGTCAGGATAACCCCTGCAAACTTGACGAAGCCAGGGCCGTGTCCCGCGCCAGGTATCGCGCCCCCCACCACCACAGCACACCCCCCAGCGCCATCATTCCCGACACCGCCAGGAATCCGATGTTCATGTTGTGGTCGAACCGGTCGGTGATCATCCCGATCACCGTCGGGGAGATCGCATCACCCAGGGCGTGAATGACAAAAATGTTCACCGCGAAGGCCGTCGCCCGGATGGAAGGGTGCGTCACGTTGGCCAGGGCCGTGTTGGCCGGGCCGGTGTTGAAAAACAAACAGAAGACCGCCAGGAAAATCACGATCCACGCATATGGAAAGGGCGTCGCCAGCATCAACAAAAACAGCGGAAACCCGCAGAGCATCCCCCCCGCCGACACCAGAAAATAGGATCCGGGGAATCGCTCCCGCAGCCGGTCCCCCGCGATGCCCCCCAGCAACGTGCCGGACAACCCCGCCACCACCACGATCACGCCGAACATCATGTTCACGGAGGACAACGTCCCCACGCTGCGAAAATCATGGACGTACTTGGGCATCCAGAACCCGATCCCCCCAATGGCGAAGGTCATGGCCGTCATCGCCAGCGTGTTGAGGATGTACGATGGGGTTCGCAGCAGGATCAAATAATCCCGCCACGTCGCGGCCCGGGCGACCGTCTTTGTGCCCCCATCGGCCGAACCGCGCGGCGGGTCGCGCATGAACAGCGACCAAACCCCCAGCGCGATCCCCGGCGGCACGACGATGAAAAACGCCCAGTGCCAGCTCCACGCCGAAGCAACCGCCCCGCCCAGCGTGTATCCCAGGGCACTGCCCACCGGAATCGCCATGTAAAACCACGACAGCACCTTCCCGCGATGCTCGATCGGGTAATAATCCGAGATGATCGTCGGCGCCACCGGCCCATACGCGGCCTCTCCCACGCCGACAAACAACCTCGTCACCAGCAGCAGGCCAAACGTCCCCGCCAGCCCCGAAGCCCCGCTGGCCAATGACCACAAAATCACCCCGATCGCCACCAGCAGCCACCGCGACCAGCGGTCGGCCAGGATGCCGAAGATCGGCGAGGTCAGCATGTACGACAGCATGAACGCCATCGCCAGCCAGCCGGTTTTGGCATCCGCATCCGCGACGCCCGACAAATATTGCTTTTGAATCTCCGGCACCACCGCCGCCAGCACCTGCCGGTCGATGTAGTTGAACAGGTTGATGCACAGCAACAGCACCAGCGCCGCCCGCGCCCCGCGCACGATGCCCATGCCGCCCGATCCGACCGAGGATGATCCCGATGCCGATTGTCCCACGAAGCGGGAATCATGCCGGGCGATTTTGCTTAACGCAACCGCTTGAATCTTCCCCTTCCCGTTCGGACAATGCGGCCGGATTTTTACCACGGGAGACTTCATTCGATGGTACCGATCGATTTAAGCGGAAAAGTGGCGTTGATCACCGGCGCCAGCCAGGGGCTGGGCGAACAGTTCGCCCGCACGCTGCACCGTGCCGGGGCGGCCGTGGCGATCAACTATTTTCCCGATCCGGGGGGAACCAACCAGAAGCTCGCCCAGGCCCTGGCCACCGACCTGGGCGATCGAACCATCGTCTATGGCGGCGACGTGCGCGACCTGACGTTGATGCAGGGAACCGCCCGCCAGGTCGTCGCGGACATGGGCCGGCTGGACATCCTGATCAACAACGCCGGCATCCTGCGCGACAAATCTCTCAAAAACCTCGAAGCCGACCAGTGGCAGGATGTCATCGACACCAACCTGACCGGCGTATTCAACGCCTGCAAGGGGGCCGTGCCGGTGATGTCCGACGGCGGGCGGATCGTCAGCCTGGCCTCCATCGCCGCCGTCGTCGGTTTCTTCGGCCAATCCAACTACGCCGCCGCCAAGGCGGGTGTCATGGGCCTGACGCGCGTCCTCAGCCGCGAGCTGGCCCGGCGACGCATCACCGTCAACGCCGTCGCCCCCGGCGTGGTGCTCACGGAGATGGGCAAAAGCATCCCCGAGGAAGTGCGCGTCGAGATGCTCAAAAACATTCCCCTGGGCCGGCTCGGCGAACCCTCCGAGATCGCCGGGGCCGTGTTGTTCCTTTGCAGCGACCTGGCCTCCTACATCACCGGCCAGACGCTGCACGTCAACGGCGGATGGATCGCGCCATGAGCCAGTCAACCGTTCCGCGCTGTCGGCGCGACGACAAACTCTGCACCTCCGACGAAGCCGCGGCGCTGATCAGCGACGGCGACACCGTGGCCTGCGGCGGATTTGTCGGCGCGGCCCACCCCGAAGGCCTGACCGCCGCCCTGGAACGGCGCTTTCTCGCCCATCATTCGCCGCAAAACCTGACACTGCTCTACGCCGCCGGACAGGGCGATGCCAGGGAACGCGGCCTGAACCATCTCGCCCACGAAGGACTGGTTCGACGGGTCGTCGGCGGACATTGGGGACTGGCCCCCCGACTGGGCAAACTCGCCCTGACAAACAAAATCGAAGCCTACAACTTCCCGCAGGGCGTGGTCTGCCAGCTTTATCGCGACATCGCCGCAGGCCGGCCGGGGTGCATCACCCACATCGGCCTTGGAACCTTCATCGACCCGGCCGTCGGCAACGGCGGACGGATCAACGACCGCACCATCGAGCCACTGGTCGAGCGAATCGAACTGGGCGGCCGCCCCTGGCTCTGGTACAAATCGATGCCGATCAACGTCTCGCTCATCCGCGCCACCGCCGCCGACCCCGCCGGCAATCTGTCGATGGATCAGGAGGTCATGATCGGCGAAGTCCTCTCCCTGGCGCAGGCCGCCCACAACAGCGGCGGGCTGGTGCTGGCACAGGTCAGGGAATTGCGCGACCAATTGATCCCACCCCAGCAGGTCACCGTCCCCGGCATCCTCGTGGACCGCATTATCCTCGCCCACGACCACGAACACGAACAGACCTTCGCCGAATCGCTCAATCCCGCCTACTACCAGTCGCTCCAGGGCCGGACCATGCCCGCCCCGCCGCCGATGGAACGCGATGAACGCTGGATCATCGCCGCCCGCGCCTGCGATGAACTCAAACCGGGCATGATCGTCAACCTCGGCATCGGCATGCCCGAAGGGGTCGCGCGGGTCGCCTGCGAACGCGGCATCCTCGACGCCTGCACCCTGACGGTCGAAAGCGGCCCGATCGGCGGAATGCCCGCCGGCGGGTTGTCGTTCGGCGCCGCCGTCCATCCGCAGGCCGTGATCGATCAACCGGCGCAATTCGACTTTTACGACGGCCGGGGGCTTGATTTCACAGCGCTGGGTCTGGCCCAGACCGATCGCGCCGGCAACGTCAACGTCTCCCGTTTCGGCGACCGCTTCGCCGGCGTCGGCGGATTCGTCAACATCTCGCAAACCGCCAAGCACCTGGTCTTCTGCGGAACCTTCACCGCCGGCGGCCTGGAAGTGCGCATCGCCGATGGCAACCTGGAAATCCTCAAGGAAGGAAAAACGCGAAAGTTCCTCTCCAACGTCGAGCAGGTCTCCTTCAGCGCCTCCCGCAGCCGCGAATTAAACCAGCGCGTCCTTTACGTCACCGAACGCGCCGTCTTCCAACTGTGCGATGAAGGTCTGGAACTGATCGAGATCGCCCCCGGCATCGACCTTCAGCGCCACATCCTCGACCAGATGGAATTCGTTCCGATCATTCGGCAAGTCAACCCGATGCCGTCGAGATTGTTCACCTGAAACCGGAAATTCACCATGCCCAACATCGTCATCGTCGCCGCCAAACGCACGCCGCAGGGACGGTTTCTCGGTTCGCTCGCCAAACGTTCGGCCGTCGATCTGGCCGTCCACGCCGCCCGCGCTGCGATGGAGAGCGTCTCCATCCAACCCGACTGGATCGACCAGCTCATCCTCGGCAACGTCCTTTCCGCCGGACTGGGGATGAACATCGCCCGACAGACGGCCGTCAAACTCCAATTGCCGATCTCCGTTCCCGCTTTCACCGTCAACATGATGTGCGCATCGGGTTTGCAGGCGGTTCATCTGGCCGCACAGGCCATTCGAGCCGGCGATGCCCGCTGCATCCTCTGCGGCGGAAGCGAATCCATGTCCAACGCCCCCTATCTCCTGGACCGCGCCCGCGGCGGCTACAAACTGGGCGATGGCATCCTGATCGACTCCATCCTGCGCGACGGCCTGACCGATCCCTTTGGCCACGGCCACATGGGAAACACCGCCGAGAACCTGGCCAATCGTTACAACATCACCCGCCAGCGCCAGGATGCTTTTTCCGCATGCAGCCAGCAACGATATGGTCAGGCCCAGGCCGACGGCCACTTCACCGATGAAATCGCCCCGCTCGATGGATTGTCCGCCGATGAACACCCCCGCCCCGACACCACCGAACAAAAACTCTCCACCCTCAAACCCGCCTTCAACCCCCAGGGAACCGTCACCGCCGGCAACGCCTCCGGCATCAACGATGGTGCCGCCATGCTGGTCGTCTGCGACGATGCCTTCGCCAAAGAGCATGGCCTGAAACCCATGGCCGAACTCTTAGGCGAATCGGCCGTCGGGTGCGATCCCGCCCTGATGGGCCTCGGCCCCGTCCACGCCACCAACGCCCTGTGCAAACGACTGGGCATCGCTCCGGCTGATTTTGACGCCATCGAACTCAACGAAGCTTTCGCCGCCCAGGCACTGGCCTGCATCCACGAATTGAAGTGGGATGAATCCCGCGTCAATCCCCACGGCGGCGCCATCGCCCTCGGCCACCCCATCGGCGCCAGCGGCGCGCGGCTGATCGTCCATCTCGCCCACCACATCGCCCGTGGCCGTGCCCGATTGGGTTTGGCCACGTTGTGCGTCGGCGCCGGCATGGGCGCGGCCGCCGCCATCAAATCCGTCAAATAAACTTCTACCCCTCGGATGGGATGAACCACGCATGGGGATGTCCCAGCAGGTTGGAAGGGCTTCGGCAGATGAAATTCGGCGTCCACATCGACAACCGGCAGACCGATGCGTACATCCGGCCGGCCGAAAACCAGCGCGGGTTGGGCCGCACAAGATTTCGGCCGATCCATTCCTGCCGGGATGAGGCCGACATCTCGCCAAGCCGTCGATTCTCAAACCACGCCGCCAGCGGCTGGGGCAGCAACATCCAGACGCTCAACCCCAACCCCAATTGCAGGATGTAAATCGGCAACCCGCGATTTTCCGCCGGCAACAGCCAGTTCAACCCCGCCACCCCGATGGCCATCCAACCCCAGGTCAACAACACCGTCAAAAGCGGCAGATGCAACGCCCGCCGGCGCATCGCCCGCGCGATCAATTCGCGCAACAACTTATCGCCCGCCAGCATCACCGCCGCCCGGCTGATCATCAACACCTGTCTTTTGCCCAGCCCCAGCAACGTCACGTTGAATTGTCGAATGTCCGGCGCGGTATAGATCCGCAGCGGCAGGGGCAATCGGCCTTCCAATTCACTCACTCGATCCACCAGCGGCCCCTCCTGTTCCACGTGGAACAATCTGGCCGGCAGCGTGTGGGCCTCCAACCACCCCGTTGTCAGAAAAAGCGGCAACATCGCCCCCACCCACAAAACCCACCACCAGGCGCCCAGAACATCCTGCAAAATCAACAACAATCCGCACCCCGCGACAAACATCAGGCCCTGCTGGCCGACCCCGACCAGCCAGTCGTGGCTCCAGGCGCGGATTCCCTGTTTGGCCAGACAGAATTGCCGGTCAAGCAGATATCCGAACCACAAATCGAGCGGAAAATTGACCGCCGCGTACGCCGCGAACAAGACCGCCACCCATCCCATCGCCGGCCAGAATGACATGGACGACCCAAGTTGATCCGCCGCCCAGCGATTGTTCAGCAACCCGCCCAGCAGCGCCAGATTAAGCAGCGCGCTGGCGATGGCCCCCCGTCGAAAATGGCCGCGATACGTCCGCGCCAGGGCGTTCCGCTCGGGCGGTTCGATGGCGGCCGGGATGGGGACGTTGGTTTGATTCATGATCCAGCCATCGGATCAGGTATCAAAATACTTCGCCTGCGGGTGATGGACAACGATTGCATCGGTGGACTGTTCCGGAATCAGCATCCAGTTTTCGCTCAATGTGACGCCGATCTCGCCGGGGTCCAGCAGCTCGGCGATCTTGGACCGGTCCTCCAGGTTGGGACAGGCCCCATATCCGAAACTGTACCGCGAGCCGCGATATCCCTGCTGGAACAGGTCGTGAATTTTGGGCGCATCGTCAGCGCCAAATCCCAGTTCCTGCCGCATTCGCTTGTGCCACAGTTCGGCCAGACCCTCGGCGCTTTCGACGCTGAACCCGTGCAGGTAGAGATATTGCTGGTACTGATTCGCCTTGAAAAGTTCGGCCGTCAATTGCGAGGCGCGGCTGCCGACGGTGACCAGTTGCACCCCCAGCACGTCAAACTCGCCGCTGTCGGCGGATCGGAAAAAGTCGGCGATGCACAGCCGACGACGACCTTCCTGGCGTGGGAAATTGAATCGCAGCCGTTCCCGCGCGCCGGCCGGCAGTTTCCGATCCCCATCGCCCGATCCCAGCACCTTGCCGGCAAATTCGTCAACGTGATACACCACCAGGTCGTCCCCCATCGCCTGCACCGGAAAATATCCGTAGACGGCGCGAGGCGTCAGCAGTTTTTCGGCGATCGCCCGCTGTTGCAATTCGACGAAAACCGGACGGGCTTTTTCCTCGATGGACCGTTCATAGTCGGCCGCGCTCATTCCTTTTTTGCGAAAACCCCACTGCCCGATGAACAGGGCGTTTTCATTGATGTACGGGAACAACTGTTCGGCCGGGATCGCATCCGCCACCCGCCGGCCCCAGAACGGCGGCAGTGGAACCGGATTGTCCTTCGTCACGTCACTGGTTCCGCTGACGGCCACCGCGGCGGGTTTGACCGCCCTGGCCGACAGCTCATCGCGCCGGCGCATGTCCTCCTGGTTCTGTTCCCACAGCGCCCGCCCCTCGCCGGCGACAATCTTTTCCATCGTCGCCAGCCCCTCAAACGCATCCTTGCAATAAAACAGCATCCCGCCGTATTGTCCGGCCAGGTCCTTGGTCGCGTAATGCCGCGTCAAGGCCGCCCCGCCCAGCAGCAACGGCACATCCACCTGGTGGGCGTTCATCTCCTGGACGTTTTCCTTCATCACCGCCACGCTCTTGACCAGCAGCCCGCTCATGCCGATCGCGTCGGCCTTTTTCTCCTTGTATGCCTTGAGAATGTCGTTGACCGGCTGCTTGATGCCCAGGTTGTAAACCGTGTAGCCGTTGTTGGTCAGGATGATGTCCACCAGGTTTTTGCCGATGTCGTGGACATCCCCCTTGACCGTGGCCAGCACGATCCTGCCTTTGCTTGCGCCTTCCACCTTTTCCATCAACGGTTCCAGGTGCGTCACGGCCGCCTTCATGGTCTCGGCGCTTTGCAACACGAACGGCAACTGCATCTGCCCGCTGCCGAACAGATCCCCCACCACCTTCATCCCATCCAGCAGGATGTCGTTGATGATCTGCAGAGGTTTGTAGGTTTTCAGGGCCTCGTCCAGATGCACGGTCAGGTCGCGTTTTTCGCCGTCGATGATGTGGTGTTTGAGCGTCTCCTCGATGGTGAGGTTTTCGGCCGGCTTCTGGTCCGCGGCCGATTCCCCCTCCGTAAACAGGCTCACGAAATGGGTCAGTGGATCAAACCCTTCGCGCCGGCGGTCGTAAATCAGGTCCAGCGCGGCCTCCCATCGGGCCGGATCGATCTTGTTTTTCGGCAGGATTTTGCTGGCGTGAACGATCGCCGCCGTCAATCCCGCCTCGCGAAGTTCGTTCAGAAAAACGCTGTTCAACACCACCCGCGCATCGGGCTTGAGTCCGAAACTGACGTTGGACAACCCCACCACGGTATGACATTTGGGCAATTCCCGGCTGATCCGGCGCGTGCCTTCGATGGTCTCCAGGGCGTTTCGCCGATCCTCCTCGATCCCCGTCGAGATCGGCAGAACCAGCGGATCGAACATCAAATCCTCATCGCGCAGGCCGTACCGATCCACCGCCAGATCGCGGATGCGCCGGGCGATCGACAGTTTCCGATCGGCCGTCCGCGCCATCGCGTTTTGCTTGTCCTCATCAATCGTCCCCGCCACCACGGCCGCGCCGTATTTTTTCGCAAGACCGCAGATGCGCTCCACGCGCTGCTCTCCATCCTCCAGGTTCATCGAGTTGAGGATGCACCGACCGCCGGCCAGTTTCAGCCCTTCCTCCATCACGGCCGGATCGGTACTGTCCAGCATGAACGGCGCGCGGATCTGCCGGACGTACCGGCTGATCACCTCGTGCATGTCCTTCACGCCGTCGCGCCCGACAAAATCGACGCACACATCCAGCACGTGCGACCCATCGCGCACCTCGTCGCGCGCCATCGACACCAGCCCATCCCAGTCGTTGGCCTCCAGCAGCCTTTTGAATTTCCTCGACCCGTTGGTGTTGGTCCGCTCGGCCACGATCAGATAACTCTTGTCCTGCCGGACGTCCTCGGCGCTGTACAACGACGAGATCTGCGGCTTGGTCTCCGGTTGACGCGGCCTGATTGCCGAATGCGCGCTGCCGAAACCAATCTTTTTCACCAGCGCTTCCAGATGCGCCGGCGTCGTCCCGCAGCACCCGCCGACGATGTTCACCCCGTAATCCTGCACAAACCGCACCATCGCCGATGCGAAATCCTCCGGCGTCAGCGGATACGACGCCTTGCCATCCACGATCACCGGCAGCCCCGCATTGGGCAAAACGCTCACCATTCGCGGCCAATGGTGCGACAGATACTGAACGTGTTCCCCCATCTCGGTCGGCCCGGTGGCGCAGTTCAACCCCAGACAATCCACCTGCTCATACGGCAAAATCGCCGCCGCAACGGCCGAGATGTCCGACCCCACCAGCATCGTCCCAAACGATTCGATCGTCACCTGCACCATCAACGGCAGCTTCACGCCGGCCTGTTTCATGGCGTTGGTCGCCCCGTTGATCGCCGCCTTGGTCAGGAGCAGGTCCTGATTGGTCTCGATCAGCAGCACATCCGCCCCGCCGGCGATCAACCCCAGGCACTGTTCGGTATAACTCACCTCCAAAGCGTCAAATCCGATGTTCCCAAGCGTCGGCAGCTTTGTCCCCGGCCCGATCGACCCGATCACGTATCGCGGCCTTTGCGCGGTCTCATGTTTGTCGCACGCCCGGCGGGCCACCTGTGCCGCCAGCTTGTTCAATTCAAACGCCTGATCCGCGATCCCGAATTCCGCCAGCACGACCTGGTTGGCGCCAAACGTGTCGGTCTCCACCGCGTCGCACCCCACCCGCAGAAAACTCTCGTGGATCTCCTGGATCACATCCGGCCTGGTCTGCACCAGTATCTCCGAACAGTTCTCCAGCCCCAGATAATCCTTGTTCAAATCCAGGTCATAGGTGTGAATGCTCGTCCCCATCGCCCCATCGAACACCACCACGCGCTGCCGGGCCAATTCCAGAAAGTTCATCCGCTGTGACACATCATCCTCGCATAACTGAACCGGTGAAGATCATCCACCATTCATCCATCCATCCGGATACATTGTTGGTTCATTCCGCCCGCCGGTCAAGCCGACCCGATGTTTTACCTGCTCATGGGAAAATCCGCCTCACCCTGGACGTTCAAGATTTTCTCCCCTTTTATAACCCGCCCCGGCATGTCGATCGCGGATGAATCGACTATTGTTAAGTCGATAAGGAATTATACGCATGATTTGGATCTGGCTGCTGTTCATTGTCTTTATTCTGGTCATCCTGGCGCTGGACCTAGGTGTTTTTCACCGCAAGGCCCACGTCGTTGGCATCAAGGAATCCCTGGTCTGGTCGGCCATCTGGATCGCCCTTTCGCTGGCTTTCAGCGTCTTCATCTATTATGCCTACGCCAATCACTGGGAAGGCCTGGGAACCCACACCAGTTCCATGCACCCCAACGGCCTGAACGGCGGGCAGGCGGTCATCCTCTATCTGACCGGCTACGTCATCGAAAAATCCCTCTCCGTGGACAACATCTTCGTCATGGCCCTCGTTTTCGGATATTTTGGCATCCCCGCCAAATATCAACACCGCGTCCTCTTCTGGGGCATCCTGGGCGCGCTGATCATGCGCGGCATCATGATCGCGGTCGGGGCCGCCCTCATCAGCCGGTTTGAGTGGATTTTATACATCTTTGGCGTCTTTTTGCTCCTGACGGCCGCAAAAATGATGTTCTCCAATTCCGAACCCAACCCCAAAAACAATCTCCTGGTTCGACTGACCCGCAAATGGTTCCCCATAACCCATGAGCTGCATGGACAACACTTTATGGCGCATATCAACGGGCGATGGATGCTCACCCCCTTGGCGCTGACATTGGTGGTCGTCGAAAGCACCGACCTGCTTTTCGCGGTCGATTCCATCCCCGCCATCTTCGCCATCACCACCGATCCGTTTCTGGTGTTCACCAGTAACGTCTTTGCCATACTGGGTTTACGTTCACTTTATTTCGCCCTGGCCAGCGTCCTGGAAAAATTCTACTACCTCAAAGCCTCGCTGGCGGTCATCCTTGGACTTGTGGGGGTCAAAATGCTCGCCAAGGAATGGCTGCATGACATCCACGGCATGAGCTTCTATCTGCTGGGGTTGATCGCGCTGATCATGGCGATTGGCGTCGTCGCCTCCATTGTCCGGACCCGACGAATGTCCCCGGAACTGGCGGCGGTGTCGCATCAATAAAAAAAGCAACGTCCGATATTTTTTATTTTGACCTGGCCCTTCCATGCGGTAGATTAATGTAACGCTGGCGACAGTGATCGCTTGGCTTTTCACAATTCACCGCGCCGGAGGGCGATCGATGCAGCTTAAAAAATCGGCTTTGTGGGGATTTGTTTTTGCAATTTCCTGCACAACGGCAGCACAGGCCGCCATCACATTTGTCGCCGATTATTCAGGTGATGGCGCCAACGAAGGCTTCAATGATGCCACCCTGGGCGCCCAGCGAAAGGCCGCTTTTCAATATGCCTTGAACATCTGGAGCACAAAACTTCAAAGCTCCTACGTTGGTGAAACCATCCGTGTCCTGGCCACGTTTGATCCACTTGGCGGCGACGGCTCCAGTGCCACCCTCGGACAGGCGGGGCCGGCCGGCATCAATGCCAATTTTTCACCTCCCGCCAACCCCAAGTATCAGACCAATACTTGGTTTCCCGCCGCCCTGGCCAACCATATTAAACAGTCAGACCTGTACACCAGCAGCAATGGAAACGAAATCACTGCCCAGTTCAACAGTGACGTGGACAATTCCACGGTTCTTGGCAATGTGGATTTCTATTACGGAACCGATGGCAATGGCGGCAGCGACAGCGATTTCATATCGGTCGTCCTGCATGAGGTCGCCCATGGGCTGGGCTTTACCGGAACCATTAAATCGGATGGTTCGTTCAATGGCGCCCTGCCAACGATTTATGATCGTTTCCTGGAAAATGGCGGCAATGCCCTGACCGGCATGACCAATGCTCAACGTCTGGCCGCCATCAAGAGCGATGCCCTGTATTGGACCGGCGCCGATGGAACCGCCGCCAATGGCAATTCCCAGATCAAGATGTACGCCCCATCCACCTATTCGGCCGGCTCCAGCGTGTATCATGTGGACCAGAGCCTGACGGATTTGATGGCCCCGATTTATCAGGGGGTCAACCACAACCCCAGTGCCCGCGACCTGGGCATTCTTTCCGACATCGGCTGGGATCTCGCTCCGGTTCCGGAGCCGGCATCGTTTGCCGTGATCGGCCTGCTGGCCGCAAGCCAACTGCTTCGTCGGCGGTCCCGCCGGGGCATGTGACGTTCCCCTGTGCCGGCATTAAGTTTATGATTGGGGGCTATGCTGAACTTCTCCTCTGAATCCGCGCGCTATCTGTTTTACCTGCTGGTGATCGTCGGGGTGGTTGGATGTCTGGTGCTGGGGTACTGGGTCGGCCGATGGATCGCCTCGATCGGCAACACCAAAAAACTGGCTTCCAAGGAACAGGAATTATTCACCGCCCAAAAAGGATTTAAGTTGTTGTATGAGCAGGAGTTAAACCACCTGAAAGCCGAAAATGCGCAGCTTCATGAGCAGGTCAAGGCGCTGGGTTCGCGTGTGGAGGAATATCGCAAAAAGGCGGCCGGTTATGGTGGGTTGTTTTCATCCGGCGGCCGCAAGGCGGATGCGATGTATGCCCTGCTGCTGGAGAACGAATCTCTTGAAGAAGCGCTGTTCACTCAGAACGAAAAGCTCAAGCAGGAACGAACCGACGCCCTGAAGGAACAGATGCGCAACACGGGTTATCGTCGGGTGTTGATGAGCCAGTTATTGAACGATGATCGAATCAAGGATGTGGTCGCCGAGATCGTCAACAGCGACCGGCAACTGCCCACTCAAATCAACTCGCCGGCCGCGTTGCCGCCGGTTTCGAGCAACCATGAAGGTTGAATCGAGGCTCTTAATCCCAGCGGAAGACGCCTTTGCCCCAGGCGTAGAAATAGGCCACCAGCAACAGGCCCACAAAGACGATGGCTTCGATCAGCAGTTGCAATCCCAGTGGCGTATGGGTTGCCAGTTCGTGCGGGAACAGGGTGGCCCAGGGATAGAAAAAGACGATTTCCACGTCAAAAACGAGGAAAATCATGGCGACGATGTAAAATCGCACGTTAAAGCGACGGCGGGCGTCGCCGATCGGCATCATGCCGCTTTCGTAGGTGGTTTCTTTGACCGAACCGGTGCGGTGCGGCCCGACCAGGATCGACAGAATCAAATTTCCCGCCGCGAACCCGATGCCGATGATGATCAACAGGACCACCGGCAACCAGGCGCTGGGCGATTGAGCAGCTTGTTGTGCAAGAATCGAAATCATGGGTACGCAACATCCTACGCATCATGGCCGAAAATGGAAGATGTGCCGCCGGATTGATCCGATATGATAGGCGAAGGGTCTTCGGAGCCGCCGCATGAATCAAATTGAACGTTTTCGATCCAAATCGCTCACCGTTGGGGTGATGGGACTGGGGTATGTCGGTTTGCCTTTGTTGAGGGCGTTTTTTCAGGGTGGGTTGCGGGTGCTGGGGTTTGACGTGGACCCGGCCAAGATCGACCAGCTCAAACAAGGGCGCAATTACCTCACACACCTTGGGCAAGATTTTGCAAAAACTCTGGCGGCATCAGATCGATTTGATGCCACAACAGACCTTGGACGGCTGGGGGAGGCCGATGCGGTGATCATCTGTCTGCCCACGCCGCTGGGCAAGCATCTGGAGCCGGATTTAAGTTTTATCCGTCAGGCGGCGGCGGACATCGCCAAAACCCTTCGGCCGGGGCAGCTTGTCGTCCTGGAGAGCAGTACTTATCCGGGCACAACCCGCGAGATTCTTCTGCCGGTTTTGTCGGCCACGGGGATGCGATGCGGGATGGATTTTTTCCTGGCGTATTCACCCGAACGCGAAGACCCCGGCCGGCGCGACTACAACACGCAGAGCATCCCCAAGCTGGTGGGCGGGATCGACGCGGTTTCCGGCGAATTGGCCGAGGCGTTGTATCAGCAGGCGATCGCCAAGGTTATTCGTGTCAGCAGCGCCGAGGTGGCCGAGGCCGCCAAGCTGCTGGAAAACATCTACCGATCGGTCAACATCGCCCTGGTCAACGAGATGAAGATGGTGCTGGACGCGATGGGGATCAACGTGTGGGAGGTGATCGAGGCCGCCAAGACCAAGCCGTTTGGGTTTCAGGCGTTTTATCCCGGCCCCGGGCTGGGCGGGCATTGCATCCCCATCGATCCGTTTTACCTGACGTGGAAGGCGCGCGAGGTGGGGATGACCACGCGGTTCATCGAACTGGCCGGCGAAGTCAATCAGTCCATGCCTGGTTTTGTGGTGCAAAAGCTGCTGCTGGCGTTCAACCAGCGGAAAAAATCGGTCAACGGCAGCCGAATCCTGGTGCTGGGGCTGGCGTATAAGCCGGATGTGGATGATGTGCGCGAAAGCCCCAGTTTTGAATTGATCGAACAACTCGAACACCTGGGGGCGCAGGTTGATTATCACGACCCGCACGTCCCAGCCACCCATTCGATGCGACGATGGGGCGACATCGGCAAAAAGAGTGTTCCGCTGACGCCGCGGACGTTGGGTTCGTATGACTGCATCCTGATCGCCACCCACCATTCGGCCATCGACTGGCAGCAGGTCGCCGATGAATCGCAACTGATCGTGGACACGCGCGGCGCGATGCGGGATGTCAAAGGCAAACGCGACCACATCGTGCAGGCCTGATGGAGATGATCATTCAAATCCATGGTTGTCATCTCCAGTCAATGACACCAATGGAAATTTGATTGATCCGCCAACGCAAAAGAAGGCGGCCCTTTTCTCAAAAACGCCGACCGGTTTGGTGTCACTGGCGGCCGGCCACAGGCAACTGACGACCGATTACCCCTGACAATTGTCCATCACTAACCTATAATCGTCGGCGTGATTGACGCGCTGCAACAGCATCGCTCCGACCTTGCCGGGATTTGTCGGCGGTTTGACGTGCTGCGTCTTGAGGCGTTCGGCTCGGCGGTCGCGGATGGGGGGCGGCGGTTTGATCCGGCGACCAGCGATCTGGATTTTCTCGTGCTGTTTCGACGCGATGGCCGCACGCCCGCCGATGAACGCTATTTCGGACTGCGGGAGGCGTTGCAATCGCTCTACGGACGAAAGGCCGACTTGGTCGACATCGCCGCGGCCCGCAATCCCTACTTCGTGGCGCAGGCCCTTCAACAGCGGATATCCCTTTATGCGGCCTGAAATCAAATCACTTCTGTTCGATATGCAACATGCCGCCATCGGCATTCAACTGTTCGTCGCCGGAAAAACGTTGGAAGACCTGTGCGGCGATCTGATGCTCCAAAGCGCGGTGGAGCGGCAGTTCGAGATCATCGGCGAGGCAATGACCCGGCTGCGGAAGATCGATCCGGCCTTCATCGAACGCATCTCCGATCATCAGCGGATCATCGGTTTCCGCAACGCGCTGATTCATGGATATGATGCGGTGGATCAAAAGATCACGTGGCGGATCATTCAGGACAAACTGCCGGTGCTTCAGCGCGAGCTGGAGCAGTTGCTTGACACGGGTTGCTAGATGCTAATTGCCCGTGGTTCGCGATTGCCATTGGCCCACGTGACGGTCCCATCGTGGACACGCGCGGCGCATTGCGGGATGTCAAAGGCAAACGCGACCACATCGTGCAGGCCTGACTTACACGCCGGCGGTTCGATACCAGTTCATCGTCTGGTCCAACCCATCGCCAAACGGCACGATCGGCTGATAACCCAGGGTTTGGTTGATCAGCGACAAGTCCGCCAGCGAATGTTTGACATCCCCCGCACGATCGGCGGCGTGGGCCGGGGTTAAATCAGGCCGGCCGAGCGATTGTGCCATTTTCATCGCCAGTTCATTGACGGTGATCCGCTGGCCGCAGGCGACGTTCAAGACTTCACCTTGCAAGGGAGTTTCATGCCGGGCGGCCAGCAGGTTGGCGTGGACGGCGTTTTCCACGAACGTGAAATCGCGGGATTGTTCCCCATCGCCGTAAATCGTCGGGCGTTGTCCGGAAAGCAATGCCTTGGCGAATGCGGCAATGACGGCCGCATAGGCGCTGTTGGCGTTTTGACGCGGCCCGAAGATGTTGAAATATCGAAGTGAAACCGTGTCCAGATTGTAGCTGTTGGCGTATGCACGCATCAGCGCTTCGCCGGCGACCTTGTTGGCCGCATAGGGACTGGCCGGCAACGGGGGCATCGATTCGATCTTGGGAAGTTGTTCGCTGTTGCCATAAGCGCTGGAACTGGCGGCGAACATGACCCGCCGAACCCCCGTTTCGCGGGCGGCTTCAAGCACGTTCAACGTGCCGGTGGCATTGGCCTGGTGATACGCACGCGGCTGTTCCACCGACCGTGGAACCGACCCCAATGCCGCCTGATGAAAGACGTACCGGCAATCCCGCATCGCCCGCCGCAACAACTCGACATCCAAGATCGATCCGATGCGCAGATCGGCCAGGGGAAACGACTCGACGTTGGACCTCGATCCGCCCGACAGATCATCCAACACCACCACCCCCGCCCCCAACCCGGCCAATGCCTCCACCAGATGCGACCCGATAAACCCCGCACCCCCCGTGACCAGCACACGCACCCGATGAAAAAACAATCCGTACCGTTTCGACCAATCGACCAATGCCATGCGCCTCATCCTATCGGCCGACGCCAGATAATTAAAGGAACAACATGGAAAACCAACCGGACCTTTTGAAACTATCGGCGTCTCCGTTTTTTTTGGCCTCCGTTTTTTTGGCCATTCCAATTTCTTTACATCATGGAAAATCGCTGGTCGCTTTACATTGTGACAATGTGGTTTAGAGTGAACGATGATGCGTTGGATCCTGTCGGGGATGCTGATTTTGTGGGGCGCTTCAGCGCTGCTCGCCCAGGCCACCGGCGAGGTGGAGTCGATTGGATTTGGCAACGTCTACCGGCCCGGCTGCTGGACGCCGATGGTCGTGCGGTTGCAACCGCAAACGGGCCAGTCCGCGATGTACCAGATTCGCATCATTCAGGAAGACCTCGACCGCGATCGCATCCTGTTCACCAAAACCATCGCCCTGGATGGCAATGTCGAGGGGCGAACCGGCGATGAACAGCGGTTCTGGACCTATTTCATCCCGCAGCCCACCGACCACGGATTGCCCGAGCCGGCCGATGGATTGCGGGAGCTGCAACAGAAACTCAAAGTCCTCCTTTGCACCTCCACCGGTAAACCGATCACCCCGCTGACCATCCAACACACGATCAGCTCGGTGGAGCCGTACATCCCGCCGTTTCAACCCCATCTCGGACAGAAGCTGATCCTGGTCGTCGTCGACCGGCAGGCTCGTTCGATGCCGGCGCTGGGCGAATTTCAAAAGGCACTGGGGTTGGTCGAGATGCCCCGGTTCGTGACGATCACGCTGGATGACATTCCCGACAACGTGATCGGTCTGGAGGGGGTGGATGCGATTGTATTGTCCAGCGCCGATCCCGCCCCGCCGGAGGTGGGAAATCGCAAAATTCCGATCCTGCGGCAGTTCGTCCGCCAGGGGGGCCGGCTGGTTTTGTGCCAATATGCCCAGTGGCAGCGGATGGAGGCGCTGGGCGATCTGCTGCCGGTGTTGTATCCCAGGTATGGCCAGGGCGATTCGACGATTCAGGGGATGGTGGAACGTTCGGATTTGCACCCGCTGCGTGACTTGGCGATGCGCAACCCGGAGGTCGCGGCCGCGTGGGATCGGCCCAAAGGCCCGTTCAAGGTCGCCATCGCACAGGCCAAACCCGGCGCAGTTGTCGATCAATGGATGACCTGGCAGGGGTCCGATGCGATGCCCGGCCTACCGGGGCGAACCCCGTGGCTGGTTCGACAGGTGTACGGACTGGGATCGGTGACGTGGGTGGCACAGGACCTGGGGGATTCGGCCATCGTCGGCCGGGCGCCGTCGGGTTGGTTGACGGTTTGGGACACTGTTTTTGACTGGAACAACACCCCGCTGCCGGTGTCGGATGATGGCAGGACGGCCTCGGCGCAGGCCGATCAATGGGGGCCGCGAAATCCAAGAGACCTGGGCGTCCTGATGCTGGGTGGAATGTCGTTTACCGGCAAATCGACGGTGTACATCCTGTTGGCGCTGTTGTTTTTCCTGCTGTATTGGTTCATCGCGGGGCCGGGTTCCTATTTTTATCTGCGCAAGAAGAAATGGGCGGCCTTGAGCTGGATTGTTTATGGCGCCACAGCCGTGGCCGCGACGGTGGTGACGATCGGGGTGGTGAAGGTGGTGTTGCGCGGCTCGCCGCAGATTCATCATTGGACGGTGGTTCGCACCGCGCCGGGCCAGCCGGCGATCATCCGCAGCCATTTTGGCCTGTACATTCCGCGGGGCAATGAGCAGCGCGTGGAGATCAAAGGGTTTGCGCCCCAGTCCGACAGCACGCTGAGGGCTTTTGCCATTCATCCACAGCACGTGGAGGCCAGTCAGGAATTTCCGGCGTACATGGAATACACCCTCACCATTGGCGATGCGATGTCCGATGATCCGGTGGCGGCAGGGTTTCCCTATCGCAGCACGTCAAAAAAACTGCAAGCCCAATGGATCGGTGATTACGCCACCCGCATCGAAGGGTCGGCCCGGCTGGTGGGGATGCAACAGGGAACCATCGCCGGCACGCTGACCAACGGAACACCCTACAACCTGACCAACGTCTACATCGCCTTTCGCCAGCCCCGGCCGGACGGCCCGGGCGAGGATTGGCTGCTGTATCTGCCGAGCTGGTCCAGGGGGGCGAGCCTGGATTTGAACCGTGAATTTCGCGGCATGGGCAATGCGTTTGTCCCGCAGGTCAAGCCCGGCCCCGGCCAACGCGCCTACGGCCGAATCGCCACGGGGAACGTCGCGATGGAATGGGCCAATGACTGGTATGATCAGCTTCGCGCCGGCACGGGCGATTGGAACGATGATGGAAGGCCGATCCCAATCTCGATCCCGATCCTGAGTTTTTTTGATCGCCTCCCGACGCCGCGAAACACGGCCGCGCCGGGCGCGCCAAGCAACCGCTTTGACCTGCTGCGGATCGGGGCGCGCGGCATGGACTTGTCACAGGTGCTGGGCGCGGGTGGAATGGTGGTGCTGGCGCAGGCGCACGGACCGCTGCCCTTTCCATTGGAAGTCGAGGGGGAGGCGGTCGGCGGCGAAGGGACGATTTTATATCAGGCGGTGATTCCGCTGGAACAACTTCCACCCGCACCATAGGTCCAACCCATGGCCACCGTGATCAAAACCGTCAACCTCACCAAGCGATACGGCACGCTGGTGGCGCTGTCCAATCTGAACCTCGAAATCGCCGAGGGGGACTGCTTTGGTTTCATCGGGCCCAACGGCGCGGGCAAGACGACCACGATCAGGATTCTGGCCACGCTGCTGCAACCCACCTGGGGCGAGGCGAGAATCTGCGACCTGGTGATCGGGTATCAATCCCGGCAGATCCGGCCGCTGATCGGCTACGTGCCGGATTATTTTGGCGCCTACGAGGACATGGTGGTGCGGGAATACCTGGAGTTTTTCGCCGCCGCGTACAACATCAACGGGCCGGCCCGCGCGAAGATCGTCAACGAAGTGCTGGAATTGACGGACCTGGGATACAAGCAGGATGCGCCGGTCGATGGCCTGTCGCGCGGCATGAAGCAACGTCTCTCCATCGCCCGCGTGCTGGTTCACGACCCCAGGGTGCTGCTGCTGGATGAGCCGGCCGGCAATCTTGATCCCCGCGCCCGCATCGAGATGCGCGAGCTGCTCAAGGAACTCCGCCGCATGGGCAAGACGATCCTGATCTCATCGCACATCCTGCCGGAGCTGGCGGATTTGTGCAATACGGTGGGGATCATCGAGCAGGGAGAGCTGCTGTATTCCGGGCCGGTGGCCGACATCGTTCGACGGGCGCGGGCCGGGACGGTGTTGCACGTGGCGGTGGCATCCAATCAGCCGGCCGCGCAGGCGCTGCTGGCGGCCAACGCGAACGTCGAATCGATCGTCGCCAACAACGAGCACCTGGAGATCGCCCTCAAATCCGGCGTCACCGACTTTTCATTCATCCCCCAGCAGCTCGTCGCCGCCGGCTTCAAGCTGACGCTGCTGAAGGAGGAGGAAGTGAATCTCGAAACCGCGTTCATGAGGCTGACGCGGGGAGTCGTTCAGTAAAGATCAACGCCCATGTTCGCTCTGGCCCATTATTTCTGGAGACTGCTTCCAGCCAACCCGATCCTGCTGCGGGTTATCCTGGCCGGCGGCAAACGGCGGCGGGACCTGATGATCCGCATGGGATACCTGGGGCTGCTGATCACGGTGGTTCTTTTTTCGCTGCTGGCCTCCATCGGCACGACAAATCAGGACCTGTCGCAACTGGCCAAAACCAGCGCATCGCTGTTTCAGACGATGAGCATCCTGCAACTGGCGCTGGTGGCGCTGCTGGCCCCCATCTTCACCGCTGGGGCCATCACCCAGGAAAAAGACAGCCAGACCTACGACATTCTCCTGTCCACGCCATTGTCCAACGGCCAGATCGTGCTGGGCTCGTTGTTTTCCCGCCTCTTTTTCATCGTCGCGCTGCTGGTCAGCGGCATCCCCATCTTTTCGATCACGCAGATTTTCGGCGGCGTCGCCAACCGTTCGATCCTGTTCTCCTTCGCCATCGCCGCCGCCACCGCACTGGTCACCGGCGCGCTGGCCATCGCCATCGCGACCTTCAAGGTGGGAACCCGCCGAACCATCTTCGGATTTTACCTTTTTGTCGTCGTCTACCTGGTGGGGCTGTATGGGCTGGACCGGATGGATGCGTTTCATCCCGTCGACCTGTATGGCGTTCCCCTGCAAACCAGTTGGCTGACGGGATTGCATCCGTTTCTGGCGTTGCAGGTTGTGTTTGGCGACCCGCACTATCTGCCGCCGCAATCCACCAGTCTGCCGCCGGCGCTGCGCTCGTGGCCCATCGGCTGGTATTTATCCAGCCCGCACACGTTTTTCATCGCCTTCATGTCCACCTTGAGCGTGATCCTGGTGTTGCCCTCGGTGTTGCTGCTGCGGCGGATGGCCCAGTCCACCCTTTCGCCCAAATCGTGGATTCTGGAAAAATTTCATCTCTCCCGCGGCGACCGGAAGCGCAAACCCCGGCCGGTCTGGTCCAACCCCATCGCCTGGCGCGAAGCCCGCACCAAAGCCTCGGCCACGCGGTCATCGTTTTTGCGTTATGCCTTCATCTCGGCCGGCCTGATCGGGGCGGCGGCGCTGTTGTATCTATACGCCTCCACCCGGCCGGTGAACCGACATCTCGACCGCAACGCTTACGACCCGGCAATGCACGAATTGACGATCATCGACAACGACACCCCCTCCACCTATCGCATCGACAACAAGACGATCATCACGCTCAATTCACGGCCCTATTCGCTGGAGGCGGGCCATACGGAATTGCAGGTGGTCTCCTTCACGCTGGTCAATCCCCGTTCGCGCACGCTGTCGACGTTGCAACTGGCCCCGCTGCCCCGGCGATTGTCGGCCGAACAGGCCCGGTCATTTTTGCTTGGGGCGACGATGATCGAGTTCGCGGCCATCCTGCTGATCGTCACCAACGCCGCCGCCTCCACCGTCACGCGCGAAAAGGAGGATGGCACGCTGGAGTTGCTGCTGACCACGCCCATCACCAGCCGCTATTACCTCTGGGGAAAATTGCGCGGGCTGGTCAGTTTCATCCTGCCGCTGGCGGCGACGCCGGTGCTGAGCGTGGGGATGTTTGTCCTGTATGACCTGGGGCGGTTTGTCTTCTCCTCGCATGGCTCAACCGATCCGTGGTTCATCCTGCCCGAAGCGCTGCTGATCCTGCCGGCGATTTTGATCGTCGTGTCGGCGTTCGCGGCGATGGTGGGGATGCACATGTCGTTGCGATGTCGAAAGACGGTCGTGGCGGTGATGGCATCGGTCGGCATCATGCTGGGGTTGTGCGGGGCGCTGGGATGGTGCGGGCTGATGCTGACCAGCGGGATGCGCGGCGCCAACCCCGTTCAACTCCTGTTCGCCGGATTCAGCCCCTTCACGGTGCTGTCCCTGCTGATGGCCCCCGATCGGTTTGGCGGGCGGTTGTTCGATCCCGCCGACCCTTCGGCCATGTTCGCCGCCCGCGTGCAACTGCTGGCGTTCTCGCTGGTGGCCTGCGGCGTTTACTGTCTGGCGATCTGGCAACTGTACAAAAACATGGTCAAAAATTTCGACATGACCATCCGCCGCCAGTCGCGATGATTTGTGCCGGCCAGGCCGGCAACTGGCAACCCATCGCGGGGTGCGGTTAATATACCGACCGATCGAGGCCCCTATGGATCATTCCGTGTTGTCCAAAATCCCGTTGTTCGCCAAGCTCTCGGAGGCCGAACTGGCCGAGCTGGCCGGATATTTGCGCCAACAGGACGTCGAAGCGCAACACCCCATCGTCTGGATCGGCGAGGTCGGCACCGAATTTTACATCATCCAGCACGGGCAGGCGGCCGTCGTGGTGCCGGATGAATCGGGCAACGAAGTCACCTTGAGCGTTCTTGGACCGGGGCAGTTTTTTGGCGAAATCTCCCTGATCGACGGCGGCGTCCGCACCGCCACCGTCCGCACCATCACCCCCGCCACGCTGCTGGTGCTGGGGCGCGATGAATTTCATCAGTTCATCCGCAAACACCCCTCGGCCGCCATCCAGATGCTGACCATCCTCGGCCAGCGCCAACGCGAGACGTTGGACAAGCTCCGCGGCATCAAAAACGTCAACCAGGTCGTCGATGAACGCACGCCCGGCTGGCGCAAAATCTCGCTGATCGTCGCCTCCATGACCGCTTCCGAGGCGTTCATTCTGCTGAACATCGCCTTCTTCGCCTTCTGGATCGTGGCCAACATCCTGCGGGGCCAAAACGCCATCGACCCGTTTCCCTTTGGCCTGCTGGGGTTCATCGTCAGCATCGAATCGCTGTTCATCTCGCTGTTCGTGCTCATCAGCCAGAACCGCGAAGGAGACCGCAACCGCATCCAGGCCGACCAGGATTATCAGGTGAATCGCAAGGCGCACCTTGAAGTCATGGGGTTACATCAGAAGATGGACCGCATCCTGACGAAGCTCAATTCGGTTGAATCCGCCCAGGCCGGCGGGCAGGCCGATTCGGACAGGTAAGTGCGGAAGTTGAGTTAAACTCCCAGCACGCGGCGGAGATTTCCACCGAGCACCTTTCGCTGGTCTTCGAGGCTCAAACCCAACTTCGTGCGAATCGTCTCCAGGGCGATCATCGTCTCACGTTCTCGATTGAACGGAAAATCCAGACCGAAAATCATCTGGTCGATCCCAACCTGCGCGATCAGTTCCATGATCTGTTGCGGGCTTAAATACCAGAAACGGTTCTGATGTTGCGTGAAGACGCTGGACAGACCCGCGTACAGGCGGTTTTCGCCCGGATTCCAAGGCGGCGGCGTGTTGTTGAACAACACCGCCAGGGCCTCGTTGAAAAAATGATACCCGCCGACGTGTTCAAGGCTGAATCGCAACGCTGGAAACCGGTGCGCCACCTCGTCAAAATCCGTCACGGCCATCCCCTTCATCCGATGGGCGTGAACCCCGCAATGAAACGTCACGAACAGCCCCGCCTCCTGCGCTGACTGGTACATCGCCAATCCGGCCGGCGACAAAATCTCAAAATTCTGCGACTGGGGATGGAGCTTCAGTCCTTTGAACCCCAGATCCACCACCTCTTGAACCTGTTGACGGGCGGTCTTTTCATCGGGCATCAACGTCCCGAAACCCACCAGGTTAGGCCGGGTTTTGAGTTCCCCGGCCAGCCATTGATTGGGATTCCCCTCGCGCTGGCCCCATTGATGCGGGAAGGGCGCGAAACAAACCGCCCGATCAATCCCGCACGATTCCAGCAGTCGCAGCAAACGATCGATCGTCCCTTCCGGCAACACCTCCGCCGGCCCCACGTGCGCATGGTGCGCAAAAACTCCCTGATCTGGCATCACTGGTCACTCATCCATTGTCATTTCTTCACGTTCGCCGCATAACGATCGGCCAGCACCTGCCCGGTCGCGCGATTGGCCGGCAACTGCGAAATCGCCTGTTGCACCTTGGAAACACGCTCCGGTGAGCTGGGGTGGGTCTTGACCGGCTGATGCAACTCGGCCGACCGCTGCAAAAATTGCAGGTAGCATTTGGGATCATACCCTGCCATCGCCATGTACATCACGCCCTTTAGATCGGCCGCCAGCTCATCCTCCTGGCTGAACTGCTGGCCGACGATGTCCACCACGCCATCGGCCAGGGCGTTGAAAGCCAGTTGCTGACTCGCATCATCGGAGACGCCGGAACTGAGCGCCTTGACCGCGCCTTGTGCCGTGCCGGATTTTTTCACCGCCTCCAGCCCGTGCTGCAAACTGACGTGGGCGATTTCGTGTCCCAGCACGCCGGCCAGTTCGGCCTCGTTTTTCAAATGGGCCAGCGCCCCCCGCGTGATCATCACGTATCCACCCGGCCCGGAACAGGCTTCAATCTCCTGCGAATTCAAGACGCCAAAGACGTAATCATAGTCCGGCCGGTCCGAATAAGTGGCAACCGTGATGCCGACCAGGTTGACGTACTGGTTCAACGGCACATCGTCATCAAATCCGAACGTGTTGGTCGCCGCCACCGCCACCGACTGTCCCAGGGCAAGCTCCTGTTCGGGCGTGACGGTCTGGGCGTCGATCATCCCCCCAATGCCGCTGAGCACGCCACCGGTCTGTCCGCCAACGGCGTTGCCAAGATCGGTGACACACCCGCCCATGTTGAACGGAACCATCGCCAGCAGGCCGGCCATCGTCAAAACCGTTCCACCGCCCAGCAGACCGAATTTTCGCAATGTTGTTTTCATGGTGAACCTTTATTTCTTGACCTGTGCCTCGCCCACCCTGCCCGCCTTCTGGAACGCCCGAAGCTGCTCGGGTGTCAGGCTGTTGCGAATCTCCACCATCTGGTTGGCGTACGCCGGGTTCAGATTTTTGGACGTGGCGTACTGTTCGGCCTCCGCCAGCAATCCCTTGCCCGCCAGCGCGGCCGATGGTGCATCCGCATCGCCGCCTCTTGAACCCAGCATGTCCAGCGCGCTGTCCTCAACCGGCTTGGGCGACAGCGCCGTCGCCATGCAATAGCCGACGTAGGTTTTGCCCTCTTTATCGGTGAACTGCACTTTCAGCCATGCGCCGTGTTGTTCCAACACCTGCAGTTTTGCGCCGCGATTGACGCGCACCACCACCTGGCCAAGCGAAGACATCTCCTCGCGGATCGAAACGTTGGCCGTCTGAACGTAGACCGTTTCGGCGGCCGCCGCGATGCAGATGAACGCCAACACCATCACCACCGCCGTCCGGATGGGCCGGGTTTTGATCCATTGTCCCAGTCGGTTCATAGTCGACTCCCGCGATTGTTTGTCATTGTTGTTTATTTGTCCTTGGCCACATACACCCCATCCCAGTTGGACGGAGGCGGCTCCTTGTGGAACTTTGAAATGCGAGCCAACAGCGTCGCTGTCGGCCCATCATCCGCAAATTGTTGCTGCAACTCAAGTAAAATCTTTTCGGCCGCATCCCATTGCCGCTGCTGATATAAGACAAACGCCGACTCGTAACGTTTGGCCAAATCCCGCAATTTTTCCTCACCCGGCCCCTCATCCATCAATTCAAACACCGCCATCGGCTGCTGTTTCCCCTTGACCCGCAACACATCCAGCGGCCGCAACAGAAACTGACCTTGAACCTGTTTGGCCGTGCTGTCGGCCAGCATGATCCGTGTGCCGTAAAATTTGTTCGCCCCTTCCAGGCGGCTGCCGAGGTTCACCGAGTCGCCCAGAACGGTGTAGTTGAATTTCCGGCTCGATCCCATGTTCCCCACGGACATGGGGCCGGTGTTGAGGCCGATGCGCGTAAACATTTTGCCCGCCCCCATTTGCCGCAATTGATCCTGAATGGCCTCTTCCCGGCGTTTCATCCCCAACGCCGCCCGGCAGGCCCGCACGGCATGGTCATCCTGCAACACCGGAGCACTCCAAAAACTCATAATCGCGTCACCGACGTACTTATCCAGCGTTCCATCGTTCTCGATCACCACCGACGACATCTCATCAAGATAAAAATTCAACAGTGCGCTGAGTTTTTCGACGCTCAATGTCTCGCTGAGGTCGGTGAAACCCGCGATGTCCGTGAACATCACCGTCATTTCCCGACGTTCGCCGCCCAGTTTAAGACTGTCGGGATTGCGGGCGATTTGCGCTGCCACGGTGGGTGAGACATATTGCCCCAGGGCTTTCAACACCACTCTTCGCTGGCGGTCTTCGGTGAGATAACTCCAAGCAAACGCCCCGATGGTCGCCAAAATCACCGCCACCAACGGCGCCGCCAATGGCAGCCAGGTGATCTGCCCTCCACGAAACAGCAACACCGCCACCACCAACAACGCAACCAACGCCACCACCGACCATAACAGCTTTAATATCACGCGCTTGGGAATCATCCCCCCCAGCGATGCGACCAAGCACGCCATCAGGCCGATCAGGCCGGTTGACCCCGGCCCCAACGGGCGGACAAACTGGCCATGGAGCAGGTTTTCTATGGCGGTCGCATGGACCTCGGTGCCGGGATAAATATCCGACAAGGGGGAGACTTTCAGATCATACCCCCCCGCCGTGATGACCCCGATCAGGACGATCTTGTCCTTGAATGTCTCCGGCGGAATGTCATTTGGCCCCGGTTTGCCTTTTCTGGCCCGCATGGCCGACCCCACCACATCCACCGCCGAGAGATAACGGAACGTCCCCTTTGGGGTTTTCTCCGATCGCGTGGGACCGTAGTAATGCAGAAGAAACGGCCCGGCCGGCTGAGCCACCGGATGGCCCTTTGCGGCCGATGCCACCGCAACCGCAAAGCTCGATTTACCCTCAACTTGCGGCCAATAGGTTCGGATCACCGCATCGTTTGAAGCATTGGCCGCCCCAAAAATCGGGTCGGGGATCGGCGGTGCGAAATTCCCCCATTTTCCATCGCGCACGACGGCCGCATACACCACCGGAGAGGTCGATTTGGCCACCTGTGCGGCAAAATCATCGTCATCGGGCGATTCCTGCACATAGCGGCTTTTTTCGGTAAACAGCAGGTCGATGCCGACCGCCCTGGCCCCGCAATGACTGACGTATTGTGCGATCAACCCCCAATAGACCCTTGGCCAAGGCCAGCCATAGTCCATCAGGTCGCTCATCTCCCTGGTGCTGCGGTCATCGACCGCGACGATCACGATGTCCCCATCCAGCCTGCTTTGGGGCGTGCGCAGGGCGTACATCGAATCGTACAGCACGTTGTCCAGTTTTTTCAGCGGAACCGAAACCCCTGGAGTGAATCGCAGGGCCATCAGGATCGCGATCGCCACCGCGGCCACCACGACCGCCGCCAGGATTTTTCGCGCCGTGGATTGGGAACTGAACCGAAGCGGTATTCGCATGGTTCTTCAGTGTACTTTATTTTCTCCCGGAGTCATGATGGACATCCGGGAGGTTGATCTGGTGGGATGCGTTCATCGCGCGATCAACTGCATCCCATCGAATTTCCGCAATTGAGGCATTTGTAGCAGGTTCCGCTGCGGACGGTGATGCTGCCGCAGACGTCACAGGCGGGGGCATCGGCCTGCATCTCCGAACCCTGCTGGCTGAGTGGATCGGCGACGATCGTCAGCCGCAGGTTGGGGGATGATTGCGCCGGGCCGGCCGGGTCGTTTTGCGACAGGCCCTGTGCCGATTCCACCTGTTCCTGCAATCCCGAACCGTAATCAAACGGCTTGGCCGAATCCGGCTCGATACGCGGGCCGTGGCCGTTGCCGCTCTTTTGGGCCGGCTCGGCGGCGGCCGGCGGGTTAGGGTTTGCCGCACCCTTGCCTTTGTCGCGTTTGGGTGCGTTGGTGGCGCGATAGCCGGGGATGAACTCCATCGCCAGCCAGCGGAAGATGTAATCGACCAGGCTCTTGGCGATGGGGATTTCCGGGTTTCGGGTCATGCCGCTGGGTTCAAAACGCACGTGCTCGAATTTGCGCACCAACGACTCGACCGGCACGCCATATTGCAGGCTGACGGAGACCAGCGTGGCGACGGCGTCCATCAGGCCGCCGATGGTGGAGCCTTCCTTGGCCATGGTGATGAAGACCTCGCCGGGCTGGCCGTCCTCATACAGGCCGGCGGTCAGATATCCTTCGTGGCCCGCCACGTCGAATTTGTGGGTGATGGCGTTGCGCGTGTCGGGCAGCCGCCGGCGCAGCGGGCGTTCGACGATGCGCTCGACGATCCGCTCGATGACGCGGGTGTGGGCCGGCTCGATGTTGTCGGCCGTCACCGCCGTCACCGCCTTGGCCGCGTCGGTGGCCAGTTCGGCCTTGGCGGCCTCGACGTTTTGCTCATCATCCTCCTCGGCCGAATCCAGTTCCTGATCGCTTTTGACGTTCAACGGCTGACTGAGCTTGCTGCCATCGCGATAGAGCGCGTTGGCCTTGAGTCCAAGCTGCCAACTGAGCCAGTAGGACTGTTTGATCTGGTCAACGTTGGCCTCGTTGGGCAGGTTGATGGTCTTGGAGATCGCCCCGCTGATGAACGGCTGGGCGGCGGCCATCATGCGAATGTGCCCTTCGACGGCGATGAACCGCTGGCCGTGCCGGCCGCACTTGTTGGCGCAGTCGAACACCGGCAGGTGCTCGGCTTTCAGATAGGGCGCGCCTTCGATGGTCCCCCGGCCGCAGATGACGTCGTTGGCCTCGTTGATCTGGCGGGAGTTGAATCCCAGGCGTTTGAGCAAATTGAACGATGGAGACTGCCACTCGGCCGAATCGATCCCCAGCCGCTGGAGCGTTTGCTCTCCGATCGACCATGGGCTGAAGGCGAAGCCGATCTCAAACACGCCCGGCAGGGACTGTTCGATTTTGGCCAGTTCTTCTTCCGAAAAACCGACGCGCTTGAGGCTGTCCCAGTTGATGTGCGGGGCATCGTGCAACGACAGCGTGCCCATGACGTATTTGAGGATGTCGTGGATCTCGTGGCTGGAATAGGCCAGGTTCACCAGTGCCGGCCGCAGGGACTGGTTGGCGATTTTGAAATAGCCGCCGCCGGCCAGTTTCTTGAACTTGACCAGTGCGAAATCCGGCTCGACGCCGGTGGTGTCGCAATCCATCAACAGGCCGATGGTTCCGGTGGGGGCGATGACGGTGGTCTGGGCGTTGCGATACCCGTGCCGTTCGCCCAGCGCCAACGCCCGGTCCCAGCATTCCTGCGCCGACCGCAGCATCTGCGGGCTGGCCAGCGCCTCGCCGGTGGCGAATTGCGCCGGGTCGATGCCGACCGGACGAATCTCCAGCGATTCGTAATCGCCGTGGCTCTTGCGGGCGTCGGCGTTGTGGGCCACATCATAGGCCGCCCGGCGATGGTTGCGCATCACCCGCAGCATGTCGGACTTGTTGGGCTCATAACCGGGGAACGCGCCCAGTTCACAGGCCATCTCGGCGCTGGTGGCGTACGTCTGGCCCGTCAAAATCGCGGTGATGGCGGCGCAAATCGCCCGACCTTTGTCGCTGTCGTAGGGAATGCCGGCCTGCATCAGCATCGCGCCGAGGTTGGCGTATCCCAATCCCAGCGTGCGATAACGATAGCTGAGGCGGGCGATTTCCTCCGATGGGAAGCTGGCCATCAGCACCGACACTTCCAGCACCACCGTCCACAGCCGCGTGGCGTGTTTGAACGCCTCGATGTCGAAGGTGCGCGTCTCGGCGTCGAAGAACGTCATGACGTTGAGCGATGCGAGATTGCACGCGGTGTCGTCCAGGAACATGTATTCCGAGCAGTTGTGGACGGTCAACCCGTTGGCGACAAACGACTGCGTCACCGGCTCGGTCAGATCAAACACCTGCTGGCGGCCCAGGTGGGTCAGTTCCGCCACGCGGTCCCAGTTGCCGGCATGGTCCGGGCGGGTAATCGCGTAGCTGATGGCGTCGGCGAGCTGTTCGTGCTTGTGGCCCGCGAGCAAGCCGACGTGTTTGGCAAAAGAGCGGAGACTGCCTGAGTCGATACGCAGGCCGTGGCGCGGTGTTTCCGCGTCGCCGCAATGCTTTCGCGGCCCGGGCGCGTTCACCCGGCGACCAGGCAGTTCTCCGCTGGCGTTGGCTCCGCCATCGCCATATGAAATCAATCCGCTTTGCACCCCGAATCCCAGCAGCAGCATCTGCACATCCCGCAGAAGCAACTCGCTGTCGCATACCAGCTCCAGCGTGCCGTTGTGGATGTGGCCATCGGCCGTGAACAGCGCCCGCAGCAGATGCCGCTGGGCGGCCAGTCCGGCCGTGAACGCATCGTCGCTCAATCGGCGCTGGCCGGCGTCGTTGCGGGCGTAGGCCTTCAACCGGCTCATCAGCCGGCGGTTGGTCAGCGTGACGGTCATCGTGTTGCCGGATTCGGACTCCTCGATGTCGCCATGGTCAACCATCAACTGGTTGACGTAATCATCGGCGTAGTTGCCGGCGCCCCAGTTTTCGTGGACGTAATGGGCGAAATCCTCGACCAATGCCGGCTCGCGTAGGCAGGTCTCCAGGTGCAGCGAGGTCGAATCGCCGTTGGCGGCCGACAGGAACAATCCCAGCAGATGGAAAAACCGCCGGTCCTGCGGCTCGCCGATCTCCTGCACCGCCGCCGGTCGGTGGGGCAGCCGCACTTCGTCGGCACTGGTCAATTCCCGCGCTTCCACCCAGCCGCGATGGCGGGTCCAGACCTTGTGATCGGCGGTTAATTTCAGCCGGTATCCCCCGATCGTCCGCAGTTCGTACACCTCGCGGGTTCCGGTCGGGAACGCTCCTTCGGTGACGTGGATTTCATGGTTCGACAGGTTCGTCACCACGCGGCTGGGCAGGTGGATCATCTGGTCGATCCGCCGCCAGATGCCGCCGGGGGTCAACACGCGCGTGTCGCCGGTGACGCAGGGGTTGGAAGCGTTGATCCGCCCGCTCTTCGGGCAGGTGTGCCATTGGTTGATCGTGTCGTCGAACTGCACGCCCGGATCGGCGCATCGCCAGGCGGCGAAGGCGATCTGTTCCCACAGGTCGCGCGCCTTGATCTTGTGGGCGGTCTTGCCGTTGGTGCGATGGGTCAGATGCCAGTCGCCATCCTCCTCGATCGCCTTGAAGAAACGATTGGGAATGCGGACCGAGTTGTTGGAATTCTGACCCGAAACGGTCGCGTACGCCTCGCCGTTGAAATCGTAATCCAGCTTCAATCCCAGTTTCCGGGCCAGTTCCCGCTGGTCATCGGCCAGGCGCTTGATCCCCTCGGCCATCGCCGCCACTTTCAGCTCTTCTCGCACCTTCCAGTTGACGAACTGCTCGATGTCCGGGTGATCCAGGTCCAGGCAGACCATCTTGGCCGCCCGGCGGGTGGTTCCGCCGCTCTTGATCGCCCCGGCCGCCCGGTCGCCGATCTTCAGAAAGCTCATCAACCCCGAACTCTTGCCCCCGCCGCTGAGCGGCTCATTTTCCCCGCGCAACCGCGAAAAATTCGACCCCGTTCCCGACCCATACTTGAACAGCCTCGCCTCCCGCGTCCACAAATCCATGATCCCCCCCGCGTTCACCAGGTCATCGGAGACGGATTGGATGAAGCAGTTGTGGATGATGAAATTATTGGAAAGGTATTGCTCGGATTCCGTTTGAATATCGTACACCGCCTGTGTGCCGGCCAGTTCAATCCGGATGATCGCCTCTTCCCGCAGATCGGGAAGTTCTTTGCCGGCAAATTCATCAGAGCAGGAAACTTGCAGTTTGGCCGCTTTGTCCTGGCTGACAAATCCGATTTGCTGTCCGAATCGCTTTCGCGCATCGGCATAACCGATCGACACGAACAACGGCACCCGGCGATTTTGCCGTTTCTCCACGCCCTGTTGAATGCGCGCATAAATCCCCAGGTTCAGCAACAGGGTCTGCACTCCTTCAGCAAGGGAAGGGCTGACGGTCGTCAACACCACATCGGATGTGCACGATGCTCGATGCCGCAGCCTCACCGTGCCATCGGCCTGAAACAACGACTTGAGATATTCACATTGTGCCTCATGCCCCGCCGAACGAATGGCATTGGGAACGGTCAGTTCCTCCCCATCCCGCAACAATTCGTACTTTTCAACAAAAGGCCGCAATTGTTCGCCATACAGGCGAATGCGCCGCACATCCAGCCGGCTGTCCTGGGCGGGAACGCTGCGTACCTTGTAATGAACTCCCTCAAAGACCGCATGAATATGCTTCAGGACGTGTTGATGCTCCTCCTCATTGACCGTCATGAATTCCAACGTCAAGCTGCGGTTGGTGCCTTCGGTGTATTGCCCGACGAATCCATCGCCTTGCAGCCATCCAACCAATGCGGCTTCATGGGCCAGTTGCGTCGATGATGTCTTGGAAACCGTCGTACGGGTTGACAGGCTCAACCTCATACCCGGTTGAAGTTGATCGACCCGACGCCATTCACCGGCGGTTCGGCGTTCATCCATCGCCCAGACCAGATGGTCGGCGGTCGCTTCAACGGCGGCGCCGTTTTTCAAGACAATCCGCAAAACCTGTTTCTGACCGTTCGATTTGACTGCTTTGACGCGCGTCGTCCCCGTGCCGTTCTTGCTTCCATCAAATACTTCCAGACCGATCAGTTTTTCTTCAACAATCTTCCCGATCGCGATCGGTCCCTGCGGTGTGGAGACCGGTGCATGGTACGGCTGGCACGCATGGGGCTGCGGGTGCGAATAGGCATCCTTGGACTTCATCAATTCGCCGGTGCGCGGGTCGCAGTAAAAGTGGCCCTGGCTGGGGCCGGTGATGCCGTAGGCGAAATTCAGGCCGGTGTTGAACCATTGCGGGCTGTTGGGGGCGCACATCTGGTGCAGCAGCATGTACGACAGCTCATCGTAAAACGCCTGAGCATCCTCGGCGGTGTCGAAATAGCCGTGCTTTTCGCCCCAATAGCGCCAGCACCCCGCCAGGCGGTTGATCACCTGTTTGGCGCTTTTTTCCGGGCCGGTCACGACGTTGCCGGCGGCATCCCGCATCACCTGGCCGCTCTGGTCCACCTGCGGCACGCCCGCCTTGCGGAAATACTTGCTGACCATGATGTCGGTCGCCAACTGCGACCAGGATTTTGGAATCTGGGCGTCGGTCATCTCGAACACGACGCTGCCATCCGGATTGGTGATCCGGCTGGTGCGATTTTCATACTCGACCGTCTCGAACGGATCCTGTCCCTGCTTTGTAAATCGGCGCGTGATCTTCATCGTTTTCAACCTTCCCGTGGCTTAAACTGACGTTCCTGTTTGATCCCATGCGCCATCCATGATCCAGCGCATCACCAAAAGGCGACACGCCGTTACGGAAGGCGGTTCTAATTCATCTCTACGGGCCAATCGGCGCGGTGGCCGGGCCGGCATCGTATGTATTCCCCTCAGGCAACAAAGTGATTCGATACTGATCCGTCGGCGACAGGCCATCCAGCAAAACGGCCTGGTCGTTGTTGTTCATGGAACGAATCAGCAGTTTCTGACTTTTGGCGTCCAGCACCAGCACCGAACCCTGCGAACTGGCCGGCAGGTTCGCCGTGTGAACCAGCGAACTGGTGGTCAAATCCCACACCTGTATCCGCGCCCCTTCTTCGGGGATCAGATACGACAAGGGAGGCTGCCCCTCGGCCACCACCTGCGCCCCCGGCGGCAACATCCGCTGCTGGCGTTGTTCATCCAATCGCTGCTGCTGGTCGGCACACCCCCCCGCCGCCACCATCAACGCCGCCATCGTTCCCGCCGCGATGAGATGCAATTTATTCATGGCGATTCTCCGAAAAGCGAGCTGGTCTAGTCCACCTTGGGCAACGTCAATCCACCCTGGTCCTGATATTTGCCTTTTTTGTCCGCATAGCTGATGGCGCAAACCCGATCCCCTTTGAGGAAGATGAGCTGCGCGATCCCCTCATTGGCGTAAATCTTGGCCGGCAAAGGAGTTGTGTTGGATATTTCCAGCGTGATCTTGCCACGCCATTCCGGTTCGATGGGCGTGACGTTCACGATGATCCCACAGCGGGCGTAGGTGCTTTTGCCGACGCAGATCGCCAGGCAACCGCGCGGCATCGCAACGGTCTCCACCGTTTCGCACAAGGCGAAACTGTTGGGCGGAATCAGCACATGATCCGAGCCGGACTGATCCGTATCCACCGTGACAAATGAACGTTCCGAAAACCGCTTGGGGTCTACGATTTCACTGTTGACGTTGGTGAAAATCTTAAAAACGCTCCCCACCCGCAGGTCGTAGCCGTAACTGCTGACGCCATAGCTGATTTTCCCCTGGCGTTTGATGTTTTGCTCAAACGGCTCGATCCCGATCAGTTCTTGAATTTGAGTGTCGCACAGAATCGCCATAACCACCGCCGATCAAACCAAATCATAGCGCACCTTCCCCGCCAAGGCCGCTCTAATTGCCTGTCAAACCATCGCTTCCAGCGACATGTGTTGTAATGGCGGCTCCGCCGCGCAACTTGCATTCCCCCGCTCAACTGCTCTCCTCAACAACTCACATTACAACAAAAGCCACTATACACTATATCTTGTGTAGGTCAATCCAAACTTCACTATTTGTTGGATAGTAAACCTTAAACTCGCCCTAATGGCTTACGCTGTATCGGCTTATAATTTATCGCATCTCCGGCGGCTTTTTTAATCACGCCGGCGCGCGCTTCAGCTTATCCACCGCCTCTGGTGCCGGAGTGTGGAAAACTGAGGTGGTTCCCATGCATTGGGGGCATTTCAGGGGGACGGGAAAGCAATCGGCGGCCATCACGGCAGGGCGATCAGCGTGACCTCGTCCACGTGGCTGGAAGTCCCTTCATCGCCCTGCGGGCTGAACCGAAGATGCGTGATGTCCGCGTGGCTTGGCAAGACGCCCTGAACCTCGGCCGATTGGGATCGGCCGTCGGCATCGGTCAGGGTGGCGGTGTATGTATGTAACGGGTAATCGCTGACCAGCGACAATTGCACCCATTTCCCGGCCGGAACTGTCAGATCGGTGATCGTCCAGCCGGATTTTTCACCATCCCACAGGTGCAGCGAACCGCTGGAATTGATGAAAAATCCAATTCCCTGGCCGCTTGCACCAAGGGCGTTGGCGCCAAAGGCGCTTTGATCGCTGTCACGGCGGAGCCACAAGCTGAATTGCACGTTCGCGCCGTCGCGGATCGCGTTGGACAGACGGACACCCACAAGGTTGCCGGCCGGTTGGCCGCGCACCAGTTTCATTGATTGTTTGCCCTCATGGGGCGATTGTGCATCCAGATACGATCCCTCCTGGGTCATGCCTGACCAGTCATCACCCGCCCCGCCGGCGAACTGGGCGTCGGCCGGCTTGGCGGACTCGAAATTCTGCTGAACGCGGACGACCTTGTATTTGCGAAGTGATGGCGGCCGCTGGGCAAACGCCTCACGGTCCTGGGCCTCGGTGACAAAATCAAACTCGCTGAGACGGTGCGGGATGCACAGGCTTTTCCATGCCAGCTCGGCCAACTGTTTGTCCTTGCGCTGAAGCATGAACTGGCGAAGCGCCTCCTGGCCCTGGGTTCCAAACGCCAGCAGCGCCGTTCCCGTCGGCCGATATCCCCACGCCGCATCAGGTCGATTGCAACCATCGCCGTATGCCGCGTAGACCTCCTTCAGCGTCTCCAATACCCGGGGACGCAGCGAAGCAACCTCCGGCCGGTTTTCATCAATGATCTCAGCCAGGGCAAGCGCTGCCCGGTTGTTCACCACCACATCGTCCGGCTTGACCAACTGGGTCAGAAGTGCCTCCACCGCCTTGGGATTGCCATGAAGATGCCCCAGGCCTTTGGTGCAGGCGTATCGCACGTATTCATGGGTATCCTTCAATCCCGCCAAGTAGGTCTCCAGCAGGTCGTCTTGCGCCATGCTCTCCAACGCGCGGGCCGCAATCTCGGAGACGCGCGGCCGGGAATCCGTTCGCATCAGTTTTGACAACTGCGTGGCCGGGCGAGGCCGCATCCCGATCAGCACATCCAGCGTCTCCTCGGCCACGGGATGCAACGGCATTTCAGCCAGGGATGCCATCAGCTTGTCTACGATCCGGTCCTGGGGGTCGGGGCTGTTGCGCATCGCTTTGATGGCGTAACATCGCACAACCAACTCCGGATCATTCAGAGCCTTTTCAATGATGGCAAACGCGGCCGGATCGCCGGTTCGGTCCAACGCCAATATCGCCAGGCTGCGAACAATGGGGTTGGGATCGTTCGCCAGGGGGGCGATGTCCTGGATCGTCGCCCGTTCCTTCAGTTGATGATACGCAATCTGCTGCAGCGCCCGCATGCGGTCAAACGCCTGATCGCTTTTCAGGTCCGAAAGCGATGCATCGGGAAATCCGGCTCGATTAAAATAAGACGCCGCGATGCGGATATCGTAAACCAGTCCCGCCCCCGCCTTTCGCAGCGGCTCCCATTGCGGCACGGTCATGAGCGACGTGTCGATGGACACTTCCGCCTTGGTCTGGCGCGTCATCCATAATAAATTTTGCGCTGTTTTCGCCACAACCTCATCGGAAGCGCCGTATCCGGCGAACAGGACCAATTGATTCAACGTGCCATCGGCCAGCAGCCCTTCAAGATCGATGTGTATCGGTCCGCCGGTTTGAATTATTTCCGGAACGTTCCATGCCATCATCTCGTGGGGATCCCATGGATTAACAAACAGTCCCAGATTTTGTTGATTTTTTGCCAGACGCGCTTTTAACCCGCGAAGGTATTCACTGAGATGTTCTCCCCGCAGCCGCACCCAATCTTCCCGCGATGCGGTCCGGGTGAAATCCTCAAAACGCGGATCAATGCCAAATCGCTTCTTGAACTCCTCGGCGATGGGCGGGTTGAATCCAAATTCATCCTGAAACCGCTGGCTGTGATTTTCCGCATAGCTGAGAAACGCGACCCCGTCGTAAGGGTATTCATCCATCACGCTCATCACCATGTCCATCACGTCTTGGCGCGATTCAGGGGTGGCAAAACTGACCGTCCCACCCTGGTGCAAAACGCCATGGCGATCCAGGACCGGCCATTTGTCGACCAGCGGGCTGCTTTCAAAGAAAGGCCATGCATTGGTGGGAACCGCATCCGCCTGGCCGCCGAATTCGTTTAATTTCCCAACGGCCCAGATTTCCATCCCCCGCTTGTGTGCCGCCGCGATGGCCGCCTTGTCCGGATCAAAACGCCTGTACAAGTCCCGCGTCCAATTCGCCCACGAGGCGTACCGCAGATTCTGCTCGCGCAGGGGATTGCGGTTCATCAACACCTGTTCCAGTCCACGCCAGTACACGCGCCTGACGCCGGTTTCCTTCAGCAAGTCGAACAGCGCATCCACCGCCTCGGGTGTGTCGAATGACAGGGAATCACCGAGGAAGAGGTTGTCCCCCGTGCTGATGTAAATGTCGGCTTGTCCGCCATGGAGTTTTGGCGTCTCTGCTTTGGCCCATGCCGCCACCAGAACCAAAGTCAGCAGAGCCGACATTGCATATTTCAGGAATTGCATCGGTTGAATCCCTTCAATGGCGCGGAATCCCCGCGAAATAATGCCGCGAGTCCCACCCCGTCGATCTGTTAGTCCCGGTCCCAGTAATTCGCCGGGGATGTTTCGTCCGTCAGGGCGGACATTGCGTAAAGCCATGCCACATCCGGCTGGCTGGCACGAACGGTGGTGACATGCCCATCAGCCCAGAGCACGTTGCATCCGTTGTTGGGATGCCGCATCCACGCGGTGTATCCGAGTGAACGGTTATAGGGATAAACGACGAAAATGCCGGTGGGCGTACTTGGACTGTAACAACTGTCAACCAGCATGATGGTCTCCGCCGGTTTTCGAATCTGGGTCAATTTCGCCATGTCCGTGTAAGGAGGATAGGGATAGGTGAGCATCAGATTAATGCCGTAACTGATGTACCCGTTGGTCAGTGCGCTGGCTTCTTCAGTGGTGTCCGGCGCGATGACGGGAATTGGCTCACGCTCGGGACAAAACAGGATTTTGTCCGTTGCCATGGTCTTGGTTTCAAGCAGCCTTTGATACCATTTCCCATTGGGTAATAATGAGTCGTATCTCGGAAAAAGTCCCTTGCTGGTATCGAGATACATCTGCATCGACAGCCCAACCTGTCGCAGGTTGCTCAGGCATTGTACGGTGCTCGCCGATCGACGCGCCTTGTTCAACGAAGGCAGGAGGATGCTGATCAGAAGCGCTATGATTCCGATGACGACCAGCAGTTCAACCAATGTAAAACCACGTCTGACGGACATACCGACTCCTTTTCAACGTTGGTTTGATCATAACAAGGCGCTTCGGGCCTTTGACAGGCCCGAAGCGCTGAATCACTTCAACGATCCTTCTATCGCCGACGGCGACGGACCAGCATGGCCAGGCCGCCCAAGCCCAGCAAACCGAGGCTGGCCGGCTCCGGCACGCTCGCCAGGCTGATGTTGTCCAGATAGACCACATGGTCGTCATTGGGCAACTGCGGATAAAATCCGATGGCACTGACATTACTGAGATCACCGGCTCTGAATGCGCGGTCCGTGAAAACAGTGGTCTCAGGATTGGCCCCGCTGGTCAGGTACATGCTCCATGTTCCCGCGTCAATGTCCACCACGGCGCGAATGGTATTCCATGTCGCAATGGGGATGCTCGTGTTTAAGCTGTAGCCCCACGTCCTGGAACCACCGTTGGTGTATTCATCTGGTGTCGACGAGACGACCACGTCGCTGTCGGTTGCGCCTCGAAATTGCTGTCCGACGGCATGGGGCGAACCACCGGTCACCGCGGACGTGTTATTGATGTTGGTCACAATGGTATTCGCTCCGCCAGCATCCGTCGGAAAATAGATCGAATACTGATAAGTAAACACGCCACTGGTGATCGTGTTGTTGCTGGCGCCAAATAAATTGGTCTGCCCGAAAGCGTGGCGGGTCACCTCAACAACATGATTCGCCGCATTGGTTGGATCGGTCACGATTTCAGGAGCGTAGGTGGCGGTGTCATCGCTGGCGGTCCAAAAACCGACGGATGTACTCGCGTCGCCGACGCCCGCCGACGTGATGATTAAGTTTAGAGGAAAAGTCGATGTATTATCAAAGTCCTGATTGAGCAGGTAGGTCGGCGCCGCCGAGGCGGCCATGCTGCCGACGGCCAGGGTAATTCCGGCAAGGCCCAGAAACGTTGCGGTACGAAACGCGGACATGTGATTTCTCCCTATGTAAGAGACAACTCCACTGAACTTCAAATGCCTTGTCACGCGACGAAGGCGATTTAGACGAAATTAATGCTTCACTTCACGCCGGCGGCCGGGCGCTCAGGCCCGGTTCCAGAAAGACCGGAACAAGCAGCCGTGGCGGCAGCGGCGTGCCGTTGCTCAATTCACGAAACGCCCTGATCACGACACCGGCATAGTCCACCGCGCGCCAGAAGATGCGCGCCGGCCGCGGGATCAACATCTCGGCCAGGTCGTGTCCGCCGGACGCCACCACCGACAGCCGCTGGCCGATTGTTTCTCCCAGCCGATGGGCCTGCCGGTACAGTTCCACTGTTATATTCCAGTCTTCTGAATAGACGCCGGTGATGCCCGCGTTGCAAAGTCTTTCGTATAGGCCATCCATCTCTTCCGGTTTGACGCGAACCACCTCGTCAAGGCTCCAGGTGTAACCCAGATCGAGATAGGCTTTGCGCATTCCCAGGATCGCACCTTCCCGTCGCCGGACTTCTTCCAGATTCTCCCATGCCGCCGGCCGAACCAGTGCCGTGCGATGATGTCCCAGATCCCATAAATGCTCATGCGCGAGTCGGGATGCGCTCTCGTGATTAATGCCCATGATTGAGCAGCCGGAAACCCCAGACTCCCCACCCCAGATGATCGCCGACGCCCTGTCAATCGCTTCAGGCAATGGCTTATTCACGTTAAAGGTCAGACATCCCGCGAGGCGCCTGCCTTGGATCGCTTGCTCAATGTCTTGCTCTTCAGCGTTAATCCTCAGGAAAGACCAATTCTCCCGTTCGCAGGCGCGGCTGATCGCCGCCAGATACTCCTCCATGCGGAGCTTGCCCCATTGCCCCGTAAGACCCACGACAACCGCCAACGTCATCGCTGAACGGGTTGATTTATTGTTCCCGTCTGGCTTTGGTGGACTGATTTTTTGCTGGAGGTAATACCCCGATCCCCGCTCAGGCCGCAGGATCCCCCTGTCCACCAATCGCCCCAGCGCCTTTCGTGCCGTGCCTGCCGACACGCCGAACTGATGGGTGATTTCGTGGGTGGAAAGAAACTTCTGCCCAAGGGCAAAATCCCGGCGGTGGATTTCCGTTTCCAGCAGGTCACCGAGTTGGTCAACCTTGCTCCCAACCACCCTCGCACCGCGATTTTTACCCGCTAATTTCATGTTTTTTCGACTCAATTCGACTTGTACATTTAGTAGTGTACAACTTATACAAAATATGTCAAACTTTTTTTTCGTTCGAGGATGGGGTCGATCAGGGCAATCGCAAGCAGGTCACCCATTATGCAATCTGGCTATTGTGATTTTGTGCGGACCACGCCGGCTTTCCTGCCGATCGTGAAACTTCGCGTGAACCCTTTGGGCCGCCTATAATTGGGTCTGAAATTGGAAGGAGCCTATTGATGCAAGCGATTCGTGTTCATCAGACCGGCGGGCCGGAAGAATTGAAGCTGGAAACCGTTCCCGATCCCGTGGCCGGCCAGGGCCAGTTGGTGGTCCGACTCGCGGCGGCGGGCGTGAATCCGGTGGACACCTATATCCGTTCGGGAAAGAACAATTACGCCCCAAAAAGTCTCCCTTATACCCCCGGCATCGACGCCGCCGGCACGGTTGAGTCCGTTGGGCCGGGCGTTCATAAGTTCAAACCGGGCGATCGGGTTTACGTCGGCGGCAGCCTCAGTGGCGCTTATGCCCAGAAAGCCCTTTGCACCGAATCGCAACTCCATGCATTGCCCGACAAGGTGACATTTGAACAAGGCGCGGCCGTCAATGCCCCTTATGTGACGGCCTACCATGCCCTGTTCGACCGGGGGTGCGCGGTCAGCGGGCAAAGGGTTCTCATTCACGGCGCCAGCGGCGGCGTCGGGACGGCCGCGGTCCAATGGGCGGTTTCCGCAGGTCTGAGGGTGGTCGGAACCGCGGGCACCGAGGCGGGACTGAAGCTGGTCAAGGACCAAGGGGCGCACGATGTGCTGAATCACCATGATGCGGATCATGTTCAAAAGGCGTTAAGTCTCACGGATGGCAAGGGTTATGACATCATCATCGAGATGCTGGCCAACGTGAATCTGAACAATGACCTTGCGTTGGTCGGGCGATGCGGCCGGGTGGTGATTGTCGGTTCACGGGGACGCATTGAGATCGATCCCCGGCAATTGATGTCCAAAGGCAGCTCCGTGGTCGGAACTTCACTCATGAACGCCAGCGAATCGGAGCTGTTGGCGATCCATACCGCGATATTCAGCTCGCTCAGCACCGGCGCGATTCGGCCGATCATTCGCACCACGATGCCGCTGAGCAGCGCCGCCGAGGCTCACAAGCTGGTGATGGAACCGGGCGCGTTGGGGAATATCATCTTATTGCCATAACGGCATCTTCATGGCGATGGACAAACTGAAGCTTTATACCCAGCACAGCCGGTCGTGGCAGACCAACCGGTACGTCTATCCGGTGATCAGCCGTCGAAGCAAGGGGTTGTCGATCGGGGTTAATCTGAATCCCGACAAAGTCTGCAATTTTGATTGTATATACTGTTGCGTGGATCGCACCGTGCCGGCGGACATCACGCACGTTTCATTGAACGTATTGCGTGCGGAACTGGATCATCTGCTGGGGTTGGCATTGAGCGGTCGGCTTTTTGAACAGCCGCCGTTTGATCAAACGCCGCGGGAACTGCGGCAGCTAAGCGATGTCGCATTCAGCGGCGACGGGGAGCCGACGGCGTTCAAGCAATTCGGGCTGGTCTGCCGGATGGTGGCGGAACTGCTCGAATCGCACGGCGGGCATGGCGTGAAGATCGTCGTCATCACCAACGCCACGCTTTTGCATCGAACGCCGGTGGCCGAGGCGATGGAATATCTGGATCATCACCAGGGCGAAATCTGGGCCAAGCTGGATGCGGGGAGCGAAGCGTATTTTCGTCAGGTGGAGCGAAGCAGCATTCCGATGTCGCGCATCATGGACAACCTCGCGATCGCGGGGAGGAACCGCCCGATCGTGATTCAATCCATGTTCATCAACATCAATGGACGGCCGGCGGACGAGATGGAAATCGACGCGTACGTCCAACGGTTGAAGGAACTGGTTGAACGGGGCTGCCGGATCAAGCGGGTGCAGGTCTACACGGTTGCCCGCGCCACGGCGGAGGCCTCCGTGACGCCGCTGAGCGATGCGGCGATTGATGCGATCGGAGCGCGCGTGCGCCGGATCGGGCTGGAGGCCGAGACGTATTACGGGCCGCAATAACGAGTATCCCGCGTTTTACGGGGCGGCCTCCGAAGTGCCGAACATCCGGCCGGCCGGGGAGTCGGGCGCGATGGTCGCGCTGCGAGGCTCGATATTGCGGGAGGTTTCCAACGAACGGCGAAATTCTTCGAAGGTTATCCATTGAACGTGGCCGTTGCCGTAGAGAACGTTGGTCGCTCCTTCGCTGAGCAGCGCAGCGCCATCGTAAGCCACCACGATTTCGGCGTTTAGGTTTTGATCCATCCCCTCATAGTAGAGATAGACCATGTCCTCGCTGGCGGGGTCTTCGCTGAAAGGAGAATGCAGGACATCCGCCGTCAACTCCTGGGTCGTCAGCAAAGCCTTGAGATCGGGCGGGTATTTGCCGCGGTTCTCGTTGGAATACAAGAGCAGCCCCTGGCCGATCTGGCGAAGGTGGCTGGCGCTGGACATCTGGTCGGTGGCGGTATTCTCCTGAAGCATCGCCGGCAGGAAGACGGCCGCCCACAACCCCGGCGTGGTGATGGTCAGGGGGGACAGGAGCGGATTGTCGATGGTTTGGGTGCGCAGGATGCCATCATCGGTGACGTGGATCGACATGGCATCGCCGCCGACGTAGCTCAGCAGGCGCTGCATGGATGGCAGCAGATCGCCGGGAACCATGCTTCGATCAAAAGCCCGGAAAGCGGAGACGATGACCAGCGCCAGGGGATACACATCGCGAACGATCCGCGGGTTGGAGACGTACACCAGCGGCCCGCCGGCCTGGGCCACACGGGTGCGGGCGGCGATGAAACGCTCATCCTGGAGGATGTTTTCTTTTTGTTTCAATTGTCGAACGGCATCCTCGACCAGTTGGGGATAGAGCGCCACGATGAACCTGTCACCGACCACCGCCCATGAACCGGAAAAAGGAATGCCGCCGGTTGAATCGACGTAATGGATCGTCACCCCATCGGAATCAAATTCGCGGATCGCCCCGCCGCGGGTTCCGCCGAGATCATCGGCGATCATTTTGCCGAGGGTTTCCAATGAGCGGCCAAAACGCTGTGGGTCGTCCACCGTGCCCACCAGCGTCCAGCCGGTCAGGATGAACCCGCCTGTGGAAGGGGCGTTGTAGATCACCCACTGGTCGCCGACGGGATCGAGAATGTCCTTCAGCGGCAGGCCCATGTTTTTGACATCCTCCTCGATTTGTTCAAAGGTGCGATCGGCGGAATGCGGATCGATGAGCCGGGCGGCGGTTTTGACCTGCTCGTACAGTTTGGACAAATCCAGTCGCCACGCCACGACGGCATACGCATCGGGCGGGATGACCGCCAGGGCCGTATCTTCCACCGGCGGCGTGTCGAGCAACGACATCAATCCATGCGGCCGCGTGGCGGTGTGCGCCAGGGTGCGGGTGATGAAATGGCCGTCGGTCACGACCGTTTTTTCGACGATGGATTGCACATCATCCAGGCCGGCCGCCAGCAATACCTGATCCCAATTCGACTTAAAGTCGTGGAATGGCGAATAGGATTCCTCGACCAGCATCCGGGTCAACACATCCCGCGCGGCCGGGCCGCCGATGAAGGTGGTCACGATCGACTCACCGGGGAGTTTGGCCATGGCATTCACGAACGCGGGGGAGTTTTTCAGGGATTTTTCCGGCTTGGCGCCGACCAGCGTGGGCAAAAAGGTCTCGGCGTTTTGCCCCCAGTAGGCGACGAACAGGTCTCCGACAAATCCCCAGACGAAGCGCGGGCGGTCTTTGTGGTCCGCTTCCACCCAGAGCCATGAATTTTCCAGCTTCATCATCTGCACCCGGTCGCCGAGGCGGTCTTTGAGGCGCTGATGGATGGGTTGAAACTGTTTTTCAAATTCGGCTTTGCGGGCGGCGAGGTTGATCACCACCACCGACTGGCCGGTGATTTTGCGCTTCTGCACGTTCAGGTCGAGCATGGCGAAACACCCTTCGCACTGCATGACATCCTTCAGCAGCGGCAGGACCTCATCGGCCGAGGCGGGAACTTCGCCGGTCTGGATGAATATCTCGTTGAGGATGGCGCGCCAGGGGGCGACCACGCGCTGATCGGCCAGCATCCGCGCGGCCGCGGTGTCCTGCATCGAGGCGTTGGGTGACCAGCCGACGTAAACCAGCGTGTCCGGCGGCATCCGGTCGGCCATGGGCTGGGCCAGGGCGACCGATGCGAAAAGACACAAGGCGAGGCCGATGATGATCGATCGACAAACTGGTTTCATTTAGAGTCCTCCATCGTTGGGCAGGTTCGGGTCGGTTTTGCCGGATGATTCGATCTGTTGGCGGGCGTCGGGCAACGTTTGAAATTCAACGTGACCATCGCCATACAGAAGATTCATCCCCTCGTGGTCATGGTTGTTCTGTTTTTCATGGATCAAAATGATCTGAGGCGGCGCATCGGTGTTCAGTCCCGCGCCGGCGTAGATGTAATCGCTGTGTTGGTCGACCCATTTGGCCTGTTCTTCCCGGGTTTTGAGATTTTTGGGAATCTGGGTTCCGGAGGAGGGGCAGACAAAAACGTTCACGGTCATATCCTGCGTCAACAGCAACGTGCCAAGGTCCGGCGGGTATTTGCCTTTGTTTTCATTGGCATACAGGAGCATCGCCTGCCCCAGTTGCCGCAGGTTGCTGGCGCATTTGACGCGGTTGGCCGTCTCACGCGAACGATTCGATGATGGGATCAACACGGCCGCCATGATCGAGGTCTGGTTGTACATCATGCCGCTGATCGGGTCGATCACCAGGGTTTCGCTGCCGGGGAAGGGGCTGATGGATCTGGCATGGAATCCCTCATCGTCGCTCCAGGCGACCGATCCCGCCGGCGACAATTCGGCCATGAGTTTGTCCAATGGCGGAACCACCATCGCCGGCGCGGGGACGCCGAACAGGTCGCCAAATCCCAGGACCGTCCGGGTGAACATCAGCCACGATTGATAACCCTGCGGCGCGGTGTGCGGCAGGTCGAGATACTGCACCGTGCCCGCCCTGGGTTGGCCGAGGCGTTCGATGAGGGAGATGTATTTGGGATTGTCCAGGATCGATCCTTGGCCGGCCGGCCGCTGCGCCGCGGCGGCGACGACCTGCGGATAAAGGCCCAGGTACAACACCCCATCCTTGATCGTCCATGAAGGCGCCACGACAGGGATGGCCAGATAATGAATCTCCAGGTCGCCGGCATGGGTTTGGCGAAACGAGATCGTGATCTCATTGGTCAGTTTGGCCAGGAATTGATTGGCCGATTGTGCAAGCTGGTCCAACGCCTTGGCGACTTTGGCCGGGTCTTTGAGACGATTGACGAAAATCAGCCCCATGAGTCCTTCGCCGCCGATGGACTGATCGGCATAGTAGGCCCATTCATCCCCCAGGTTGTTGATCAGTTCCTGACGAATGTTCAGGCCGACGGCCTTGTTGGCCTGCTGCATGCCTTGTTCAAAATCGGCCAGCCAATCCGGGCTTAGCGTGGCCAGGGCCTGTTGAATTTCGGTCACCAGCCGTTCAGCGCTGAACGACAGCGCGCCGGCCAGAAACGCATCCTTGGGCAGCAGCGACAGGGTTTCTTTTGAGATCGGCCGGGGATCGATCATCGCCAGCAACCCGCGTCGGGGCGAGGGGGCGGCGATCCAGACCTGCTGGGACCAGTCGCGCTGATCGAAGCCGCAGGTCCAGATGATCTGCCGCAGGCCGTTCAATCCGAGGGATTCGCGGATGTTGGTCCAGCGGGTGGTGATCACTTCGTTTTTTTTCGCTTCGATTTGCCGGCCGATCATCGCAAGGAGGGGCTGGGCGTTGACGTAAACCACCGCCGCTGGGGAGGTTTGCACCTGGGTCAGGGACTTTTTGAAATCGTCGTCTTTGGCCAGCGACCGGCCCGCCGGCGTATCAGCCGGCGCATCGAGCAGGGCGTCGATTTCAGCGCTTTGGCCGATGGCCAGGCAGACGAACCGGCCATGCTGGGTTGCCTTGATCTCAAACGGCGTCGGGGGCGTCTTGCTGAGGATGATGTTGAGCTGTTTGAGCAGCTCCGGCGCCTCATCGCCGGCCTCGCAGATCAGCGCCAAACGAACAACCAGCGTTTGCGGGTCTTCGAGGTCAATGCCCCCGAAATAGAGCGCAACAGGGTGTCGCCACATCAACGGGGCCAGGGCTTTGGCGATCACCATCGCCTCGGCCGCATCCTGATCGTCGCCGGCGATTTTGGTCAGCGCCTGGGGGATGAAGTCTTCAAACACCTTGCGGATGTTGGATGATTCCACCACCGCCCGCAGGTGCGAATCCTGATACGGTCCGGCCAGCGACCGGCTTCCCTGCCAGCCGATGTAAACCATCACGTCGGCCGGCACGCGATCGGCAAGCGGCTGGGCAATCGCCAAGGATGAAACCAGGATGCCTGCGACAAAAATGAACCGACGAAGCAACATACATCCTCCCAGGTTGGATGGTCCGTGCATGTTATAATCGTTTTGCAGCGGGAAGAATAATTTTTTATGTATTTTCAGCGCGGCGGTTGGTCGTCACCCGGTCGCGCCCGCGCGATCGCGATCAATACTTGAACCCGATCCCGATCCCGCCCCACAACTGCGTGTCCGCGTAGACGTTCTGGTTGATCCCGTCGGTGTAAAACAGATACCCTTCCAGCGTCCACTGGCCGTACCGTTGCGGTGCGTTAATGAGGGAATTGAGCGAATACCGGCCGATCAGGCCGACGTCGTAATGCTGAAAGCCGGTGTCATCCGGGCTGACAAATCCGAACTGCTGTTCGATCCCCAGGATATAGGCCACATCCGCCACGAACGAGACGGTGATGCCCAGGTCTTCGATCGGCATGTCGTGCCGGATGCCCACCTCGAAATACCATCCGTGGTTCAGGTCGTAATCGTACGCCGCCAGGGCATAGGGTTGAAAGACGGGTTTTTCGGTGTGGAAGATGAACGAGTCATCGAGCGTGATTTTGCCCCAGACTTCGCCGGTGTTGAACTGGTCGCGTTCGGGAAAGATGTAGGTGGTGTTGCCGCCGGCGAACGTGAAGGGCCGCAACGGCAATTCCAGGCCGAAGTACGGGCGGATTTCCTGAAAACGCGACTGCGGATCGGAATCAAAGACGTTGGAGAAGACCCCCACGAACGGATGGGGCAGTTTCCCCAGGTCAAATTTCAAAGAGCCGTCGAATTGCAGGTTCGGCGCATCTTCCGCGCCCCCCACCTCGCTGTGGTCGATGCCGCGATAGACGTAATCGGTCAGGTATTTGACCGTCAGGTCCAGGTTCACGCCCCCCTGGTTGATTCCCTCATCATCGCGCGGCGGGGCCGGCGGTGCATAGACGCTCTCCGGCTCCACCCCCCGCGCCGCCCCGACGCCCAACAACCCGACCATCGCCCACGCCAACACTTGTCGCATAGTCGCTCCTTGCGATGTGGGACTTTAACGGTGTCGCCGGCAAATGTCACGGTTGGGCCGATGATTCCAGGCGATGAATTTCCACCCGCAGCGCATCGACGATCCGCCGCAGATGATCCATCCCCATCGCCAGCGGCGGCATCAGAACGAGGGTGTCCGCCAATGGACGCAGGATGATGCCGTGCGAGCGCATCCGCCGGCAGACCTCCGCCCCTGTTCGCCGGCGCGGATCGAACGGTTTGCGGCTGGCTTTGTCCTCGACCAGCTCGATCCCCACCATCAAACCCTTGCGGCGGATGTCGCCGACGTGCTTCAATGGCTGCAATGTTTGCAGCAGGCCGCCCAATTCCACGCCTTTTTGTTCCACCTGATGAACGAGGTTCTGTTCCTCAAACAAATCCAGGTTCGCCAGCGCCGCCGCGCACGCCAGCGGGTTTCCGGTGTAGGTGTGGCCATGATAAAACGTTCGGCCTTCCGTGGGTTGTCCCAGAAACGCATCGAAAATTTTCTGCGTGGCGAACGTCGCCGCCAGCGGCAGATAACCGCCGGTGATCCCCTTGGCCACGCACATCAAATCGGGTTGCACCTGTTCGTGTTCCACCGCGAACATCCGCCCCGTTCGACCAAAACCGGTCGCCACCTCGTCGCAGATCAGCAACACCTCATATCGCGTGGCCAGCCGTCGAACCTGCCGCAGATATCCCTCCGGCTGAACGATCATCCCCGCCGCCCCCTGCACGACCGGTTCGACCGCGATCGCCGCGAGGCGCCCGCCATGCTCCCGCAAAATCCGCTCCAGTTCCGACAGGCAAAAATCCCGCACCTGATCGGGCGTTGCGTCCGCATCCACCCCCGCCGGCGGCCGATAGACAAAGGGCGTGGGAGCGAAATGCGCCTTGAAAAGCAACGGAAAATACGGCTTGTGAAACGCCGTCGTCCGCCCCACCGACATCGCGCCGGTGGTGTCGCCGTGATACGCCTCGGCCAGGCCGACAAATTCGTTCTTCTCCGGCCGGCCGACGTTGTGCCAGTATTGCACCGCCAGCTTGAACGCGATCTCCGCGGCGGTGGCGCCGGCGTCGGAATAGAAGACCTTCTTCAAATTCCCCGGCACGATCCGCATCAGCCTCTCGCCCAGCAAAATCGCCGGCTCCGATGCCAGCCCCAGCATGGTGGAGTGGGCGACACGGTCCAACTGATCGCGAATCGCCTGGTCGATATGTTTCACCCGATGCCCGTGTACGTTGCACCAGAGCGAGGAAATCCCATCCAGATAGCGATTGCCATCGGAGTCGATCAGTTCCATCCCCTCGGCCGCCACGATCACCAGCGGCGGATCCTCCATCCACTGTTTCATGTGCGTGAAGGGATGCCACAAATGGCGATGGTCCAAATCCTGAAGCTGACGCGTTTCCATAGAGGTGGATCAATGTAACTCAACGGGGTCCTGGATGCGCAACCCCAGCACCCGCGCCGCCGAACCATCCCGCACCGCAATTTCCAGCAAACCGGAGCTGCCGATCAACGCCAATGGCTCGCCGGTCGCCACATCCGCGTATTTCTGACGCAGCGGGCCGACGTTTTGTCCCCTGGCGACAATCCGATCCACCTTTTCGCGTTCAAGCAATTCCTGCGGAATGTTGCTGGTGGCGTTGCCAAAATAATCGACGTGGATGATCTGGCCCACCCGCCCGTGAACGGCCATGGCAACATTCAATAAAACCGGATCGTGGATCGGCGCGGTGAAAGTGCTGATCGGATCGCCCCGCGCGATTCGACCCGCGGCCGGCGCCATGATGTCCCGGCCATGAAACACCCGGCTGACCAGCGGCGGCCGCCAGACCAGCTCTGACACGGTAACGTGTTCCACCGACCGGGTTCGCAAGGCTGGCCTCAAGCCCGGCGAACTGGCCAGCGATTTTGGCAGTTCCGCAGCCCCCTGCAATCGCCGCAACGCCCAGGTGATCAGCCCGTTGTCCGGGCAGACGACCACCTGCCCGCGAACTTCCACCACCAGCATCCGCCGCGAAGTCCCCACCCCCGGATCAACCACCGCCAGGTGGGTCGTGCCGGCCGGAAAAGATGAAATCGCCCGCTCCAGGATGATCGAGCCGTTCAATACATCCTGTGGGGGCACATGGTGGGTCACATCCACAAGTTGAGCACCCGGGCACAGTTGCAGCAGAACAGCTTTCATCGCCGCGACGTAATAATCCTCCTGACCAAAATCGCTGGTCAGGGTAATGATGGGCCGCACCTGGGACATGATTGGACATTGTACCAGAACTCCACGGCGGCCTTGGTGTCCCAGCAGCGATTTTCGTCTACAATGCGGAAAGTTATGAGTTCAGTGAGTGAATCGACATCGTTGGAACAGATGATTCAACAGCAGGTTGTGGATCGCGGCATTCGCGAGACACGGGTGCTGGAAGCGCTGCGGCACATCCCCAGGGAGCGGTTTTTCCCCGCCGGTTCGAGGGATGATGCGTATGCCGACCGGGCAGCGCCCATCGGCCATGGCCAGACCATCAGCCAGCCGTACATCGTCGCGTTGATGACCCAGCGGCTGGAGATCGAACCGACCCACCGCATCCTGGAGATCGGGACCGGCAGCGGCTATCAGACCGCGATCCTGGCCCAACTGGCGGCCGAGATTTACAGCGTCGAGCGCGTTAAACCCTTATTGGATGAGGCTTTCGAGCGATTGATGGAGTTGGGCATCCGCAACGTCCACCTGCAACTGGGGGATGGGACGATGGGATGGACGCAGCAGGCCCCGTTTGACCGGATTCTCATCGCGGCCGGCGCGCCGCAGTTGCCCCGTGCGCTGCTGCTCAACCAGCTCAAAGATGGCGGCATCGCCGTGCTGCCGGTTGGCCCGCAGGAGGAACAGATGCTGGTGCAGGTGAAGCGCAATGGGCACGAACTGGCGCAAAGCGAAATCTGCCCCTGCCGATTCGTCAAACTGATCGGCCAGGAAGGGTGGGCGCCGGAGGAGAAAGCCTGATTGTCCTCACTCACCGCGCCCATTGAATCGCTTGAAGGGATCGGCGAAACGCGGGCGAAGGTGTTTCATGGGCTGGGGGTTCATACGCTGGGGGGATTGCTGGACTATTTCCCCAGGGACTACCAGTTTGAATCATCGGAACTGGCCATTGGCGATTTGACCTCCGGGCCGATCCAGACCGCGCGCGGAGAGGTGACGGCGGTCAATTACGCCCCGATCCGTCCACGGCCGCGGTTTGAAGCCACCATCGACGATGGGACCGGCAAGTGCGGTTTGGTCTGGTTTCACGGGTCTTACCTGCGGACCAATATCCATCCCGGGTTGTTGCTGCGGGTCAAGGGGCGGGTTCGGATGTATCACAACCTTCCGCAGATGACCAACCCCAAGTGGGAAGTGGTCGATCCCGGCACCGCCACCATCGACCAGTCGCAATTTCGGGCGATTTATCCCGCCAGCGGCAAGCTGACCAGCGAAATCATCGGGAAGATCATTCAACAGAACCTGGATCAGGCCGTCGGCGCGGTTCAGGAATGGTTTGAGCCGGCGCTGCTGAAGGCGCGTTCGCTGTTGCCGAGGGCGGAGGCGTATCGGCTGATACACCAGCCGGCGGACATGCGCCAGGCGATGCGGGCGCGCCGGCGGCTGATTTACGATGAATTGATGCTGATGCAACTGGGATTGGGCATCAGCAAACGGATGCGTGATGGACGACTGACCGCGCCGGTGCTGCGGGTGGACAAGCTGCTGGATGAACGGATAGGACGGCGGTTTCCATTTATCATGACCGAACCGCAGCGCAACGCGGTGTATGACATCATCCGGGACGTTCAAAGCGGCCGGCCGATGAATCGACTGTTGCAGGGGGATGTCGGCAGCGGCAAGACGGCCGTGGCGGTCTATGCCATGCTGATGGCCGTGGCCAACCGGATGCAGGCGGCCATCCTGGCCCCCACCGAAGTCCTGGCCGAACAGCATTACCTGACCCTGAGCAACCTGCTGCGCGATTCCAGCGTGTCGATTGAATTGATCACCAACCGGACCCGAAAGCTGGCCAAAGGCGCGGCATTGCGAAACCTGGCCGAAGGTCGGGCGCATCTGGCCGTCGGCACGCAGGCGATGATTCAGGAGAAAATCGAGTTCGCCAACCTGGGGCTGGTGGTGGTCGATGAGCAGCACAAGCTGGGCGTGCGGCAGCGGGCGGTGTTGAAAGGCAAGGGACTGTCGCCGCATTACCTGGTGATGACCGCCACGCCGATTCCGCGAACGCTGGCGTTGTCTTATTTCGCGGATTTTGACGTCAGCACGATCCAGGGTTTGCCGCCCGGCCGCCAACCCATCGAAACCCGCTGGATGAGACAAAATGAGGCCCAGCAGGCGTATGCGTTTATCCGACAAGAGGTCGCCAAGGGCCATCAGGCATACATCGTGCTGCCGCAAATTGATGATGATGGCCTGGCCGAAAGCCGGTCGGTGTTGCGGCAGTACGAGGCACTGACCAAAGGGCCGTTGAAAGGATTGCGATTGTCCATGCTGCATGGGCAGATGATCACCGAGCAGAAACAACAAACGATGGCCGCGTTCCGGGATCGACAGGTGGATGTGTTGATCTCCACCACCGTCATCGAGGTGGGGATCGACGTGCCCAATGCCACGGTCATCCTGATCGACCATGCCGATGCGTTTGGATTGTCGCAGTTGCATCAGTTGCGCGGGCGTGTGGGACGGGGAAGCGAACAATCCCATTGCCTGCTGCTGGCCGATCCGCCCAACCCGCAGGCCGAAAGCCGGTTGACCGCGATGACCCGCACCAGCGATGGGTTCAAAATCGCGGAGATGGATTTGCAGTTGCGCGGCCCGGGCCATTTTTTCGGCACGCAGCAGCACGGATTGCCGGAATTCAAACTGGCGGACATCACCAGCGAAATGGCGCTGCTTCAACAGGCCAGGGATGATGCGATGGAGATACTCAGCCGGGACCCGAAGCTGGAACAGCATCCGGCGCTGAAAAAAACCCTCGCCGAACAACTGGGCGGGGATGTCATGCTGGCCCAGATTGGATGATCGCGCTTCCCATCACGTTGCCATGGCGATGTCGGCCAGCGCATCGGTGGCGAATTTGACATCCTGCTTGGATAAAAATGGGCCGAAGCTGAAGCGGGTCGTCCCCCCCTGCCCGGCGGTGCCGATGGCCTGGTGAGCCAGCGGGGCACAGTGAATGCCCGATCGGGTCAAAATGCCGTATCGGCTTTCGAGGACGGCCGACAGCTCGTGGGGGGAATACCCTTCCAACGTCACGGAAAAGACGCCAAGGCGATTTTTAATCCCTTGCGGGCCGTAATAGGTCAACCCTTTGATATCGCTCGCACCGTCGATAAAGGTGCGAACCAGGTCCAACTCCCGCTCGGCCAGTTGATCGACGCCCTGTGCCAACACCCACTTTGTCCCTTCGGAAAGTCCGATGATGCCGATGGCGTTGTGTGAACCGCTTTCATAGCGGTCGGGCATGAACTCGGGGTGGCGGTCGTTTTCGCTGATCGAGCCGGTGCCCCCCTCTTTGAGCGGAATAAGCTGTTTTTCCAAGCCCGGACGGATGTACAAAATACCGGTGCCCAGCGGCCCCATCAACGCCTTGTGGCCGGGGGCGGCCAGCAGGTCGATGAAGTCGGCCTGCACGTCAATGGGCAGATGGCCGGCCGACTGGGCGGCATCGACAACAAACGGAATGCCATGCTCGCGGGCGATTCGGCCGATCTGGCGGATCGGTTGGACCGTGCCGGTGACGTTGCTGGCGTGGGTGATGGCGATCAAGCGGGTGTCCGGGCGGATGGATCGACGAATTTCATCCGGGTCCGCCAGGCCGGTTTTGGCATCGACCGGCACGCGGGACTGAGTGACATAACCCTGGTCCTGCAAAGCATTTAAGGGTCGCAGGATGGAATTGTGGTCGATCTGGGTGCAAATCGCGTGGCCGGTTTGGTTGGAACCGACAAGCCCTTTGATGGCCTGGTTGAGGCCGTCGGTGCAGTTGAGGTTGAAGATAAAATGATCGGGACTTTCGCCGTTGAACAAATCGTTCAACCTTCGGCGGCATTCGGCGATCATCCCGCCGGTGCGGATGGCCTCTTCATAGGCGCCCCGGCCGGCGCTGGCGCCCAGCTCGTTGGTGTAATGGACCATCGCTTCCAGCACCGCGCGCGGCTTGGGAAAGCTGGTGGCGGCATTGTCCATGTAGAGTCGGCGCGGGGTGTGTTGTTCGGCGTTCATGTTGGTTGAATCCCCCCATCCATTCATCATACGCATTGACCAACCGCTTGACCACCCCGACATTCAATGCGGAAGATTTTCCATAACCTTGGCAGTTGTATTAAGATACGGACAATCGCCCACGGATGGAGCGAGTCGCACGGACGTGACCAAATCGGGGGTTGAAGGGAGCGAGCGTTATGCTGGATCTTGCTGGGCACGGCTATGCCTTGGCGCTGGCGGTGCTGGTGGCGGCGGTTTACCTGCTGATTATCCGCTTTCTGGACATGAACGAAAAAGAGCCTTGGTGGAGCGTGGGGCTGCTGTTTGTGTTGGGCGGGCTGGCGGCGCTGGTGGTGAATCTGCTGTTCAGCTCGACGATGCTGGAATTAAAGCCGGTGGAGTCGGCGGTGGTGGAGCAACTGGCGTTGTTCCTGGCGGTCGCGGCGGGATTCTGGACATTGACCGCGATCAGCCGGTTGCGGGGATGGTCGGAAGTCAGCGGGCTGATGGATGGCGTGGTGTATGGAGCGGCGGCGGGGTTGGGGTTCGCAACGGGGGCCGCGTTTATCCATGAGTTGTCGGCCACGGGAATGGTGATGCCGGCCGGCCGGGCGGGGTTGTGGACAATGTTCTGGACGACGGCGCTGATCGGACTGGCCAACGGCGTGTTCGGCGCGATCACCGGCGCGGGGTTTGGAGCGGCCGCTTATACGCGATCCGAAGCCAAACGGCTGATTTATCCGATCCTGGGGTTGCTGGTCGCCTTCGCGGCGGATGTGGGGTATCGCAAACTGGCCTATGGCAACGCATTGGGAGGGCAATCGGGATTGACGCGGATGTGGATCGCGCTGCTGCTGCCGGTGGCGCTGGTGGTGTTGCTGGCGGTGTATGCGTTGTGGCGTGAAAAAGTAACGATCCGCCGACAACTGGAGGAGGAACGCGGACGGGGAACCGTCACGGTCGAGGAACTGGAGGCGCTCAAGAGCGTGTCGGCCCGCCAGAAGATGTACCTGGCCGCATTGGGCTCGATGAACTGGACGCGATGGGCGGCATTGCGACAGTTGCACAATCGACAGGTGATGCTGGCGCTGGTCAAGCAGCGGGCGGCCAATGAGACCGATGCCACCCGTCGGGCGATGATTCAGCAGGAGATTCAATCGCTTCGACAATCAATCGCCCAGACAAGACAGGTGATCGCACGCGGGATAGAAGGAGGCCTTCAATGAGCCAGCATTGTGATGGATGCGGGGTGGAAGTTGCACGGGGATCAAAATTTTGCCCCAATTGCGGCAGGCCGATGAAGGTGGCCGACCGGCAACCGAACCCACCGGCGGGCAATTCGGAGGTTCCGCCACCGGCAGGCCCGGCGCCCGCGGCCGTTCCCCCGTCGGCAACCCTGTCGGCGGGTCCTTCGACTGCCGCGACAAGCTCAACGCCATCACCGGCAGGTACATCGCCGGCGACACCGGGCGGCCCGAACATCAAGCTCATCGCCGGATGCGGCGGAGTGGGATGCCTGGTGATCGTGGTGGCCATCATCATCGCCATCGTGGTGCTGGTGCGTCACAGCGGCAACAATGGCGGCTCGGAGGAAGGATCGGGCGACACACCCCAGAAACCGGAGGAGCCAAATCAAGGTGATCAGGGCAACCAGGGTGAACAGGGTGATCAAGGCGACCAACCTGACAGGCCCGATCAACCGGACAAGCCCGACAAGCCTCGATTCGGCCCATTGAAGAATAATCCTGCCGAGAACGTGCCCAAGGAAGGCGGGCTTTCCAAACTGGTGCAGAAGAACGTCGGTCGTTTCCGTCTTGTGAAGACCCAGCGGTTGAACGATGCGATCGGTCAGGGGGCGGTCGATGCGCTGAAGCTGGAGTATCGGGCGGACGATGGCAGCGGCGCGCTGCATCTGCTGATCGCATGGCCGGACGCGGATCAGGCCCAGCAGTCCATCGACGCCACCGTCGAAGGGGCCACCAAACAGGGATGGAAAAAGGATGAGGAAGGGGTGGTCCGATCGCAGGATGGCCAGGAAGTCGGCAAGGTGGTCATCCTGTCGAACAAAAAGAACAAGGCGCAGTTGTGCCTGTGGAACCACGGGCAGGTTTTCGCATCGGTCCTGGCCCCGACCGGCGCGGCCAAGGAATTTTTGAACGCGGTGCGATATTAGGCTCTGCCGTGAAATCTGATCGATGCCGGATGAGTTACACCACCTGCTTTAATTCAAGCGTGGTGATTTGTCGCGGGTCGATGTCGATGCGCTGCTCGAAAACGCCTGCCAGACCGTCGCGCGAGAGCGCGATGATCCATCCTTCTTCGACGATCAGGTCTTCGATGATGCGGCCGCCGACCAGGTGCGCCCGGCAGACGGCGGTGTATTTGCGTTTGGGGCAGCCGCGATCCAACAGCCAGTTGCGCCATTCGGCGGGAAGAACCTTGGCCAGTCGATTGCGGGGAGGGGTTTTGGAGTGCATAAAACCTGATTGATTAAGCGGTTGCGGCACAGGTCAAATCGGATTGGTTGACTTCATCGACGGCGCCGGCGTCCGGCCAGACGCCGGGGGCGTCGGTTGCATACCACTGTTGCAGAACGGCGCTCCAGTCGCGCAACGACCGGACCTCGATGAATTGTTGTTTGACCCGCTGGGCGTCGGGGTGGAAGCGGGCGTATTTGATGCCCATCTTGCGCATGCGCCGGCCGGCCAGTTGTTCGCCGTGGATTTGCATGGCGATGGCAAAATGCTCGGCGAGGGCCTGGCGCTGTTCGTCGATGGTGGGCGGGGACAACTCCTGTTCGCCGGCCAGCAATTTCGCCACATCCCGGAAAATCCACGGGTTGCCGATCGCGCCGCGGGCGATCCAGACGATGTCCACACCGGTTTGACGCAGCATCCGCACGGCGTCCTGGGCGCAAAACAGGTCGCCGCTGCCGAGGATCACCCGGTCGGGAAAAGTGCGCTTGACCTGTGACAGAAAATCCCAGTCGCTGCGGCCGAGGTATTTTTGTTCCACCGTTCGGCCATGAACGCGGGCGGCCGCATAGCCCTGTTCCCACGCGACGTTCAGAATCCGGTAAAAACGATCGGCCGACTGCGATGAATCATCAAACCCCCGACGCAGGCTCAGGGTGGTGGTGGCCGATGGAGGCAGGGCATCGCGGACGGCTTTCAAAATATCGATGGCCCGATCCGCATCCAGCAGCATGTGGCCACCACGGGCCTTGTTTTTGATTTTTTTGACCGGACAGGCGAAGTTCAGGTCGATGACATCGTAACCGTGATGGTGCAGGATCCGTGCGGCGGCGGCCATGGAATCGGCGTCGGCGCCGATCAACTGGCCGGCGACGGGATGATCATCATCGTTGATGTCGAGGCTTTTGCGAAGCCCCTGTCCGCCATTGAGCAGGATGGTGTCGAGCAGGGCCTCGGTGACGGCATAGGGACAGCCGTGCCGTCGGGCGACCAGCCGCATGGCGCGGTCACTGTAACCGGCCAGGCCGGCCTGACAGATGGGTTGATCGAGGACAATGGGGCCGATTCGTACCGACATCGGCCCGATTTTAGCCGCATCAGGCGGCGATGTCTCCAAATCCTGTTCCCACCGCGCGGGCGGCGGAAATCAGCGGGTCGTCAACGGGGACTTTGCGTTGTTTGCCGGCCACCTGCTGGATGTCCACGTGGTCGATGCCGCCTTTGTTCCAGACGACCAGTTTTCCAAAGGCTCCATCCAGGAGCAATTCGAGGGCGTGAAATCCGAATCGGGTGGCCAGGACGCGATCAAAGGGCGTGGGCGTGCCGCCGCGCTGGATGTGGCCAAGGATCGTGGCGCGGGTTTCCAGGCCGGTGCGCGTTTCGATGTCGGCCGCCAGTTTGTTGGCGATGCCACCCAGGCGGATGGGGTCGGGGCTGACTTCATCGCGCCGACAGACGGAAAGTTCTCCGCCGGCCGGTTTGGCGCCTTCACTGATGCAGACGATGCTGAATCGTTTGCCGGTGCGGCTGCGATAGGTCAGCAATTCGCAGATTTTGTTCAGGTCATAGTCGATTTCGGGCAGAAGGATGATGTCGCATCCGGTGGCCATGCCGGCGTGCAGCGCCACCCAGCCGGCGTTGCGGCCCATGACTTCCACGACCATGACGCGGTGATGGCTCTTGGCGGTGGAATGAATTTTGTCCAGACATTCGGCGGCGGTGGTGACGGCGGTATCAAAGCCGAAGGTTTGTTCGCACCCGACCAGGTCGTTGTCGATGGTTTTGGGGACGCCGATGCAGTTGATGCCATGCTCGATGAGGTTGGCGGCACCGGACATGGTTCCATCGCCGCCGATGCAGACCAGTGCGTCCAGGCGGTTGGCGGCGACGTGTTCGATCACGCGGTCGGTGACGTCGGCGAATTCATCCTGGCCGTTCACCTTGACCGGATATCGCTGCGGGTTGGCGCGGTTGCTGGTGCCGAGGATGGTACCGCCAAGGGTGAGAATGTTGCTGACATCGTTCCATCCCAGCGGGTGCATGCGGTTCTGGATCAGGCCCAGAAAGCCATCCTCGACGCCGATGACTTCCAGTTTATAGCGGTGAATCGCGGATTTGGTGACAGCGCGGATGACGGCGTTCAGACCAGGGCAGTCGCCGCCGCCGGTAAGCAATCCGATTCGTTTAATGGGGGATGACATGATTACACCTCGTTAAAATTTCATCCGTAAAGCATGGTATTAAATGAACTTACGGTTCGACCTCTTTCGTGTCGTCCTGGGCCGGCTGCCGCTGGTTCATTAGGCATGACATACCCTTTCATCGGCATGAACGATGAGGAGATTCAGGGGAACAGGTGGATTTTTGATTAACGGCAACGTCGATTGCGCAGCGTGAACCAGCCGACCAATCCAAATGGCAGCAGGATTGATGGTTCGGGAAGCGGCGTGGCGTGAATGCCCAGATGATTGCCGTTATAGCGTTCGCTGCCGACGGGGTAGGTTTGGCTGGTGTTGCCGGAAGGTGTGTTCAGGAGGACCGCGTTTCCCGCGCCATCGTCGCGGACGAGGGTGGTGGAGCCGCCGCCGTCGAAATTGATGGCGTCATCGGCTCCGAAGTTTTGAAACCAGCGGCCCAGGTCGTTGTATGTTCCCCCTTCGCTGACACCCGGGTTGCGGCCGTCGATGGTGACGATGTAAAGATACCGGCCGTCGGCCGACAAACCCATGCCGGTGCGAGGCTCGAGGGTGAGTTGCGCGGGGGCAAAGGTGGTGATCTGGCCATTGCTCAACACGATGTCCGAACCGGCGACGGCCGTGTAAATGCCGGCGGTGTTGAAGCCGACGTTGGCGGTGACCAATGAAGCGACGTTGCCGCTGGTGATGGCCAGGGCCTGGATGTATCCAGCTTCAGCCGGCGAGACAAGCTGGCCGCTGGAGATCGCCAGACCGGAAAGATTGGCCGTGCCGGGGGAATAATACGAGCCGTCGGCGACGAAAAAGTTGGTGTTGACGGCGACTTGAAGGTCGTATTGTTCAAGGAATTGCCGCGCGGTCTGGCGGGTGGTTTCGTTGTTGCCGGTGTGGGGTGTGGAATAAAAGGAGATGCCGGGGGATTGCAGGTCCACGCGGATCGCGTTCACTTTTTCGACGTGGTTGTCCGTGCCATCCTTTGTCTTCTGGCCGGTGGCGTGATCAATGCCTTGAAAGATGGGAGTCCAACCGCTTTGCGTCACGGCGCCAAAACCGACGCCGGCGAACGCCAGAGGCATGAACAACAAAAGCCTCATGATCTCTCCACTTCCGGCCGTACGGCATGATCGGCCCGCATCCATTATACCACATTCCACTTGCGAATATCAGGTGAAAATCATGCAGTTTCAACCATCAGTCTTGATCCTTCTTCTCCTTTTCCTCTTGTTTTTTGGATTCTTTGGATTTGCGGTCGGCGGCTTTGCGGTCTTCAAGGTCCTGCAGTTCCGTCCGCTGTTCATCGGTGAGCAACGTCACGATCTCCTCGCGTTCGCGCCGGTCGATGGCTTTGCGATCTTCCAGGGCCTGCTGGTGGATGTCGATGATCCGTGTCTTTTGATCTTCGCTGAGCGTGGTCAGCTCGCTCCATGGCTTGACCAATCGGCGGGAACGCGATTTTTTGGCGCCTTCGGCCGCATCGGGCGCGATCAGGGTGAGGGTCAGCCACAGCGCAAGACCCGCCAGCAGAACCGGCATCCATCTGGACATATCAACCTCCCGCGGCGAATTGAAACCGGACGGGGGTGATTATCGCGATGCGGGCGGTTCTGTGAAGCGGCTGTAGGGAATCGCGTCCAGATCCAGCGGGCTGAATTGGCCGGCTTGCAATGCGAGATGAGCCAGGCCGGCGGTCAGGCCGGCGGTCAGGCCGGGCAGTCGCCGCCGCCAGTGAGCAGCCCAATACGTTTAATGGCCGCGGGCATAAACAATCGTCCTTCCTCAATCAGAGCGTCCAAGGCGGTGGGCGGACCTTCCAGCGCGGGTTCCGATCATGCGGCCTTGAGCTGGTTGCCGCCGGTACGCTTGGCAAGATACATCAATTCATCCGCCTGTGCGATCAGCGTATCCAACATGGCGGGCCTGTCTTTGGTGTTATGGCATACGATGCCGGCGCTGAGGGTGATCGAAACGCGAGTTCCGGCGGCGGATGCGGGCATCGATACCGCGCTGACCTGCGACAGAATGCGTGCGACGATGGCATGGGCGTTTTCACGCGAGCAATCATTGAGCAGCAGGACGAATTCATCCCCGCCGAACCGCCCCACCAGGTCGGTTTGCCGCACCGTCTCCAGCATGATGCGCGAGACCTCCCGCAGGGCCTTGTCGCCGGCGGCGTGGCCGCAGGTGTCATTGAGCTTTTTGAAATTGTCCAGGTCCATGTAAACCACGGCCATGTTCATGCCGTAGCGGCCGGCCTTGGTCAGCAGGTCCGCGCCGCGTCGGGTGAAGCCGTCGCGGTTGAGCGTCCCGGTCAGGGAATCGCGGGCGGCGGCCACTTCAAGCTGTTGATTCTGGTTGAGCAGTTGATGAATGTCCTGACCATTTCCCGCGGACTGATTCATCATGCTGTGCACCGTCCCCACCAGTTGGGTGGCGGAGTCGGCCAGCTCACGGGTGGCCATGATCATCAATTCGCTCAGGTTGGCCTGGGGGCATTCTCCCTGCTCAAAGTAGCGGTAGACATCGGAGAATTCCTTTTCGACCGATTTGAGGAATTGGGCTGGATCGTCCACTCCCAGCGAGCGCAAATACGCATCGAGCTGATCCATGTCCCCGCGGTTCCATATGTTCAGCGAATGCGGGCACAAGGCGGCGGCATGGAGGGCGTCTGCCAGGGGCCGGTGTTCCACAAACTCGCATAAACTCTGATGCTGATGATGAAACGCCACGGCATCGACGTACAATTCAGGCAATTCGAGTTTCTGGGCGATGCTTCGGCCGACCTCGGCATGATCGAGGTGAAACAGATCGCGTTCCTTCTGCAGGCGGGCCTGGAAATCCAAATCGACGTCCCCCAGCATTTCCCAGACCGGCTCGCGGGCGACGACGAACATCACGGGCAGGGCAAAATCCTGGAACAATGCGGCGGTAAATGCCTCATCCGCGTGCTTTTTGTCACTGAGAGATGCCACCTTGCGGGCCATGACCGCCTTGCAAAGCGAGGCGGACCAGAAGGCGCGGGATTCCTCGGCGGAGAGCTTCAGATCGCTGTGCAGGCCGGTCAGACAGTAACTGATCGCCAGCGTGCGAACGGTTCCCAGCCCCAATAAATTGACCGCCACCTGGAGTTTGGTGACCCGGTTGCGTACGCCAAACCAGGATGAATTGGACAGGCTCAGCAATTTGCTGCTCAAGGAGGGGTCGGAACTGATGACCTTGCAGTATTGGTCGGGACCGGCCTCCAGGTCCTTGCCCAGCTCGACAAATTTCATCGCCACCGCGACAGTGGTGGGCAGGTAAGACAATGAACTGATTCGGGCGCGAATTTGCGATTCGAGATCGCCCTTGTTGGCCCCCTTGACGCCGACATTACCGGACTGAGACATTGTGATACTCCCACGGAATCAGGACCATCAGGGTGGGTTTATCGCCAGCACACCCGTACTGAATTCATCGATTAAGCCCGTACGGCCAATCATCGCCGCGCAGACCAACCACCCTTGTATCCGGCTATTTCATCGTCCGAAGGGGGGTGCTTCTTAAATTCCCGTCAATAAAAATGGAGCGGATTGATTTTGCCGATAAATGAAAGTCGGGAATGATGGTGGAGCATTCTTTCGCCGGGAACGACCAAATAAGGGTGGTGCATGATGGATGCCTGTCAGAATGAAATCGGGGTGGTGTTGGTGGTTGGTCCGCGACAGCGGCGGGGGCGATTGGAATCGCTGGTTGAGTCGCGGCAGATTTCTTTTATTTGCGCGGAAACTCCCGCGGAAGCGATGCGCGCCTTGCGAAGCCGGCCGGACATAGAATTGGTGCTGCTGGCGTACAACGAGACGGTGGAGGAATATGTGGAGCTGTGCCGGTCGATCAAATTTGACCAGCGCACCCGTCTCACCGGTGTGATCTGCCTGGCGCGGGCGGAACACATGTACGATTCCATGGAACTGTATGGCGCGGGGGTGGATGAGTGCATCTGGGAGGGTGCCAGCGAGGCCGAACTGGAAATCCGCGTGAGACGGGCGCTGGACCGGCAACGAATGAACCGTTCACTGGACGACGCCTCGGCGGTGATCACCTCGCTGGCGACGGCGATCGAGGGCAAGGATCATTACACCTGCGGACATGTGGACCGCGTGGGGTCGTATGCGATGGAGATCGGCCGGCGGATCGGGCTGGACGCCGCCGGCCTGGAAGCGCTGAAAACGGGGGGCATCGTCCATGACATCGGCAAGGTGATCATCCCCGAACCGATCCTCAACAAGCCGGGAAAACTGACCGATGAGGAGATGAAGATCATGCAGCGGCACCCGGTGATCGGGTATGAAATTCTCCAGCCGCTGCGGAGTTTCAGGGATGTCTTGCCGATTGTACGCTGGCACCACGAGAAGCCCAACGGCAGGGGATATCCCGATGGCCTAAAAGACGATGACCTGCCCCTGCTGCCGCGAATCGCGGCCGTGGCGGATGTGTTTGACGCCCTCAGCACCGACCGGCCCTATCGGGCGGCCTTTTCACTGGAAAAATGCGCGGCCATCCTCAAGGAACAGGGCGAAACCGGCGATCTGGACGCCGTGCTGGTCGAGGTGATGCTGCAAATCCTGAACGTCCAACTGCCCGATAAGTCATCGGCGGCGGCGTGAGGGTCAGCCACAGCGCAAGGCACGCCAACAGAACCGGCATCCATCTTGACATCCTGACCTCCCGCCAGCGAATTGAAACCGGACGGGGGTGATTATCGCGATGCGGGCGGTTCTGTGAAGCGGCTGTAGGGAATCGCGTCCAGATCCAGCGGGCTGAATTGGCCCGACTGCCAGTAACGAAATGCCAGCCCGGCGGTCATGGCGGCGTTGTCGGTGCAATAACGCAACGGCGGCACGAAGACCGGCAGGTTCAATCGGGGCAACGCCTCCCGCAAACCGGCATTGGCCGACACGCCGCCACCGACGAGGATGCTTTGGGCCTGCGTCCGGACGGCCGCCCGGCGGAGCTTTTCGATCAGCACATCGACACAGGCCGCCTGAAAACTGGCGGCCAAATCCGCCAACGCCTGTCCCGTCGGCGGTTCGGTCGGCGCAACGGGGGTTTTTCCCGGCACGCCGCGGACGTGATACAGAACCGCGGTTTTCAGGCCGCTGAATGAAAAGTCGAGGGACTGGCGTTGCAGAAAAGTGCGCGGAAAGCGCAGCGCCTTCGGATCGCCCCGCCGGGCCAGTTGGTCGATGATCGGCCCGCCGGGATATCCCAATCCAAGCAGGGCCGCCACCTTGTCATACGCCTCCCCCACCGCATCATCGCGGGTGGAGCCGATCAGCGACACCTCCTCGATCGACCGCATGGCGTAGAGCGCGGTATGCCCGCCGCTGCACACCAGCCCCACCGCCGGCATGGGAGGTTGTTTGTTGGTCTCCAGCACGACGCTGTAGAGATGGGCGTGAACGTGATCGACCCCGATCAGCGGTTTGCGCAACGCCCAGGCGAGGGATTTGGCGGCCGTCACGCCGATCAACAGCGATCCGATCAACCCCGGCCGATGGGCCACCGCCACCGCATCCACCTGTTCCAGTTTCGCATCGGCATCCCGCAAGGCTTCGCGCAAAACGGGCAGGATGTTTTGCAGATGCGCCCGGCTGGCGATCTCCGGGACCACCCCGCGATATTTGGCGTGCAGCTCCACCTGCGAGGAGATGACGTTGGAGCGCACCTGCCACCCGTCGGCCACGATGGCCGCGCCCGTTTCATCGCAGGTGGATTCAATGCCGAGGATCAGGGGCATGGTTCAAAGAAATCATTGAACCACGGAGAGACAGTCGCTCCGTGGCGCATTCAATTTTATTCCGGCATTCCCGCCGGCTGCGTCACCGGCGACGTGGCCGGCGCGGTCGTGGTGGCGGCGGCCGGACGGGGCTGGTCCTGAAGAATGACCCGCCCGATCAGGATCGTCACCGCCTGCTGCAACTGTGGATCCACCGGCTGGGTGGAGGCCGATTCGGAAGGGTTGGTGGCGGTGGTCGGCTGGGTCATGGAAGGCGGCACCGGCCGGCGGAACTGTTCCATCTGGTAACGTTCCTGGAGGATTTTCTGCTCGCCGGCGGGGTCCACCGCGACCGGAATCTGCGGCTCAACGCCCCAGGTGGTCGCATCCTTCTTGCGATGCACCAGCCGGCCGCTGGGCAGATACCAATAGGCGACCGTCAATTTCAGTTCGCCGCCGTTGCCTTCCAGCGGGATCAGTTCCTGCACCGAACCCTTGCCGTAGGTGCGCTGGCCGACGACGACCGCGCGCTGATTGTCCATCAGGCTGCCGGCGACGATCTCGGCGGCGCTGGCGGAATATTCGTTGACCAGCACCACCATCGGGAACCAGGGCAACGTCCCCTCGGCCTTGGCATACTTGGTGTCTTCGGGGCGATTTCGCCCCTTGGTGGTGACGATCTTGCCGCTGGAGATGAACAGATCGACCATCTGCACCGCCTCTTCCAGCCGCCCGCCGGGATTGAACCGCAAATCCAGAATCAACCCCTGCATCCCGTTTGCCAGAAGGCCCGTCACGGCGGTTTTCAGCTTGTCGGTGGTGTCGGGCGTGAACTGGGTCACGCGGATGTAGGCGATTTTCGGATCGTGACTGACGTAATAATCCCATTCGTTGTCGGCCGTGCGGGTGTATCCTTTGACCGTGGGAACGATGATCTCCTCGCGGTTCATGGTCAGATCGACCACCTGGCCGTCGAGATGTTGAACCGTCAACGTCACCGGCGAACCCACCGGCCCGGCCACCTTGGCGACGACATCCTTCAATTTCATGTCTTTGATCGGATCGCCGTTGACCTTGAGGATGATGTCGCCGGCCATGACGCCCGCCCGAAAAGCCGGGCTGCCGTCGATCGGGGTCACCACCTCGATCCGCCCATCCTCCAGTTGATTGAGCATGATGCCCACCCCCTTGAACGACCCTTCAAGCTGTCGATCAAAGGCCTCCTGCTGTGTTTCGGGCACGTAGACGCTGAAAGGGTCCAGCTCGCTCATCATCCCCTCGATGGCCCCTTCGCGCAGCTTGGCTTCGTTGACCGGATCGACGTAATTGGCCGCGATCTGGCGATGAATGTCCACCAGCGTGCGGACAAATGAATAATCATCATCCCGCTGTGCAAACGACCCCGGCAGCGAAAACGCCAGGACCGTGATGAGGACCAGGCTCAACATCCATGCGAATTTTTCACGATTCATCTATTCTCCGACTGTGGATTGACTTCGGACTGCCGGTGGATTGTAGCCAAGGGCCGCCCCGAATACACGGGATGGCTCCATTCATCGGGTCTTTCCACTCATCCATTGATGGCCCGTGCAACTCCGGACCGGCTTGCGCATGTCAATCTGGTTCAACGAATCCTCTCCGGAGCATCGCATGGGACAGATGACAGGCCGAAAGATCGTGATCGAAGCTCTCGAACCCCGCCAACTGCTGAGCTATACGCCCACCGGATTGACGCCATCGGAGGTTCGCGAAGCCTACCAAATCGACCGGATTCAATTTCAATACAAGACGTTGCACCTGGCGGGCGATGGGTCCGGGCAGACCATCGCGATCGTCAACGCCAACGATGCGCCCGACATCGCCAATGATCTGCACTCCTTTGACGCCGCGTTCGGGTTAAGCGACCTGGACGGTTATGGTCGTTTTGCGCTGACCAAGGTGATGCCGCAGGGCAAAGCGCCGGCCGATGCGGGATGGTCGCTGGAGACATCGCTGGATGTGGAGTGGGCGCACGCCGTCGCCCCCAAAGCTCATTTGCTGCTGGTGGAAGCCAAAACCGCGAGCCTGGGGGACTTGTTGTCCGCGGTGAATTATGCCCGCCGGCGGCCGGGGGTGGTGGCGGTGTCGATGAGTTGGGGAGGGGATGAATTTGGCGCTGAATCGCTGTTCGACAGCACGTTTACAACGCCGGCCGGGCACGTCGGCGGATTCGGACTGCGCGGCGGAGTGACCTTTGTCACCGCATCGGGGGACAACAGCGCGCCGGCCGGCTGGCCGGCCGTGTCGCCCAACGCGCTGGTGGTCGGCGGCACGACGTTGAGCATCGGACCCGGCGGCCGATATCGCGGAGAAACCGGCTGGTCGGGCAGCGGCGGCGGGCTGGCATGGTTTGAAAACACCGCCAGCCCGGATGTGGCGTATGATGCCGATCCCCGGAGCGGATTTTCGGTGTTCGACTCCACCGGCGGCTCGAACAATGGGCCGTGGTATCAGGTCGGCGGTACGAGCGCCGGCTCGCCGCAGTGGGCCGCACTGGTTGCCATCGCCGATCAGGGGCGCGGATATCATGGCAAAGGATCGCTGGATGGTCCAAGGGAAGCGTTGCCGGCGATATACAACCTGCCGGCCGGTGATTTTCATGACATCACCAGCGGCTACAACGGATATTTCGCCCGGCCGGGCTATGACCTGGTGACAGGTTTGGGTTCGCCGGTCGCCAACGAGCTGGTGGAAGACCTGGCTCAGACGCCCGGCATCACTCCGTCGATCCATCTCCAGCCCAGCCATGTTGCGCCGGCGTTCCGATTGGGCGCATGGAGGCAATTGCGACACGAATTCGCGTTTTCAACCCACCAGATAATCGACACGGGAGAACCATCGACGGCCTGATGCGCCTCGTCTGACCGGACTCATCCGTAATCAACTCACGATCGCGATGCGATGGCGGCGGAGATGGGACGAAGGATCCGCGGAATGATGTAATTTTCGCACAACGATTCTGCGCGGGTGGTCATCTGGGTGAGCAGAGTTTCCATGGGATCGCGCGGACGGTCGCCCCAGTAGCGGCGGAGGATCAGGTAGATGCTGATGGCATCATCCGAAAAATCGCCCGTGCGGACCTGGTAGCTGTTGGTGCGGGTGACGACGTCGATGCGGGCCTGCAACCGGCAGTCTTCGCTGAGCGCCACCGTCACGGTGGGCTGAAAATCGACCGCCTTGGCCCCTTTTTCCTCGGTCAGGCAGGTCAGCGGCGAATCGCCGAAGAGACTTTCGGCGACGATCTCATCGTGGTTGCCGCTGAAACTCATGTCAAAGCCGAACAACACGTCGAGGTAGTCGATCTCGATCGGGCTGACGCCAAGGTTGTAAGGGGCCAGCTCCAGCAACAGACGATGCAGCTTGAGCGCTTCTTCGATGGAGGGTGGATTGACGAATCCGCTGGACAGGCGGCGGCTCTCCAAGCTCATCCAGCGATAGCTGTCGCTGTTGCGGTCTTCCTCGATGTTGTATTCGCCATTGTCGTTTTTGCGAAACCGCGTCATCCGCGGAAAATCCTTCTGCACGCGCTCGAAAAAGTGAAGGACGGTCTCCCGCTGGTGCGGCAGATTCAGTTGCGAGCCAAGCCGCATGTTGACGTAAAAATCTTCGCAGAACGCCGAATACGGAACGGACATACCTGTCTCCCTGAAAGCCGATACAGCCAAAGGCTTTTATATGTTATCGGCTTATTTGCCCCGAATGAGTGTAGCCGATTTCTTGTACAACGAAAGAGCGGGGCCGCCGGTTCGTTGACGGGTCATTTTCCCGCCCGTACAAAAGAACCCGATGGCCAGTTTGTTTCCGGTTTATGCGCTGGTGGGAGAGGATGTTTTTCTGCAATTGCAGAAACTGCTGAGCCTGCTGAGCTTGTTTCCACCCGACACCCAGCGCATCGACGCCGATGGCGAACGGGCCGAGTTGTCCAACCTGCTGGATGAGCTGCGCAGCTACTCCATGTTCAGCAGCTCCAAGGTCGTGGTGGTGCGCAACGCCGAGGCGCTGATCTCCCGCTTTCGCGAACAGTTGGAGGATTATCTGCATCATCCTTCCAACAGCTCGTTCCTGGTGTTGCGGGTTCCTTCGCTGCCGGGCAATGAACGGATCAGCAAACTCATCGCCAAAACGGGCCGGATCGAAGATTGCAACCCTCCAAAGGACATCGCCCGCTGGGCGGCCGATCAGGCGGCCAGGGCGCATAAATTGTCGATCACCCCGGCCGCGGCGCGGATGCTGGCGGAACTGATCGGCGCGGACCTGGGCCGGATCGACAACGAACTGGCCAAGCTGGCCCTGCAATACGACAACGCGAAAGTGGATGTGCCGCAGGTCACGCAGAGCGTCGCCTTTCAGCGCGAGCAGGAAATGCAGGACATGACCCATGAGCTGGCCACCGGCCAGGTTGAGCAGGCCATTCGACGATGGCGGCAACTGATGCAGCTCGACCCCTCCACCGAGTTTCGGGCCGTGACGTGGCTGGCGATGTGGCTGGAGGATGTGACGGCGGCGCTGTGCGGCGGCCCCGGCACGCAAAAGCTCCCATGGAGATACAAGGACCGTCTGCCTCAATTTACGGCCAACGCCCGCAAGCTGGGCAAGGCCGGCTTGGCGCGGGCACTGGAAATGCTGGTCGAGGTCGATCGCCAGAGCAAAAGCGGCATCGGCGAAGCGGCCACCAACGTTGAACGTTTTTTACTGACCGTCGGCGCGGGAAAATAAACCATCATGGCAAAACGCAAGAATCAATCCGGGCCGACGGCCCCCCGTCCCCATCAACGAATCGTCAAGGTCGCCCTGACGCAGATGGCCTGCGGGGATGATCTTGAGGCCAACCTGGCCAACCAGGTTCGTCTGGCGGATATGGCCGGCAAAAAAGGTGCGCAAATCCTCTGCACGCAGGAGTTGTTCGGCTCCAAATACTTCTGCCAGATCGAGGACCATCGCTTTTTTAAGTTGGCCCAAACCATCCCCGGCCCCAGCACCGACGCCCTGGGCAAAATCGCCCGACGGCACAAGATGGTCATCGTCGCATCGCTGTTCGAGAAGCGCGCCAGCGGGTTGTATCACAACACCGCCGTCGTGCTGGAGACCGACGGCTCGATCAAAGGGGTGTACCGCAAGATGCACATCCCCGACGATCCGCTGTATTACGAAAAGTTCTATTTCACCCCCGGCGACACTGGTTTTCGCGCATGGGAAACCAGTTACGGCAAGATCGGCGTGCTGATCTGCTGGGACCAGTGGTATCCCGAAGGGGCACGGCTGACGGCACTGCAGGGGGCGGAAATCCTGTTTTATCCCACCGCCATCGGCTGGCATCCCGGCGAACGCGAACAATACGGCGCCGCCCAGCATGAATCATGGGAATTGATCCAGCGCAGCCACGGCATCGCCAACGGCTGTTTCGTCTGCGCGCCCAACCGCATCGGGCTGGAAAAAATCACCGATGCCCACGGCCGGCCGGCCAGCGAAGATGGCATCCTCTTCTGGGGCCAGTCGTTCGTCAGCGGCCCCGATGGACAGGTCATCCAGCGCGCATCCATGGATCGCGAGGAAGTGATGATCGTGGATTGCGACCTGGAACGGGTGGAGTTCAGCCGAACCCACTGGCCTTTCCTGCGCGACCGCCGAATCGACGCCTACGACAACCTCACCCGCCGATTCATCGATTGATTCGTCCATCACGGCACAAACAGCCGGCAGACGAAGCTGTCATCCTTCCACAGGTTCAGCTTCCGGAGCATCAGATGCGCCATCGCCCGGTGGCCGCACTCGTTGGGGTGGATGGCATCGCTCAGCCAGTACGCCAACACGCCCCGTTTTTCGGCCGCCTGCCAATGTTCGTAATCGTCGATCAGCAACGCGCCGCTCTTTTGCGCAATCCGGCGAATCGCATCGACGTATGAGGGCAGATGTTGCGAGCGGATCGTGTCCAGAGCCGAAATCCGCGGCGGCGTATGCACCACCACCGCCGCCTGGGTTTGCTTGTGGATCGTATCGATCACTTCCAGGTACTGTGACTGAAACGATTCCAGCCCGTCCGGGCCGTCATTGCAATCGTTCATCCCCACCGCGATGGAGACGACGTGCGGCTGATATTGCAGCACGTTCCATTGCAGATCGTCGAGAATGAATTTGATTCGCCAGCCGCTGATGGCCGTCTTGAGGATCACATCGCGAACGCGGGCCATTTCATAACGGATTCGCTCGCTGAAATGCTCGGTGTAATCCCGCCACCCAAAGGTGTGCAGCGCGCCATGCGTGATGCTGTCGCCGGTGAAAAGCCATTTGATGGGGTCCGGACGGCTCAGCAATGCTTCTATTTTTTCCAGTTCCTTGTTCATGGGCACGGATCATACTCGATTGCGCCCTTGAGAAAATCCCCGCCGGCAACTACCGTCTGCATCCATCAACTGGAGCCATCCCATGCCCATCCGCGTTACGATCTGGAGCGAATACCGCCACGAAAAGAACAACCCCGATGCGATCAAAATCTATCCCAGGGGGATGCACGAGGTGATCGCCGACCATCTGCGGAAAAACAAGAATCTTGAAGTCCGCACCGCGACACTCGATGAGACAGAACACGGCCTGACCGAAGAGGTGGTCAAAAACACCGATGTCCTCACCTGGTGGGGCCACATGGCCCATGCCGAATGCCGCGACCTGGTCGTCGAGCGCGTCTACCACCGCGTGCTGGCCGGCATGGGGATGGTGGTGCTCCATTCGGGACATTTTTCCAAGATTTTCCGGAAACTGATGGGAACCACCTGCGACCTGAAATGGCGGGAACGCAAAAATGAACGGGAGATACTCTGGGTCACCCGGCCCGGCCACCGGATCGTCCAGGGCATCGACGACCATTTCATCATCCCCGAAGAGGAGATGTACGGCGAATACTTCGACATCCCCGAACCGGAAACAACCTTCCTGATCAGCTCGTTCAGCGGCGGCGAGGTCTTCCGTTCCGGCTGCACCTGGACCCGTGGCCAGGGGAAGATCGCCTATTTCCGCCCCGGACACGAAACCTTCCCGACCTATTACAACCCCAACGTGCTTCGGGTCATCGAAAACGCCGTCCATTGGGCCGCCCCCTGCCCTGAATCCGCCAAGCACACCTTTGGCCAGCGCCTCGAAGGGTGGATCGATCAACCATCGGCCTCGGGTGAGAAAAAATAGCCCTCGGCCAACGGTTAAAACTTGTCAAAAACCGCCTGATCGGTTATGATTATGATTGACAATTGATGGCCGTTCCCAGGCGTTGTGTCTGGTGATGGTCGGGGGCGGCGTCTGATTGCGGACGACGCCGCGCCACAGGTTCTTTTGACGCAACTCTCTCGCGGCGCAAGTCCTTTTGCTACCGAGAGTTTTGATAAGATCGTGGAACACGTTGGAGTTCAATTCGCGTACGCATGGCCGACAATGTGGATGGCGGTTTTAACGCTTTGTTCACTGTTGGCGATGCTGCTGCTGGCCTGGTTGGCGCAACGCCAGCCCTCGAATTCGGCAACCGCGCCCACTTTGCGCCCCGTGCCGGTTCATGCCATGGCCCATCGCGCGAAGGTCCGGCCATTGGATTGGCCGCAATCGGCGATTCCCTGCCGTGCTCCACCGGTCTGTCCACAGGCAACCGATATGGATCGAATCCCGCCCCGGCGTGGATAAGCGTTGCCCCGGCCCATTCCCCGGCCGCGTCAAATTGACCCTCCCCATTTAGTTCCGCACCGTGCGAATGGTTTGGCGATGGCTTTTCCAATCGCTTTGCCGGCCGCGCCCGACTGGGGATTAAAATATGTGGATCATCAGCCTGTTCATCGGCCTGATTATCGGCGCTGTCATCGCATGGATGGTGTTGACATTTGTCATCCGCAGCACTGTGGCCCGCGCCCGGCTGCAAGCCGAGCAACTTCGTGACAACACCCTCAAGGAATCGCAAAACCGGGCCAAGGAGATCGAACTGGCCGCCCGGCAGGAGCAATTGCGACAAAAAGAAGCCTTCGACAAGGAAACCGAAGCCAGCCGCAAGGAGTTGAAAGATCAGGAGTTGCGCCTGACCAAGCGAGAAGACACCCTCGAACGCAAGCTGGACACCCTCGCGGTCAAGGAAAAGCACCTGGACGGCCTGGAAAGCCGCGTGGACAAGCGGGAAAAGGCCGTCACCACCAAGGAACAGGAACTGGAAGCCATCCTCCGCGAACAGCGGGACCGGCTGTTGCAGGTCAGCGGGCTATCGACCGAACAGGCCAAGGAATTGCTGTTGAAGCGGGTGGAAAGCGAATGCCGGCTGGAATGCGGGGCGATGATCCAGCGCATCACCGACCAATCGCAGGAGGAGGCGCGCGACAAGAGCCGGCAGATCATCATTCAGGCCATTCAGCGATACGCCTCTGAACAGACCGCCGACCACACCGTCAGCTCGGTGGTGATCCCCAGCGACGACATGAAAGGACGGGTCATCGGCCGCGAAGGCCGCAACATCCGCGCTTTTGAAAAAGCCACCGGCGTCGATGTCATCATCGACGACACGCCCGGTTTGGTGGTGGTGAGCTGTTTTGACCCCGTCCGGCGCGAAATCGCCCGCATGTCGCTGGAACGGCTGGTTCAGGATGGACGGATTCACCCCGCGCGGATCGAGGAAGTGGTCGCCGTCGTCAGCAAGGAGATGGATGAGAACCTCATCAAGCTGGGCAAGGAGGCGGTGCAGGAGGCCAATCTGCCCAACATCGCCAAGCCGGTGGTGCCGATGCTTGGACGGCTGCATTATCGCACCAGCTATGGGCAGAACGTGTTGAAACATTCATTGGAAGTGGCGTATCTGTCGCAGGTGATCGCCGATGAACTGGGCTTGGACGGCCTGATCGCCCGTCGGGCGGGGATGTTGCACGACATCGGCAAGGCGATGGACCACGAACAGGAAGGTGGACACCCGCAGATCGGCATGGAGTTCCTTCGCCGGTTCAACGAATCCGAAGCGGTTCTCAACGCCACGCTGGCCCATCATGGGGATGTGCCCGCCACGACGCCCTACACGCCCATCATCATGGCCGCCGACGCGATCAGCGCCAGCCGGCCGGGCGCGCGGCGTGAAAGTCTGGAACGTTACGTCAAGCGATTGCAGGATTTGGAAGACCTCGCGCTGGGATTTGACGGCGTTCGACAGGCGTATGCCATCCAGGCCGGCCGGGAGGTTCGCGTGATCGTGGACGCCAAGGCGGTGGACGACCGCATCAGCGCCAAAATCGCCCGCGACATCGCCAAGAAGATCGAAAACGAGATGACCTATCCCGGCGAGATCAAGATCACCCTCATCCGCGAGGTGCGATCGGTCGAATACGCCCGTTAAGGCGCCGGCGCATAGCGCGTCGGATCGGGAACGCCGGCGCCGGCGAAGCCGTTTTTGCGCAACAGGCAACTGTCGCAATGGCCGCAGGCCAGGCCAGCATCGGTGGGGTCGTAACAACTGTGGGTCAGGGAATAATCCACCCCCAGATCGATTCCGGTGCGGATGATCTCGGCCTTGCTCATCCGGATCAACGGCGCATGGATGCGAAAGCGGTTTTCGTCGGTCTTGTTTTCCACGCCGATGCGGGTGGCGAGATTGGCCATGGTTTCAAACGCGGCGATGAATTCCGGCCGGCAGTCGGGATAGCCGCTGTAGTCCACCGCGTTGACGCCGATGAAGACGTCGCGGCAGTCGAGCACCTCGGCCCAGGCCATGGCGTAGCTTAAAAAGATCGTATTGCGAGCGGGGACGTAGGTAATGGGGATGTCGTGGGCCGACAAGACGTCGCGGTCCCTGGGCACGTCGATCCGGTCGGTCAGCGCGCTGTGGCCGAACTGCCGCAGGTCGATGTGGATCACCCGATGTTCGACGGCGCCCTGCGCATGGGCGATTTCGGCGGCGGCCGACAATTCCCGGCGATGCCGCTGGCCATAATCGAACGCCATCGTGTACAGCGGGGCAAACCCCCGCGCCCGGGCAATCGCCAGGCAGGTGGCGCTGTCCAGCCCTCCGCTGAGCAGGATGATGGCATTGCGGTGGTTGCGTCTCATGGCGGTCGATTGTATCGTGCCAGACTCGGAATTTTCGATTTTTGTAATTTGATTTTCGATTTCCCCGAACCTTCTGAACCATCATGAAGATACACGAATATCAGGCCCGTCAGATTTTGTCCGAAAACGGCATTCCCATCCCCCCCGCGCAGGTGGTGCGGACGGTGGATGAAGCCGCCGCCGCGTTTGGCCAGTTCGGTGGTCAGATGTGCGTCGTCAAGGCGCAGGTCTACGCCGGCGGCCGGGGCAAGGCCGGATTCGTGAAACTGGTTCACAACGAAGCCGAGGCCCGCGAGGCCGCGCAATTCATGCTCACCCACCGCATGACCTCCTACCAGACCGGCCCCGAAGGCGTGCCGGTCTCGGTGTTGATCGTCGCGCCGGGGGTGCAGATCGCCAAGGAGTATTACCTGGGCATGACCATCGACCGCTCGCGGCAGACGATCACCCTGATCGCCAGCAGCGAGGGGGGCGTCGAGATCGAGGAAGTCGCCAAAAAATCCCCCGAAAAAGTCCTGAAGATCCCGTTCCATCCCCTGATCGGACTGCAATCCTACCAGGCCCGCGATGTCGCCATTCAACTGGGATTCGAGGGCAAACAGGCAAACGAGGCGGCCAAACTGATGATGAACCTCGCCAAGGTGTTCATCTCGACCGATGCCTCGCTGGCCGAGATCAACCCGCTGGTGGTCACAACCGATGGGAAACTGCTGGCGATCGACGCCAAGATCAATTTCGACGACAACGCCCTCTTTCGTCATCCGAACATCGAGGCGATGGCCGATGAATCGCAGGAGCGACCGCTGGATGTGCGGGCGAAGAAGGCGAACTTGAATTACATCGCGCTGGACGGCTCGATCGGCTGCCTGGTCAACGGCGCGGGGTTGGCGATGTCAACGATGGACATCATCAAGCTGCACGGCGCCGAGCCGGCCAATTTTCTGGACGTTGGCGGCGGCGTGACGGCCGAGGGGGCCATCGAAGCCTTCAAGATCATCCTCTCCGACACCAAGGTCAAAGGAATCCTGGTCAACATCTTCGGCGGCATCGCCAAGTGCGACCTGATCGCCGAAGCGCTGGTCAAAGCCGGCCGGGAAGTCGGATTCAAGGTTCCGGTGGTGGTTCGTCTCGAAGGGACCAACGTGACCCGCGCCCGCGAAATCCTCAAGGCCGCGCAGGGTGAACTGCCCACGCTGATCCCCGCGACCGATCTGACCGACGCGGCCAAAAAAGTCGTCGCGGCCGTGGCCTGAACTATCTGGGGCGGAGGATCAGGGCAGGCGGATCATCGGCATCCGATGGGGATCTCTGGCCGGTGGGGATGAGCGTCGGATAAAGCCGACGTGCCAATTCAAGCGTCGGTGATTGGACGAATCGAGCGGTCGCAACCGGCTCTACGGATGAAAATCGGCGGGTGCAAAAGGCGAGGGCTGAATTGGGAGACAATGTGTAGGTGAAGGCGAGGGGAAGCCCATCCGAGCCGCATCGCAAAGTCAGCTTCGTTTGTGAAATCTGATTGAAGTTGAACAGCGCCGGCCAGGTCGGTCCGATCCAGCGCAGGCCGCCGATGTTGGTCTGGCGTGCGGTTTGATACGACCAGGTGTCGTGCTGGGTGAGGGTGGAATCGCCGATGAGCAGCTCGGCCCGCATCGAATAAATGGGTGGATGACGCCATGCGAAGATTGTCAGCCCACCCGTGACGGCCAACGCCAGCAGGGATGGAACCAGCCAGTTCCATCTCCATCCCAGCCGGCCGATCGCCAACATCACCAACGACAACACAGCCGCCCACGTGAACAATTGCCGTCGAATCGAAACCGGCCAGTCCGCTTTCCAACCATAAGTGGGCAGATAAGCCTCCTCCCCCAAGACCACGCCACGGGGGCCGGCAATTGATCGCCGGGCAATCCACAATCCATCACGAAATTGAAATTCCGACCCGAAAACCGCATCGGAAGGCGCGATGACCACCAACATCAGCCCCACATCCAGCAGCGATTCAACCTTTGACCTGCCGATCCTCCCGTACCATCCGGCATCCATCACCACGGCATCGAGCGTTTGCCAGCAAACCGCCTCTCCATCCAGGGCCACCGATTCATCCAGCGGCAACGGGATGATCTGTTGATTGGGAAACAGCGGCTGAAGATCGGCCGGAATGGAACCGACCACCCCCACCAACCGCTGGTCGGGAAACACACCCCGCAAAAAAACATCCGTCGATGCCGGCAATTGCCTGTTCGCCTGCAGGATCAGCCACGGGACAACCAGGGTGCGCTGGCCGCCGTCCAGATGGATGGTCGTATCAACCGCGCCGGGTGCGGACAGGGTGAAATCGCCAACCATCCCATCGGTCTTCAGGCAGACCGGAACGTATTGGCCGGGTCGATGCCAACCTTGCAATGGAAATGAAACCTGAACGCCGGCGACTGTGATGGATGAAAAATACAGAAGCAGGAATATGGCCCGCAATGCCGCCATGGGATGGCTCACAAACCCAGTTCCAGCGCCATGCGCAGAACTTCGGCGACGCTCCATGCTTGGGCCGGGCATCCGACCGGCCGATGCGGCTCATCGCCTTCAAAACATTCGCTGATCTGCGCGATGGTCAGCTTGTGCATCCTGTCCAGCAGCGGCTCCAGCCACCGCCGGCCCTGCTCAACCGCCTGCGAGGAATGGCCGTTGGTGCGAAGCCACGCCTCCAGGAACGGTCCGATCAGCCAGCCCCAGATCGTGCCGTTGTGATAGGCCGCATCCCGCTGTACCGGCGGGCCGGAGTATCGGCCAATGTAGCCCGGATCGGATATCGCCAGGCTGCGCAGACCGACCGGCGTCAACAACTCGCGTCGAACCACCTCGACCACGGCGCGCTGCTGGTCAAGGGTCAACGGGCTGTTGGATAAACTGGCGGCGAAAATCTGGTTGGGGCGCAGCGAGGTGTCCCGGTGGCCGTCGCGCACGACGTCGGCCAACCCGCGAAACGGGCTGATCCAGAACGCCTTGCGAAAACTCTCGGCCACCCGGCCGGCCAGGTCGTCGTCGCCCATCAGTTTCAGCGCGTGATGCCACAGGGCGTTGATCTCCACCGGCTTGCCCTGGCGCGGCGTAAAGACCCGATCCCCCTGTTTGGCGTCCATCCAGGTGAGCTGCGTGGTGGCGTCGCCCTGCGTGATCAATCCGTCGGCCGGGTCCATTTTGATGTGAAATCGCGTGCCGCGCTGATAACCGTCGATGATCTGCCGGCAGGCATGCCGCAATTGATCTTCATAGGTCTTTGTGTCGTTGGTGTAGCGCAGATATTCGTGAACGGCGTGAATGAACCAAAGACTGGCATCCACCGTGTTGTAACTGGGCTCGTTGGTGTAATCATCGAACCGGTTGGGAATCATCCCCTCGCTGACGTAATGGGCGAACAACGTCAGGACGCCTTTGGCATCGTCGAACCGGCCGGTGCATAAAAGCAATCCGGGCAACGCGATCATCGTGTCGCGGCCCCAGTCGGCGAACCAGGGGTAACCGGCGAGAATCGTCTTGCCGATGGACCCATCCGGCGAGCGGCGATCGACCACGAAATCGGCGGCCGCGTGCAACAGCCGGCGAATGGCCATCGAAGGCTCATCGGTGTAGCGAACCGGCGGCTGCGGCGCGATGCCGGGCCGTTCCAACCCCACGCCCGACAGCGCCGTGCCCAGCGCCTCGCGACGGCGCTGCCGCTGGGCGTCAAAATCGATCGATTCCACCGGTTCCAACGAAGCCCACAGCATCACCTGGGATTCGCGGTCGGCCTGAAAAACGAAATGTCCGGGCGTAAACAAATCCTCGTGATCGGGCAGCCCCCGGTCGGTCTCCATCGCGTAAACGTGGCCGTTCCACCATTGCGGCTGTTCCACGAAATCGGCGGCATCCGATTGCAGATGCAGCGTGGTCTGGTCCCGCTGGACGACCGCGCCGTGGCCCGAACCATGCACCTGCATCTGTACGCCGTCGGCGCGCAGGATCGAATGAAAATCCCGCAGGCTCACAAAAGGGCTTAAACGCAGTTCAACGGTTTTGCCCGCCGGCGGTCGAATCACATACCGCACGGCGGCGACGTTCCGCATCCAGAACAGTTGCACTTCCTTTGACACGTGCGTCCCGTCGATCTCGTAATCGAAGCGGACGATGCCATCGAGCTGAAACTGCCGCAGATATTGATCGCCCCGCGGGGAAAACCGCCCGACGAACTGGTTGATGGAAAAGTCGCACGGATGCTCCGGATGCGCCACATCCACCAGAACCTCCCCGATCCGGTTGAGCATCATCAATCGCCCCACCGGCGGCAGCGATGCCGCGCACAACAGCCCGTGGTAACAGCGCGTGTTGCACCCGACAACCGTCCCGGAGGCGAATGCCCCCAGCCCGTTGGTGATCAGCCATTCCTGTCGCAGATGCGGTTCGAGTTGCCCGTTGGTGGCGATGGTGTAAAGAGACATTTTGAGAGTTTAATAAGGTAATGAAGTGGAGAAAAGGCCGATAATCCATCGCGCGCATTCATAATCCATCAGTTCGTTCCGGCCCCTTTGAGAAAATGCAACTTCTGGTCGGCCGTCAGGTAATACAGGCCGCCGTCGGCCGGTTGCCAGGAGATGATGGATGAGGGACTGTTCAGGATGGGATCGAACACGAGCTTGCCGCTTTCGCCGCTGGAGGTGGGCTGGCGGGAATAAACCAGCAGTTGCAGGATGTTGGCCGGCTTGTTGACGTTGGCGGCGACCGATGGATCGCTGATCAGCAGCAGTTCCTGTCGGGCGATCAGGATGTCGCGGATGTTGGCCGGCGCCGGGAGCAGGCCGGTCCATTTCTCCCCCGGCCGGTCGAGGTTATACGCCTGAAGCGACTGTGGGCCGGCGATGTAGAGCATCGGCCCGGCCGGATGCAACGACACCGAAGCCACGTTTCGTCTGTCCGATCCGGGATCAAATCCGGTGCTCAAGGGAACCTCGGCGGCATCCGAACCGGGCGGGATAAGCGGCTTGCCATCATCCAGCGAATAGATCCGGACGAATCGACCCATGTCGCTGAGGGCGATCACGCGGCCCTGCGAAATCAGCAACTGGTCCGGTTGATCCAGCTCGATGAACAATTGTTCGCCCCCCCGCCTGGCGGGATTGGCGGGTCGAACCTCCCAGGTGAACCCTTGTCCCGCGTTGAAGGCCGGTTCATACAAATCCTTGCCGCGCAGCCGGTCGGGGAGGGTGTAAACCAGCACACCATCGGCCGACAGAGCCATGTTCAACGGCGACTGCCCCGCCGCGGCGCTGAACGACCAGCGATGGAGAATCTGGCCGCCAAACGTATCCAGCACAACCAGTTGGATGGTCGATCCGTTGGTCACGCGAACCACCGTGAAATCCTCCGAGACCAGCAGGCGGTCGGCCGTGCCTTGATCCACCAGCCGGGCCTGCCAGCAAATGCTCCCATCGGCGGCGTCAATCGCCAGCACCCGGCCGGCGGAGGTGGCCGCGACGATGCGATCGGTCGTGACCAGCACGTCCACGAACTGCTCGGGCGCATCCGGATTCATCTGCCGCGGCTGTGGGGCGAGGGGAAGCACCCGGCCATTGCGCAAAATCACCTGGCGATTGCCCTGGATGACGATGCGCTGATCATCCTGAATCTGAAGGATGTTCGGATCGGCCACGGCCCCCTCGTCGCCGGGTTGTTCCGGCTCGCCTTCATCCGTGACGGCATCGGCCGGGGCGGCGAGCGATTGCAGATCGACCTTCCAGGCGATGCTTCCGCCGGCCGGATCGATCAGTGCGATCAGATGATCGCCGTACACCAGCGGGCGCGTGCCCAGCCAATCCGCGCCGACCGGCGCATCGTCAAAACCCGTGCAATGGATCAGTGGCCGCGCCGAGCCGGATTCATAAACGTTCACCGTGGAATGGTCCGACCAGGCGACCAGCCGATCAGGACGAAACGTCCGCGGGTTCTGCGGCACGATCATCGCGACCGGGGCGACGATCGAATCGGGCGTTTGCGCTGCGAACGGTTCGGATTTTCCCCGGCGGGCCGGCAACCGCAGATCGGGCAGCGCAACCTGGTGAACCCCGACGCGGGCGGCGTATTGCCGCAACTGATCGACCGCTTCGGCGAAAGTCATGTCGTTCAACAACGTGCCATCGGGCAGTTTCAAGGGGCGGGTCAATCGAGGCTCGCCGGGAAGTTTGTCCGCCTGCGCCAGCCGGGAGATCGCCACCTCCAGGTGATTGGGCATCGCCAGGTAATTGCGGGCCAGCGATTCGAGCACCAGAAATTGATTGGGATAGCCGGGATGCTTGAAGTAAAGCTGCCGGAGAATCTGCGTGGCGGAACGATGGTCGCCCAGGGTCTCGTACGCATCGGCCGCCGCCAGCAACGCCTGTGGCGCGGTCGCCGAATTGGGATACCGCCGCGCCACCTCCACAAAATCGGCCGGGCGGTTGTTGCTCCGCGCCGCCGCCAGCGCCCGCACGGCGGCCTGTTCGATCGCGGCATACACCTTCGGCCCGTTTTTGCGGATCAAATCGGCGATGGCGCGTTCGGCGATCTCGCCGGCGGACGAGGCGGATTGATCGTCATGGACCGTCACCCGCCGCAATTGCGGGTCGTCCAGGATCTGCTGATAGAGGGACAACTCGGCCGTAAAATCGCGGATGGTGTGCGTGAACCGGGCGCGGCCGAGGCGATATTGCACCTGCTGGACGGGCGTCGACGCGGCGGCGGCGGCGCGGTCATACAGGGCATCGGCCATCGACAGCGTCTGCGCCTTGCCGTCACGCTCGCGGGCAAGTTTCCGGGCAAACGTCAGGGCATCGGCAAAAACCCGGTCGCGAGCCGAACCGGCCCGCATCGCCTTCAACCCGCCCAGCAGACCGATCGCCTCGTCCAGCTTTTGCAGCGACAATTGATATTGGCCGGCGGCGAACATCATCTCCGCGTAACGCAGCCGCGGTTCGGGTTGATCGGGCGCGGCCGCGACCTCCGCATCCAGCTTGGCGCGGGCCAGTTGCATGTCGGTGTACACGTTCACCCGCCGGTCCCCCGCCACGATCACGTGTTCGGACGTGACGATGACGTTCCCCGGTCCTTCGCTTGAATCCCACTGGCCGTCGACCGGATACCCCTGGGCCATCATGCCGCTTTTGAGATCAAACCTCAGCAGTTTCTGGGTCGTGCAGGCGAAGACCGAATCCCCCGTCATGAAAGGCCGCCCGCGGAGCGGATCGACGATGTTGGCGCTGAGCCAGTGGACCATCGACTCGTTCTGGCTGGTGAATCGCACCGGATCGTAATTCGGCCAGTTCAGACAAACCACCCTTCTCTCGCCCGCCAGCACCAGCCGCGAACCCATCACTCCCACCAGCGTGTCGGCGTTGTACGCATCGGCCAGGTTGATGCGCTTCTGCTCCATACCGGTCGATGCGTCGTAAATCAAGACGTGCTGGGCGTCGCTGGGCAACGCGAACAACCGCCCATCCTGCAAAATCAGCGGATTGAGCGTCCAGGGTTTGACGAAATTCTGAACCGCCGACCCGCCAAACCGGCGAAACCGCATGTTGGCGTCCTCGGACACGTTCCGCGGATAAATACTCAGCCAGGCGATCGATCCCCGATACGCATCCACCGCCGCCAGCGCCCCCAGGTTGGTCAGCACGTACAGCCGCCCGCTGGAATACGCCAGTTGAGCGCAGGTTTCATACGGCAGCGGCACCTCGCCCCCCCACATCATGTTGCCGGAGTTGGCGCTGGCGATGTAACACGACCATTTATATTTGCCGCTGCCCAGATCAAAACACAGGATGTAACAATCCTCGAATTGCGCCCCCTTGCCCCCGCGCGCCGCGACAAAAACGTTGTCGCCGATCACCAGCGGCGAACCGTTGAGGCTCAAATTGCGCAGCGCTGAGACCTCATCGGGCAACTGATTCGCGCCGACCACCCATCGCTGCGCGCCGGTCCGCCGATCCAGACACACCAGCCTCGGCTGACGGTCCTTGGACTGAGCCTGCCCCATCATGACCGCCATGCGGTCCATCTGCCCCATCACCGCCAGCACCGCATCATCCGTCACCGTCACCGTCAGTTGCTGCCCGCGCGGCACGCCCCATCCGCCGGTGATGTATTGGCCGTCGCGGTCGCCGCCGTAGGTTTGCGCCCAGCCGGGCAGCGGAAACCCGCTTTCCAGGTTGACCGCGTACAACCTCGCGCCATCCTGAAAAAACAACTGCCCGTGATCGACCGATGGAACAATCCCCAGCGCCGCCCCGGCCGCCCGGTTGATCTCCTCCTGACGTTGAAACTGCCGCAACTGCTCCATGGAGGCTCCGCTCCATTTGCCCGGATGCAGCGCCGTCGAAAAAATCCTTGCCCCCGGCCGGCCGGCCGCGTTGCTGACCCGGCCACGATCCGGCGACCCCATGAACATCGGCCATGAGTCGTTCCCGGCCGCCCGCGGCACCGGCTCTCCCATTTGCAGCATCGTCTCCAGCGACCGGTTCAGCTCCACATCCCTGCCGGCGATCGTGCCGGTGGCGTTGGGGAATTTGTTCTTCAACTCCTCCGCCAGTCGGGCCGACTTCGCTTCATCCCCGCACAGGTGATACGCCAGCGACACGCGATAGAGCAGCTCCGGACGCTCCACCACCAGCGCTGGATGCCAAGTCAGCAATTCATCCCCGATCCGCGCCGCCGCCGCGAAATCTCCGCTCTCCAGATACAACCCCACCAGCCGAAGCCCCGCCGCCCTGGCCGCATCCGTCACGAAATACATCGACAAGACGTTGTGCAACGCCGCGTAATCATCCACCTTCGCCTTCCGCAGCATCGACTCGGCGACCGGCTCGTAGCGCGCCTTGTAAACCGCCAGTCCCTCGGCCGGCCACTTCGCCAGCCGCTGCCGCACCGCCATCGCCACGCTGGTGTATTGGCAGATCTTCCCCTCCTCATCCACGCGCGACTGCACGACCCGATCCGGATATTTTTCCAATATCTCCTGAAAAACGTCCGCCGATTTGTTCCACTCCTTCAACCGCTCCATCCGCTGCCCCAGGGCGAATTTCTCCAGCGCCACGGCCGAATCGCGAACGTACACCCCCTGGTTCGATTCCTTGCCATAAAAATCGGTCGGATTCAGCCCCTGTGCCGGCGGCTGTTCCGCCGGCGCATCATCCCCTCGGGCCATGACACCCCCCAACCCCAACGCCAAAATCAACCCGCAGCGAGCCAGCGACATCCTGACCTCACTCAAAATATCTCCCCCACAACGGCCGCAACCGTGCCACCTCATCCGGCCCAATCCGGCTCTTGTCCGACCAGATCGCCAGCTTCAGCGCCTCCCGCGCAGGACAACTCTCCAGCTCCATCGGATGCGATCCCATCAGTCGAACCGCATGTCTCATCAACCGCATCGCGTGATCGCCGGCGGCCGACAGATTCCCAATGATTTCCTCCAGCAGCTTTTGCGGCTCGGTCCCGGCCGCGTGGGCCTTCCAACAATCATAGTCCGTCACCAGAGCCAGCAGCACATAGGGCAATTCCGCTTCGCGCGCCAGCTTCGCCTCCGGCATCGCGGTCATCCCGATCAGATCACCCCCCCACAACCGGTGCATCAGGCTCTCGGCACGGGTCGAAAACGCCGGCCCTTCCATGCACACATAACACCCCCGCCCATGCACCCGCATCGGCCTGATCATACCAACCTCGGCCGTGCCGGCGGCCGCCGACTCCTCCGCCATCATCTCCCCCGCCGCCTCCATGACCATTTGACGCATCACCGGGCAAAAGGGTTCGGCAAATTCGACATGAACCGCCCCCTTTTCATAAAAACTCCCCTCCCGCCGATGGGTCTTGTCAATAATCTGATCCACCACCACCAAATCGCGCGGCCCAAATTCATCGCGCAACGACCCCACCGCGCCCGATGCGATGATGTGCGTACACCCCAACTGCTTTAAGGCAAACAAGTTAGCTCGATAGGGAACCCGCGTGGGGTTCAACAAGTGCCCCGGTCCATGCCGCGAGAGCATCAAAACCGGCACATCAAACCATCGCGTTTCAATGATCACATCGCTCGGCCTGCCAAAGGGCGTTTCCACCTCATGCCGCACCCCTTCCTGCCCACCCATCGCCGCCCCCAACCCCGACCCGCCAATCAACCCGATCTTGATCTCGCTCATCCCCTAAGCCTATGCGCCCACACAAAAAACGCCACCGCCAAGGTGCGACGACCGGCGGAGATCAACATTACAGCGTCGCCTTGCTGTCTGTGGCATGGCATTGCAAGGTTCTTACAATACCAATCCATGCTCATTCGCCCCGCGACGACCGAGGATGTTCCGGCCGTGCTGCCGATGGTGGCCAAAATCTGCGCGCTGCATCAGGCCTGGGACCCGGCCAAATATGGCTTTCGCGACCAGCCCGCGGAGCGATACCGGCGGTGGATGACCACGCGGGCCGACGACCCGCGCAGCGTTTTCCTGGTCGCCCAGCGCGAAGCCAATGATGTGCAACCTTCCATCCTGACCGGGTTTGTGATCGGCACGGTCGAAACCGAAATTCCGATCTACCAGCTCAAGGAATATGGTTTTCTGCACGATCTGTGGGTAGAGGAAGCCTATCGCCACGAAGGGATCGGCCGGCAACTGGTCATGCGGGCGATCGAGCAATTCGTCCGGATCGGCGTGCCGCAGGTTCGTCTGGACACCGCCGCCGCCAACGAGCCGGCACGCGAATTGTTTCGCGCCTGCGGGTTTCGTGTCGATACGATGGAGATGCTGCTGAAACTGCCGGATGCCCCCCTCGATGGAGATCAACGCCCATGATCCTTTGCCTGGGGACCACGCCGGCGCTGCAACGCACGATGCGATTCGGCCGATTCACGCTCGACACGGTCAACCGCGCCACCGAGGTGTTCGATTACGCCTCCGGCAAGGTGATCAACGTTGCCCGCGTGATTCATCAACTGGGCCGGCCGGTGCTGGCGAGCGGATTTCTCGGGGGCGACAGCGGCCGGTTCATGCGGACGGACCTGGACAAAACCGGCATTCCCCACGATTTTGTCACCGTCAAACCCCCCACCCGCCAGTGCATCACCCTGCTCGATCGGGCCACTGAAACCTCCACGGAACTGGTCGAGGAAGCCTCGCCCGTTGAGCCCGCCGCGTGGGAATCGCTTTATCAAACCCTGCGCCGGCATCTGGAACAAGCCGACCTGCTGGTGATGACCGGCTCCCTGGTCCCTGATGCGCCGGCCGACTTTTACGCCCGATGCACCGCCATCGCCAACCAACGAAACCTTCCCGTGGTGCTCGATGCGCGCGGCGAGCCGCTGATGCGCGCCCTCTCCCAACGCCCCGCGGTCGTCAAACCCAACCTCAGTGAACTGGCCGCCACCATCGGGCGGGACATTCAGACCGATGCCGACTTGCGCAATGCGATCCTCCGGCTGATCGAACTCGGCGCGCAATGGGCGATCATCACCCGCGGCCCAAAACCGGCCATTGTCTCCGATGGCCGATCCTTCTGGACACTCTCCACCCCAAAAGTGCCGATCCTGAACACCATCGGCTCGGGGGATGCCTTCACCGCCGGACTGGCCGTGGAACTTTCACGCGGCCGGGCGATGCCGGACGCCTGTCATCTGGCGGCCGCCTGTGGCGCCGCCAACGCCATGACGATGTGGGCCGGATTCGTTGAACCGGAAAAAGCGATGGAACTACGCGAAAAAATCCAGATTGCGCCGTGGTGAAAATCTATTCCACCGTCACCTCGCTCCCCGCATCCGCACTGGCATAGATGCCATCCAGCATCTTCTGCACCATCAGACCCTGTTCCCCGGAAGATTCATTGGGACGCAACCCCTGGCACACCTCGACAAAATGTTTCATCTTCGATTCAAAGTTGTCCTTCTGGGGCAGGAATCCCGGCGTCAGGTTCATCATGTATCCACCCTGATCCATGAAAACCTGGCTCGTCTCCCAGTTGGCTCCACCTTTTTCGCCCATGATCTGAAGATTCCAGACATCCTTTTCAATATGGGCCACAAACGAGGCCTCGATCGTCAGCAGCGCCCCGGTGTCAAAGCGGATCAACCCCGCCGCCAGGTCTTCAACAGTGTACGTCTTGTGATCCCAGTTGGGCCATTGACAGGCCACGTTGCACGGCTGGTTGCCGCTGTACGTCCAGGTGTTGCCGCTGACCGTCACCGGCCTGGGCGATCCGATGATGTAGTGCGCCATCTCCAGGATGTGCACGCCGATGTCGATCATCGGCCCGCCCCCTTGTAAATCCTTGCGGCCGAACACGCCCCAGTTGGGAATCCCCCGCCGCCGCAGCGCCTGGGCGCGAACGTACATGATCCTGCCAAAGGCGCCGGAGTCGATCTGATCTTTAATCAATTTGCTTTTCGGATCGAATCGATACTGGAATCCCACCACCAGTTGTTTGCCCGCTTTTTTGGCCGCCTCCAGCATGGCCCGCCCTTCGACGGCGTTCATCGCCATCGGCTTTTCGACCATGACGTGATGGCCGGCCGCGAACGCCGCGATGCAGTTGGTCGCGTGCTGGCCGTTGGGCGTGCAGACATCGACCGCGTCGATCTCCTTCACCTCTTTGAGCATCTTATGATAGTCGGTGTACAGCTTTTCGACGCCGAACTGTTCCTTGACCTTGGCCAGGGTTTTTTCGCTGATGTCGGAGGCGGCGACGATCTGGACGTTCTCCAGCTTCTTCAGCAGTTGCATGTGATGCTGCGCGATCAACCCGGACCCGATGAACGCCACTCGAAACGGCCGGCCCGACCCGGCGGAAGACGACTCTGACATAAAAATCCATTTCCAAAATAAAACAAACCCATCGAACGCGGGCCGTTGCACCGTGCCCGCTTGATGGTCCAATATCGTATCACCGCCGGACAAGGGTGCAATTCGGCGATCCTGCCCTTAATTCAAGCACAAAAATTCGATCATGTGCTGGTCAAAGACCTTCTGAGCCTGCGGGTCGGACAAGGGCAATCGAAGCTCGTTGATCACCTTGGTCCCCATGTGTATCCAATCCCGCCAGCAATCGGCGCAAACCCGTTCGTAGATCATCTTTCCCTGGGCGTTGCTGTAAGGTGCGCTGGCCATTTTCGGCTTGACCTGTCCGCACCGGCTGCACATCACCTGCCCCTCGCCCGTGGCCGGGGCGGGCGATGAGGATTTAATCGTCGGCAACGGCGCCCCCAGCCCCCGAAGCAGCTTCACCATCTCCTCGCGCGGCATCGTATCCCCCCGCTCATCGGCCACCTTCACCCCCTCGGTCCACCGTGAAATCGCCTCATCTTTTCGCCCCAGCCGCACCAATACCCCGCCCAAAAGCTGGTAAACCTTGCTCAGCTTTGCATTTAACGAAATCGCCTTCTCATACGCCGCCGCCGCCTCCTGATCCCGCCCGGCCTCCTCATACGCCCGGCCAAGCGAAAAATGCCCCAATTCATTGTTCGGATCGGCCTGCGCCATCTTCTGAAACTGCTCAATTCGGCTGTTCTGCTGTGTCATCAAAAACCTCCCGCCATGCTTCAGGCGGCAAAAAATAATCGGATTCATCCCACCCCCCCGACATCTTATCCCCCCACCCGCCGACAAACCATGCCGACGACCGAAAAATCGCATCGGTGTCCGCCAAGATTGATGGCCAAAGGGTCCACGTGATGAAGCGAAGATATATCTGGAGGGCGTCGCTCCGCGACGCCGCGATTGCAGATGCAATGACTATGTGAACAATCACATGGCAGATATAACCGCCAAAAGCAAAGGATTTGATCAATATGGATGGTTTTAATGGACTGGGCATGACCATGGGTAATCTCTGCCGGTTGTCAAAGGCGAAAAGCCGCTCGATTTCACCGGAAAATTTTACCGGCGAAAAGGGATGCGGCGGCATGGCGACCGATGGCACCGGTGCCAAGCACGCGCGCGAGTTGGGGCAGGGATGGAAAGTCTCACCGTCAATCCGCATCGTAGCGGGACAGACGTTCGAGCTGGCGAACATCGTGGGCATGGGGGCAATTCAGCAGATATGGATGACGCCGGCGGCACGTTGGCGCGACTGCATTCTGCGCATTTATTGGGATGATCAGACAATTCCGAGTGTCGAGTGTCCGGTGGGCGATTTTTTTGCCTGCGGCTGGGGCCAGTTCTCCCCGATTTCCAGCTTGGCGGTATGCGTCAATCCCGGCAGTGCTTTCAACTGCTATTGGGAAATGCCTTTCCGCAACCGCTGTCGAATCACGATGGAAAATCGTGGCGTGGAGGAGATGTGGCTCTATTATCAGATCAACTATACGCTGACGGAAGTACCGGCCGATTGCGCCTATTTCCACGCCCAGTTCCGGCGGGTCAACCCGCTGCCGTACAAGGAGGTATACACGATCATCGACGGCATCAAGGGGCAAGGTCAATACGTCGGCACGGCCATGTGCTGGGGCGTCAACAACAACGGCTGGTGGGGCGAGGGGGAGATCAAGTTCTACATGGATGGCGATCAGTGGCCGACCATCTGCGGCACGGGCACCGAGGATTATTTCTGCGGTTCCTATAATTTCGAAAATAAGCAGACCCGCCAATATCAAGAGTTCACGACGCCCTACGCCGGGCTATCGCATGTCATTCGCCCGGATGGCGTGTATCAATCACAAACCCGTTTTGGCCTTTACCGCTGGCATATCACCGATCCAGTTCGCTTCGAGAAGGATTTGCGGGTGACGATTCAGGCGTTGGGATGGCGAAATGACAGGCGATACCTGCCGCTTCAGGATGACATCGCCTCGGTGGCCTATTGGTACCAGACCCTGCCGACTGCGTCGTTTCCGCCATTGCCGGATGCGGATTATCTGGAAATCTGCTGATCTGATCGCGAGGTGTCCGACCACAACATTATAGCGGCAGCCATCATTGCCATGCGGAAGGTATTGCCTTGGCCTTGCTGAAAAAACCTGAACTGAGAAACAAACGCACCGGGGTCCGCCAATGCTGATGGCCAATGGGTCCACTTGATGCAGCGAAGGTCTATCTGGAGGGCGTCGCTCCGCGACGCCGCGATTGTTGGAGAAATCCGGCGGCAGAGGACTGCCGCCCTCCATGGATGGCGAGTCCTTTCCATGGTCAATTGACCTGCGGGAGATCGGTTACTTTTCCTTGACCCGCTCGATGTCCGCCCCCACCGCACAGAGTTTCTGTTCGATCTTCTCGTATCCCCGGTCGATGTGGTAAATCCGGTCGATGCGGGTGGTTCCCTTGGCGACCAGGCCCGCCAGCACCAGGCCGGCCGAGGCGCGCAGGTCGCTGGCCATGACGCTGGCCCCCTGCATCTCCTTGACGCCCTGAACAATCGCGGTGGCCCCTTCCTTTCGCACCCGCCCCCCCATGCGGTTCAATTCGCCGACGTGCAGGAACCGATCGGGGAAAATCCGCTCCGTCACGACGCTGATCCCATCCGCCAGACACAGCAGCGCCATGAGCTGGGCCTGCAAATCAGTCGGGAAACCCGGATAGGGCTGGGTGGTCATCTCGACCGGATTCAACCGGCGGGAGGATGAGACGAACACCGTGCCGTTTTGCCGTTCGATGCGAACGCCCACCTCTTCCAGGCGGTCGGTGACGGCGATCAGGTGATCCAGATTGCAATGCCTCAATTCCAGCTCGCCATTGGTGATGGCGGCGGCGATCATGAACGTGCCGCACTCGATGCGGTCTGGGATGATCCGATGTTCGCACCCGGTCAGTTTGTCCACTCCTTCGATGCGGATTTCAGGCGTGCCGTGCCCTTTGATATTCGCCCCCATCTTGATGAGCAGTTCGGCGCAATCCAGCACCTCCGGCTCGCAGGCCGCCCCCACCAGCACCGTTTCACCCTCGGCCAGCGCCGCGGCGCACAGGACGTTGATCGTCCCCAGCACCGTCGGCCCCTGGGCACCGCCCAGGTACATGTGGCACCCCTTCAACCGCCCGCGAACTTCGCCGACGATGTTGCCGTTTTCCGTGCGGAATTGGGCGCCCAGCTTTTGCAACCCGCGGACGTGCAGATCCACCGGCCGGTCGCCGATCGCGCACCCGCCGGGAATCGAAACGATCGCCTTGCCCCTCTTGGCCAGCAGCGGCCCCAGCACGCAGATGCTGGCGCGCATGGTCTTGACAATGTCGTAACGGGCCTCGCACATCGACTCATCGTGAACGGTGATGTCCAGCGGGCCATCCAGGATCGGTCCATCGGTCGATCGTTCCGCCTCGGCCGGCTCATGCCGAAAGACGTGACAACCCAGCTCGCCGATCAGCTTGGACATCGAGTCGATGTCGCTCAGCCGCGGCACCCCTTTGAGCGTGGTTTTGCCCTCGGCCATCAAACAGGCCGCCAGAATCGGCAGGGCGCTGTTCTTGCTGCCGCTGATTTCGATTTTACCTTTGAGTCGATTACCGCCGCGAATGAGGAAGCTGTCCATTTTGCCCATCCTTGAGCCTTTACAGGCCCGACACATCACCTGCGGCCAAAAACGCCGCCACCTGGTCGGACTATCGGCCACTCCATCGGCCGACGATCAATCAATGCTGTCACACGCCCGATGTCCGATTTATCGGTCATCCCATCCGGCCTGCAACCATCCCATATTGTGCGACCGATCCACCCTCTTTTCAAGACAATTCAACCCGAAAAATACGATTTTTACGCCGGCTTTCCCCCTGTCTCAGCCGGTCGATCCCAACGCAGTGGCAAATGGTTGCCGGACTCATGCGGAGGCGATAACCTGATTGACCACCAGGAGAACCGGGCCATGTCCTTTCCCGTCACGACAACGTTCACCATCGAAGGATACCGCATCCGACAATACCTCGGCATCGCCCGCGGGATCATCGTCCGCTCCCCCACCATCGCCCAGGGGTTCATGGGAGGCCTCAAATCGATCATCGGCGGCCACATCGGCGCCTACACCGAAATGTGCGAACAAACCCGCCAGCAGGCATATGAACTGCTGATCGACCATGCCCGCGCCATCGGCGCCAACGCCATCATCGGCCTGCGTTACGACGCCTCCGAAATCGGCGGAAAATTCGCCGCCACCGAAGTCCTCTGCTATGGAACCGCCGTCATCATCGAGCCGGAAACGGCGTAAGTTTTTGGGAAATCCGGCAAGCATCTGCTACTTTACCCCGACGTGACCTTTCCGGTTGAATTTTCGCTGTTTGGCCATCGGTTGCCCGCGCATCTGGTGATGGAACTGATCGCCTACAGCGGCGGGTTCTGGCTCTATCGAATGCTTCGCCGGCGCGCCCGCATGGCCGGCCGGGCCGATGTGCTGGGGTTGGAGGCCAATCTCTGGATCATCGTCGCGGTGGTGATGGGAGCGGTCGTGGGGTCAAAATCATTGGCCTGGGCCGAATCCTTCCATTATTACCGGCCCCACTGGAACGACCCGCGCATCTGGATGGGAGGCAAAACCATCGTCGGCGGGCTGCTGGGAGGGTGGATCGGCGTTGAAATCGCCAAACGACGGCTGGGAATCAACCATTCCACCGGCGACCTGATGGTCTTTCCCCTGATTTTCGGCATCGCCGTCGGCCGGGTTGGCTGTTTTTTGACCGGCCTGAATGACCACACCTACGGCGTCGCCACGTCGCTGCCGTGGGGGGTGAATTTTGGCGATGGGATCATCCGGCATCCGACCCAGCTATACGAGATCGTCTTCCTGATGGCCCTGGCGGCGGGGTTGTTCGCGCTTCGGCGGCGATTGGGAAACACCGGCCGGTTGTTTCGACTGTTCATGCTCGGATATCTTATGTGGCGATTCGGCGTTGAATTCATCAAGCCGCGCGAAACCATCGCGTTCAATCTCAGCGCCATCCAGCTTGCCTCGCTGGCGGGCGTCGCCGCGTGCGGCATCGGATTGACAAGACAATTCATGGGAACCCCCTATGCCCGACCGCCCTTATCTGTTCGTTGAGCTGACCAACGCCCTGTGTTCCAAATGCCTGCGCAAGGTGGAAGCCAAGGTGTTGATCGAGAACGGCCGGGTCTATTTGCAGAAATGGTGCCCGGAGCATCGCCAGGAAAAGGTATTGATCGCCGACGATGCGGATTACTGGCAGATGACCCGCCGGTTTCTCAAACCCAGCCAGATGCCGCTGAAGTTCAATTCCCCCATCCGATACGGCTGCCCCTACGATTGCGGCCTGTGCCCGGATCACGAACAGCACTCCTGCCTGACGCTGCTGGAAGTCACCGATGGGTGTAATTTGACCTGCCCGGTCTGCTATTCCGATTCCTCGCCCGCGCGGATGCACCAGCACCGCACGATGGAACAGATCGAATTCATGCTCGACTGCATCGTCCGCAACGAAGGCGAACCGGACGTCGTGCAGATCAGCGGCGGCGAGCCGACGATCCATCCGCGGTTCTGGGACATCCTCGACGCCGCCAAACGCCGCCCGATCAAGCACCTGATGCTGAACACCAACGGCGTCAAGATCGCCGCCGATCCCGACTTCGCCCGGCGACTCTGCTCCTACATGCCAGGATTCGAGGTCTACCTGCAATGGGATTCGTCAAAGGAACATCCGCTGCGCGAACTGCGCGGCGAGGACCTGCGAACCACCCGTCAACGGGCGCTGGAACACCTCAACCGCTTCAACGTCTCCACCACGCTGGTGGTCACGCTCAAAAAGGGTTTGAACGACGATGAGATCGGCCCGATCATCGACTTCGCCCTCAAACAACGCTGCGTGCGGGGCGTCACGTTCCAGCCCATCCAGGTCGCCGGCCGGCTGGATTCGTACGATCCGGCCACCGACCGCCTGACGTTGACCGAAGTCCGACGGAAAATCCTCCAGCAAACCACCGTCTTCGGCGAGGCCGACGTCATCCCCGTCCCCTGCCACCCCGATTGCCTGGCGATGGCCTACGCCCTGAAACTCGGCGACACGGTCCTTCCCCTGACCGGCCTGATCCCGCGGGAGGTGCTGCTGCAAAGCGAAGGCAGCACGATCGTCTACGAAAAAAACCAGGCTTTGCGCGATCGGCTCTTCGCCACCTTTTCCACAGGACATTCCCCCGCCAGCGCCGCCACCAGCCTCAAACAGCTCCTCTGCTGCCTGCCGCTGGTCGATGTCCCCGAATCGATCACCTACGACAACGTCTTCCGCATCATCATCATGAAGTTTCTGGATGCCTACGACATGGACATCCGCAGCGTCAAAAAAACCTGCGTCCACATCGCCCATCCCGATGGACGAATCATCCCCTTCGACACCTACAACCTGTTCTATCGCGACGACAAGGAACAACAGCGACTCACGCCGCTGCGCAATCTCAGCGGATTAAGGTGATTCAATGAACGAAGAAGATCCCATCCCGCTTCGACCACTCGAACCCTCCTCGACGCCGCCGCCGTTGCCCCCGCCACGGCCTCGTCTGTTGAATTATGGCGTACCGGACCTGGCCCCCCGGCACATCGCCATCTGGCAGGTTTTTGTCGGCATGGTCCTGGCGGGCGGCGCCCTGTTTACCACGGTCATCCTGATCCTCATGACCAGTGATATAATTCGATCCAATGTGGCATTCTTCGCCGTCGGCGGAACGTTCCTGGCGCTGTTCAACATCGGTTCCATCTTCATCTTCCGAACCAACACCATGCGGGGGCTGGCGATCGGTTTCTGGATCGGCCAGTGCATCCTTTTCCTGTTGATCGGCGCCTGTTTCGCAATAATGTTATCCTAACCTCCGGCCGGTTGATCTTGGCCACCGGCTGCTCATGGCGTTGGCTCTGCCGGCGCGGTGGTTGGCTCGGAGGGCGATGTGGTCGGCTGCTCCGCGGATGGGGTTGGCTGGACGATCTCGTTTTGCAGATAGATCGCCACCGCGACCGGCGGCGGCTGGTCGGCCGGGTCGAGATAACTCACCTTCACCCGCGGTTGCTGGGAGATGTTGCGCGTGCGATACGCCTCGGCGATGGCTTCGGCCAGTTGGGCTTCGGTCTGGCCAACCGCCTGAATCTCACCAACCAGCGGCAGGATGATCGTGCCGCCCTGGCCGATGGGAATCTCCTTTTTCAATTCCAGATCCGCCTCCAGAGCAATCTGAATATGCACGCGATCGCCCGTTTGAAGGATGCGCGGCTCAACCACCGTCGCCGGCAGGGTGGTTGGCCCGGCCGGTTGAGTGGTTTGCACCTGTTGTTCGGTCATGACGGCGGATGGAATCGGCTCCGGCGACGGCGCGGAGGTCGGTTGCGAATCGGCCGGCGCCGGCACGGCATCGAAATAGCTCACCACCAACGCCCGCTGCCCTTGCCGCCACATGGGCAGGGCGCCGGCCAGTTCGTTGGCCTGCTGGATGGTCATGTTCGGACAGACAATCAGATCATCCGACTCGGCCATCTGGTTCTGGTCATGGGCGACCTTGGAAGGCTCCGCCGGCTGGGTGGTGGCCTCCAACTCCTGAGCGGTGGTGGTTGTGGGAGAGGCCGGCGCGGCAAAAGATTGTTCCATCCCGGCCGCCGATTGATCCGGCCGGGTGGTCGCGATTTCCTGGCCAACGGCCTTCCATTGAATCTGATTGTTTTGCAGATAACCCACCAACTGTCGCTGCGTGGTGGATGGATCATCGGTATTGACCACCAGCAGGACATGAGGCTGGGCATTGGGCGATCCTGTTTCGTTGGCGGCGGCCGACAGTCGTCGTCGCACAACTTGAATCACGTCGATTTCATCCTGCCTGGGATGGGTCGGCGAGATGTTGGTGTTGCGCGCCGACAGCGCCGATCGCGCAGCGCTCCCCTCCTTCGCATTGTCCTTCGGGACGGCCGCGGCTTCCTGCAATGCGGGCTGCGGCATCTCGGCCGGCCTTGTGGCCACCGGCGCATCCTGAACAATGGAATACGAATCGACCTGACGACCCAGCGGCGGGAGCATGAAATATAAAATCACCCCCAACCCCACCGTCAGCAACACGATCGCCGCCAGAGACATGATCTGCGGCCAGCGGCTGATACGCGGGACACCATCGGACTCCTCATCCCCCACATCTCCCAACAACACCGCCCGCTCAAGCTGGCTCTGAAGATTTTCAAGGATTTCCGGCGGCGCTTTTTCGCGCGGCAGCTCGGCGACGAAACGATGCGTCCGGGAGAGCGCCTCCAGCAGCTTTCGATGCTGCGGATTGCTTTGCAGGTGCTTTTCGATCTCGGCGCGCCCCTTGGCATCCAGCTCGCCATCGACATAAGCACACAGCTTGGCTTCGATGTTTTCCGCGTTTTGTGCCATGTTCATCGACCGCCGCAACCGGCCATCACTTCGAGTCCCGCATCGCCCGCACGGGGTGCGGACCCTACAGATCGCATCCTTTGAGTTGTTCCCGCAGCGCCAACCGCGCCCGGAACAACCTGCTTTTTAACGTTCCCAGCGGCATCTCCAGGATGTCGGCCATCTGTTGATAGTCGAATCCTTCGATGTCCCGCATCACCAGCACCGCGCGATAATCGGCTTCAAGCCGGCCCAAAGCCGCCAGAACCTGCTGGTCACGCTCGCGCTGTTCCAACTGTTCGGACGGCAAGGGGGCCGGGTCGCGGGCCACCCGATCCAAGAGGCTCGCCGCCTGATCATCCGACTCAACCAGCCTCGGCGATCCCTTGGTGGCGGCGGGTCGGTCCAACGAGAAAACCCGGTGCCGTCGAACCTTGCGCAACTGGCTGATCGCCAGGTTCATCGCGATGCGAAACAGCCAGGTGTATGGGCCGGCCTCGCCACGAAAACTCTCGATTTTCATCAAACCGCGCGTAAAGGCTTCCTGCGTCAGCTCTTGCGCTTCTTCGCGGTCGCCCACCAGCCGGAGCACCGCGTTGTACAGCCGGTCCTGACAGGCCCGGACGATCTGACCATAGGCGGCGCGGTCCCCTTCGCGGGCCTGCCGCATCAGGCGAGCCATAAGTGCCGGATCGCCCGAAATCGCATCGGGCAGGTCGGCCTCATCTTGTGTATGGCTCAGGCTCGACATTGGTTTTAGACGATGGGTCAACCTGAAAGTTCCGGATCAATCCGGACCGCCTCCAACCCCGTTTCGGCCATCCGTGGCCGATGAATCGGCGCAATATGCCACCGGCTTTCCCCCGCGTCAATTGCGCTGGAGGATGGTTTGTCATGCCGTGCCCCCCGCCGTACCATCGGCAACCATGGGAACCCCCACCTTCCGCGACTTCATCGACACGCTGCAACGCGAAGGCGAACTGGCCCGCATCGCCGCGCCGGTTTCGCCGATCCTTGAAATATCAGAAATTTGCGACCGCATCAGCAAATCCCCCGCCCCGCATCCCCATCAGGAGCTGGATCGTTCGCCGGCGGCCAGCCTGGGCGGGCGGGCATTGCTCTTTGAAAACGTCCAAGGTTCGGACATGCCGGTCGCCATCAACACCTTTGGCAGCTATTGGCGCATCAACAAGGCGTTGGGCACTGCCAACCTCGAAGCGCTCGCCGGCCGGGTGCAACAACTGATCAAACCGGAAATCCCCACCACGCTGCTGGAAAAGATGAAAAAACTGCCCGACCTGATCAAGATGGGCAGCATTCCACCGAAAATCGTCCGAAATGGAATTTGTCAGCAGGTGGTACTCGAAGGGGACAAGGCCGACCTGACCCGCCTGCCGATCATTCAATGCTGGCCTCTGGATGGCAATCTGGATTCGGGGCAGGTGTTGGAGCCGGATCAGATCCAACACGTCGACCAGCGAGGTTCCGGCCGGTACATCACCCTGGCGGGTATCCACACCATCAACCCCGAAGATGGCTCCCGCAACATCGGCATGTACCGCGTGCAGCAGTTTGGCCCGCGGCTGGCGGCCATGCACTGGCACATGCATCACGACGGGGCGAGGCATTACCGGCTCTGGAAACGCAAGGGAAAGAAGATGCCCCTGGCGATCGTGCTGGGGGGCGAGTCGGTGCTGCCGTATGCCGCCACCGCCCCATTGCCGCCGGGAGTGGAGGAATTGCTGTTCGCCGGATTTCTCAACGGCACGGGCATCGAGCTGGTCCCGTGCAAAACCATCGACCTGAACGTGCCGGCCAACGCGGAAATCGTCATCGAAGGATACGTCGATCCGGATCAACGGCTGATGGAAGGTCCGTTTGGCGATCACACCGGCTTTTATTCGCTGGCCCACTGGTATCCGGCGTTTCACGTCACCGCCATCACGCACCGTCGCGACCCGATTTATCCGACGACGATCGTGGGCAAGCCGCCGATGGAGGATTATTTTCTGGGCAAGGCGACCGAGCGGATTTTCCTGCCGCTGCTGCGGATGGTCATCCCGGACATCCTCGATTATTCGCTGCCGATCAGCGGGGTGTTTCACAATTGCGCGTTCGTCAAAATCCGCAAGGAATACCCCTTCCAGGCCCGCCGGGTGATGCACGCGATCTGGGGGGCCGGACAGATGGCGCTGACCAAGTTCATCATCGTGGTGGATGAGCACGTGGACGTGCACAACGAGCAGGATGTGCTGTTCCATTTATTCAGCAACTGCGATCCGGCCCGCGACAGTGAAATCGCCTATGGGCCGGTGGACATCCTGGACCACGCCGCACCGGACACCGGCGCGGGATCGAAAATCGGATTTGACGCCACCGCCAAGACCCCCGCCGAAGGGAAGGTGCGTCCATGGCCCGCCGAATTGCAAATGGATCAGCCCACCCGCGACTTGGTCACGCGCCGTTGGAAGGAATACGGCCTGTAACCGGGACAGCCACCTCCGGGAATCGAACCCGGAACCCCCAGTTTACAAAACTGGTGCTCTGCCAATTGAGCTAAGGTGGCGATCAAACTACTGCACGATCTCCAGAATCTTAAATTCCATCGTCCCGCGCGGGGCTTTGACTTTGACCGTATCGCCGATGCGCGCCTTCATGAGCGCTTCGCCCATGGGGCTGTTGGCCGACACCGGCAGGACATCGCTGTCGGCGGACGGGGGCTGCGCCTCCCCCACCAGCCGGACAAGTTGCTCGCTGTCGTCATCCAGGTCCAGCAGCTTGACGGTGTGTCCCAGGAAAACGACATCCTCCGGCACGTGTTCGTTGGAGACCACCGCCAGATTTTTGATCTTCGCCTCCAGTTCCGCCAGGTCGCGTTCGATCTGGCGGTTTTCCTCCTTGGCGAAGTGATATTCGGCGTTTTCCGACAGATCGCCCAGGCTCGCCGCCTTGCGGATGCGTTCCTGCACGTCGATCTTCTGCCGGTAAAGATCTTCACGCTTTCGTTCCAATTCCGCTTTTTCCGCCGCACTGACAATCTGCATGATGTACAACTCCTTAAACGTCCAGCCCGGGCGGGCCGCTTCCATGCCAACATGACAAAAGCATCCATACAAAAACACGAACCACCGCGCGGTTGGCGCGGTGGCGGATTCTGCGGTCAACTTTGAATCATATCCCATCCACCGGGTTTGGCAACCGGCCGGCCGGCGGGGATTTTGGCAATTTTTTGCTCTGATTGACGCCTTCGCCGCCATCGGTACACTCTTTGGACCTGTTTTTCAGCCGGAGCAACGTATGGCCTTTAATTGCGTGGTCGTCACCCCCGAACAACAAGCCCTCAACGAAACCATCGCCCAGGCGATCATCCCGGCGCACGATGGGCTGGTGGGCATTTTGACCGATCGCGCCCCGCTGCTGGTGAAAATCGGCGTCGGCCCCCTTCGCCTGGACCTGGCCAACGGGCAAAAACAGTACTTCTTCATCGAAGGGGGCATCGCCCAGATGAAGGACAACAAGCTGACCATCCTGACCAACGAGGCGATCCCCGCCTCCGAAATCGACGCCGAAACGGCCCGCGCCGAGTTCGCCGAAGCCACCGCCCGGCGCGCCACCGACCCGGCCACTCAAGAACAACGCCAGCGCCAATTGAACCGCGCCCGCGCCAAACAGCAACTGGCCTCGAAATAATTAAAATTTGCAAATCCCCCGATGTCCGGGGTCCAAATGCAGCCCGCAATGAATGACGGCGGCCTTCACGCCGGTGCTATCCGCCCGCGTTGGCGAAGACCGCATCCACGGCGTTCAGCAGATCCAATCGTTTGAACTTCCGCCCCGATGGCGGGTCGTTCACCTCCACGCCGGTTCGCTTGAAAATCGCCATCATCGCTTCCGGCAGGTTTGCTCCATCCTTGTGCCAGTCATACCCGGTTTTTTCTATCGCCTCGCGCAAAATCATCGAGCAACCGGCCGCGTAGGCGTTGGAACTGGAGGTGGCGCTGGCCGGCACCAGGATGTCCGTATTCGCCCAGCGGTCGTTGATCGCCTCCTCCTCCCCCGGCTTGGCCGCCCCGATGGCAAAGCAATCCGGCTGGCACGCCGGCCATGAAATGCCGTTGGTATGTCCGTTGTTGCCGCAGGGCGCGCCGACCCAGATGTTGAGTTGTCGCAATGTTGCCAGTTTTTCATCAATCGCCGTTGGCACCGGCTTCTGATGAGCCAGGTCATCCAGCGGCGAAAGGTTGACGGCGGTGATGTTGTACTTTTGATGATTGTCGATCACCCACTGCAACCCCTCCGCCATCGTCCGGGACTCATCCCGCTTCAGATGAACGATTGACACGCCTCGAATCTGCGCCGTCTGATTGTTGTACGCAACGCCACAAGTGCCTTCATAAAACAGACTTGAAGGATAACCCACGGTGGTCCCATGATATCCCGGCGGCACGGGCGTGGGATCGTCATCGTGATCGATGCTGTCATACCCCGCGACGACTTTTGGCGCGCCCCACGGCAAGGTGGCGCGCCATTCGGGGACGGTCAGATCACATCCATCGTCCAGGATCGCCATCGTCTGCCCGCGGCCCCAGGTCAGCTTGTCCTTGTATTTTTCCCACGTCTGCGGCACTCGAAAATGCCGCATTTCCTGTTCATTGTACAGCTTGACAACGTGCGTTTGTGCCAGGGTCATGGCGGGGAGAATACCCAAAATGAACGCGGCGGAACATGCCGCTCCGCCGCGCGGGAAAAATCGTTTTAACATGCGAGTCATTCCACCGTTTTCAAATCCTGCATCCACGGCGCCTGTACAGCGCCAGCGCGCCCAGCGCGATCAGCGACAGACTCGCCGGCTCCGGAACCGCCACGGTGTGCAGCGTGAAATACGCATCCTGACTGATTCCAGACGAATCACCGCTGGTAAACGCCGACGGCAACGAATCCTTGAACGCATAAACATAGCTCGAGCCATTCGCTTCCTGGAAGTTAATCCCCCTCAATGGCGTATCGACAGCATAGTTGACGTTCAATTGATACGTGCCATCAGCGGTCGTTCCAAATGATTCCAATGCCAGAACATACTTGTTTCCTGATACAAGCGTCACGGGACCGCCCAGGCTAACGGTAATGACATCTCCAGCCCCGCCGGTGATGGCGGCATTTTTGTCCAAAATCTTGCCCGACCACAAATCCGATTGCGTACTGACATCATACAAATGAAGTCTCAGATCATCCGCCGCCGATGCGGCGCCCTTGTAGACTTTCATCGCGATCTGATCGACGCCGGTGTTGCTCCCCCAGCCGGTGAACGTAAACGACTGCCCTTGCCAGACATCCTGACCGATCGTGCGGAAATTCGTCTGTGTATATGGCTGTCCCACCGCATCGGTTGAACTGTTGTTGTACAGGCCCCAGACTTCGGTGTCCGTATAGTCGCTCCAACTGGAGCCGCCGTTGCTGCTATACCGGGCCGAGTAGCTGGTGTCCGGCGTTCCATCCTGTACGTGCGACTGCAACAACGATGGAGAGCGATCGGCCACATAGGCGACGTTATTGGCATCTCCATTTGGAACCCGCTGGACAAAATGATAAGTCGAACCGCTGTTTAACGTGATCGCGACGTTCAGCGTGGATGTCACCACACCTGTTCCAGGCGACCAGGAGGCATACGCCAGGTCCACTCCACTGGCATTGCCAAATCCATCATCCGCTTGGATACCTACTTGCAAATTGGGACTTCCGACCACGGCATTTAACTTTGTCAACACACTATTCACTGTCACTGTCTGATTCGGTGTAAACCGATAATCCCAAAACCGTCCCGGGTCATTCAGCCCAATGCTACTCCCGCTTCCCAGAAACAACTCCAGCCCATACGTATCCACCGCGGCCGATGCCTGACCGGCCAGCGCCAAAGACATCCCCGCCATACCCGCCAGTACCAGGACTCGATTCAACGCGTTCATACCGACCTCCAAAAAAGTGAATTGGTTCGACAACTTAACTGGTTATAGTTATAACTCTAATATTTGATAATGCAAGAAAATTTTTCTGTACTCTTGGGAAAAACTTGGGATAAACTCTCCTAACTCCAATGAACGTCATAACTTTCGCGTCAATCGCCTTGAATAATAAAGATTATCCGACCTTCGCCGCCAAGCTGGAGGAGGCCGTTCGATGGGTGGATTTCGCGGCCCGCCAGGGGGCCAGGCTGGTGGTGTTGCCGGAGTCGTTGAACCTGTATTTTGGCGATGGGGATGTCGATCACATGCCCTCACTGGCGGAGGCGGCGCTGGATGATTGGCAACTTCAAACCCGCCCGTTGATCGAGTCGGCCATCCGAAACCAGGTGGCGATCACCGTGCCGGTCATCGCCCACAAGGAAGGCCGGCTGCTGAATTGTTTTTATCTAGTGGATAAAAACGGCAACGTTCTGGGGCGATACGACAAGCAATGCCCAACCCATGAAGAACTCGATGCCGGCATGGTTCCGGGCAATTCGCCCTTGATCGAATGGGAGGGGATCAAAATCGGCGGGGCGATCTGTTTTGACTGCTATTTTCCGGAGGTTTTCAGCCGTCAGGCCGATGCCGGCGCTCAGATTTTTCTGATGCCCAGCCTGACCCCCGGCGGCGACCATCTGAATTACGCCGCTCTGAAAAATTCCACACCCATCGTCCTGGCCTATCCCGCCTACAGCCGGATCATCGACCTGGATGGCCGCGAATTGGCCGGCGGAGGCTATCGCAATGAAACGCTCCGTTTCGGTTTTGGCTCGCCGGTCATCCTCGCCTCGATCAACTTTGATCGGGTGGTGCTGTACGCCAATCACAACCAGGAAAAAATCGTCGAGATGCAGCAAACCTACGGCGCAAAAATCGCCGTTCGATTCGACCAGCCCAATTGTCTGTTTATCGTCGAATCCCGCTCGCCCGATTTGACCATGCAGGAAGTGATCAAACGTTTTAATTTGATTGACCAGCGACGATATTTCAATCAGTATGCGTGCCGTAAAGAAAGTATTTGCAAATAGTTATGTGAATATCCGGCCGGCTGGTTGTCGTTTTTTCAACTAACAATTCCGCGAGGGTTGTCCTTGCCGAACCACTCTGTTTGTTCGCAAACTGTTCGGCATGGAAGAACGAGAATTTTCTTATCGGGATGCCCTGCCGCAAGGCTTGGCGCATCGTCGCGGGGCGGGGATCAATCCGGGCAATCGTTTTGAATCGATTCGTCTGCACGTCCTGGGGGAGGAGCTGGATCGCCAGTGGGTGGAACATCAGGAGGCCGATGGGAAGCTGCAACGTGTCGAACGTCAGGTGTTTTTTGACCGGACGGGGCGAATCATCAATCAGGTGTCCTCGACGGCGGATGTGCCGTTCGACTTTACCTTGAATCCGTATCGCGGCTGCGAGCATGGGTGCATCTATTGCTTTGCACGGCCATACCATGAATTTCTGGGTTTCAGTTGCGGGTTGGATTTTGAAACCAAACTGATGGCCAAGCCGGATGCCCCCCGGCTGTTACGACGCGAGCTGGCCTCCCGTCGCTGGGAGCCAAGGCCGATCATCATGTCGGCCATCACCGACATCTATCAGCCGATCGAACACAAGATGCGCATCGCCCGCCGATGCCTGGAGGTGATGGCCGAATGTGGCCAGCCGGTGGCGACCATGACCAAGAGCGCGCTGGTGTTGCGGGACACCGATTTGTGGTCCCGGCTGGCCAAAATCCATGCCGGCCGGGTGACGATCACGCTGGTGACGATGGATTCGGATTTGGCGCAAAAACTGGAGCCGCGCGCCTCATCCCCGGCCGGTCGATTGCGGGTGATCCGCGAATTGACGGCCGCCGGTGTGCCGGTCACGGTCAACATCGCCCCCATCATCCCCGGCCTGACCGATGCCGAACTGCCGAACATCCTGGAGGCGATCTCCGAGGCGGGGGCCAAACAGGCGGCATGGGTCATGCTTCGGCTGCCGTACCAGCTCAAAGACCTGTTTCTTGACTGGCTCAAACGTTCGGTCCATCCGGACCGGGCGCGCAAGGTTGAATCGCTCATCCGCCAATCCCGCGGCGGCAAATTGTATGAATCCGCCTACGACACCCGGCGCCGGGGGCGGGGACATCTGGCCGAACAGTTGTCGCGGACGTTTGACGTTTTTACCCGCAAGTACGGCCTGAACCGCGACATCCGCCCGCTGTCGGCCGCCCATTTTCGCCGGCCGGATTTGTCGGGGCAGTTGAGGCTTTTTGAGCCGGTCGATTGATCAACAGAGCGTTAAATGAAAACCCCCGGCGTTGTGAGCCGGGGGTGGGGGTGGACTTGTGAGAAAACGAGGATCAGTTCAAAGCGATCCTCGGAAAAGGCCTTAGGCGCGCAGGAGGCTTAAGGCCGCCTGAGGGGCCGCGTTGGCCTGGGCCAGGACGGTTGTGGCCGCCTGGGACAGGATTTGCGACCGCGTGAGGGCGGCGGTTTCCTCGGCGAAGTCCGTATCACGGATCGCGCTTTCGGAAGCCGACACGTTCTCATAGGCGACGCCCAGGCTGTTCACGGTCGAAC
>JADYZN010000023.1 GCA_020853095.1 Phycisphaerales bacterium | reverse complement strand
CAGACGACTGAAGGTGCGATGGCAGTCCATGCCGGCGTACGATACGATTGTGGTGTTTTCCATGAGAATCTCCTTTGATCGGGTATCATACCGCTCGATCTGCAGAGCCTTTCATGGGATTACGGGACTTGCTCAACGATACAGTGACGCGGATAGTTTATTGAATTCACGACTGTTTTTTGTTGCGGGCAAACACCTTGACCTGCGGGATTTGTCGTTCATCAATTTTATAACTTCGCTGCCGGATGATTTCGTGGTCGGACATCCGGGCAATTTTCAGGTCAAGATCGGACAGGGGCAGATGGGTGCAAACGGTTGAATCGCAGCGGATAAACCCTTCGGCGTAGGCGACACCGGCATGGTCGCCAAAGGAGCCATCACTGGCTTCGATGCGTTTGCGGGCGTATGCGCCATCGTATCCTTGCGATTTCATCGCATCCAGGCAGGCGACCTTGATATGCGCCACGTCCGTGATGTCGATAAAGACGTCGTTGTAGAAACCACCTTCCGCGCTCCAAATCCCGCGGCGTGTGGCGGCCGCGCCCTGGCCGAAAAAAAAGACGTTGGCGACTCGGTGAGGGGGCAGGCGGTCTCCCGGGTCCACCCCGGCGGCCAAAGGCAGGGCGTGCATGACAATTTGACCCGCGGTGGCGTGCGGATTGCCGATCGCGCCGCCTTCCTTGGGGAAATGGGTGATGACCAAATCGGGCTTAAGCCGGCGAACCAGGCACGCCAACCGGCGCACGTTTGATTCGTTGACCGTCAACACCGCATCATCTTCGCCAAAGAAATAAATATCTTCCTGCTTCACCCCCACCAGGGCACAGGCCGCAACGACTTCATCGGCCTTCACGTCCGATCTCTCCGTCATCATCTGACTGAGTACATCCGCTTCGGGAACCTCGGTACGGTGAAACATTTGTTCGGAGATGACCTCATCGTGGATTCGCGCCCCGTGCGTGAGAACGACGCATCCCACCCAATCACCACGCGCGGTGTGATGGGCCATGGTTCCGGCGGATTGATCGAAAATATCGGCCGGATGAGCGCCGATCACCAACAGTCTTATCGATTCCATGGTCGTTGTTCCATTGTTGGCAGGGTGTTCAGAACTCATTGACCTCCCAACTCGCAGCATTGGGATGTCAGGCCGTTGTGAATGGCTTGGGTACGGGGAACATCCCCCACCCGCACCGACGGCCGGTGAAGGCTTAATTGATAGCGACAATCCATCATCCGCGTCAATGGTTGCCGGCGAAAGTGATTATTCCATCCAGCGGACGAGGGTGGTTTGCAGTTGTGGTTTGATGTTCGCGGTGGGTTGGACGCCGGGCAACAGCGGGGCGAGGGTGGAGAGGGTTCGTTTTTCGCCCGGGGCAAGGACCAGGACATTGATCAGGGGATTGTTGGCGAGGGGTTTGTCGGATTGAGTAAGCACGTTGGCGGTGAGGATGATGGATGAGGCCGTCTTTTGCGAATGGTTTTCGATCGTGTAGGCGATTAGGAATCCCTGGGGGGTTTGTCGGGTTTGCGTGATGGCGACTTCGATGCCGGCGGTGTCGCGAAGTTCCGATTCATTGAACCGGCCGGATCGCCAGTTGTAAATCCACCACAAAGCCAGCGCGCACAGCAGGATTCCCGGCAGCGCCAATTTTTTGTAACGGAATGGCCGCGGCGGATTCATCAGAAATAGGGGTTGGCTTCATCGGGCGCGGTGAAGACGCTTTGAAAATCGGGGTCGTACGGGAAGACCCGCACCAGCTCAACGTGGCCATCGACGAAGGCCGCGTTGGCCCAGAGGTGGTCGGGGTCGTTTTTATACCATTGCGCCCGCGAATTGGGTGCGACGACGCCGCTCATGGTGCGGTGGATCGGAATGCTCCCGATGAGCACCTTGCGGGAGGAGGAGGGATAAGCGGTCATTTTCAAGGGTTGGCCGGTTTCCAGCGGGATCGAGGCGAACCGGTCATACGAAAATTCCAGGCCGATGAATTTGGCGATGCCCATGGGTGCGACGACGCCCCCCATGCGGTTGTAACCCGAGGCGTAAAAATAGCTGCTGCCGTACAGTTCATAGCAGGTGGCGGCCGCCTGATACGGGGCGGTGTCAAACCACCACAACGGCTCGCCGCGATCGCAGGGAGAACGAAAGACCTCGTGGGATTTCAAATACGCATTGAGCGGTCGCTGGTCGGCCGGCAACGATCCGCCGAACATCCGGGCCGTCAGCCACGGATCATCCGCCGGGACGATTCCCTGCGGGCCGCCGAGTTCCTGTGGCGCGGCCATCGGCATCATGCCGCCATGTTCGCTGGCATAGGCGAAAATGGCCTTGGCGATCTGGCTCAGGTTGCTCTGGCACTGAACCTGTCGGGCCAATTGTCGCGCCTTGCCCAGTGCCGGCATCAGCAGCGACATCAGCAGGGCGATGATGACGACGACCGTCAGCAGCTCGATCAGGGTAAACCCGCGCCGGCGGCGTTGGCGTGATGAATGGTTCATGGCGCGCCCTGAGGTTTGCGGAGAACCAGGCAGATGGCCGCCAGTTGATGGCGGTATTGATGGAACACCCGGCGCATTTCCCTGACCCGCCGTCGTGCCGGCCCATCGGCCAGCAACCGCCCGAAAAACCGTGTCGCCCCCCAGAATCCTTCATCCTTGATCAGTCGGGCCGGCTCCAGCAACGCCATCGGGGCGCTGGATCGGTGGGCGATTTCAAAACCTTCGGACCGAAACAGCTCCTCCCACTTGCGATGGGTCAGCGGGACGGCCTGATGATGAATCGCGTGGGTGACATCGTGGCAGATGCGCTCGGCCTCATCGGCCGGCAGGTCGTCCGGCACGAGGCTCAGTTCATGCACACCATATCGGCCGCCCGGTTGAAGCAGCCGATAGGCCTCGCGGATGATCTGGCGTTTGCGGGTTTCGGTCTGCATCGAAAGCATCGCCTCGCCATAGACGGCCGTGCCGCACGCATCGGGCAGGTGGGTCTCCTGTGCCAGCCCGTTGATGACCTGTCGTGATTGTCCGGCGGACCCTTCGCCCAGCCATCGGCGGACCTGCGTTGCGGCCGCCGGGTCGCGTTCGATGGCGGTGTAACTGGCCGGATTTGCCGAGAGGGCCATCCGGGCCGTCACACCCAAACCAGGGGCGAATTCAACCACATGGTCATTGGATGACAGCGCCAGCGCACCCAGCATCTGGCGGGTCAAACCCAGCCCGCCGGGACGCAGGACACGCTTGCCCAACCGAGCCAGCAGCCAGTGTCCGGGCATCTTGGCCGGGTCGAGGCCAGCGCCGGGCAGACAATCGCAACTGTTCTCCACGGAAGCTGAATGGGTCATCATGGGATCACCTTTGAAATAGACGTTTAGTTGAACCGCCTCCGCATGAGCAGCAATCCACCGATGCCGATCAAGCCCAACGTGGCCGGTTCGGGGATGGCGCTGGTGGTGTAGGCGAAGGTCGTGTTGCCGACCAGCCCGCTGACGCCCAGTGGCATCCCTGTACTGGCATAACCGGGATGCACCTTGTTCATTTGCGTGACCAGCAGGTAAGTCGCGTTGGCCGGAAGTCGCGGGGCGATTTGCGTGAGCAGATAGTTTTCAAAATCGCCGCCGTAGAGGTTGGCCGGATCATCCAGGGTTAAATTCGCCAGGCCCTGCGTGGTCAACAAGCTGACCGGCAGCAGATAGCCGGCTTGCGGGGCATTATTAAACGTGACGTCGATGGCATCGCCACTGATGTTGGCGTCGAAGTAGAAATCCATGTTGTATTGGATCGCCCAGCCGCCGTTGGTATCCGATGACCAGGTTCCGGCGTTGCCATTGCCATCCACCTGATATTTGGAATCCAGTGTGGCGGGGCTTCCCGGCGTGATCAGATATTGGTTCATGAAGATCATCGACGTGGCCTGGCCGCTGTAGGTCAAACCGGACACCGAGACATCCCATGTATTGTTGCCCGATGGATCGAAATCCAGCGTGAGAGAGCCGGTCAGTGATGGGGCCATGTTGTATCCCGCCGCTCCACCCTGCCCGGACAAATCCGCGAAATTGTGGCTGAGCGACCCTTGGGGATTGGACTGGCCGGATTGATCATCCCCATTGAAAACCAGCCAATCGCCTGTTGCCGGCAATGCGGATGAGGGCTTCAGCCCCACGGCCGATGGTAGTTGTACCGTGGCCTGACCATTTCCCCAGGTCATCAGGTTGAATTGTGCGGAGGTCGAGGCAAATGCCGGGACAACGCCCAGGCCCAAGCCGGCCATCGCCGGGACAATCGAAAACAGGTTCTTCATTCTTCGCTCCTAGTTGAGATTGAGTCTCGATATAACCAGAAAATAATATGAAATTATCCTCTGTCAAGGGATGCCGAGGAAAATATTATGAAATCGCATATTTTCTGAGGAAATCAAACGAAATCGAAGACAAATTGTTGCTCGAAGAAGCCGGTTTTTCACTATTCCCGCAGCTCCATCGGATGCCTCGGAGTTTGCTAAATTATAAAATTTTGCTTTATCTGGGCGTGAGTGGTGAGATATATTGGCCATCGCAGGACGTCCATTTTGCATGTCAGCGTTTTTGGACGATTGATCCGAATGGGAAGGGGTTTGTCGAGATGAGGTTCAGCGCGGCCAACATCAGGTTGTCGAAGGGGGTTCGGCCGTTCCTGATCCGCAAACATGACACGCAACCCAAACCCAGGACGCTTGGCAAACCGACGATGGTCAAACTGCTGAAGCGGGTCGAGGAACAAGTGATTGACCGGCTTGGGCAAATCGACACCACGGATATGCACGCGGTTGTTCTGGCGGTTTGCCGGCCCAACGATGAGCATTCATCGCCCGGCCCATGCCATCCGGCCTGTATGGAATTCGCCTCATCCAGCTACTGCCGAAAGTCATGGGATGGATATCTTGCCCGGCTCAATCGCTGCCCGCGAACCTGTTGGGGGACGTGCCTGCATCAGCGTGTTTGTGCGATGATCCCCATCACCTGTCAGGGCCGGAGTCTTGCGGTGGTCCAACTGGCCGCGCCCGCATCGACCGAACAAGCCGAGTTCAGGCGGGTTGTTGACCTCGTGGAGCTTCTGGTTCGAGACTTCGTGACGATGCACGCCGATTTCCTCCATCGCGTGCCCGGCGGCATCCCCGCCCGCGCGGCCGTGGCGGAAGGCGGTGATTTGTCTGCCGGGCGGAATCATCCATTGTCGCCGACCCATCCGCAGGTTCTTCGTGCCATGGAACAGATCGACTCGAACATCTCCGATCCCCATCTGAATGTTGCCGGAGTTGCATCGGTGCTGGGGATGAATCCCACCTATCTCAGCGAGCTGTTTGTTAAACAGTTGGGTCAGCGCATGAGCTGGTTCATCTCCGCCCGGCGCATGGAACACGCCAGGAAATTGCTGGCCGACACCGACTGGCAGGTGAAACGAATCTCGCTGGAAGTCGGTTACGCCAATCCCAACTGGTTCAGCCAGGTTTTCCGCAAACATACCGGCCAGACGCCCCTCCAATGTCGTGCCACGGCGCGGGCTTCATGTTGAATTCCGCAACTGCGCAGTATTTCTCGGATCATCTTCATTTGTCTCGGATTTGAGGATTTTGTGCTGGATTCTCGGCCGGCATGATCTGATCCTTGATCCTGTCTTTGGGCCTGGTCGGGCCGAGGGATCCGTCACGGCCGCCGCGAGGCATGGGTGCGTTTCTTTGACGTCACTCCAAACTTAAAGGAGGCCATCGATGAAAAAGATTGCCATTTTGCTGGTCATGGTCCTGGCGGCCTCGGCACAGGGGGAGGACATCTGGGATCCACCATGGGTGGAGAATCCATCCGACCCGCAATGGGCAGGCGGCGCCACGACCTATCAACGATGGGAGTTTTCGGAAAATCAGTCCAATCCCGTGGCGGTGGATAATATCTTTGGCACGCCGCTGGTTGGTTTTCAAAATGCATCCTACCCTGATTATGTCGTCGGCCCGGATGGCAACACGACGATTCCCACGTGGCACATTGATCAGGATGGCGGCTCGATGACGATTTTCGTGCCCAACAATCCGCTGCCCAACGCGCAAAAAATCATCTTCATCCAGGTCACTTCAGACAAGGGCGCTGAACTGGGTTCACCGACGAGCAATCCCCCTGGGTCGGTTTCCTATCCCAAACCCGCCATCAAGCACGGCAACACACTGTGGTACACCTATACCGCTCAGATCGACATCCCCTTTAATCCGCCCAATGAGTCCATCACGTACACGTTTCCAGAGAGCACCAATATTTCCGAAGTCGTGGTGGACACGATCTGTGTCCCCGAACCGGCGGCATTGGGTTGGCTTCTTTTCGCGGGAGGGGCGATGTTACGCTGTCGCCGCCTCAGTTAATGGGGTATCATTGGCCGCGCTGAGGTAAAAGCCGTTGGTTGGGTCACGTTGTCTTGCAGGAGGGTGGCAAATGAGGGTTTTTGTTGGCGCCGGTGTTCTGGCGGCGGTTCTGACGGGATTGGTCGCCTCGAACAGTGCCCGCGCCATCGCGATATCCGTGCCGGATGTTGTCGGCGGCGCGCAGAATTTGCGGGTTATCTCACCAGGATCGGCGACAGCCGAGTCGATCGGTTATGGCAACCATGGGGTCGGACCGGCCGGCGATTGGGGATTGGATCCCTCCTGGGACCGTCCGATCATTCAGTTTCCGCTGAGCGCTTTTTCGAGTCTGTCCGGACTTACCATCGTCTCGGCGACGCTGCATTACTCCGTCGCCAGCGATTTTGCGGAGGCCGGTGAAACAGGCGTTTCCGAGGTCCGGCTGTTCAAGACTTATGAAACCGAGTTGAATTTCGCCAACCGTGATGTATTCGCGGGACTTTCCGGCGACGGCGGCGCACACACAATTGTCGGATCGGCGACATTCACCGATGGAATGACCGGGCCGCAATCACTGTCATTTTCTCCGGAGGCTTTGACCGCATTGCAAGGGGCGATCAATGGCTTTGCCCCGACGCTGGTGGTCAGTTTCCGCGAGTTTGCAACGACAGGGGGAATTGGCCGTGTCGATTCATTGGATGAATTTGTTCTGGGCATTCCGCCAGGCAACGTCAGCATTGAGGTGACCGCGGTGCCGGAACCCGCGACGATGGCTCTGCCGCTGTGCTGTGCCCTGATCGGCCTGCTCGGACGACATCGACACCACCATAATTAAAGCCACGGCGGTTACATCTGAAGTCTTTGCTTCACAATTTGCTTCACATGACGTTAGCGGCCTTGGCGGCCGGTGTTTTTGAACGATTGCAAAACAGGCTGAATTTTCAAATCACGCTTTGCGTTTCAGATGATATCGTCCCCGTTCGCAGCCGGTGACGAAGCGTTCGACGCATGATTTCAAATCTTCCCATTTTTGTCGGATGTCGTCCGCCTCCTTGAGGTCGATGCTCCGGTCATCCTCGACCGAGGAGGTGACGGTTTCGAGGAGTTTGCTGAAATCACGGACCATGGAGCGGGTTTCGTCGAAGATGGTCTGGTCGAGGTTGTCGCGCAGTTTGGGGTCGGGGTTGGCGACGAAAAATCCGCCGGCCTCGTTGCACAGCCAGCGGACCAGCCGGATGTCCTTGGTGAGGGCGTACATCTCGCGAACACGGTCGAGGGGGTTTTTGGCTCCGCTCTGGTCGGGGTCGGTGGTGTCGGCGGGGGGTTCGCACCATTTGTAGACCAGTGCCGGCGAAACACGCAAAGCGGCGGCAACCGCCTTGACGCCCGGCTCATCGACGGCCTGTCGGATCACTTCGTGGGATTTCATGCCGGATCATTGTACCTGCCCATGCCTGCCTGTGAATGGTGGGAGGCATGTTAAATGGGGCAAGAACATCTAATCAGGCCATCTTGTCGGGATTTTTGGGTTGGATTGGTGGTGGGGGCGGGTTGGCGCAATTTCGGATTGGCCATATCCGATTTATCATTGGAATGAAGAAATAAGGTGGTTATACTAACGTTCATCATCTGTGGGTTACAGCTTGGATGGACGATCACGTTCCGGTCTGGTTGTAAAAAGCGAAATGTGGCATTGGAGCCGATGACTTGCCCCAGGGTCATTGGGAAATGCGCTCGCGAACCGTGGCCAATTGAGGAAACGGGCGAGGAGAAAATGCGGGCTTCTCGTGCGAATCGAGAAGCTCAATGGAAGAGGAAAGTGCGCCATGTCGGCGAATCGAAAATCAACCGATCGGTGTGGGATGGTTCCGGTGGAAAATCTCGAGGGGCGGGTGTTGCTCAGTGTCAGCGACCCGTCCGGCTGGTGGCGCTTTGACGATGCGGCCGGGGCGTTGGCGGTGGATTCATCATCCAATGCCAACAACGCTTCGGTATTGAGCCAGGCGACGTGGAGCAACGGCGTGGCCGGCGGGGCGATCAACCTCAACGGCTCCAGCCAGTGGGCGGTGGCGCCCGACAGCAATTCGCTTGATTTTACCAGTCAAATCACCTTGTCGGCGTGGATCAAGCCGACAAAGCAGGACACGCAGTACATCATCAAAAAGGCCCGTTACGATGTGACCGATGGGTATGAGCTGAGTCTCAGTTCATCGGGCAAGGTGTTTGTCCGGTTCAATCAAAAAACTTCGGACAACGCGCTGCGGGTCAATTCAACGACCAGCTATCCGAGCAACGGCAACACCTGGATGCACGTGGCGGCCACCTATGATGGGGCCACCATCAAGCTGTACATCAACGGCGAACTGAATGCCTCGTCGAATCAGACGTTCACCATCGGGACCAACAGCGTGGGGTTGGGCTTGGGCGCGGAAGATTCGGGAACCGCGCCTTTCAAAGGTCAACTGGATGATGTGCGGGTGTATGACCACGCCTTGACGGCGGCGGAGATCAAGACCCTCAGCGACAAGCCGCCGGTGGTGGCGGCCGGGGTGGATCAGACGATCGTGCTGCCCAATGCGGCACAACTCAGCGGGTCGATCAGCGACGATGGGCTTCCCAATCCGCCGGCCGCGGTCGGCGGCGCCTGGTCGATGGTCAGCGGGCCGGGAAATGTCGTCTTCGGCGACGCCAATGCCCTGCAAACGAGCGCAACCTTTTCACAGGCAGGGATTTACGTTCTTCGCCTGACGGGGGATGACGGGTTCTGGTCGGCTTCGGATGATCTGATGGTGGTCGTGCAATCGCAACCGGCCAACAATTCAGCGCCGGTGGTGGATGCGGGGGTGGATCAGACGATCACACTGCCCGGTTCGGCGCAACTGGCCGGCTCGGTCAATGATGATGGAAACCCCAACCCGCCCGGCGCGGTGACCAGCGTCTGGTCCAAGGTGAGCGGGCCGGGGGATGTGGTGTTCGCGGATGCCGGCGCGGCCCAGACCAGCGCGAGTTTTTCGGCCGCTGGCAATTATGTGCTGCGTTTGTCGGCCAGCGATGGCGCGTTGAATGGTAGCGACGATGTGTCGATCCTGGTCAACCCGCAGGCGCTTGCCGGGCCGGTGGGGTGGTGGCAACTGGACGATGGCAGCGGCAACACGGCGGCGGACAGTTCCGGCACGGGCAACAACGGCACGCTGGTGAACAACCCCGCCTGGATCGGCGGCGTGTTGGGCGGGGGGATGAATTTCAACGGGACCAATCAGCGGGTTTCGATCGCGGACAACAATTCACTGGATTTGACCAACCAGATCACCATCGCGGCGTGGATTCGCCCCGGAAAGCTGGACACGCAATATCCGATCAACAAGGCGGCATACGACAGCGTGGATGGTTACGAATTGTCGCTCAGTTCCAGCGGCAAGGTGTTTGTGCGGTTCAACCAGGCCTCGTCTGACAACACCTATCGACTGAATTCCAACACCAGCTATCCCACCGACGGCAACACGTGGATTCACGTCGCGGCGACGTACGATGGCACGACCATCAAGCTGTACATCAACGGCGTTCTGGATGCTTCGGTGGACAAGACGCTGACGATCGCGGCCAACGCGCTGCCGTTGACGTTCGGATCGGACACGCAAAACACCGCGCCGTTCCAGGGCGGCGTGGATGATGTGAGGATTTATGGCCGGGCGCTGTCGGCGGCGGAGATCGCGGCGCTGGACAGCGGCGTCAATCTGGCGCCGGTCGTCAATGCGGGTGGAGACAAGACCGCGGACGTGTTGTCGCCGATTTCGCTCAACGGCTCGGTCAGTGACGATGGCCTGCCCAACCCGCCCGGCTCGGTGACGATCAACTGGTCGAAAATCAGCGGGCCGGGAAGCGTGGTCTTCACCAACGCCAATTCGCCGCAGACCACCGCGACGTTTTCGGTCGCCGGAACCTACGTTGTTCGGCTGACGGCCAACGACGGGGCGTTGGTTGGCAGTTCCGACGCCACGATCACCGTGGGTTCGCAGGGTTTGAACGTTCAGTCGCTCCAATCCGTGAACGTGTCGGCCGACACGGGCGAAAAACCGCAATCCAAGGTTTGGCAATACAACCAGGCGTGGTGGTGCGTGATGCCCAACGACAGCGGCACGTGGGTCTGGCGATTGGATGGGACCAAGTGGAAGGCGATTTTGAAGCTGTCGAGCCTGACCAACACCCACTCAGATACCAAGGTCGTCGGCAACGTCACGCACATCCTGATGTATCACGGCAGCGCCCGCGATTCGGTCAGCCAGGGGGATCAATCGGGATATGGGGCGCAGCTGGTTTCGGTGCAATACGTCGCCGGCGCGCCGGGCAAGTACAAGCTCTGGACGGTTCGCCCGGCCGTGGTGAATGTGCCCTTGACGCAGGGTGTGGAGACGGCCAGCTTCGACATCGATTCCACCGGTCGGATGTGGATGGTGTCGGACACCAACAACAGCATCGAGGTGCGTTACGCCGACTTCCCGTATGGGACCTGGAGTTCGCCGATCACGCTGGCAACCGGCGTGACGACCGATGACATCGGTTCGATCATCGCCATGCCCAACGGCCGGATCGGCGTTTTGTGGTCGAACCAGAACACCCAGCGGTTTGGATTCCGCACGCACGTGGATGGGACCGACCCCAACACCTGGACGGCCGATGAAGTGCCGGCCGGCAGCTCGGCCTTGAACGTCGGCGACGGCTTTGCCGATGACCACCTGCACCTGGCGGCGTCATCGGATGGCACGATTTACGCCGCAGTAAAAACCAGCTACGACACCGATGGATATCCGAAGATGGGGCTGCTGGTTCGCCGGCCCGATGGGACATGGGATCCGTTTTACGCCGTGGACAACGACGGCACGCGGTCGGTGGTGACGATCAGCCAATCCACCAACACGCTATTGTATATGTACACCGAGACGGAAATATCCGGCAAAATTTATTACCGGACCTCGCCCCTGGGGACTATTTCGTTTTCGCCCAAACAGGTGTTGATCGGCAATGGACACAACAACGTGACCACCGCCAAGGCCAATTTCAGCGATGAGATTGTGGTCCTGGCGGGCACGGATGATTCAACACGAATGGACAGCGTGAAAATCACGTTTCCCGCTCCGTTGAGTTCGGGATTGCTGGCCGGTTCCCAGGGTTCATCGAGCCTGTTCTCAACGTCGTTGATCCCCTCGGCCGGCGGAAATTCTTTATTGGACGATGCAACTCCGACGGATGCGCTGGATATATTGGTTAACGGGAACAAGAAGCGGGGCAAAATCGCATGATGACCCGGCATCGCCCATCTTGAATTGGCCGGGGCGTTGAAATTGATGTATAATTTTCTGCCGCTTCAGTGGGTGAGGCGTCGGAAGGGAACAATTGCACAAGTCTGAAGGTGTGCCTTGGAGAAGATGTACCACCTCAGCCGTGTCCGGGTGCTGTAACAGGCTCGGATAGTAACTGAAATCGGCCTTGTGCCGACCAGCGGCCCTCGTGCCCCGATCCATTTGCGGATGGAAGGGAGCGGGATGGGCCGGTGTGTCATGGATGCCGCTGGATGCGCGGCCAACCGCCCCGAAACAGGGCGTGCGCACCGGGTGAAGCGGAAAGTGATGGAACAGGAGCAACATGGTGGACGGGAAGCAGTCAGTGATGAGAGTTGAGCGCGAAACGCTGGGCCGGCTGGAGATTCCCAGCGTGCCGGCGATGGGCGTGGACGCCGAAGGAGGCGTCAACGCATGGGCCAGGGTCTGGTCGCGCCGATGGACGGTTTTGTGCGTCATGGTGCTCTGCTTTGTCGGGGCGCTGTTGTACGCCGTCACCGCCACCCCGATCTATCGCAGCAGCTCGCGGTTGTTCATCGAGCCGGCCGAACAATCGTTCAACGCCGACAGCCCCGAAACAATCCGCTCCAAAAATTATCTCGACACCCAGTGCGAGGTGTTGCGGTCCACGCCCATTCTCATGACGGCGCTGGAGGCCTCCACCGTCAAGGATTCGGTCGACCTCGCTTCCTCGACCGACCGGTTGCGATTGCTCAAATCAAACCTGACGGCCGAAGTCGGCAAAAAGGACGATCTGATCGAAGTCGCGTTCGAGTCGGCCCATCCGGAAGAAGCCACCGCCATCGTGGATGCGGTCGTTCAATCCTACATGGAGTATCAGTCCAAACAGAAACACGCCAACGCCAGCGAAGTGTTGAAGGTTCTGGAGGGCGAAAAACAGCAGCGTGAAACCGAGTTGCAGGAAAAGCTCAAGGCGATGATCGCGTTCAAGCTGGCCAACGGCACGCTGTCGTTCCAGGATGACCGGGGCAACATCATCGTGCAGCGGCTGGCGCGGTTGTCCGAGGCACTGACGGCCGCCGAATTGCAGACCATGGACGCCCGTGCCGCCTACGAGGCCGCCCGGCAGATGACCGGCGACCCGGCCAAGTTGCAACTCCTGGTCGATGCCGACCGTCGTCGCGGCAAGTTTGGCGACGACCGCGAATACGAGCAGCTTCGCACCGACTTGAACAACGCCGAAATCCGCATGGCGGCGATGCAGCGTCAATTCGCCCCCAACCACCCGCAGGTCCAGACGTTGAAAGTCCTGGTGGAAAAACTCAAGGCCCGCTTGGTCGATCACAACCAGCGTTTCGCGCAGGGATATCTCGAAGCGGCGCGACAGGACCTGGAAGTCGCCCAGCAGAAGGAATCGTCGATTCGCGCCACCTTCGATGCCCAGCGCAAAGAGGCCACGGACCTGAATTCCAAAGCCAGCGAATACGCGGTGCTCGAAGCCGATTATCAGCGCGCCCAGCGCATGAACGAGGCATTGGAAGGGCGGATCAAGGATGCGCGGATGATGCGCACCGCTCCATCGCTCAACGTGACGGTGTTGGAGCCGGCGCGGGCCGAACCCACGCCGGTACGGCCGCGCCGGGCGATGCTGGTGGGGATGTCGCTGGTGCTGGGATTGATGCTGGGGATCGCGGCCGCCTTTTTGCAGAGCTGGGCGGACGGACGGATTCAAAGTGGCGAAGAGCTGCGAACGGTGGCCGGCGTGCCGGTGTTGTGCGCGGTGCCGCACATCCAGGGCCGGCTCACCAGTTCCGAACGGGGCCAGAAAACCCATCTGGATCCGATGTCGGACGCCGCCGAGGCCTATCGCAACGTCCGAACGGCCGTCTATTTCGGCCTGAACCGATCCCGCGCCCGGACGCTGCTGCTGACCTCGCCCACGCAGGGTGAAGGCAAGAGCACGCTGGCGGCCAATCTCGCCATCACCATGGCCCAGGCCGGTGATCGCGTGTTGTTGATCGACGCCGATTTGCGCAAGCCATCCATCGCCCGCATCTTCGGCCTTGATGAGGAACGCGGCCTGACGCATCTGCTGTCGGGCGATGAATCGCAGGATCGGGCCATCCAATCCACCCGCGTGGAACGACTGGATGTTCTGGCGTGCGGGCCGGTTCCGGGAAATCCGGCCGAGGTGCTCAACAGCAAAAAATTCGCGTCGTTGCTCAAGGAACTGGCCGGCCGATACGACCGCATTTTGCTGGATTCGCCGCCGGTGCTGCCGTTCGCCGATGCCCGCATCCTCGGGTCGGTCTGCGATGCCACGCTGATGGTGCTGCGGGCGCAAAAATCCACCCGCCGGATGTTCGAGGACGCCCACAACAGCCTCTTGAGCGTGGGCGCTTCGATCCTCGGCGTGGTGGTCAACGACCTGCCCCGTACGCGCGACCGCCAGGCGTATTACGGTTCGAGCTATTCGTACACAGCGCCGGAGGAGGATCAAATCCCGGCCAAGCGCGGTCTGCTGGTCGGCAGTGAACGGTGAAACGAGGTAATGAAGTGATTCGTGGTAGAATGGACGAGTTGTTCGTTGGCAATCGGGTGAAGCCAAGGGAAGTTATGAGTGTCGGGAATCATGCGAAAGCGGCCGCCGCGCCGCGCACGTTGCACAGCATTTTGCCGGCCGCTTATGTCGGCCAGATGCTTCAGCGCGAGCGAGCCCGGTCGGAGCGCAACGGCCACGAATTCGCGGTGGTGCTGTTCCGCGTCCGCCATCGGCATCGCAGCGCGATGCGGCTGGCCCGCGAGGTGCTGAAGCGCATCCGCTTCACAGACGAGGTCGGCTGGCTGAACCGCCGTTACCTGTGCGTCTTTCTGCCCGATACCAACCAGGCCGGCGCGTGGTGCTTCGCGGCGGATGTGGCCCATCGACTCGAGTCGCGCAACGGCAAATGCCGGTTCAGCGTTCACGGATATCCCACCGCGCCAGCGGGCGAGCGGCCGGCCGGTTCCGCCGGCGTCGGACCCGATCTTCAACACGTCAGCCGGCAGATGGGCGCGACGGCCCGCGAGACATCCGCCGCGACACCCAACGTGTCATCCACCGTATCAACCCCCACCGCAACCCCCGCGATGCGACGGCACGACCTGCTATCGTTCCTTGTCGATGGCGTGAAGGATGGATTGACGGCGTCGATTGTCAGCCCGCCCCCCTTGGAACGAATCTTCGTCAAGCCGCTCCCCTGGTGGAAACGGATGATGGACATGCTGTGCGCCGGGATGGGGTTGTTGCTGCTGTCGCCCCTGCTGCTGGCCATCGCGCTGATCATCAAGCTGACCAGCAAGGGGCCGGTCATCTTCAAACAGGCCCGCGCCGGGCTGGGCGGCCGGCCGTTCATGATTTACAAATTCCGCACCATGGTCGTCGACGCCGAGGCGCGGAAAAAAGCCCTTCGCCAGTTCAGCGAGCAGGATGGCCCGGCGTTCAAACTGACCAACGACCCGCGCATCACCCGCATCGGGCGGATTTTACGCACCACCAGCCTCGATGAGCTGCCGCAGTTGTGGAACGTGTTTGTCGGCGATATGTCGCTGGTCGGCCCGCGCCCGCTGCCCTGCGATGAGGCGGATGGATGCGATGTCTGGCAGCAACGGCGGCTCGATGTCACCCCCGGCCTGACTTGCATCTGGCAGGTGGAGGGGCGATCGCGCGTCACCTTCACCGAATGGATGCGCATGGACATCCGTTATCTCAAACGCCGAAACCTTCTGCGCGACCTGAACCTGCTGCTGCGGACCGTCCCGGCCATTCTGCTCCGCAAAGGCGCCCGCTGAACTTTTTTAACGGATGAAAGGAACCACTTGCGCCATGTCCGCGGTCATCAGCCAGCAACAGACCAAACCCCTCGCAGCGGTTGCCCGTAAGCTCCGCCGCGGCGCCTGGGCGCTGGCCGATCAGATGCTGCTCAGCGGCAGCAACTTCGTCACCATGGTGCTGGTGGCGCGCGGCCTGTCGCGCGGTGAATTCGGCGAGTTCACGCTGATCTATTCGGGGTTGCTGTTTGCCAACCTCGCGCAGGCGACGTTGATCACCCAGCCACACAACGTGCTGGCGTCGACGCGGGGCGGAGCGGATTACCGTCGATACACGACTTCGGCCGGGGCCGGACAACTTTTGTTTTGCATCGTCGCAGCGCTGTTGACGCTGATGGCCGCCGGATTGGGCTGGTCGCTGGGGTGGTCGGTCGCCGGATTGCTGGCCGCGCTCGCCCCCTGCATCATCGCCTGGCAATCACAGGAATTCACCCGCCGGGTGCTCTATACCGAAGGGCGCACCGCGGCGGCGTTTTTCAACGATCTGCTAAGTTATGGCGGCCAGGCCCTGCTCATCGGCCTGCTCTGGCATGCCGAGCAATTAACCGCGCAACGCGCCTTGTACATCCTTGCCGCCACCTCGGCGACCGCCGCGCTGCTGGGGCTGTGGCAGATTCGTCACAGCCTCGCGCGGGATTGGAAATGGTCATCCCTCTGGGAAAACTGGAACTTCGGCAAATGGCTGCTGGGAGCCGAACTGTTGCAGTGGCTCTCCTCGATCCAATGGTATTTGTTCATCGCCGCCGCCATGTTCGGCACGTCCGCCACCGCCATGCTGAAGGCCGCCGCGGTGATCTTCGGACCGACGAGGGTGCTGATTTCGTTCCTGGACACCATCCTGCCGATTCGTTTTTCCAAGGCGCTGGCCCACGGCGGCCCGGAGGCGATGAACCGCCAGTACCGCTGGGCGTTCCTGCTGGTGACGCCGATGCTGGCCGGTTATTGCGGCCTGGTGGCCTTGTTCGCCGGCCCGCTGCTGCGGCTGGCCTACGGCAAACAGTATGCCGATGATGCGCCGATGCTGATGCTCTACGCGATGTGCGCCTTCCCGGCCTACGTCTCGCACATCACCTATGCGGCTTTGGCGGCCCGGCGACAGACCCGCCACATCTTCATGGCCTACGTCTACACCGCCCTGTTCACCGTGGGGATCGGTTGGGCGCTGCTGCACTGGATGGGGGTCAATGGTACATTTGTCGGCCTGACGGCGACGGCGTTGATGGTCAACTGCCATTTCTGGCTGACCTATCGGCGTCATCGCCATGAAAACAACCCGTCGGCCGAATTGGCCGATGAATCCACCAAGTCAACGCCCCAAGGAGATATGATGGAACACACCACCAACGGTTCAGCGCCCGCCGATCCCGGCGAGCATCCGACCGCACCAACCGCCGCCGTCGCGGTGTTGCGGTTTTTTGAACTGCTCGAGCGCCACGGCGTTCCGTACTGCATCCTCGACAGCTACGAAGGCATCGGCCAACAGGCGCCATCGGGCGACATCGACTGCGTGATCCCCGCGAATTATCTGCCGCGACGGCTGGCCGCGCTGATCGCCGCCAATCGCGATTTCATCGGGGCGGACCTCGTCCAGTGGCACGACTCCAATTACATCGTGATGGCCTCGCAGGACCAATCCGGCAAACCCTGGTTCGTGCGCATCGACGTTCACGCCGACTACAACCGCGAGGACCGCACGTTCTATTTCGGCGAGGAAGTCCTCTCCAGCCGACAGCAGCACAATTCGCTGTGGGTCCCCAGCGCCGACTTGGAATTCGGCTGCTATCTGGTCAAGAAAGTCGCCAAGAACGCCCTGGACCCCGATCAGGCCCGCCGGCTCAGCGACCTGTATCGCAGCAACCCCCAGGGTTGCCGCCGGCACGTCGATCGCTTCTGGAACGGCAGCGGCAAACTGATCACCGAGGCCGCCGACACCGGCGACTGGAGCCAGGTCATCAGCAACCTGCCGCGTCTGCGCACCGAAATGCTCATGCGGAGGCGTTCGCGGTTTTCCACCCGCCTGGGCGAGTTGGGCCGAAAAATCCGCCGCTGGATCCGCCCCCACAGCGGCCTGCACGTCGTGCTGCTCGGCCCCGACGGCGTCGGAAAATCCACCGTGCAGGAGGCCGTCGAGCAGGACCTGGCCCCCGCGTTTGGCGGCCGGATTTCCACCCGCACCTTCGCGCCCGGTTTGCTTGGCATGCGCCACATCAAGCCGGGACAACCGCATGGCCTGCCGCCGCGCTCGCTGCCGGCGGCCTATGCCAAGGCGGTCTACTGGGCCATCTATTACAGCGTCGGTTATTACTTCACCGTCTGGCCCGATTTGGCGCGGTCGCGCATGGCGCTCAACCACCGTTATTTCGTCGATTCCATCGCCGACCCCAAACGCTATCGCTACAAAGGCCCCATCTGGCTTTTGAAACTGGTCTGGAAAGTGGCCGTCAAACCGGATGTCATCATCCTGCTGGATGCCCCGCCCGAAGTGGTGCAGGCGCGTAAAAAGGAAGTCCCCTTCGAGGAGACCGCCCGCCAGCGCGGCGCGTACCGTTCGCTGGTCGAACCGATGCGCAACGGCCACGTCGTCGATGCCACCCAGCCGGCCGCCAAGGTCGTCTCGGACGTGGAAAAAATCATCCTCGACCATCTCTCCTGCCGCACGGCCCGCCGATTTGGCCTGAAAGGCGCCACGTGACCCTCCCGCCCGCACTGACCTGGGCCTACCTGTTCGCGCCCCGCGCGGCCTTTGATTGCAAACAAGGCCCCGCGTGGCTCAATCAGGCCATCGCCGATCAGCCCGGCGATGCGGGCGACCCCATCCCGGTGATCTGCGGGCGCGAGTTGAACCAACTGCCCGACCTGTCTGCCGCGCCCGGCCTGGTGGCGATCAACTGCCCGAAACTGACCGAATCGTCCATCCGGCAGCTTGGCTTCGAGTACGTCCGCCGGTTCGCGGTGATTCCAAGTTTCAAACATGCCCGCTGGTTCATCCCGCTGGACAATGCCGCCGTCGCTTCCGATGGATTCGCGCTGTACAAGCCTTCCAAACCCCTGTCGCGATTCAAACACGCCGCCGCCCGGATCGCCGCGCGCATCCACCTGCCCGGCTGGTATCACGACCAGGTCTGCATCGCCCAGCGCAAAGCCCCCGAACTGTTCACGATATTGAGCGGCCTTTTCGACGGCCGTCCGTTCCGCATGGCGATCTCCGCCGGCGCCCCCGAACCATCGCGCAACCGCAAACCCTCGATCATGATCTTCGACCCCCAGGGACAGGTGCTCGGCTTTGCCAAACTCGCCCGCGAACCATCGGTGCGCGCCCTGCTTGAACACGAATCGCGGTTGCTCAAGGCCCTGGCCGAGGTCAACGCGGACGCCCCGCGGTTGTTGTACTTCGGCGAGGTGCAGGGATCGCTGCTGATGGTCCAAAGCCCGCTGCACGGCCGATCCAGCAAGGTGAAACTGTCGGAGGCCCACCTGAATTTCCTCGCCTCGCTCCAGCGACCTCAACGCAAAATCGCCTCACAGACCGCCATGGTTGGCGAGTTGCCTTCACGGTTGAACCGGCTGACGGTCCCCCACGAGGATCTGGACCAGGCGCTGGCGGATGTTTTGCCGATGCTGGAACGGATGGACATCCCTTCAACCATCGTCCACGGCGATTTCGGGCCGTGGAATTTACGCGCCAACGAGGGTCGGATTTTCGCGTACGACTGGGAATATGGTCAGGTGGACGGACTGCCCCTGATCGATCAGTTCCACCACCTCCTCTTTTGCGGATACCTGTTTTACCGCTGGGACAGCCGACAGGGATTTCGCCATCTGCTGGAAATGGCGGCCTCGCAACCGCAGGGATTCACCCCGCGCCAGGCCCGCACCCTGGCGACCGTTTATCTGCTGGACATGCTCGCGCGGTTGCTGGGTGAAGATTATGACCCGGCCGATCCGATGGTCATCTGGTTCAGAGATCTTTTGGCCCAATTGGCTCCCATGGGCCGATGGCCGGAGATGGAACAGCAATCGCCATCCCGTGAATTGCAAAATTCGGGGGTTGGATCATGACCAGCCAGGCGACATTGACCATGCCCCCGCCGAAGATTTCATCGCCCGACAAGGCCGCCGTGGTCGTTTTGACCATGATGCGCCCGGCTGGCAACACCGGCGTGCAAACCCACACGCGGGTGCTGTTGGATGGACTGGCCGAACGCGGGCTTTTGTCACCCCTGATTACCCCCTTTTCCGGTGGGAAACATTGGAAAGGGGTTTTTGCCATCCGCCGGCTGGGGTTGGATTGGATCAATCGCAACTGGGCGCTGCGCTGGTATCGCCACTGGCATTTTGTTGCCCTGAAGCAGAGTTTTTTACGCCATGCCAAATCCCGGCCGGTGACGCACATCGTGGCGACCTGCCCGTTGAGCGCGCGGGCGGCATTGGAGGTTCGTTCGCAATTGGGGCGCGACTTTGACGTCTCGATGATCTGCCATTTCGCCTACAGCCACGCCCGCGAGGCGCTGGACAACGGCCAGTTGAACGATCCCAAAACCGCCAAACGCATCGAGCAACAGGAAGTGGACGTCTTCCAGGCGGTGGACCGGGTCATTTACGTTTCCAATTCCGCCCGCAAATCGCTGGAACAGGCGCGCGACATCCGGCCAAAGCGGTCGGTGGTGATCTGGAACGGCCTGGCGGACAATGGCCGGCCGGCGGCGGTCGATCGCCGTTCGCTGGGATTGTCGGATCAGGACCTGGTTTTATTGATGGTCGGTTCGCTGGAACGCAGAAAAAACCAGATGGCGCTGGTCGATCTGTTCGCCCGGATCGCCGGGGAATATGAACGGGCCAAACTGGTGCTGGTGGGCGAGGGGCCGGACCGTTCAGCGCTGCGCCGGCGGGCGCACCAACTGGGCATCGAACACCGCGTGAAACTGCTCGGCCAACGCGGGGATGTGCCGGCGTTGCTGGCGATGTGCGACCTGTACATCCATTATTCACTGGTGGAATCGTTCGGGCTGGCCTTGCTCGAATCGGCGCGGGCGGGGGTGCCTTCGGCGGCGCTGCCATCGGGAGGCGTGCCGGAGGTTCACGCGATATTGCAGGGGGGCGTGCTGCTGCACCCGAACGATGAGAATGCGTCAATGCAGATTCTTCGGCCGGTGCTGGATGACGCGGCCATGCGTGCGGAGCTGGGTCGTCGCGGCCGTGAACATTTTCAACGTTTTTTCACGCGCGAGTCGATGGTGGAATCCTATCTGCGCGAATTGAATCTGAGCGCGGCGGAATAATGCGAGGAATCGAGTTTCAAAAGTTCTGGTTGCGCGCCCTGGCGGTGTTGCTGGGGGGGTATCTGGCGCTGGACAAGGGCTTCGCCTATCTTGGGGCCGGACCAGTGTACGTGGGGGAGATCGTATTGACGCTGGGATTGGCGGCGGTGCTGATCGGCGGCGGCATCCAACTGATCAAAAATCAGGCGGTGGTCTGGGTCTGGGTCATGCTGGCGGTCGATGGGCTGCTCTGCACGCTTCCCTATCTGAAGCAATATGGCATTTTGTCGCTGCGCGATGCGACGTTGTGGGGTTACGGGGTCTTCGCGATGATGACCGCGATCTGCCTGCTGCATTGCGGGTGGGTGGTGAAGGCGGTGAAGCTGTACGGCCGGTTGCTGCCGGCCGTGCTGTTGTGGCTGCCGGTGGGATATCTGCTGCAACGGATCCTCAAGGGTGCGATCCCCAGCGTGCCGGGAACCAATGAGCCGTTGTTGTATCTGAAACCGGGCGACACGGCCGTGCATCTGGCCGGGGCGGCGTCGTTCATGGCGCTGGGCCTTCACCAGGTTTTGCGGCCGAAAATGAAAGGACTGAACCGGCTGATGCGCGACTGGTGGTGGTGGATCATCTGGTCGGCCGGCGTGGTGATGGCGGCCTCCGCCAACCGGGGCGGGATGCTGTCGATCTTCGCGGCCGCGGGCGTGGTGATGGCGTTGCGGCCGCGCAGCGCCGGTCATTGGGGCAAGGCGGCGGCGCTGGTGCTGATGGGGATCTGCATCGCGATCTTCATCGACCTGAAAATCGAGATGAACCGCCGCGAGGTGTCCGCCCAGCAGTTGATCTCCAACGTGACGAGCATTTTTGAGGACACCAACCGGGGCGACCTGGACGACACCCGTGAATGGCGGCTGAACTGGTGGGGCGGGATCATCGACTACACCTTCGGCGGAAAATATTTCTGGACCGGCAAAGGGTATGGCGTGAACCTGGCGCTGGACGATGGGTTTCTGGGGACCGAGGAAGGCCCGCCGCTGCGCAGTCCGCACAGCGCGCACATGACCATCCTGGCGCGATCGGGCGTGCCGGGATTTGCGCTGTGGTTGTTGTTGCAGGGGGTTTTCGCGGCCGGGATGTTGCGCGGATACTGGCGGGCGCGCAAATCCGGCCAGGAATGGTGGGCCAGGGTGGATGCGTGGGTGCTGGCCTACTGGATCGCGTTCAACGTCAATGCGAGCTTTGACGTCTACCTCGAAGGCCCGCAAGCCGGAATCTGGTTCTGGTCATGGATCGGCTTCGGCATGGCCGTCCGCGTGGCGCAGGAGTGGGATTTAAGACAAAAAAACCACCAACATCGCCAGGAAATCGAATTTGCCCGAAAGGAGATCCAAAAGCCAACCGAAGTCCTCGCATAAAATGCGGCTCGGACCCCATCCATGCCGCGAACAATATTCGTGGCCATTCTGGTCCCCTCTGGCGGAATTCCGCTTTGTCCCCTCCCCCGATACTCCGCTTTGTCCCCTCTCCCGGTACTCCGGGGGAGGGTTAGGGTGGGGGGGGAGGAGGGAGCCGAATCGGTATCTTGAACAGGATCTGAATCATGCCCACAAAACGCCTGATCCACCTCGCCAGACAACTGCGCAAGACCAGCACGGACGCCGAACGACGGATCTGGCACTATGTGAAAAGCGGTCGCCTGAGCGGATACTCCTTTCGCCGACAGCATCCGATGGGCAATTACATCGCGGACTTTTATTGCCATTCCGCACGGCTGGTGATCGAACTGGATGGAGACCAACATGGGGAGGATCGGGCGATGGAATATGATCGACGACGGACGGATGCAATGGAATAATCGGGGGTGGAAGTGATTCGGTTTACGAATCATGAGGTGATGAAAGATGGAGAGTCGGTGGCGTTGACGATTTTGAGGGAGGTAGAAAGAAGGATTGAACAGAGGAGGGAGAGGTTGGGAGGGGGCACTTCTTCTTCCCCGCCCCCTCCCTAACCCTCCCCCGGAGTACCGGGAGAGGGGACCAGAGGAGTAACGGGAGGGGGACAAGAGGAGCATCGCGAGGGATGTATTGGAGTATGGTTGGGGGGAATGGTGATTGGGTCGGTTATGCGGATATTGCTGGTGCATAATTTTTATCGCGAGGCGGGTGGCGAGGATGTGGTCTTCGCGGCCGAGGGGGCGCTGTTGGAATCGCACGGGCAGGAAGTTCATCGGCTGACGTTTGACAACGATGAGATTCCCGATCGGCGCGGCCCCTTGCGGTCGGCGAAACTGGCCGGCGGGACGATCTGGTCGGCATCGGCGGCCCAGCGCGTGCGCCGGGCGGTGCAACAGTTTCGGCCTCAGGTCGTCCATTTTCACAACACGTTTCCGCTGATTTCGCCGTCGGCCTATTCGGCGTGCCGGGCCGAAGGGACCGCCGTGGTGCAGACGTTGCACAATTACCGGCTGATGTGCATCAACGCGCTGTTGTTCCGCGATGGCCGGGTATGTGAGGAGTGCGTCGGCTGCGGGCCGTGGGCGGGGGTGAAACATGGGTGTTATCGCGCATCGCGGCCTCAATCGGCCGTGGTGGCGGCGATGTTGATGACCCACCGCATCCGCCGGACGTGGACCCACGATGTGGACCTGTATTTCACGCCGACGGATTTCGCCCGCGACAAATTCATCCAGGGAGGCTTGCCCGCCGACAAGATCATCGTCAAGCCGAATTTTCTTGAGCCGGATCCCGGCCCCAAAACCCACACGGGCGATTATTTTCTGTTTGTCGGCCGGCTGACGCGGGACAAGGGGGTGGAATTTCTCCTGCGGGCGTGGATGGAACAACAGATGCCCTGCCCGTTGCACGTGGTGGGGGATGGCCCGCTGGCGGACCTGGTGCGCGACGCGGCCGGCAAATGCCCCTCGATTCGATATCTGGGGCCGATGGATCGCAAAGGGGTGATCGAACAGATGCATCGGGCGCGGGCATGCCTGTTCGCTTCGCTGCTGTATGAAACCTTCGGAATGGTGGCTCTGGAATCGATGGCCTGCGCGGTCCCGGTGCTGGCGACAAAGGCCGGCGCGGCCGCGACGATCGTAGAAGATGGCCTCACGGGCCTGTTGTTCGATCCGGCTTCCACCGGGGATTTCGCCTCCAAAGTCCGCCTGGCCTGGGATCATCCCGACCGGATGATGGAGATGGGCAAAAAGGGCCGGGAGACGTATCTGCGGCGGTTTACCGGCTCTCGCAATGTTCAGATGATGATGGCCGGTTATGAGCGTGCGATCGCCTCCGGTTGCGATTCGCGGGCAAATGGCTATCGTCCAACGTTGCTGGCGGGAGAATAAATGGAGGCGAAATGGGGCCGACGGGGTGCATGACGTTCAGTTGGGATGATGGGCATCCAACCGATGCCCGCGTGGGGGAATTGCTTGACCGGCATGGATTGAACGGGACGTTTTACGTCCCGATGATGGCGCGAACCGGCACGATGTCGATCGGGCCGTTGCGCGATCTGTCCCGCCGATTCGAGATGGGTGGCCACACCCTGCACCATCTGTCTCTGGTCAGGCTCAGCGATCGTCTCGCCGAATCGGAAATCCGCGAAGGCAAGACCTGGCTGGAACAAATCACCGGCCAAAGTTGTTCGATGTTCTGTCCTCCGGCCGGCCGGTACAACCGAAAACACCTGCGGATGATCGCCGATGCGGGGTTCATCGGGGTGCGCACGATCGAGCTGCTGTCGATGGGTTTTCCGCGCCGGGCGGGAAGGCTGGTGATCATGCCTACCACGATCCAGGCCCGCGATCACGCCCCGACGACCATCCTCAGACATCTGGTGAAACGCGCATCGTTGCGCGGCCTGTGGACCTACATCGTGCGGGGGGGCGTCGCCGGACAATGGGAACCGCTCGCCCGGCGCCTGCTGGAACGAACGGCACGGGCCGGCGGCGTGTTTCATCTCTGGGGCCACTCATGGGAGATGGAGAGCGAGGAACAGTGGTCCCGGCTGGAACGAATCCTGCAACTCATGGGCCAGTTCAAAGACCGCCTGCCCTGTCTGACCAACGGCGAAATCTGCCGGCGATGGGGCGATTCGGCGGCGACGATGCGAAAACAACAAAACCTGGTCGGATTCGCCCCGCCCATCTGAAGTCGGAGCATCACTCCCGCTCAATGGTATAAAACACAAAGGCACGGAAGAAACACTCGTCTCCTCCGTGCCTTTGTGATGTCAGCCGATCGGTTTATTTCCTCACACCGACAACGTAGCCGGCGCTGTTGAGTTTCGCCTGCCACAGTTTCAGCTCGTTGGCCTCGGTGGCCAGGGTGATCGAACCGCTCATGCCCTGGTTGTTGGACACCGTTCCATCCGGCGTCCACGAGTCGTTTCGGCCGCCGCCGCCGTTGGACCAGCCGATCAGGTTGTCGGTGGCCGAGTTGCGGGCGAAATTCGCATCGCCGCCGGCGTTCCAGACGTACAAGCCCACGTTCTGGCTGTCGATTCGACGCCCATCGGGCAGAATGCCGGCCGACACGATGCGGTTGTTGTACACCTTGTTGTCATGTCCGGCCGAAATGGCGATGCCATAGTTGCTGGTCGAGACAACGGTGTTGTTGTACGCCACGATGTATCCGCAGCCGCCGCCGTCGCCGACCATGATCCCGCCGCCGCTGAAGCCGTCATTGGCCGGGTCGGACGGGTACGATCCCTGGATGTAGTTGTCATGGACCGAGATCGGATTGTTGGCCGTTCCCGATGATCCATAGATGCTGATGACGTCCTCGGCCCGGCTCTTGCCCGGCTCGTTGATGACCTGGTTCCAGGCGATCTGGACGGTCTGGTCGTGGATGTCGTTCAATTGAACGAACTGCACCAGGTCGCTGTCGCTGTCGTTGGTGGAAAACCCGCCGTGGCCGTCGCTGGCCCTGCCGTCGATGTTCTTGGCGGCGTTGTACAGGACGGTGATGTCGCCCCCCTTGTAGAAGTACATGCCGGCGGTTCCTTCCATGTAACAGTTTTCAACGTCGATCTTGTTGAAAAATTCGGCGTTGACGAACCGCCCCGGCGAACGTCCCGAGACGTTGGGGTTCAGGGCGTAACCGGCGGTGTTGAGCACCGTCACGTTCGCGCCCCTGACCGAGGATTGGATCAAATGGCCCCGGCCGCGAATGTTGGAATTGATGATCGTCACCGCCTCGGTGGTGTCGATCTCGACCGCGGCCCGCTTGGCGTCGTTGCTTTCCCAGTTGCCGGTGTAGACGCCACCCTTGGTGATGGTGATCGGACCGGTGTAATTGACCGGCCCGGTCGGCGGCGTCGGATAAGTCGGCGGCGTCGGGGTCGGATTCGGATTGGTCGGAGGCGTCGGCGTGACCGGCGGCGGCGTGGGGGTCGTCTGCGTCGTCGCCTGCGCGGCGGCCGTATAGGCGCTGTTGCCGCCGTCATTGGCCGCCAGCACGCGGTACGAATAGCGCGTTCCCTCGGCCAGGGCCTTGTCGCTGTAAGTGGTGGTGTTGGCGCCCACCGATGCCAGACGCGAAAAACCCTGCCCATCGGTGGAGCGCTCGATGATGAACCGGCTTTCGTTGGCGCTGCGGTCCACCCAGGTCAGATTGATCTGCGAGGTGGAGATGGCGCTGGCATTCAGACCGCTGGGCGCGTTGGGCGCCACCGGCAACGGAGGCTCGACCGGCTTGGGCGGCGGAGTCGGCTCCACAGGCGTCGTCGGAGGAACGGGCGTGGGGTCAACCGGCGTGGTCGGGGGGATGGGCTGCGTCGGTTGGGTTGGCGTGGTGGCATCCGGTTTCATGAAAAACGCGGCGGCCGGAACAAGCTGGCGGCTCTGCGAGGCGCTTTGCCAATACAGCTCGGCCACGGCCACGCCGGTCTTCTCGTAATGCTCCATGCGGAAGTCGTACTTCTTGCCGGCTTCCAGGGTGATCTGCCCCGAATGTTCGCTGGGGGCGTGGTCGTTCCACTGGTCGATCACCAGTTGATTGTTGATCCATACGCGCACGCCATCGTCGCTGCGCGTGGTGAAGGTGTACGTTTCGCTGTATTGCGGCTGGATGTAGCCGGTCCAGCGTTCGGAAAACGTGCTGGCCCGGATGGATCGATCGGGCGATTCCCAGCCCCAGTCAAAGTTGATGGCCGCATCCGTGCGGACCAGGGCCAGGCTGGTGAGGTTCTTGTTGTTGTAATACTCGCCGCGCAATCCGTTATGGGACTCCTGCGGCGCGGCCGTGGCCGTCAGGGCGGTGGCCCCGGCCGCCGCCGAAATCGGCGTGGAAACGTCCCATACATCCGAATGCTGCGAAGAAGAAAGAAATAATCGCGATTCCATCGGTTCCAACGCCACAATGGCGATGGGGCTGTTGCCAGCCAGATAGCGGTGGAGATTATCAGCATACTGATTGCAATTCTGTGCCATGGTGAGACTCCTTTGGTGTAAAACTCTGTGCGGAAGCGCCAACAAGGCGCCTCGCGGCGATGAACTACGATTTACGGGCGTGCATGGCCTTGGGGGAAACGGCATGCCCTCTCAACGGCGGGTCTCAAGCTGACTGCGGCGCGGGGATGGCTTGAATGTTTGTTCATTCATCCATTCAATTCGGCGACTCTTGAGACCAACTTTAACATCGGACCCCATATACCCCGCCTTCGCCAACCGTTACAAGCAATTCCTTTTCACTTTTGTAAATTTTTTTCGGACCTTCCCCCCATGGCGGCCTGATCTGTAAGGCATATTACGCCCCTTCTGGTTCATGGCAGCGGCCCCAATTGCGGATTATGATGGCCGACGGGCCGCGACCAAAAAATTTATGTCTGATATTGTGGATATTTCCGGGGTTGATTTCGCCTATGCCGGGCAGTTGGTGCTCAAGCAGATCGACCTGCGCATCGAACAAGGCAGCACCGTGGGGATTATCGGACCCAACGGCGGCGGAAAAACGACGCTGGTTCGGCTGGTGCTCGGATTGATTCAACCGACACGCGGAACCATCCGGATTCAGGGGATGATGCCCCGCCAGGCCGTTCGCCGGGGGGATGTGATCGGATACCTGCCGCAAAATCCGCGCGTGCCCGATGATTTTCCGTTGAACGTCCGGCAGGTGGTCCGCCTTGGACTGGTGGGAAAGACCGGCATGCTCCGCCCTCATGCCCAGGCCGATCTGGATTTCGCCGAGAGGATGATGGATCGGGTCGGGATCATCGAACTGGCCGATCAGCCGGTGGGGGAATTGTCCGGCGGACAGTTGCAGCGGGTGTTGATCGCGCGGGCGCTGGCGGCCAAACCAAAACTGTTGCTGCTCGATGAGCCGACCACCGGGATCGACCGCAGCGGCCAGCAGCGGTTCATCGAATTTTTGACGAACCTGAAACAGGAACTGGGCCTGACGCTGGTGATGGTCAGCCATGACCTTCGCGCCGTGACGGCGATGTCGGATCGGATCGCCTGTTTGAACGTGAAATTGCATTATCATGATGTGCCGCAACATCTGCCGGCCGATCTGATCTACCAGATGTTTTCCTGCGACCTTCAGGCGATGGGCATCGGCCAGGCGGCCGCCAACAAGGGATTCCATTGCAATTGTTGACCGATCCGGGATTGCGGCTGGCGCTGGTGGCCGTCGTGGCGATGGGGCTGGCGTGCGCGCTGCTCAGCGTCTTCGTGGTGCTGCGTCGATGGGCGTTCATCGGCGAAGGAATCAGCCACGGCGGCCTGGGGGGCGCGGGGACCGCCTGGCTGGTGGCATTGTTGATCCCCCAATGGGACCAGCAATGGCTGGTGATGACGGCGGTGGTGCTGTTTTGCCTGCTGATGGCGGTGGGGATCGGATATTTCACGCGCGATGGAATCCTCAACAGCGACACGGTCATCGGCATTTTCCTGGTGGCTTCGGTGGCGTGGGGTTTCCTGGCCCAAGGCATGTACCGCGCCGTGCTTCATCGTGAACCGGTTGGATTTGACACGCTGGTGTTCGGACAAATGCGGCCGGTGTCGGCCGCCTTCACCCTCGCGGCGGTGGTGGCGTGCGCCGGCGTCATCGTGTCGATGTGGCTCTTTGGCAAGGAAATCATCGCCTACAGCTTTGACCCGCTGATGGCCCAGGTGTCGGGGGTTCGCGCTGGATTGATGCATTATTTAATGATCCTGCTGTTGACAGTCATGGTGCTGGTGGGGATTCGGATGCTCGGAAGCATCCTGGTGATGGCCATGCTGGTCCTGCCGGGGGCGACCGCGCTGGCGCTGAGCCGGCGGCTGGGCAGGGTGCTGTTGATCTCGACGGCGGTGGGATTGATCGGCGTGATCGGCGGGCTGGGGGCGCACGCCTGGCGACGTTATCTGCCGGTCGGGCCGTGCATCGCACTGGCGCTTTTTGCTCAATTTTTAATCGCTTACGGTGTGAGACGATGCCTGCGGGCAACGTCCATCAATTCCCAATAATTTTATGAGATTGATTTTTGGATTCATCGGGATATACTCTTTGACTAATCAAAATTCTATCTTTGGTATGGTAACATTATGAACTGGGAACCTTCAATGCCGCACGGGGAGCTGATGGATCGTATGAAAGAGGGGCCGCACCCCTCATTGGAAGGTCTGCATGACACGGTGCCGGTCCCGAAGGCCGGGGCAAGCTTTTGGCGTCAGTATCTGGCGTTTGCCGGCCCGGCGTTGCTGGTGAGCGTGGGGTACATGGATCCGGGCAACTGGGCGACCGACCTGGAAGGGGGCGCGCGATTTCGATACGGCCTGCTGTGGGTGGTGGCCCTGTCGAGCATGATGGCGATCGTGTTGCAGATTTGCTCGGCGCGTCTGGGGGTGGTGGCGGGAAAGGATTTGGCGCAGGCCTGCCGCGATTATTATCCGAAATGGACGCGCTGGCCCAACTGGCTCAGCTCCGAAGTGGCGATCGCGGCGTGCGACCTGGCCGAGGTGCTGGGGTCGGCGGTGGCGATCAATTTGTTGTTCGGGATTCCATTGATCTGGGCGGTGGTCATCACGGCGTTTGACGTGATTTTGCTGTTGTCGTTGCAATCGTTCGGGATGCGATTGATCGAGGCGTTCATCCTGGTGTTGGTGATGACCATCGCGGGGTGTTATTTCATCGAGATATTCGTCCTGCCGGCGACCAAACCCAGTTTCATGGAGATGGGCAGGGCGTTGATCTCGCCGGGATTTGCCCAGGAAGGGATGATTTACGTCGCCATCGGGATCATCGGGGCGACCGTGATGCCGCACAACCTGTATCTGCATGGCGCGCTGGTGCAGACGAGGCGATTTCAAAAGGATGAACCTTCCATCCGCCGGGCGATCTGGTTCAACAGCTTCGATTCGGTGATTTCGTTGTCGATCGCGTTCATGGTCAACGCCTCGATCATGGTGCTGGCCGCGATCACGTTTTACGGCAAGAGCCACACGACGTTGCCGGGCGGCGAGGTGGTGACGTTCGGCAACGATTGGATCCAGGAGGCGTATCTGACGCTGGCGCCTTTGTTGGGGACGGCCGCCGCCAGCGTGCTGTTCGCGGTGGCGTTGCTGGCCAGCGGCCAAAGCAGCACCGTGACCGGCACGCTGGCCGGCCAGGTGGTGATGGAGGGGTTCATGCACTGGCGGATGCGCCCGTGGGTTCGACGGATGATCACCCGGCTGGTGGCGATCGTGCCGGCGATCGTGGTGATCGCGATCAAGGGGGACCAGAGCGTGACGGCGCTGTTGACCCTCAGCCAGGTGATTCTGGGGATCCAGTTGCCGCTGGCGATGTTTCCCCTGTTGCAGTTCACCAGCTCGAAAAAACGGATGGGAAAATTCGCCAACGGCTGGTTTTTGCTCATCGCGGGATGGGGTTCGTGCCTGTTGATCACGGCGTTGGATGTGTATGGGTTGGGGAGTATGCTGGTGGGAGCGATCACCGGCGGGTAATGGGAAAAAAGGCAGGTGGTTATGTATGAGCGGATTCTCATCACGCTGGACACCACCAGCGCCGACCAGACGATCCTGACGCACATTCGCCCGCTGGCCAGGGCGTTCAAGAGCCGGCTGGTGCTGTTGCACGTGGCCGATGGTTGGGCGGCGCAGGTGCATGGCGAGGAGGCCGTCAGCCGCGAAGTCACCGAGGACCGCGCGTACCTGGAGGGGATCAAAAAAGAGTTGCAGGGAGAGGGGTTTGAAGTCGAGGCCCACCTGGCCTTCGGCGATCCGGCCAAGGAAATCGTCAAATGGGTGGAACGGGACCATTGCGACCTGATCGCGATGAGCACGCATGGCCATCGATTCATCGGCGACATGCTGTTCGGCGCCACCGCGCACACCGTCCAGCATCGAGTCAACGTGCCGGTGTTGCTGGTGCGGGTGAAAGCCTGACAAAGAGGGTCGTCGCGCGATTTCTCCAACACCCACGACCATCCATGGAGGGCGGCAGTCCTCTGCCGCCGGGTTCACCGACAACCACGGCGTCGCGGCAGCGACGCCCTCCACGCCTGATTCGGGTGTTCATTTCCTTGCCGTTATAATCCATCCGCATGGACATCCTTGGCGTTGGCATCATCGGTTTTGGACGGATTGGGGCGGAGCATGAGCGGTGGATCCGACAGACGAAGGGAGTGCGTGTCGTGGCCGTGGCGGATGTCACCGCGGCCCGGCGGGAGATGGCATCGTCGCGCGGGTTGGCGGTTTATCAGTCCGTTGACGATCTGTTGAACGATGTGCGGGTGGGGGCGGTGTTGGTTTCCACGCCGACCGCGATGCATCACCAACAGGCGATGGCCGCGTTGCGAGCGGATAAGCATTTGATGGTCGAAAAGCCGATGGCGCTGGATTTGCCGCAGGCTCAGGAGATGATGCGGGAGGCCCATCGGCGCAACAAGACCCTGAGCGTGTTCCACAACCGGCGGTGGGATGTGGATTTTCTGACGATCGACAAGCACGTTCGATCGGGGGTGTTCGGCCGGGTGTTCAACGTCGAAAGCAGGCTGGGGCAGTGGGCCAGTTGCGTGGGTCCGGCCGCCACGGAATTTCGGCCCGGTTGGCGCAACGAGTCGGCCTATGGCGGCGGCGGGCTGTATGACTGGGGCAGCCATTTTGTGGATCAGTTGTGGCGATTGATGTGGCCCAACCGCCCGGTGCGACTGTTCGCTCAACTGCACGGCAACGTCTGGGCAAACGATTGCGATGATCTGGCACGGGTGTGCATAGATTTTGAGGATGGGGCGGCCGGCCTGGTGGAAATCAACACGACGACGCGGTTCGCTCCGCCGCGATGGCATGTCGATGGAATCCTCGGCAGCGGCCAAAGCCCCGCTTCGGCGGATTACGACACGCGGCGGTGGGCCGAGCTGGATTTCATCCCGGCGGCCGGTTCGCCTGCCCGTCTGGCGATGGCCGATGAAGGGATCAACGAGCCGATCATCTGGGAACAATTCGCCGCCGCGACCCGCGGCGAGGGCGAACCGGCGGTCACGGCCCACAGCGTCCTGCCGACGATGCAATTGCTGGATGCGGCGCGGGAAAGCGCCCGCCGCGGGGTGGCGGTGGAGATCAACGGCGACTCATGGGCGGTATAATTCCGGTCCCGCCCGCGTTTCGACGATAAACATTGAACACGAGGCCGTCATGATTTGCCTTCCGGCAACCGGCCGTCCGATAAAAAATACGCAGGTACGATGGATCAGACCTTATATATACGCCCGATCGAACCGGCCCGCGGCCCGGATACCACCATGTATTCCGCCCGGATCGAATGCGCCGGTGATGCGCCGTTGACGTTGCAATACGCCGTCGCCAACGACTTTGTGCCCTTCATCACCGACGCGATGGATTCATTCCTGGTGGGGACGTTGTTCAAGGCGATGAAAAAACGCGCGCCGATCCACGTTCACGGCCGGGTTTCTCCCTCCTTGTTGCGCAATCTCACCGAATTTCAGGATGCCTGGCATCATTATCGCCCCGAACTGTACGCCCCGGTCCCCATCACCGCCGACCGGGAGGCCGAAGGCGAGCTTCCAGTGCCCGAACGGTACGTCTCGGCGTTCTCCGGCGGGGCGGATGCCTCGTTCACGCTCTATCGGCACTGCAAAAAACTGTGCGGCCGGCTGGCCCGGCCCATCGGGGCGGCCGTCATGGTTCACGGATTCGACATTCCGCTGAACCAGACGCAGACGTTTGTCCGCGCATCGGCCAGGGCGCGGGCCATCACCGAAGACCTCGGCGTGCCGCTGGCCCGCGTGGCGACCAACTGGCGGATCATCACGCCGGAGGAAAACTGGGAACACATGCACGGCAGCGCGCTGGCGGCGGTGCTGCTGCTGTTTCAGAAGGGATTTCGCGGCGGACTGATCGCCAGCGGCAGCCCCTACAGCAAAATCACCAATCCCTGGGGGTCCACACCTCTGCTGGATTGGCGGTTGGGCGGCTCTTCGTTTTCCATCGAACACGATGCCGTGGCGTTCGCGCGACACCAGAAAATCGAAGCCATCGCCCAATGGCCCGCCGGCCGGCGAAACGTGCGCATCTGCTTTGAAGGCCAGGACCTGAGCCAAAATTGCGGCGTCTGCTACAAGTGCATGCGGTCGCTGCTGTTGTTCCGCGCCGTGGGGGCGAAACTGCCCGAATGTTTTGCCCACGATGCCGATGACCAGTTCATCCGCACCTGGCATAAGCGTGACATGGCTCCCAACGCGGCCGCTTCCATCCGGGAAATTCTTCAGGCGGCCAAAATCCACGGCACCGAAGGATCGTGGACCATCGCTCTGCAGGCTACGTTGGACGATCACCTGAAGGAAATCAGTCGTCCCATGTGGTTTCGCAAACTCCGCGAAAAAACCGCCCTGCGCACGCGGTTGAAACGTCTTCTGGGCCGCTCCCCATCACCCCGGCCGACGGCCAAGCCTCCCGCATCCCTGGGCGCACAAAAGCCATGATCCGTCGAATCCTGCTGGACAATTCTTCGTATTCGCTTCGCAACATGGGGGATGTCGCCATGTTGCAGGTCGCCGCCCGACGGCTGGCCGAACGTTTTCCCGATGCGCGGATCCAGTGCCTGACGGCCGATGCCCGGCGACTTCGACGGCTGGTTCCGCAGGCACAGCCGTTGTGGTGCGAAGGAGCGCGCCAATGGACGCTGACCTCCATCCTTGAAGGTTGCCCGCTGCCGGTGATGATCCACGATCGCCTTTATCATCGGATCGAAAACGCCCGCCGGCGGGGGGCTTTGTTCATTCAAACCATCCTGGGGCCGTTGTTGGGTGCGCGGGGCGTGGATGATGCGCCGATGCGGGCATACCTGTCGGCCGTGCGCGACGCGGACCTGGTCATCGGCACCGGCGGCGGATACCTCACCGACCCGTTTGAACATCAAGCCCGCATGGTGCTGGGGACGCTGGCGATGGCGCAGTCGATGAACAAACGGACCGCGATGGTGGGGCAGGGGGTGGGTCCTCTGCATAATCCGGCTTTGCGGTCCTTTGGCGCGGAGGTGATGAACCATCTTCATCTTCTGACCTTGCGCGAGGCGGTCACCAGCCGCCCTTTGATCAATGAGCTGGGCGTGAAGGTGGACTACATCGACACCACCGGCGATGATGCCATCGAAGCGGTCTATCTGGGTCGAACCGATGCCCCGGCCAATGGAATCGGGGTGAATCTGCGGGTGGCCGGTTATGCCGGCGCGCTGGCCGGGCAACTGCACGTTTTCAAGATGGTCCTGGCCGACCTGTCCAACCAACTCAATGGCCCGCTGATCCCGCTGCCGATCGCGTTGCAGGATGAGGATTCGGATGTGACATCCATCGGCCAACTCATGGACACGGGCAACTGGTCGATCCCCGACACCCCCCAGGAGGTGATGGAGCGGGTTGGATGTTGTCGGGTGGTGATGACCGGCAGTTATCACGCGGCCATTTTCGCGCTGTCGCAGGGTGTGCCGGTGGTGGGGGTCGTCGCATCGGATTATTACACGGCCAAAATGCGCGGCATCGCGGGTCAGTTTCCCGATGGATGCCTGATCGTTCCGGCCGACCAGCCCGATCTGGCCGGACGATTGCGCCGGGCGATCGAATCGCAATGGAACGCCGCGCCGGCATTGCGACAGCCACTGCTGGAAGCCGCCCGCCGGCAGATCGAACGCGGCCGCCGGGCCTACGACCATCTGGCCGCGCTGCCGGCCGGCTCGAAACAATGATCCATTTTTTTTCGTTCGCAACCTTCGCAAAGGGTGGGTTTTTCATTTTTGGCTGATACACTGACAACTTCCCGTGAGAAGGACGATTGTGTTCATCCTGAGCGGCCTGATGATGGCCGGCTGTTCGCCGGAAGCCCATCGGCGGTCGGCCGACGAGCAGGTACAGCGCATCCTCGCCGACCGCAAGGAAACGACATTGGGGTATCAGCCGCAATCCACGGCCCCGACAACCGTGGAGCCTGCTCCGCAATCCAAAGCCTTCGCCCAAATCCCGACGACGCCCCTTGCCCCGCCGACCACCGCGCCGATCGAGCCGGCCCATGTTGAACTGTCCGATGTGCCGTTGGGGCCGCCGGTCCCCAGCACCCAGCCCACCTCCAACCTGCCCGAGCTGTTCGGCGAACAACTGCAACGACGCCTGGGATCGGATCGGCTGGAACTCGGTCCGCCCGCGCCCAATGCCCCGGGCGCCAAACTGGATCTGTTCCGTTCGATCGAATACGCCGTCCAGCACAGCCGCGAATACCAGACGCAGATGGAAGGGTTGTATCTGGCCGCCCTGGATGTGACGTTGCAGCGGCATCTTTTTGAGCCGCGCCCGTTCGTAACCACCGGTTTGCATTACAAAGGGGGCCAGCGCGACGTGGCCTATCGGTCGGCGTTGACGGCCACCGCCTCGGCGGGGGTTCGACAGCAACTTCCGTACGGCGGCGAGGTCGTGGCGCAAACCCTTGTCAGCTTCGTCGATACGCTCACCGGCGCGATCACCGAGGGGGAATCAGCGCAGGTGGCGCTCAGCGGATCGGTTCCGTTGTTGCGCGGCGCGGGGATGGTGAATCTTGAGCCGCTGATTTCCAGCGAACGGCAGATGGTCTACCAGGTGCGGGCGTTTGAGGATTACCGCCGACAGTTTGTCGTGGACATCGCCGCCCAGTATTTCCGCCTGCTGACCCAGCAGCAGGGATTGTCGAATCGACGGCTGAATTATCGAAATCTCGCCTCGTTGACCGAGCGCACGCAGGCGCTGTACGAAGCGGGCAAGATCAGCTTCCTTGAGGTGCAGCGGTCGTTGCAGGCGTTGCTGACGGCCGAGAGTTCGCTGGTCGATGCGCAGGAGTCCTACCAGAGCGCGATCGACCGGTTCAAGATCGCGCTGGGCATGCCCATCGACCAGGAACTGGAAGTGATTCCGGTGGAATTGTCCCTGGAAGTCCCGCACACGCCGGTGGAGGATGTGATCAAACTGGCGATGCAGTATCGGCTGGACATCCAGACCGCGCGGGACCAGGTGGACGATGCCCGCCGGCAGGTGTCGGTGGCGAAAAACGGGCTGCTGCCGGACCTGGACCTCGATGCGGATGTGAGCGTCGGCAACCCGGTGGGGTTTGGTCCGGCATCCGACATCGAAAATCGCACGCTGAATTATGGCGCGGGCGTGACGTTGGATTTGCCGGTGGACCGCGTGGCCGAACGCAACACCTATCGCCGTTCGCTGATCCTGTTGCAGCGGGCGCAGCGGGCGTATGAATCCATGCGGGATCAGGTCGCGATCTCGGCGCGCGATGCGCTGCGGGCGATCCGGTCGGCGCAGGTGTCGCTTGAAATTCAGCGGCTGGGGATCGAGCTGGCCCGCCGTCGGCTGGATTACGCCGGCGAGCTGCTCAAGGAGGGACAGGTCACCTCGCGGGATGTGGTCGAGGCGCAAAGTTCGCTTTTAACCGCGCAGGATGCCTACGATCAGGCGAGGGCGCAATTGCAGATTTCCGTGCTGCGGTATCTCCAGGAGACCGGGACGCTGCGGGTGGACCCCCGCGCCGGGGCGCTGGGCCAGGCGATGGATCGGGAAGCGTTGATGAACAAGCGGGCCTCCGTTGAATAAATCAAGATCATCATGAGCGTTGTGCCAGTTCCAAACGTGTTGAAGAGCCGGGGCCGATCCGGCTGGCTGTGGGTGGCGATCCCCGCGGTGCTGGTGGTGGCGATCGGGCTGGCGTGGCTGGCGCGAAACCATCTTCGATCATCCGGCAACGCCGACGGCGGCACGTACTATTCGGTGGAACCGATGACGCTGGACGTGCGCGTGACCAAGGATGGGGAGTTGCAGTCGATCAACAACATCGACGTCTCCTGCCAGGTCGAGGGGCAAAACGCCATCACCTTCGTGGTCAAGGAAGGCAGCACCGTGAAGAAGGGGGACGTGATCCTGATCCTCGATTCCTCGCAGATCAAGCAGAAACTGGAGGATGCGACCCTCGATTTGCAGCGCGCCGAGGCGGACCTGACCGCTTCCAAGGAGCAGCGCGGCATCCAGGAACTGACCAACGCCGCCAACCTCGAAGCCGCCCACGTGGAACTGACGCTGGCCCAGTTGGATTTGCAGGAATACACCGAGGGAATTTATCCGCAGTTGCTCTCCGACGCCCAGCGCAACAAGGAAATGGCCGAGACGACGCTGCAAAACCGCCAGGAAGACCTCAACCAGACCCGCAGCCTGTTCGCCAAGGGATTCGTGACCGCCGCGGACGTCAAAAAAAGCGAGCTGGACCTTCTGACGGCGCAAAACGACCTGGAAAAAAAATCCACCGCCCTGAAAGTGCTGGCTCAATACACCCACGAAAAGGATTTGACCAGCAAGAAAAACGCCCTCGCCCAGGCCGAACAGAAACTCACCCGTGTCAAACGTGAAAACGCCAGCAACCTGTCCCAGAAAATCGCCGATGAACAGGCGCGCGACCAGTCCGTGATGCTCCGCCGCCGGCGCGTGGAACACATGCGGGAACAGGTGGTCAATTGCACCATCAAGGCGCCGGCCGATGGAATGGTGGTCTATTCCTCCAGCTTCGACCGCAGCCAGCAGACGCCCATCCAGGAGGGCACTTCCGTCCGCGAGCGGCAGTTGCTTCTGCGATTGCCCGACACCAGCTCGATGAAGGCGGTCATCCGCGTGCCCGAGGCGCAGGTCTCCAAGCTCCACCTCGGCCAGTTGGCCGTGGTCAAAATCGTCGGCATCCCCGACCCCGTGACCGCCAAGCTGACCAAGATCAGCGTGCTGGCCGACAACAGCCAGCGCTGGTGGAACCCGGACCTGAAGGAATACCCCGTCGATCTGACGCTGGATTTCACGCCACCGGACCTCAAACCCGGCCTTGGCGTGCAGGCCGAGGTGCTCGTCGACAGCCTCGCGGACGTGATGGCGGTCCCGCTGGCCTGCATCTACTCCGTCGGCAAGGAAAACTACGTCTTCGTTCGCGGCCAGGCCCATCCCCAGCCTCGAAAAGTCACCGTCGGGACCAGCAACCAGACCCACGTGCAGATCGTCAGCGGCTTGTCCGCCGGCGACCAGGTGCTGCTGTTGCAGATGGGCCAGGGCCGCCAACTGCTCGAAAGCGCCGGGATCAAACTCGGCCCGACGACCTCCCCCACCGACGCCCTGCGGGCACGTCGCAAACCCGCCCCGACGGACACCCAAACCGCAAAAGTTTCCGTCGACCGATAAATGACCCCCCCCGCGCGTACGCGAACGCCGGCGACGAAATCAAAAACGTGAATTGGGCTTGATGAGCGTCTTTTCCAGCAGTTGTTCCAGCGTGTCGCACACCCGCATGACCTGCCGTTCGGTCATCTGCGAGAAAAACGGCAGCGCGATGGTGCGGGCGGCGACGTATTCGGTGACGGGCAAAACACCCGGCGCGAATCCGAACCGTTCGATCATGTACGGCTGGAGATGGATGGGGGGAAAATAGTTGTTGCATCCGATCCCCTCATCGCGCAGATCGCCCAGAATTTGATCGCGATTGGCGGGTGAGAACAAATCGTTCAGCCGAACCACAAAAACAAACCACGACACCAGCTCATGTTCATCCAGCGTCGGCAGAATCAGGCATCGGTTGGTCATCAATCGCCGCATGTACGTATTGGCGACCCGCCGGCGGTTTTCCAGAATCTCATCCAGCCGGCCCACCTGTGCCAACCCCAACGCCGCATTCAACTCGCCAAGACGATAGTTGTATCCCAGCCGTTGATGAGACAGCCAGGCGGTTCCTTCACGCCCCTGGTTGCGCAACGCCCTGCATGAATCGGCGAACGTCTCATCGTCCGTGACGATCATCCCTCCCTCGCCGGTGGTGATCTGTTTGTTGGGATGAAATCCAAATATCCCCGCCTGCCCGAACGAGCCGATGGGTCGCTGGTCGATCCGCCCGCCAAACCCCTCGCAACAATCTTCGATCAGCGTCAATCCATGCTTGCGGGCCAGCAGTTCCAGCTCCACCATCCCGCCGGGGTGGCCAAAGGTCTCCACCGCCACGATCGCGCGGGTTTGCTTGGTGATCGCCGACTCGATCTTGCCCAAATCCATGTTCAGCGTGCGCGGGTCGATGTCCACAAACACCGGCTTGGCCCCCACGAATAAAATACAGTTGGCGCTGGCGACAAACGAAAACGAGGTGGTGATCACCTCGTCCCCCGGGCCGATCCCCTCCGCCAGCATCGCACAATGCAGCCCGGCCGTCCCGGAACTCACCCCCACCGCGAACCGCCTCCCAGCCACCTCGGCGCATCGCCGCTCAAACTGCTCGATCCGCGGCCCGATCGACAGCGTGTTGGACCACAATGCATCCACCACCGCGTCAACTTCGCGTTGGGTGATGTCGGGCAATGACAATGGAATGGGTGTGGTCATGCGATAACCTGTTTGGTTGCAATGCCTTATGTTCGTAACTGAATTTATCGGCGCCCGTTGTGCTGTCCGCCGCAATCAAAGAAGATTACAATGTCCAGTCTGTACCGGCCCGACGAGGCAAGTGTATCGACCCGTAAGCCTTTTTGCATGAGCCAACCGCCTCCTTCCAACCACAAAAGCAGCGCCGATTTCTGGCGTGCCTGCCGATACCTCTGGCCGCACCGCCGGATCGTCATCATATCCATCTTCTGCGCATTGGCCGCGGGAATTTTTTTCACCAGCGGCCTGAGCGCCATGCTGCCGATCCTGCGCGTCCTGATTTATGGTGAACGGGTGCAAACCTGGGTGGACCGCCAGGTCGCCCAGTCGCGCCTCGGCGTCTCGCTGTCAGAAAATGGCCAATCGGTCCAGATCATCAAGATCACAGACACTAAGTTGGCCGCCAACAATCACTTGCAGCGCAACGATGAATTGACCGTCGCCTTTGCCAAACCCACCGACCAAGACGCCGGCGCGGTGGTTGGCGCACTGGCCAACCCCGAATCCCAACACGCCGCCGTGATCGTCCGACAAGGGGATCAACGCATCACGCGAACGGTGCAGCTTCGGCCGCTCCCCTGGTACTGGCTGGGCATTCGGCAGGCATCCAGCTTCCTGCCGCAAGACAAGGTCCTGGCGATCGGCGCCGTCTTCGGGGTATTGGCGGCGCTGGCGCTGCTTGGCAATTTCGTGCGGTTTTTTCAGGAATACCTATCCGAAAAAGCCGCCATCCTGGCGACCGATGATCTGCGCCGACATCTGTACGACCACGTCCTGCACATTCCGCTTGAATTCTTCGGCCTTCGCGGCACCAGCGACGCCACCAGCCGCCTGACGCAGGATGCCAACGGCCTTCAGGAAGGATTCAAACAGGTCCTCGGCAACAGCATCCAGCAACCGATCAACGCGGTGATGGCGTTTGGGTTGGCGATGCTCCTCAGTTGGAAATTGACGCTGTTCGTGGTGCTGTTCGCCCCGGCGATCTACGTCCTGATCCGAAAATTCGGCAAGAAAATGCGCCGGGCCAGCAAAAAAATGCTGCAAAGCTCCTCGGACATGCTGGGTCATCTGGAAGGAACGCTCCTGGGTTTGCGGGTGGTAAAAGCTTCCACCGCCGAAAGTTACGAGCGACGACGCTACCGGGTGATCATGGCCCAGCGGGTGCGCCAGCAGCTTCGCATGAGCAGGATCGACGCCATGAGCGGGCCGATCATCGAGTCGCTGACGTTGCTGCTGGTGGGGGGCATCGTGATGTACGCGGCCTATCTGGTGCTCAAGGCGCGGTCGCTGGAGCCTGATGATTTTCTGATGGTCATGGCGTGCCTGGCGAGCATGGGAGACTCGCTGCGGCGAATGACCAAGGTGAACAACATCCTGCAGCGCTCCAACGCCGCCGCGACGCGGATTTTTGAGACGCTGGCCGTGCCGATCGAACGACGGCGCGGCGTGCGGGCCGATGGCAAATCCGTGCCGCCCCCGCCTCGGCAGGAATTGGCCCGGATCAAACTCCCGCCGATCCAGCGCGAGGTGCGATTCGAGAACGTCACGTTTACTTATCCCAACGCGACCGGGCCGGCGTTGATCGACCTCAGCCTGACCATCCCCAGGGGCCAGTCGGTGGCGGTGGTCGGCCGCAACGGCAGCGGCAAGACGACGATGCTGGCCCTGCTGCCCAGGTTTTACGACCCGCAGGTCGGCCGGGTGCTGATCGACGACGTGGACATTCGACAGGCGACGTTGCGCTCCCTGCGCAGCCAGATCAGCATTGTCACGCAGGATTCGGTCCTCTTTCCGGGAACCATCGAACAAAACATCGCCTATGGAGACTTTCGCCCCGACCGCCAGCGGGTGATCGACGCCGCCCAGCGCGCCTTCGCGCTTGAATTTATTCTGCAAAAAGAGAAAGGTTATGACACGCCCGTGGGCGAAAACGGCGCGCAGCTTTCCGGCGGCCAAAAACAACGGCTGTGCATCGCGCGGGCCATCTATCAGGCCAACCCGATCCTCGTGCTCGACGAGGCGACCAGCCAGGTCGACGCCGAAAGCGAACACCTGATTCAACAGGCCATTGAGAGCCTGATGCACCAGCGCACCACCTTCATCATCGCCCACCGGTTCAGCACGATCCTGTCGGCCGACACCATCGTGGTGCTCGAACGCGGCCGGATCGTCGGCCAAGGCCCGCACGAACAATTGCTGCGAAATTGCCCCACCTACGAGCAACTCTACGAACGCCAGCTTTTGTCCGCCCCCGCGTAAATCCCGCGCTGCCTGACTCATCCCCACTTTGGCGAGACCGCTTCGGATAGCCGTAAGACGGCGGCAAAGGCCTGTGCCGCGGTGGCGTCGATTTTTTGGAGCATGATCAGGCCGATCGTGTAGATGCTGCACTCGTT
>JADYZN010000022.1 GCA_020853095.1 Phycisphaerales bacterium | reverse complement strand
GCGGGTCGACCCGTCTGTAAGTCCCGCTCCGGCTGCGCCTGCGCGGGACTTACAGACGAAAAGAAAGAAGGCAGGGTGACATTTCTATTTCAGCTTATAGGGTGACATTTCTATTTCTTGACAACATGGTTTCCGCAATAGCCGTTACAAAATTATTCATTGCGTGATAACTTGGGATTTTTGGAGGAGAACATCGCATGAAATCGCTCTTTGCAACGGCGGCCATCTTGGTCGTCGGTGTTTGCGTGGCCCGGGCCAATTCGTTTTCCGGGATGGTCAATTTCGGCGACAGCCTCAGTGATGTGGGAAATATCCACGACCTGACGACCGCTATTTACCCCCTACATGCGATCGTTCCCGCATCCCCTTATTACAACGGCCATTTTTCCAATGGCCCCATCTGGGTTGAACAACTCGCCGGCCTGATGGGCCTGCCCACCCCCACCCCCAGCCGCACCGGCGGCACTGACTATGCCTACGGTCTGGCCCACAGCGGCACCGGCAACACCGAACTGGTCATCCCCAACGTCCAAACCCAGATCAACGACTGGACGGCCAACCACGTCAGCGGCGCATCCCAACTGTTCACCGTTTTGGGCGGCGCGACCGATCTGTTTGACCTGATCGGCGTCGCGGGCGATCAGACCGCCGCCGCACAACAGGCCGCCAACAACATCGTCGCCGGTTTGCAATCGCTTTATAACGACGGCGCCCGCAACATTCTCGTGGGCAATCTCCCCGACCTTGGCCTGGTCCCCAGTTATCACAACACCCCCGACCAGGCACAGGCCACGGCGCTGACCAATGCCTTCAACGCGACATTGGCCGCCGGCCTGGGCAATCTCCAAGCCACCTCGGTCGGCCTCAATTTGCAACTGCTGGACCTGAACACCCTTTTCAATTCCGCCATCGTCAACCCGGCCGCCTATGGCCTGACCAACGTCACCGCCGCCGCCTACACCGGCGACCCCGACTACGAAGGCGTCGGCACCGTCGTCCCCGACCCATCCGGTTATCTGTTCTGGGATGAGGTTCATCCCACCACCCTCGGCCATTCCATGGTCGCCCAGGCCGCCTTCGCCGTCGTCCCCGAACCGGCCACCACGATGCTTTTAGTTCTCCCCGCCGCGATGATGCTGATGCGCCGGCGAAGGTCACGATTACCGATTGTGCTCATGTGAAAAAACGCGATGCCGCAATCGAATCTCGTCGATGAATACAACTGAATGAGAGGATCATCTTGCGGCTTCTGTGAATTCGTTCACAATTTTCTGAAGGTGTCTGAATGAACGTGATCGCTGCCGCAACAGTTCCAGGTCCGCCGCCGCGATTAATTTTGGCTGGTCCACCGTTTCTTTGTAATGACCGTGAATTGATTTGATTTTTCCTTTCAAATCACCCGTTGAATCCGGATCGATCGTCACATAGCGGTTGTTGCCGCCAACAATCCAAGCTTCAAATTCGCGAACGGGCAAAACCACCCGACAAAGTACGTTGGGCAAGCATTTTTCCAATCGGTCTTGAAGTTTAGGCCCAAGGGTTTTGGCACAATCCTCATCAGCATCCAGCATCAGTAATAGCCCGCCCTTACAACGGATGTTGGTCGCCGCGATTTGAGCAGCACGGGATAGATGTTCTGGTAGAATTAGTTTACTTCGAGGATATCGGACCGGTGTTGCGACGTGAAACGACGGGTTCATTCGATTGAGCAGAACCCGAATCGCTGGTACGTCGCCATGCCCTTCCACGATTGGGGCGACGGTGAAGCTCACGCGATTCCCTCCCACAGTGTGCCCCTGACATCTTCTTGTCGCTGGATATCCTTGGGATCTGGCGCCAATTGATCCAATCGCAAGAGGTCTCCCGCTGTTGCGAGATGCTTCTTCATCAAGTCGGCTTTGGCAGGATCCAATTTTCCGACCACGGTTCGACCATTTTCCAGCAATACTGGCCGAATCATTTCTGGCGAGACGCTTTCATGATCCAGCAGGTCAGGGCTGTGGCAGGTGATAATCAGTTGTGTACGTTCTGCGCCCTCCGTCAGGGCTTCCATCAATACGCCGGCGGCGGCCGGATGAAGAGCGGTCTCAGGCTCCTCGATACCGATCAGTGATGGCCCTGCGGAAACCAGCGAAACAAGGATGCCCAGCGCGCGGATCGTCCCGTCGGAAAGCGCAATGGCATCAAAAATGGAGTTCCGCTTGCCACCTGGTACGCTCATTTCCTGCCCCACTTCGATCGTTTCCAATGCGCCGGCCTGTTTGTGAGTGATCCGTTTCACCGGAACGCCTATCGCTTGCAGGTAGTCCTGCACTCGTTCCAATTTAGCCGGGTCGGATGATTCAAGTTGCTTGATCACACTTGCCAGATTATGGCCATCGTGCGCCAACAGCATTCCAGGTTCAGGACGCTGTGGAAATTTCATGACTTCGGGATTCAGGTTATGAAACGCCAATCGCGTCAGCAGATCAAATACGGGTCGAAACTCCGGAATCCCCGACGCCGCAACCAGCAATAATCTGTCGGGTACCGCCGCAGGTTGTGGCGAAGTGGATTTCCAGTTCGTAATTTGACCGTTTGACACTTTGAACCCATGGGTAACATCCCCATTGACGTTCAATATATCACAGGATTCCAGGTCTACTCGAAATTCACGGCCTTGGACGGCTGCGATCTTAAAGGAGTATCGTGCGGTTTGACCTCCCTGCAGGCTCAATTCTAATGCGATCATGGGATTAGTTGGACGACCTCCAAGCGACTTGCGACGAACCTGATCAATTCCACCCCGCTCGCGAATGGCGTATTCAAGCGTGTTTCTCAGGGCATCAGCGACAAATCGCAATGCATCAAGTATGTTGCTTTTTCCGACTCCGTTACGCCCGACCAGTATCGTAATCGGCGACAACTCAATATCGCACCGTTCAATGCTTTTGAACTGCCTCATGGCAAGTCGTTTGACTTTACGAATATCGCTCATTTTTGTATTATACTAAAAACCACACGCTTAACGTTAAACGCCCAGCCGTTTCTTCCATTCCTTCAATTGTTCCTCCAGCGGCCTTCCACCGGCGGCGCCGGCGCTTTGGTAACGTTGGACGACGTTTTTGGCGCCCAGCGCATCGAAGATGGCCGCATCCACTCGGAGGTCGCTTTTGGTCGCGATCACTTCGTTGAATGCTTCAACGCCCAGTTGCGACAAGGCGTGCTTGTTTTCCTTTTCGCATCGCGCCACCAGCGTGCCGACGATGTGGTGGGCCGTGCGGAATGGGATTCCTTTTGTCACCAGGTATTCCGCCAGGCTGGTTGCATCCAGAAATCCCCGTTCCAGCGTCGGTTCGATGCGGGCGGCATCATAGTTGGCCGAATTCACGATCGCGGCCGCCATGATCAGGCATTGGCTGATCGTGTCATGCGCCCGGAACACGATCCGCTTGTCCTCCTGCAAATCCCGGTTGTATCCAATCGGCAAACCTTTGAGGATCGTCATCAATCCGAACAAATCCCCATACACGTTTCCGCACCGCCCGCGAATCAGTTCCAGCATGTCCGGGTTGCGCTTCTGCGGCATCATCGAGCTGCTGGTCGTGTACCGATCCGCGATGGTGATGAAACCGAATTCCGTGGACATGTAGATGATCCACTGCTCGGCCCAGCGTGAAAGATGCTGGGCGATCATCGCGCAGGCAAAGACAAAGTCGCACGCCTGATCCCGCGATGCGGTTCGTTCGATGCTGCTTTGCGGCGCGACCATCTGGCCGAAAATGGATGCGGTGAACGCCGGGTCGATCGGCAGCGAGCTTCCCGCGATCGCGCCGCTGCCCAGCGGGCTTTGCGGCAGGCCGGTTTGATATCCACGCCCCGCGCACGACAGCCGCTCCCTGTCGCGATCAAACATCTGCAACCAGGCCAGCGCTTCGGCGGCCGCGGAAATCGGCTGCGCCCGCTGCAGATGTGTGAACGAAGGCATGACCACATCCGCCGACCGCTCCGCGATGCTTGCGAACGCCTTGCACAGATCGACGAGTTGGGCCGGCAGTTGCTTCGTGGCCGCATCCCGAATCCACAACGCCAGGTCCGTCGCCACCTGGTCGTTGCGGCTTCTGCCCGTGTGCAGTTTTCTGCCCGGCTCGCCGATGCGATTCGTCAATTCGCTCTCGACGCACATGTGAATGTCTTCCAGTTCCGGCTTGAATCCCGACCATTTAGGCCCATCCCGGTCGATCTCCGCCTCGATATCCCTCAACCCTTTTTCAATCGCCTGCCGGTCCGTCTCGGTGATCAACCCCACTTTCGCCAGCATCGCCGCATGCGCGATGCTCCCGGCGATGTCCTGTCTGTACAGCCGCCAGTCATAACTGATCGACTCCACAAACTCCTGCGCAATCGCATCGGTAGCCTCACTGATCCGGGCCTGCCATGATTTGGTGTTCTGGTTGTTCATTTTCGTCATTATGAGGCCCGAAATATTTATAAGCCAATTTATTGCAACAGCTTACGTTACGATACAACGGAAGTTGCAACCGACCCGAAATGATGCAACGAATCAGCCGATTCGTTGCATCGACCTCGGCATCCGTCCACATCTTAAGCTCTTTTATTTTCTCTTCCGTGGTTTATTCGGCGCGGGTTTGAATGCCTCCTTCAATAGCTTGTTGGCCAAACCCAGATCAAATCGACCCTTGTCAAAATCTTCGCCCAGCCATTCGACCGCCGTAGTGTGAAAATCGTCGTCCGGGTCGCCCAGCGCCTCAATCATCCGGTAATACCCCGGTATGCCGCCCATGTCATCCATGGGCGCGGCGTTCTCGCCCGCCAGGCAGACTGGAAGTTGATCCGGTCCTCCGCCGGGGATGCGTTTTTCCACCTTCACCAGATGTTCCCATGAATCGCCGAAATCATATTCGTAAACGATCTGCTTTTGATCCTTGCTGAGCACCTGGCCTACCAGGGCACCTTCCGTGGACTGATCCATTCCCATCACGTTATCAATATCCGAATACACCGTCGCATCTCGCATCGCTTTTTGTGTCAGTTTCCCGCCTGCCGGCGCCAGAAACTGATGAAGATGCGAATCATCCCAATCGAAGATGCATTGGATGACCCAGTGCAGATCAAACAGCGTCAACCCGCTGTGGACCTCCACCCGACGCCAGATGACCGGATTGCTGCCCATCAGTGTGACCTTGAGAATCAATTGTTCAGGAAAATATCCATCCTTTGATTTTGACATGTGCGGCAGTATATCCCAACCCATCACCCTCCCGTCAATTGCACGTTGGCCGCTGTTTTATGATTTGGGCCTTTGCGCCGAGGGCGATTGGCTGTCTAATGACGGAACGACTTTTTTCAAAGGAGACATTCATGCCTGTACGCGATGCGCAAGCCACCTGGGAAGGCGGCCTCAAAGACGGCAAGGGTTCGGTCAAGCTCGGCAGCGGTTTGTTCCAGGGAAGTTATTCCTTCGGGACGCGGTTTGAAAATACGCCGGGGACCAATCCCGAGGAGCTGCTTGGGGCGGCCCACGCGGCCTGTTTTTCGATGGCCTTGTCGGCCGGGCTGGGCAAAAACGGCTTTTCGCCCAAAAGCGTTCACACCGTCGCCAAGGTGACGGTCGAGAAAGTGGGCGAAGGGTTCAAGATCACCTCCATCCATCTGCAATGCGATGCGAACGTGCCCAACATCGACGACAAAACCTTCCAGCAATTTGCCGAGGGGGCGAAAAAAGGATGTCCCGTCTCGCAGGCTCTGGCCGCCACGCCGATCGAATTGCAGGCGAAACTGGTGAAATAAGAAATTGAACCACAGAGACACAGAGGACACAGAGCAAAGAAAGAACCAGAGATGAGGAGGGTGGGAGAAAGAGAATCATTTTCTCCTTGTCTCCCACTCTCCTTCTCTTCCTTGTATTTTCCTCTGTGATCTCTGTGTCTCCGTGGCGCATTTTTCTTTCAAATTAGCCGCCGCAGCCAGTCCTGGACGAAGTGGCCGATCAGGTCGGTGATGGATTGGGCGAATGCGCCATGCGCCAGCGCCTGTGCCATCGCCGAGGTGTATTGCGGGTCATCTTCCAGGGCGCGGGCGGCTTCCTCGACCAGCAGGTTTTGATCGAGCACGGCAGCCAGTTTCGGGTGGGACTGGACAAAGGCGGGCCAGTCCTGGCTGATGGCCAGTTCAATTTGCCGGCGAAGTTCAATTCGAGTCATGGTCGGCTCCTTTGAATTGGAATTGTAAAAATTGCATCTGCACGGAGATGAGCCACTGGGCGCGTTGCAACGCGGCGTCGATGGCTTTGATGTTGCGCGACAGGGTTTCATCGGCCGTCACCGTGGCGGCGTGAGCGGCTTCCATCGCCAGCAAGCCGGCGGCATAGGCCCGGCGGTGTTCGATCACCCAGTCGGCCGACAAGGGGTTGTGGGCCCGTACATCCTCATCAAACGCCTCGTCGAGCTGTTTGCGCCGAAGCGAATTCAGTTCATCGGCCACGGCGCGATGTTCGAGGCGAGACTGCTCACACGATGCCAGCCCATTGCGGGCCTGTTGCAACAAGTCGAGCTGGACCTGCTGGTACGAGGCGCATCCGGTGAGAGCCAACAACAGGAGCAGGATCATCCATCTCATGATTTTTCTCCGGCAAGGCGTTGAAGGAATTGTTCCTGGGTGGTGGACATGCGGGTGAGGGCTTCGGTGTTTTGGCGGACCAGGGTGATGAGCTGGTCGAGCTGAATGCGATCCGAAAGAATGCGGTTGTGGGATTCATCCAGTTGCTGGTCGCGTTGCCGGCTGGTGCGGCGTTCCCACAGCCACATCGCGCCCATCAGGCCGGCAGTGCCAAGGTTGGCCAGGTCGGTGATGGCAAGCGGGGCATCGAGAAGAATGTTCATTGGAAACTCCTGAATTGCGATGCGGTGTCTGGAGGGCGGCGTTCCACCGCCGCCGGGTTGGTTGGTCGCGCGGCGTCGCGGAGCGACGCCCTCCATTGTTTTGGGTGGCCGGAGCGAATCAGACACGGAGAAAATCGAGGGTGTTCAAGGATCGCAGGTCGTCGATCTGGCCGTCGGCGTTGGTGTCCAGTTCGAGGATGCAGCGGCGAAGGGATTGGTGCAGGAGATGTTTGTACAGTTCGGCGCGGGCATTGAACGGATCGGGATCGACAGCGCCGACGGCCAATGCGGAGTAGATCAGATGCAGCGTGCCCAAGGCGCAGGGCGAACGCAACGCGGTGGGGTTCAACACGATGGCGTCTTGGAGGCCGATGGCGCTGTTGATCCATTGGCTGGTCAATTCACGCAAAGGCCAGAAGGTGCGGATGGCGAACGTCAAACCGGTGGCGGTTCCGATGGGGCAGGGTGCGGGGGCGGCCGATTCGGGGAACAGGTTGTCGTACAGGGTGCTGATCGTCAGCGCGGTCGATGAATCAACCGAGATGATCGGGTAGCACCCTTCGATTGAACCCTCAAGGGTCAGGACGTGCTGGGGTTCGATGGGAAGACCGGTCAAAGAGCCGGAGGTGAGGGTGAAGGTGGTGGCGGACAGGTCGCCGGCGCCGGACAGCAGGCGCTGGGAGACGGTGGCGGCGGATTTGAAAAGGGTGGGTTCCCAGTAGAGCAGGTCGGTGTCGGTGGCGTAGGGCATGGGATTCCTTGTTGTAGGGCGATGCGAAGAACCCTCTCCCTGGCCCTCTCCCTGGGTACAGGGAGAGGGAGGGGGGAAGCGGTGATCAGGCGGTGAAGCCGCTGATGAGGGCGTGGGCGGATTCGTTGCGGAATTCGAGGGTGTATTCGCCGACGATCTGGCCGGCTTCGCGGTCGCCGGTTCGGGCGAGGGGTCGGAATTGGAAACTGCGTCCGGCCAGCGGGAGCACTTCGATGCGGCTGGAATCCAGCAGCAGGACCGAGCCGGTGGGGACGTATCGCGAGAGGATGACCCGGCAGACGCCAAAGTCGCTTTCGTAAATCGAGATGCCATCCCGGAAGGTTTCGGCCTGTGGTGCGAATCGACGGTTGGAGCCGACGAAGGCGTTGATGGCGCGTTTCTCCTGGCCTCCGACGAGGATCAGGTCGATGTTGGCGTTGGAATTTTTCCAGATTTCGCGCAACGCCCGATTGAGCTGCGTCTCGGTCAGCGCGGTGCCGGATGGAAATCCGCCCTGGCCGGGGATGAAGCGATGGGTGGAGATGAAAGCGAGGATGCCGTTCATGGTTCGCCGGACGGTGGCGGAGCCTTCGACGGTGTCATCGGGCGCCCGGCCGTTGATGATGCAGTTTTCGAGGTCGCGCAACAGTTCGCGCAGACGCTGCTGTTTCTGGTAGTCCATCTCGTCGGCGATGGCGAGCTGTCGGACGGCCAGTTCCGAGCCGCTGATTTCGACGGTGGAGCTGAGGATTTGCGTGGAATTGGTCACGCGGGAGCGGGTGGTGAAACGGGCCTGCGAGGAGTCGGCCCCTTCGAGAGCGGCGTTGCCCAGGATGTGGATGACTTTGCCGTCCACGACGGTTCCGGCCGACGATCCGCCGTATTGACGGATGACGGTGAGGGTTCCGTTGCCGGCATCGACGGAAGCGACGAGCAGGATTTCGGCATCGCCTTCGAGACGAATCTGGTCGCCTGCGCGAAACGACGTGGCGTTGGCGACGCCGAAGGTGGTTTCGGTGGTGGCGTTGGAGATGGAGCCATCGCTGACGGCATCGGTGTTGGGCAGCAGGGCGTCTTCGAGCCATTGGTGAATGGTCGAACGGGCCGGGCGTTTGGCATCGCCCAGGGCGTCCAGCAACGGGGTTTCGTGGGGAGAGACGATGGAGACCAGGTCGCTGACATCCTCGGCCAGTTCGGGCAGATCAGCGCCGGCGGAATAGGTTGCTTTTCCAGTGAAAGACATGGGAGGTTCCTTTCGTAAAGAAGTTCAAAATGATCGGTTCAGATTCAACGCAGGTTGCGGCGGAGGGTGAGGTATTCGCTCATCGCGCGCGGGTCGGGATGATGCGCCAGGGTTGTCGCCAGGTCGCGCAGACGCTGGTGGGGGTCGGGGGAACAATCGGGCGGGCGCGGCGCGGGTGGAGGCGATTCAACCTTGGGGTCGGGTGCGGGGGGCGGCTGGTCCATGTGAGGCTCCTTTCGAGAAAAAAAGTGATGGTTTTGGGGGAGGATATTTCGACGTTCGAGAGTACCCTCACCCCGGCCCTCTCCCGGAGGGAGAGGGGAAATTCAAATTCAATAACCGAGTTCGCGGAGGATGATTTCCTTTGGGATTCCAAGGCGGAGTTTGGCATCGGCTTCCTGCAATTTTTCGAGGTCGTTTTCGGGCAATGGGCTGGGCCAATGGAGTTCGATGAGCCGTTCCCGCGGGGTGGTGGCGAAAAGTCCGGCGTGGTCGAGCCATGCGAGGGACAATTCGCAGATCTGCTGGATGGCGGTTCCGTAGGCGGTGCGCTTTTTCTCGGTGCGGGAGAGAAGGGCCAGCAGCGTGATGCGAAGGGCGGCGGCGCTGGTGAGCCGGCCGATGCGGTTTTTGATGGCGCCGGCGGCGATGGGGGTGACGGAGCTGATTTTATCCATCGCTTCGCGCAGGTCGGCCATGTGGGCGTCTTCGGAAGGGCAGTTGGAGTCGCCGCCGAAGGTGAGGATGTCGGCGTTTTCGTTGTCGGTCATCCACATTCGTCCCGGCGCGACGGGATGTTCGTTGAAGGTTTCGATTCCTTTGCCGAGGTACATTTTGAAGGATTGAAACGTGATGCGGTTGGCGAGGTCGCTGAGCCGGGTGTTGAGTTCATCCTGGAGCGGGATGAGCGGCTCGACTTCGCTGGCGCCGGCGTATTCAAACGGGACGGCGACGTTCTGAACGTGAACCAGCGGGATGCGGCCAAGGGTGTTGTCGCCCTGCGCGACGAGCCGGCCTTCCTGATAGCGATGCCATTGGGTGGGCGTGATCAATTCCAGGGCGATGGCAGGCGTGTTGTGCGAAAGCGGACGGAAGCGATCGAGGAAGGATCGCTTTTGTTTTTGTGGTGCGGGCAGGGGATGGAACTGGGCATAGGCCAGAAGATCGCGGGAATCGGTGGAGGAAAAGACAGGCAAGGCCCGCGCCGGCTCGATGATTTCGAGTCGCACCATTCGGGAAAGGCGCTGAAGCAGCGCCTCGCGCGACGAAGCGGTCGCTCCCGTGGAGGATGAATCATCGGGGCTGGACGCGGGCTTTGCCAGGTGAGGTGGGAGGGTCCGCGGGGAGGCGTCCGCGGACCCTTCGGACGGGGTGGGGCCGTCCGGGCGGGATGATGGCGTGACGGGGGGTTGGCCGAGGGATTGGACATCGGCGCAGCTGGCCTGGGTGGGAGTGGTGGATTCGATGGGACAGTTTGAGGAGCCGGCGGCTCCCCCCGTGCCGCCGGCGGGGTGAAATTTGACGAGGACATCGACGAAACCGTGGACGGCGCCCAGGAGGGCGAGTTGTTGAAGGAACTGGATGCCGCCGTGGTTGGCGAGGATGAGGCGGAGCAGGTCGCTGATGAATTGCCGCCGGTCGGGGTCGGTGGCGGCGGATTGAATGACAAGGGGTTTGCCGAACAGGTAATCAACGGTGGTGTCGATGCGCCAGCCGATGTCGTTTTCGATGACGATTTCCTTGCGTGCGACGGCGGTGGGGGTTGGGGTGGAATCGAGATCGCAGCCGGATCGTGCGCCGGTGAGGCGGGAGGGCAGACCCCATTCCTGGGCCTGGCGATAAGGGCGGGTAGAACCCTGGTCGGAGGCATCGGGGGCAAGCACTCGCATGGGGTTGCGGTAGTAGGCCCAGAGCCGGCGGTAGTGCGACTGGCGAAGAAGCAAGTCTTGCAGGAGAGCGTCGAGATTGAAGGGAAGAGGTTTCATGGTCGGGTCTTTCGTCTGGGGCCATTCGCTTGCCCTCTGTAAGGACGGGCGAGGTTGCGCCATCCGGGCACGCCGATGGGATAGAGGCGGGGTTTTATGGGGGGAAAAGGTTGATAAATTTTTAATTTTCGATTTTTGGGCAGTGCGCCTCGGCGCGCAAAGGGCGCAACGGGGATGACGGCAGAGCAAGCTTCAATAATTGTGTTGTTTGGGTTAAAAGGAAGTGTAGACTGTTCGCGAGCAATTCCGTTTCAAGTTCATGGGAGCAGGTCATGTCGATTCAATGTCCGTATTGCCGGTTTGGGATGGAGCTGAAAGGGGCGCACGCGGGGCGATACAAGCCCAAATGCGCGCGGTGCGGGAAGACATTTCGGTTGGCGATTTCGGAACAAGGGCAGGTGCAGGTGAGGAGTATGGAGGAGGGTGCGGCACATCCGGCCGGCGGGACGGCGGCGGGGGCGACAGTGGCGCCGGCGGCGCATGGTGCGTCGGCGACGGTTGCGTCGAAAAAAGAGCCGGAGCGGTTTGATCGCAGCGCGTTTGAGACGGCGGTGAAAGGGGAGGAAGTGGCCGAGGGGCCGGAGTTGACGGGGAAACTGGGCGGGTATCGGATTGAACGGAGGTTGGGTGGCGGGGGGATGGGAGCGGTGTATCTGGCGAGGCAATTGTCGCTGGATCGGGACGTGGCGTTGAAGGTGATGCATCCGAGTCTGGCGAAGGACCCGCAATTCGTGGCGCGGTTTACGCGGGAGGCGTATGCGGCGGCGCAGTTGACGCATCACAACGTGGTGCAGATTCATGACATCGGGGCGGAAGGGGAGGTGCATTATTTCAGCATGGAATTTGTGGGAGGGAGGACGCTGGGGGAGATGGTCGAGAAGGAGGGGAAGCTGGATGCGGACGTGGCGGCGGGATATGCGTTGCAGGCGGCGCGGGGGCTGAAGTTCGCGCATGACCACGGGATGATTCACCGGGACATCAAGCCGGACAATCTGTTGATCAACGACCAGGGGATCGTGAAGGTCGCGGATTTGGGGCTGGTCAAGACGCCGGAGGGATCGGAAAAGACGGTGGCGCCGGGCGAAAGTCCGCAAAATCCGATGGTGACGGCGGCGCAGTCGTACATGGGGACGCCGGCGTACATGGCGCCGGAACAGGCGCAGGATTCGACCAAGGTGGATGGTCGGGCGGACATCTATTCGCTGGGATGCACGGTTTACGATCTGGTGACGGGGAGGCCGCCTTTCGTGGGCAAGACGGCGGCGGAGGTGATGGGCAAGCATCAGCGCGAGGCGGTGGTTCCGCCGCATCAGATTGTGGAGCGGATATCGGAGCAGTTGTCGGCGATTTTGATGAAGATGGTGGCCAAGCGGCCTGAGGACCGGTACGCCAATACGGGGGAATTGATCTCGGCGATGGAGGAATATCTGGGGGTGGACAGCACGGGACCTTTCACGCCAAAAGAGGAACATGCGCGGGCGTTGGAAGGAGCGGTGGCGCAATTCAACGGTGCGTGGGGGAGCCGGTTGCGGTCGAATCTGCTGCTGGCGATCGCGGGGTTGGTCGCATTGGCATGGGTGGGGATGTTGCTGGCGGGATGGTGGGGATGGGCGGCGGCGTGGGTGGTGCTGGCGGTGATCGCGGGAGCGGGTTATTGCGTGGTGAAAGGGGTTGCGGAGCGGTCGTATCTGCTGGTCAAGGTTCGTGAATTGGTGATGGGCGCGGGGGCGGGGTTGTGGATCAAACTGGCGCTGGTGGTGGTGTTGGGGATCTTGGCGCTGCTGGCGTTGGGATTGCTGTGGGTGGTGGCGGGGCTTGCGGTGTTGGGGGTGGGGTTGGCGTGCGGGTTTTATTTTTCGATTGACAAGCTGGTGTCATCGCAGCGTGAGGGGGCGTTGACGCGGACGGATGAGTTGTTGCGGAAGATGCGATTGAAGGGGCTGGAGGAGGGGGCGCTGCGGCAATTCGTCTGCCGGTATGGTGGGGATAATTGGGAGGAGTTTTACGAGGCATTGTTTGGATATGAGGCGAAGATGGAGGCGCGGTCCAAGTGGGGCAGAGGCCGGCGCGGGGAAAACAGGCCGAAATTCGGGGCGTGGCGTGATCGGATCATCCGGTGGATTGATGCGAGGCAAAAGCAGCGGAAGGAAGACCGCGAACGCCGGCTGTTGATCAAAATCGAAGCGCGTCGGCTGGAGGCGGCGGGGATGAAGGAGATCGAGTCGCGCCGACAAGCCAGGCGAATCGCCGATGCGATGGTGGAGAAGGCGGCGCAGGTGAGACAGGGGGCGACGATCGCGCCGTCGGCCAAGGAGACTGCTGCGCCGACGACAAAAGCCGCCACCGCCGTGCCGGCGCGGGGGATGTTTGACGAGGCGATTCAAAGCGCCCAGCAGCCGGCGACGGGCAAGGAGCGCAAATTTGAGCATCATTCGTACATGGACCGCAAATATGGAGGCTTGAGTGGGATGATTCTGGGGGCGCAGACGCGGTTTATCCTGGGGGCGGCGCTGTTGTTGCCGTTTTTGCTGTGGTTGTATCAGAATCGATCGGTGCCGGTGGCGGAGATCGCCAGGCAGGGGGTGGAGCAGACGCACAAAGGGATCGACAAGCTGGCGGAACCGGATGGATACAACAATCCAAGGCCTTTGCCGACCGTGCGGTTTACCGCTCCCCGAAAGCCACTGGAAGTGATCGGGATGCCGGCGAGGTTCGCGTCGATCCTTGGGACGTGGAACGCGGGGGTGGCGGCGGTGATGCTGCTGGTGTCGGCGTTGTTCGCGGGTAGAAAGATGGGAATCGTGATCATCGTCGCGGCGGGCATCATGGTCGCGGGACATTTGTGGAGCGGTATGCCGCAGATCGGCGTGATCGAAAGATGGGGAGGCGGCCAGGGCTTTTTATACGCGACGACGCTGGCGATGGGGCTGGCGCTGGGGGTGCTGGGGTTTGTATTTGCGAGGGAGTAAATAATCAGCGGAACTTCTGCTTTGGAGAGTGAATCTATTGCAGGAGAATGCAGATCCGATGGTGTGGTATATAATTACATTGACATGACGGACACTGATTCCATCCCGATGCCGACGGTGTACGTGGAGACAACCATCATCAGCTATCTGACAGCGAGACCGAGTCGGGACGTGGTGGTGTTGGGAAACCAACAACTCACACGGCAATGGTGGGAGGAACAAAGAAGTCGATATCGATTGGTGCTATCGCCGGTTGTGCTGCAGGAGGTGGGACAAGGAGATACACAAGCGGCTGGAGAGAGACTGGCGTCTCTGGAAGGAATGGAATTGCTTGAGCCTGAGGTGCCCATTGAAGACCTGTCTGTACGGGTGCAGCAGGCATTGGACATTCCGAGTCGAGCGAAAGCGGATGCCGTCCATCTGGCCTATGCCGTATATTATGAGGTGGATTATCTGTTGACGTGGAATTGTGCGCATCTGGCGGGCGCACGCAGCTTACGACGGCTGGCGGATTTTGTTCGTACGGAAGGATTGTGGTTGCCTGTGATCTGCACGCCACGGGAGTTGGTTGAACCTTCAACCGAGGAGTGACACATGTGGAAAGACCCCATTGTTGAGGAAGTTCGCCGAACTCGTGAAAAACTGGCGGACGAGGCGGGTTGTGATCTGCGCGAGATGTTCAGGCGGTATCGCGAGGTGCGGAAAAATTGGAAGGGAAAGGTTGCGGGGAAGGATCAGTTGCAGCGCCAGAAGGCCGTTTCAACGAATCCTTCAAAATAGTTGATGGATGGTCTTGTCGATATTCCGATTCGTGACAAATGGTTAAACTATCAGCATGAGCCATGCCATATTGAGTGCGATTGGGACGGATCGGCCGGGGTTGGTGGAGGAGGTTTCGCGGTTTATTTTTGATCGGGGAGGGAACATTGAAGACAGCCGGATGGTGAATTTGCGGGGGCAGTTCGCGATGATGGTGCTGGTGGGGGCGTCGGCGGAGGTGTTGGGAAAAATCGGGGGGGAATTGGGGAAATTGTCGGATCAGAGCGGGATTCATGCCCAGTGGCGCATGGCGGAGCCGACGGCGCAGTCGGCGGGGGCGTCGGCGTCGCGGCCATATCGGTTGCGGGCCAGCGCGATGGATCAGCCGGGATTGGTGCATCGGGTTTCGCAATTGCTGCGGGATTTGAACGTGAACATCGAGTCTTTGCAGACGCAGCTTGGAGCGGCGCCGATCACAGGGGCGCCGGTGTTCGCGATGGAACTGGTGCTGGCGATCGGGCCGGGGGTTGGGGTGGGGCGGTTGAAGGAGGCGATGGGGAAGCTGTGCGATCAGTACAACATGGATTGGGAATTGCAGGGGATGTGAGGTTGTCGGATCAGGCTTTGTCGCCGGGGGTCCAGGTGAGGATGGGTTTGCGGGCGGCGGCGACTTCATCGAGCCGGCGGACGGGTTGATTGACGGGGGCGGCCTTGAATGGGGCGGTGTCGCGCTGGGATTGTTCGGCCAGTTGAAGCATGGTGTCGGCGAAGCCATCCAGCACGGCCTTGGATTCGGTTTCGGTTGGTTCGATCATCAGGCAATCGTGGATGGGGAAATGCACCGTTGGCGGGTGATAGCCGCGGTCGATGAGGGATTTGGCGATGTCCATGATGGTGACGCCGCGGTCGAGGATGGCCTGTGGGACGGTGATGAATTCGTGGGCGCAGGGGGCGACGGCCATGGGTTGACCATCGGGCGGACCAAAGGGCAGTGCGTAGGCGTGTTTGATGCGCTGGGCGAGATAATTGGCACAGAGGATGGCGGTTTCGGAGACGTTGCGCAGGCCGGCGGCGCCGCAGGCGGCGATGTAGGCGTAGGCGCGGACGAGGACGTTGAACTGGCCGTGGAAGGATCGCACGCGGCCGATGGATTTTGGGCGGTTGTAATCCAGTGAATAGGTGTCGCCGGTTTTGATCACCTGCGGGACGGGCAGGTAGGGGGCGAGTTGTTTGCGCATGGCGATGGGGCCGGCGCCGGGGCCGCCGCAGCCGTGTGGGGTGGAGAAGGTTTTGTGGGTGTTGTAGTGCATGATGTCGGCGCCGAAGTCGCCGGGGCGGGTGATGCCGAGGATGGCGTTCATGTTGGCGCCGTCGAGATACAGAAAAGCGCCCGCGTCGTGAATGAGGTCGGCCATGTCGGCGATGTGGGCGTCGAATCTGCCGACGGTGTTGGGGTTGGTGACCATGACCGCTGCGACTTCGTCGGATAAATGGGCGCGCAGGTCGTCGAGATCGGTCAGGCCATCGGGTCGCGATTTGATGGTGACGACGTTAGTGCCGCACATGGCGCAGGAGGCGGGGTTGGTTCCGTGGGCGGTGTCGGGGGCGAGGACGATGCGGCGGTTGGGCTGGCCATGGTCGCGGAAATAGGCGCGGATGACCTTGAGGGCGGTCCATTCGCCGTGGGCGCCGGCGCAAGGCTGGAGCGACACTTCATCGAGGCCGGCGATTTCGGCGAGAAAAATCCGAAGGTGATAGAGCAACGCCAGCGCGCCCTGCGTGTCGGCGTCCGGTTGCATCGGGTGAAGATTGGCAAAACCATCCAGGGCCGCGGCCCATTCGTTGACCTTGGGGTTGTACTTCATGGTACACGAACCCAGGGGATAGAAATTGTCATCGACCGAGAAATTGCGGTGGGACAGGTGGGTGTAATGGCGCACGAGCTGGAGCTGGCCGATTTCGGGCAGGCCGGACTCGGTGAACAAGCAGAGCGCGGGATCAAGCTCGGCGGTTGGCACATCCGATTCGGGCAGATCGACCGCGCGGGCGCCGGGGGTGGACAGTTCAAAGAGAAGTTTTTCGGGGGCGTGGGTCATGGGCGATTCAGGTTGGGTTGAGCACGCGCACCAGGGCGTCGATTTCGGCCTTGGTGCGTTTTTCGGTCGTGGCGATCAGGAGGCAATCGGACAAATCGGGATAATCGCGGCCGACGGGATATCCGGCGATGATTCCCGCGCGGTCGGCGGCCGACAGAATTTCGTTCACGGGTTTGCGCAACCGCACCAGGATTTCATTGAAGTATGGTTGATTGGGATATCGCAGGGATAAACCGGCGTCGCTCAGGCGGGATGCGAGATAGGCGGCTTTGTTGTGGCAAAGCTGGGCGGCCTGTCGCAATCCGTTGGGTCCCATGGCGGCCATGAAGACGCTGGCGCGAAGGGCGAGCAATCCCTGGTTGGTGCAGACGTTGCTGGTGGCTTTTTCGCGGCGGATGTGCTGTTCACGGGTTTGCAACGTGAGGCAAAACGCGCGGCGGCCTTCGGAATCGGTGGTCTGGCCGACCAGCCGGCCGGGCATTTTTCGCATGTATTGCTGTCGGCAGGCGAACAGGCCCAGATAAGGCCCGCCAAATTGCAGCGGGATGCCCAGGGGCTGGCCTTCGGCGACGGCGATGTCCACATCCATCTCGCCGGGGCGCTTGAGCAGTCCGAGGCTGAGCGGGTTGAAACACTGGATCATCAACGACTCGTTGGCGCGGGCGAATTTGGCGATGGTGGGCACGCGCTCCAGATGACCCAGAAAATTGGGAGACTGACAGATGATGGCGGCGGTGTCGGCGTCCAGCTCGCTTTCCAGTTCCTGCGTGTCCACGACGCCGTTTTTCAGCGGGATTTCGGTGTAGATGGCGGGCAGGTCGCTCAGATAGGTTCGCAACACCTGTCGATATTGTGGATGAACGCCTTCGCTGACGATGATCTCGCGTTTGCCGGTGACGTTGAGCGCCATCAACGCCGCCTCGGCCAGCGCGGTGGCGCCTTCGTACAGCGAGGCGTTGGCGACCTCCATGCCGGTCAGTTGGCAGACCATCGTCTGAAATTCAAAAAACGCCTGCAACGACCCTTGCGACGCCTCGGCCTGATACGGGGTGTAGGCGGTGAGAAATTCCGCCTTCATCGCCAGATGATCAACCACGGTGGGGATGAAATGATCGTAGACGCCGGCGCCCAGAAAGCAGGTTTTTTGGCCGGCCGATTTGTTTTGACCGGCCAGTTCGGACAGATGATTTCGCAGGGTCAATTCATCCATGCCCGGCGGCAGATCGAGTGGCCGATCGAGGCGCAATTCATCGGGAACCTGTTTAAGCAGGTCGTCCATGCCGCTGGCGCCGACCGCCTTGAGCATTTCTTCGCGTTGACGGGTGGTGATTTGAACGTAGTCCATGGACGGTCAATGTCCGACTTTCTTCAGATAATCTTCGACAGACAACAGGTTGTTCAGTTCGGCCGGGTTGGTGATCTGAATTTTGATCATCCAGCCGGATTCGTAGGGGTCGCGGTTGATCAGGCCCGGTTCGTTTTGCAACGCATCGTTGACCTGCGTCACGGTCCCGCTGACGCCGCTGTACAGGTCGCTGGTGGCTTTGACCGATTCGATCTCGCCAAAGCGTTGATTGGCCTGGATTTTGGCGCCCACCTTGGGCAGGTCGATGAAGGTGATGTCGGTCAATTCATCGGCCGCGAATTGCGTGATGCCGATGGTGACGATGTCCCCTTGGAGTTTGTGCCATTCGTGGGTTTGCAGATAACGCCGGTCGGTTGGTGCGGACATTGGGGTTTTCCGTTGGTTATTTTGAAGGACGTTTATAAAACGGCAATTTAACGATTCTGGCATCGACTTGCGAGCCTTTGAGATCCACCTTCAGGGCGGTTCCCTCGGCCGCGTGGGGGGCATCGACGTAGGCCATCGCGATGCTTTTCTGGATCGTCGGCCCGAAGGTTCCGCTGGTGATCTGGCCGACGGGTTGATTGTCGAGCAGAACCATCATTTCTTGCCGGGCGATGCGCCGACCTTCCAGTTCCAGGCCGACCAATTTGCGTTTGGGGCCGGACTGGGCGATGGACCGCAGCGCTTCGGCCCCGACAAAATCCTTGGTCAGGTCCACCGCGAACGCCAGGCCCGCCGACAGCGGGTCGGTTTGCTCGGTGAGTTCATGTCCGTACAGCGGCATGCCAGCCTCCAGCCGCAGGGTGTCGCGCGCCCCCAGGCCGGCCGGTTGAATCGTCGCATCGGGGCGGTCCAGCTTGCCGGCCAGAAGTTTCATCGCCATCGAAGCCATTTTGCCCGGCAGGATGATCTCCACGCCATCTTCGCCGGTGTATCCGGAACGAAAGACCGTCAGTTTGACCAGCATGAAGCTGGTTGATTCAAATTGGTATCGTTTCAGGTTGGCCAGATCGACCGGCAGGATGGAGGCCAGCTTGGCGATCGCCTTGGGGCCTTGGATGGCGACCATGCCGGTGGCTTCGGTCTGGTCGGCCAGGTCAAAATCCATGTTCCAGCCACGACGAAGCTGGTTGAAATGGGCCAGGATTTTCGGGCGATTGGATGCGTTGCAGACCAGGATCCAGTTTTTGGTGTCGCGGCTGATGATGACATCATCCATGACGCCGCCGGCCTCGTTGCAGACCAGGCTGTAGCGGCACTGGCCCACTTTCTGATCGGCCACGTTGCGGGTCAGGGCGCGATTGAGGAACGTCGGGGCCTCTTTGCCGCTGAAATAGAGCCGGCCCATGTGGGAGACGTCAAAAATCGAAGCGCTGTTTCGCGTCTGTTCGTGTTCGGGAACGATCCCCCGATACAGCAGGGGCATTTCCCAACCGGCGAAATCCACCAGCTTGGCGCCGGCGGAGACGTGAAAATCGTAGAACGGCGTGCGTTTGAGCATCGCCCGAACCGTAATCGTGCGCCAAAGTCGCGTCAAGGATGACCCGTGATGCTGACAATCCCTTGACGCTGACTACCATGGGATGAACCGATGGCCGGCGGCTTGTCCATATTCGACCAATGCGAAATTCTCGACCCCGGCGTTGGGTTGGAGGTGTTTCTCAAGCGATTGCCGGCGCGATGGGTCGTTTATCTCATGGCCGATGAGAACGATCGGCCGGTGCAACTGCTGTGCGTGCGGAATCTGCGGGCCAGCGTCAAACGACGATTGGGGGAACAGGAGGCCGCCGGTCCATCGAGGCGGATCGATTATCAACAGATCGTCCGGCGGATTTATTGGCGCGCGGTGGACAGCGCGTTGGAGGCCGACTGGTTTTATTTACAGGCCGCCCGCGAATTGTATCCGCGGACGTACCGGCAGATGGTTGGTTTTCGGCCGGCCTGGTTTGTCCACGTGGACCCGCAATCGGACTTTCCGCGTTACGTCAGGACGACCGATCTGACCAAAGCCGGCCAGACCCTCGGCCCGGTCGAAGACAAACAATCCGCCTCCCGGTTGATCGAGGAAGTGGAGGATTTGTTTGATTTGTGCCGCTATTACAACGTGCTGGTCGATGCGCCCAATGCCAGGGCGTGCGCGTATAAGGAGATGGGCCGATGCCCCGCGCCGTGCGATGGGTCGATCTCGATGGAGCAATATCGCCAGTTGATCGACTTCAGCGTACAGGTTCTGACCGATCCGGCCGGGATGGTTCATCAGCAGCACCGTCGAATGAACGATGCCGCGGGCGAATTGCGATTTGAACTGGCCGGCAAGATCAAATCCTTCGCCGATCGGCTGGCGCAACTGAACCAAGGCCCCTGGCGATACGTGCGACAGTTGCGGGATTTTGCATTTTTGAGTTTCCAGCATGGCCCCAGGGCCGGGGTGGTCAAGATTTTTCGGATCACGCCCGGCCGGATGGAGCCGATCCTATGCCTGATCGACGTCCCAAATCATGGCGGGGAGATTCTTCGGGTTGCGTTGACCGAATCGGGCGATGGGCACAATCTTCCGATCGACGTGCCGGCGTCCGAATGCATCGCACTGGTTGCGCAACACCTGTTTTTCCCCAAATCGTCGCACGGGGTATTCATCCCGCTGGATCGCATCGACGAACCGGCGATCCTCAAGGGGTATCGCGCCCTGCAAAAGCAGACAATCAAACCCGCCGATGAAAGCGATGAGGAGGGGATTCTCCGGCAGGGGCGGGAGATGGAACCGCCGACGGAATCGCACGATGCGGGTGCGGATGAAGCGGCATCCGATGGAACCTAAACTCCCTCTGCAAGCCCCCAGGTCTTCAATGAGGATTCGGCGACGAGCTGGTTTCCCTTCTCGTTGAGATGACATCCATCGCGGGTGAGCAGCAACCCTTCGTGGGCGGGGTGTCTGGCCCAATGTTGGGCGAAGGCGACATCGGCCGGCACGAGCTGGGTGTTCATGATGGCCGACGCATCGCGGGCGGCCTGAATGTAAGGGGCATAGACATCCCCCATGTCGGACCAGATCTCCCCTTCCAGCCGCCACAGGGGTGGCGTGATGCTGAACTTTTCGATTCCCGCGCTCCGACAGACGTGGATGATCCAGATCAGCCCCGATTGAAACACCGCCGGCGGGATCATCGGGTCCTTGTTCCAGATTCCCCGACCGACCTGCGCATCGTTGGCCCCGAACAGGATCGACACGGCGGTCGGTTTTTGCTCGATGACATCCTTTTTCAGCCGCATCATCGCCGTCAGCACGTTGTCGCCGCCGTTGCCGGCGTTGATCACGCTGATGCCTCGTCCGGAGAGTTTATCCTTGATGGTGCGCACGAACCCATCGGCCGCGTGCGTCAGGCTGTCTCCCAGAAAACACAAACGATCGGTGGCATTCAACCAGGGGGTGGCTTGGCTCATAAATTTACTTGATTTCGGAATGTTCCACGTGGAACTGGCGCTGGAAAAAATCCTTCATGTCCCGCCACGAACGATAATCCGCCTCGGCATTGTATGCAACGTTGTCCATTTTGTGTCGATCGGCATCCGGGTTGGTGAACGAGTGGTGCGCGCCGCCATAGGTGTTGATCTGCCAGTTGGCCTTGTGTTGTCTCATCTCCTGCTTGAATGTTTCGATTTCGGCGGCGCTGGCGTACGCATCATCCCCGCCGTTGCAGACCAGAATGGCGGCCTTGATCGTTTCGGTTTGATCCGGTTCGATCGGCGCCAGGCCGGCATGAAACGTCACCACGGCCGACAAATTCGCCCCCGCCCGCATCAATTCCAGCGCCACCGACCCCCCGGCGCAATATCCGATCGCGCCGATGCGGGCCGGGTCCACCTGTGGCTGGGCGACAAGCGTCTCCACCGCCGCCCGTGCCCGTTCCAGCAGCATCGCCCGGTTTTGCTTGAGTTGGCCGATCCATTGCCCGGCCTGTTGCGGGTCGTCGGTGGTCTTTCCCTGTCCATACATATCCGCCGCGAAGGCGACATATCCGAGTTTTGCGAGCATCCGCGCCCGATGGATGGGATACTCGGTCAACCCCCACCATTCCGGATAAATCACAATCCCCGGCCGACGGCTCGACTGGGCATCATCGTAAACCAGAACCCCTTTGAGCGTGACCTCCCCCGCCTTGTACTCGATGGCCTGTGTCTTGATCTCCGCATGAACCACGACGGCGAATGCGATCGCCAGACAGAAATAAATTGCGCGCATGGGAAATATCTCCTTGCCCTCATGATACCGCCCAATGCCATATGGATTCCACACCACCAAACCTTCCTACCCGACCCGCGTGAAATGGTCCGCACAGAGTGCGGAAGATGCGGGTTTCCCCCACCCCAACCCTCCCCCGGAGTACCGGGAGAGGGAGTAAGCGGACCATTTTACGTTGTACACCCAACCCGTGTGACGGGTCCGCGATGAGGAAAATACGCCAAGAGCGGATTTGATCGCCAACAATCCCGCCTGACTCATCCCCACTTTGGCGAGACCGCTTCGGATAGCCGTAAGACGGCGGCAAAGGCCTGTGCCGCGGTGGCGTCGATTTTTTGGAGCATGATCAGGCCGATCGTGTAGATGCTGCACTCGTT
>JADYZN010000021.1 GCA_020853095.1 Phycisphaerales bacterium | reverse complement strand
TTCGATCATGAGAAATGGTCGGATGTGCCGTATCGGGTGGAAGGTGGTCATACGCTGATCGACCTGGATGTCGCCAGCCAGCCGGTGATCATTCGATTGATGAGGGGGGAATAATGGCGGGCAACAGGTTGGATCATCGGCCGATCCCCGAGCGGATTTATGAGCCGAACATCATCCATAACCCTTTTAGTTGGATGGGGATATGGACGCCGCAGGGATGGCGGGTGCATCGAAAGCGGTGGGGGGGCGGCGTCGAGGGAGCGACGCCCTCCAAGAAAAAAAGATTATTCTTGACAGACATTATTCATGAAGTAAACTATGTCGCGATGTCGCAAATCGGCCCTCGTATCGCATGATCAACCTATTCGCGCCCGATGAGGTGGTGATCTGCGGTTCGATCGACATGGTGGAATCGCTGTTCCTGGAGGCGGTGCGGGAGCAAGTCCAGAAAAGTGCCCTGCCGCGCAGCCGCGAGGGTCTGACGATCCGGCTGGCGCGGGAAAAGGACCGGCTGCCACTGCTGGGCGCGGCGGTGCTGGTGGCGGAGGAGATGTTTGAGTTGCCGAGTTTGCGGCATGCGAGAGCGATTGACGAAAGCGATGTTCCCCGGATTACGGTAAATTCCTGAAGCAAATGATGGAGACATCGAAATGAGCGATGGAGCAAGGAATTTGGTTCGATCGGCTTTCATGGCACTGAAAGGCAGGCATATTATGAAGCATAATCCAAAGACAAATGGTTTCACATTGGTGGAACTCCTTGTCGTCATAGGGATTATCGCACTCTTGATCTCGATGTTGCTGCCGGCGTTGAACAAGGCACGATCTGCAGCGGTTCGGACGAGCTGCCAGTCGAATTTACGGCAGCTCGGGCAATATTGGCAGATTTATGCCAACGATCATCACGGTTATTTTCCCAATACCGGAATCAGTTACGGGAATCTGTTTTATCTGCTCTGGAGTCAGCGGGAGGTGTTTGCGGATAAATACCAGTTGCAAAACAGCGGCCGGATATTTTTTTGTCCCAAGGCCTACTACGACTATGACCGCTACTGGACGTACAAATACTATTCCAATCCGGAATACGTGATGATTGCGGGATATTTCTTCTGGCCCGCCGAGGGGGAAGAAGCGCCCGGCAGTCTTTACAGCAGTGTTACGAATCAATGGAACAGTTGGATGGGGTATAACCTTCCGCCGTTGCGAAAGAACAGTGACCGCAGAGCCGCCGAGATTCCACTCGCGTTTGATTACACATTGCAATACGGTCCCAATGACTGGACCGCATCCAGTCACTTTGAAGGCGGCGGCAAGCCCGCGGGGGGAAACATCCTGTATGGCGATGGACACGCGATTTGGAAGTCACTGAGCACGATGATGAAGGTGGTGGATGCCTATCCCACTTATGTTCCATGGTTTTAGATCAGTCACGATAAAAAGTTAGGCCTTCTGAGCGTTCAGTCGGCCATTCAATGTTTCCTTGTAAGGAGGTTTGTCATGGGCCGTATCGTATCGAATATCGCGTTGAGCGCGATGGCAGTCGGCATGTTCGGTTTGACCAGCACGCCGGCACATTCAGCGGTTGTCATTTCATATGATGCCGCGACCGCCGGATCAGGCAATGAGCCGGATGATGTTGCACCGGCCTGGAGCAGGGATGGTGCTTCATCTTTCTGGAGCAATAACGGAACCTATCTTGATCAAAACGTTCCTGCCAGCACAGCGGGAAGTTACACCTCGCCAAAGGTGGCTGGAACGATGGTGAAAGGCTCCAGCAATTACACCGTTGAATTTCGCGTACGGCCCGTGTCGGATGTGGGCGGTACGCCCAGCACCGACTGGTTTGCCCGCGACCTGGTGATCTGGACGGATGATGTCTATCAGTACAATGTGATCATAGACAAATACACCACGGGCAGTTCCGGTACCGGTGGCCTGCGTTATGGCGGTGGATCGTACAGCGAGAATCTGCCCACACTGGTGTCGGGAATAGACTGGACGACTCCGCATACCATCGCCGCGAGTTACACGGGTTCTACCGGCAATTTCGATATCTATGTCGACGGTGTGTTGCAAACAACCATTGCCGATTCCGTACTTAAAGGCGGCAATGCCAGTTATGCACCTTGGCAGGATGCGGTAACCATCGGCAGTCCGACGACAGCCGGCGGGGTCGTCCAGAACGAGTGGTATTACGTCAAAGTAGACAACACAGCGGTTCCCGAACCGGCGACGATGTCGCTGCTGGGCGTTGCCGGTTTGCTGGCGCTTCGCCGGCGACGCTGATCGGTGCGTCGTGGCGTTATTCGCGCGATTGTTGAGTCATGCGGCGGGCCACGCGGTTCGGCCGGCCCGCCGCATCGTCCAATCGTCTCATGCCATGGGCGTCTGGCCCGTGCCAGGCAAGTTTTGGCACGGGTAAGACGCCCGTGCCGCAAAATCCCGACCCATATATTATGAACACCATGATGAAATCTCTCATATTCGCTTCTTCCATGATGCTCGGTCTTTCCGCCTGCAGTCTGGCGACAGTTCGTAATTTTTCTGACTTGCCCACGGAAAACCAGGCCAAGTTGCGCGCAGCCGCCGCGCCACCGGCCCCACAGCAGCGCAGCGGCCCGTATTCGACGCCGATGTATTACCTGATGCGCAAAGGATATACCTATTACGGCAACTGGGACCGCGATCCGAACAATCGCCCGCATCCGCCCATGAAGGGCAAGCCCCTGTCGCCGGATTTTGGAACGTGGTCACTGGATCGCGCGCGGCCCGATTATCAGGAGGCGATGATCAAGGACTGGGTGGAACTTGGGTTGAACAACGCCCATCTGAATATCTACCCGATTGACGGCAAACTGGAGCTGGATGCCGATTATGTTGAAGCGATTGAAAATTACGTGAATCTCAGCCAAAAACATGGTTTGCGCGTGGGGGTGCGGCTGGATGGGCTGGACTGGTGGTCGATGCATCCGGCCAACCCGCAGAATCGGATTGCAGAATATCTGGTTTGGGTGAAAAAAGTCGCATCCATCCTGAAGGGAAAGACGTTGTATTATGTCGTCGGCGATGAACTGTCGATCGGGAAGGATCCGCTGATCAAGCCGGGGCAGGAATGGACGGTCGAACAGTACCTGCAGTATTTCCAGCAGGTGTCAGCCGCGATCAAGGAGGTGGATCCGCAGGTCAAGGTGTCGATGTTCGCCATTTCATACGGACATTATTCGCTGATTCCGCAGTTTCTGGCGGCCGGTTATGCCAAGATGGGTGATGCGATCACGGCGAATTCCAACAACATGGAAGGAACCCGGAAAATGTTCGAGGAAGTGCGAAAGACCGTTCCCGGCATGATGTTCTTGTCCAATGGGGTGGGGTATCTGGCCTGTGCCATGGCACAGCCGCAATATCCCACCGGTACACCCTATACGCAGATCCCCACCGAGGCCGAACATGGCGATGCCATCGCGAAGATGATGTTTTCGTGGTGGGATCTGGGGGCATCCACCGCGCCGTATTATGTCAACCTTCGCAACTGGGTGAAGGATGGGAAGGTCTATCCAAACTGGTATGGATTTTTCGGGTTTGAGGATTACATCATCGAGAATGACCAGTTGAGCGTGAAGCGATATCCGGGGTGGTATGCGCTGCGGACCATTGCGCATACGTTTTACAACCGCGACCAGTTCAGGACGCCGGGGTTTGCGGTGAAATCATCGGCTGATTTGACGATGTTCAAGGCGTATGAGCACAAGCTGGCGGGTGGAAGCGAATTGTTGCTGATGCTGTGGAACGATTCGGGGAATCAGA
>JADYZN010000020.1 GCA_020853095.1 Phycisphaerales bacterium | reverse complement strand
GATGCTGTCCTTGAACGTCACGTTCTTCAGCGATTCCCGCAGATTGATGCCATCCCCGGCATTGGCGTATACGGTCACGTTCTCGATGGTGGCCGTCACATCACTGGGCTGCTTGTTATACGGTGACTGATTCGTTCCACCACTATCCCATTTGGCCAGGTCGAACATGATTCCATTGCCGCCGTTGCTGGCGAAAATACTGTTTTTGACCGTGATATTCTTCAGCACCTGGGTGTTGTAATTCGGCTCAAAATCGATCCCTGCTTTGGGCGCTGTGCCGTTGGTGTTCAGCACCGTGGCGTTGTCAATCGTCAGCCCGTCGGCGGAGATGACGCTGATCCCATTGCGATAATTGTTGTTCAGCGTCACATCCTTGATTGAAACATTCGAATTAAAGGATGTGGCGGAACCGGCGCCGAGGTAAATTCCATCCCCACCCGTGTCTTCGATCTTCAATCCTTCTATCTGAAAATTGGTGACACTATATAATCGAATCCCCATCCGCGATTCAGATGCCGTATAGTTATTAGGGTCGGTATAGTCGCTCTGATTCATTCGCAGCGTCGCGCCGTAGCCGCTCAGCGTAACATTCACATTGCCCACGCCCGTGAACAGACTGTCTGCTGTACCGGTAAACGATGCGGCCTTGGCCTGCACAACCGTGCCGCTTTCAAAAAGGATCGTCTTGTTGGACTTAAGGAAGATCGGTTCGATGATCCAGGGTGTTCCCTTGTTGGGCACAAATATCTGGCTGTTGCCGCTGTCGATGGCCGCCTGCAGCGCGGCAGTGGCGTCTGTGGCATTGTATCCGCCGCCGAAAGTGGAGGCATCCACATATCCCAGCGGCATGGCCGCCGATGCGGCCGCCGTCACGACTCCCATCGCCGCCACGGCCGTCATCAGGATGCCAACCCTCGAGCGACAACTCATCTTTCTCTCCATGATCCCGCTCCTCACAATAATTCGGTGCTGTTTGCTTGCGTTCTCTTAAAAAAGCCTCCGGGCAACCCACGGCCAATCATGAAGCACCGGCATTAACCGAGATTCCGATTGTCCATGAGTCGCCCGGAGGTCCATCTTTCGCACCGATTACCTTATGCCTCGCTCTTGGCCCCCCTTCGCCGGAGCATCAGCATCCCGCCCAGACCCAGCAACGCCAGGCTGGCCGGCTCGGGCACGGGCACTTCGTGGATATTGACATTGTCCAAGGCGACGGTGCCGGACCCGGCGCTCGACGCGGCGCTCACATAAAACTGCTGGAACTCAGATGCCGTTGGCAGAGTTCCGGTGACCACCGCGCCGCCATTGACTTGAAGGGACTGTGTGTGATTATCGAGATCCAACAGCCAATCCATATGGAGCACCTGTCCCGTAGGCGCGGTAACCTTGCTGCTTAAGGTTTTAAAGGTGCCCTGTGGCTGATAGTTAGCCAGTTGCGCACCGGTACCATCATAATTAAACACTACAGAGGCCATAACACCCCAACTGGCATTTGTGGCGTATAAAAATGTAGTGCCGCTCGATGCACTGAGGCTATCCAGCAGCAGATCGGCCGAGATGGACACCTTGCCACTGGTGGACTTTTCGCTCGCGTCACCCATGAAAAAGAGGCTGGGGGTTGATGTCGTGTGTTTGTCGGTCAAGACCGCCACAGGATCGCTTGCGCTCCCCAGCATCACGCTGGTGCCGGTATCCACGTATCCGTGCGCAGCGGTAATAGTCCGTGTCGTTCCGGCACCGCCCGTGTTCGTCGTACCGCCTGTCGGCTTGGTGTTCGTCGTGTTCGGCACGGCCGCGGCGTACGAAATGCTTGATCCCGTATCACCCGTAAATTGAACATCAAATATGGTGGCCGCCTGCGATGGGGCGGCTGCCCACGCCACACAGGATACCGCCGCCAGCAGAGCCGCTGTTGTGGTGGTTGACTTAAACATAGGACTTGTCCTCCAAATATGGAAACCGTTGCGGACACATCGCTTCCACGCGGACGCCACATGTCCACCTGAGAGTTAAGTTATCACGAAAGATTCTCCATGTCAAGTTAAAAAGAACAAAAATAAAAATAACGTAAACAAGCTTATATTTAGTCAATAGTTAAGAAAAAAAAGTTGAATTATTCCTTCTGTCTTGACATGGAATAAATAAAAGGTATCATACGGGCATGGCCATGGTTGGTACTTCATCAAATCTTGTCCCACTTCGTGCTTCCGCACGCACCAAGCCGCTTCATCTGGTTGCGCGGGAGAAGATTTTTTATGACATCGTGGAGCGCGGCATCGGGCGGGGTGAGCGGTATTGCACGGAAAATGAATTGGCGCAACGACTTAAGATGAGCCGAAACACCATCCGTCGGGCCGTCGATGGATTGCAGCAGGAGGGATATTTAAGTCGTCGTCGTCGGATCGGGGTGATTGTAGACAAGCAACCCAATGCCCCACAGGGGATTGAGTCAGACGGCCCCGCCGTGGCGCGACAGCGCATCGTCATGATCCTTCCCGCCTGGGACGACTCGGTGGAAGGGCGTTTTTCCGGCCAACTGATCCGTGCGTTGTCTTCGCCAAAGCTGCAGCCCCGCCTTGCTGTTGAGATTCGCCATCACGACGATCCGTTGTTGCTCGACGAGGTTCGCGATGCCGTGGTCGTGGCGCTGGACCCGCGCGGACGTCATGTGTACGAGCTTCAGGACCTGGCCGCCCGGGGCGTGCGGGTCATTGCTGACGGCACGGAGCGCGCATTTGAAGGATTGATCAACCTTGATGTGGACCGGCGCAGCGCCACCCGTGAAACGGTGTTGAAATTGTATGGGATGGGTCACCGTCATGTGGGATTGTTCAATCACGACCCCTCCCATTTGGGCTTTTCCACGCCCTACCTGGGGTATCTCGATGCTCATCGCGAGCTGGACAAACCGATCCATCCGAGTGGCATCGTGCAGGCGATGTACAATATGGAACCCAGCGGACGGCCGGATGTGACGAAAATCAGCGCCTGGGTCTGCACGTTTCAGCGATCGACCGAAGTCATCGCCGGGCAATGCCGGCAGGCGGGTCTGGAGATCCCGCGGGATGTGTCGGTGGTGACCCTGGACGATCCGGGCGACCAGATTATGCCCGGTGTGGGATTAAAGCTCACGGCTTATGGCTCGGACTTCACCGCCGACGCCGCCATGATTCACTCGCTGATTCAGAACTGGCGTGAGGATCTGCGCGGGACCATGACCTGGACCCCTTCGAGCTGGATTGACCGGGGATCCGTCGGGCCGCCCTCGAATCAGGGCCAATTCAAGACAACTTGACCGGATTGAAATAGAATGACCACCGTGACCAAATCGATCTCTCCCGTGCGATCATCCAAACAGGCCGCCGGCGCGTTGCAGGTTCGCGTTGCGCGGGATGCGGAGCCATCGCATCGGGTTTCTGAGATGCTGTTGGGGCAGAACATCGAGACAGTCGAATACTCGGTCATGGGGATGCTGACCGACCGGCTGGAAAATCCCAAGTTTGTCGGGCCGGCGCTGGCGCATGGTCTGCCATCCCCCTGGTTGCTTCCGGGGTTTCATTACACGACGTTCAAGGCGGAATTAAGTTCCGGGATGTCGATGTCGTATGGTGAAACGCTCCGGTTGCACAATTACAAGGATGGCTCCAAGTTCGGGCTGGTGCAGATCGGGCGGTCGGTGCGTGCCGGAGAGACGCTGGCGGTTGATTTCTGGGCCAAGGCAATCAACCAGCCGGTGGAGGTGGAGATTCATCTGTATCCTCCTGAACTTCGCAAGGCTCCGTATGGCATTCGCACCATCGTGGTGGATGCTTCCTATTGGAAGAATTACCAGGTTGAGCTGGAGATCCCCGAATCGACCGACCAGGCGGTGTTTCAGTTTCTGATCACCGGTCCGGGTCAGTTGTGGCTGGATCAGATTCACATGCGGCCGGTTGGTGAGGGGCATGTCTGCCGGGAAGTGCTACAGAGCATGGAGTCGATGCGCATTCCGATTCTGCGGTTTCCGGGGGGTTGCTTTTCCACCAATTACCACTGGAAATTCGGGACTGGTCCGGTGCATCTGCGGCCGGCGGTGCGGGATGAGACCGTTAAACTCCCGGCGTATTACGACTTTGGCACCGATGAATACCTGGATTTGTGCCTGAAGCAGAAGATCACGCCGATGATCACGGTGAACATCGGCAGCGGCACGCCGCAGGAGGCCGGCGAATGGGCGGCGTACATCGCCGATTTTTATCGCCGGAATGGTCAACAGCCGCCGTTGGCTTATTTTCAGATGGGCAACGAGCATTACGGGGCGTGGGAATCGGCCCACATGACCGGCAGGATGTACGCCGAAGCGCTGCGGGAATTCATCCCGGCGGTGCGGAACAATTATCCCGATGCGCGCATCGTCGCGTTGGGCGAGAAAAATTTTCAGACCCTTCGACCCGACGACGACAACGCCTGGCGCGACCGCGTGCTGGAGGTGGTAAATGAGCTTGGCATCGACGTGATCACCATCAATCGATACAAGGGTCAATGGAACGAAAGCGACCTGGACAAGCAGATCAACGTCGTCCAGAGCGTGACCAAGGTTCGGCGCGACTTTGAGGAATTGATCGGCGATTGCCGGAAGGCGGGTTTGTCCACGAAAATCGGCATCACCGAGTGGAATTACTGGATGCGGGCCAGCGCCTACGATGGGCGGCGATTCACCGAGGATTATGATGTCAGCCATGCGTTGTATATTTCGGGGATGATCCACCTGTTCGCCCGCATGGCGGCGGACATGGAACTGGCGACGTTTTATCACCTGATCAACCCGATGGGGATCATTCAACATTACACGGCCGATGTGGTTGAAAGCTGCATCGTGGAATTGTTTCGGATGTACCGGCCGGCGTTTCCGGCCGATTTTGTGCCGATGGACATCGAATCGCCGAAGTTGGGAGAGGATGAATCGGCGGTGGATGGGATTTGCCTGCGTCAAAAAGAGGGGGATTGGGTCTTTTTGAGCAACCGTCACCCCACGCAGTCAGCGCGGGTGGAATTGGGCGGATTCAACGGGCGGGTTGGGGAGATGATGATGCTCAGCGGCGAGACGCCGATGGGGCAGTTGCGGCCGGCCGATGCGCCGGCGGTGAAAGAGGGGCATGTCACGCTGCCGCCGTTGTCGGTGTTGCGGATGCGTTTTGAATCGTGAAGATTGATCACCATGAAAAAGCCAAAGAAACCTGTTCTGGTGGGGCTGTGTCCCATTGGTAAATTCGTCTTCTCGCACGAGGATGCCCTGCGCTTCAAGGCGCTGATCATCGAGCGGTTTGACCGCATGGGGATTCAGTACGTCAACCTGGACGGCGTGATCCCCGATGGCGTGATTCGCGATCAAAAACACGTCGAGCCGGCGGTGCGTCATTTTCAGGAACGCCGGATTGATGCGTTGTTCATTCCGCATTGCAACTTCGGCACCGAGGGGGCGGCCGGCATGATCGCCCGCGGGTGCGGCGTGCCGACGCTGCTCTGGGCGCCGCGCGATGAGGCGCCGCTGGCGGATGGGACCCGTCTGCGCGACTCGTTGTGCGGCACGCTGGCGACCAGCAAGGTGTTGAATACGCTGGGTGTCGCGTTCAGTTACATCCCCAACTGCCGGATCGATGAGCCGCAATGGGCGCAAGGGGTCGATCGGTTCGTGCGGGTGGCCCGCGTGGCCAAGACGATGCGCACCATGAAGATCGGAATGCTCGGCCAGCGGATCGACTTTTTCTGGTCCACCATCGTGGATGAGGCCGAGTTGCTGCGGAAATTCAACGTGCAGGTGCAGACGCTGGATTTGACCAACGCCCTGCGCGATGTCCGCCGGCTGGCCGATGAACACCATGCCGATTACGAAAAGGAATTGCAGGGTTTTGAGCGATGGATCCAGTTCAACGGATTTAAGCGGCGGCAGGACATTTATTATCAATTCGCCATGCGCGACTGGATGATGGAGGCGGCCTGTGAACACCAGCTTGACGCCTTCGCCGTGCAGACGTTCACCTCGATCGGAAACGAATTGAACAGTTTCACCTGCCTGGCCGATGCGCTGGTGTGCGATGCGGGGATTCCGGTGTCTCCCGAATCGGATTTGCATGGGGCGATCAGTTCGGTGTTGATCGAGGCGGCCAGCGGGGTGGATGAACCCTCGTTTTTGCCGGACATCACCATCCGCCACCCGGAGGATGACAACGCGATCCTGCTGTGGCACGCCAGCGCGCCGTTGTCGCTTCGGCAAAAAGATTCCCCGGTCAAACTGGATCTCCCGTGGATTCTCAAGGGCCTGCCCACCGGGTTGTTGCACATGAAACTGAAGGATGGCCCGCTGACCCTTTGCCGGTTTGACGGTTCCAACGGCCGATACCGCATCGGCGCGGGAGAAGGGCACACCATCGACGGACCTCATACCCAGGAATTTTACGCCTGGATGAAGGTGGCCAACTGGCCCCGCTGGGAACGCCAACTGATCGAGGGGCCTTACATTCACCACAGCTCGTGCGCCTACGACCATTGCGCGGACGTGCTGGCCGAGGCGACGAAGTTCATTCCGGGACTGGAATTTGAACGATTCGGCGTCTGATCGGATCGCACGACGGCAGATTGCGGTGACGGTGCGGATGCGGGCGGGTTCCCGGCCCATGCGAGGGAACCCCTTCGCCTCCCCTTTACATTTCCGTCTTCCGCTGCAACCTTTAGCCATCTGATGGATGACCATGTACGGGAGCCGCCCGCGGACCATCCCTTTTTGCCCAGCCCATGGCCCTTCGAGTTCACAATCTCCGCAAGCGATACCTCGGCCCGGATGGCAGCGTGGTGCCGGTCATCGACATCGACGAATTTGTCGTCCACGACGCCGAGCAGATCGCGCTGGTCGGGTCCAGCGGATCGGGAAAAACGACCCTGCTCAACCTCATCGCCGGCATTCTCGCACCCGATGAAGGGAAGATTCTTTTTGACCGGGATTCCGAGGGCAATCCACCCATCGACATCGCGCAGCTATCCGAGCCGCAACGGGACATCTTTCGCGGCGGCCACCTGGGTTACATCTTCCAGACCCACCATCTGCTGGGCGGCTTTACCGCATTGGAAAACGTCCTGCTGGGGATGAGTTTCACCGGCCGACGACATGACCCGCAATGGGCGAGACATCTTCTGCAACAGGTTGGCCTGGCCGAACGGCTGCATTACAAGCCTTCGCGACTGTCGGTCGGCCAGCAACAGCGCGTCGCCTGCGCCCGCGCGCTGGCCAACCGCCCGCGGCTGGTGCTGGCCGATGAACCCACCGGAGCGCTCGATCCGGTCAACGCCCAGCAGGTTCTCGATCTGATCCGGCGATTGTGCCAGGAAGTGGGGGCCAGCCTGATCCTGGTCAGTCACGATCCGAACATCACCCGGCAGCTTCCACGATCGGTGGTGTTGTCGGAATTGAACCGCGCCGCGGTCGTTCCCGCCAAACCCCTGACCACGGGATCGGCCACATGAACCTCTTTGAACTAGTCTTCAAGCAGATGCGACAGCGGGCGCTTTCCACCTGGCTGACGCTGTTGTCGGTGCTGCTGGGGGTGGGGCTGGCGATCGCCATCATGATTCTCCGCCGCGAAGGGGCGGCTTTGCTGGGGCAGACCGAATATGGCTACGATGTCCTCATCGGCGCCAAGGGTTCGGAGCTGCAACTGGTGGTCAACACCGTCTACCACATCGAAAAAAGCCCCGGAAACATCCCCTATTCCATCTACGAAACCCTCCCGACCAATCCGCAGACCCGCGCGTATGTCCAGGCGGCCATCCCGGTCGGCGTCGGCGACAGCTATCAGGGATATCGAATCGTCGGCACGTTGCCGGCGCTGTTTGGCGGCGATGATGAAGGCCGGCCGCTGCCTCCCGATCAGATCATCGAATATCGTCCCGGCCACCATTACGAAGTGGCCCAGGGACAAATTTTTCATCCGCGAAAATTTCAGGCCATTCTCGGCGCGGACATTCCCAAACTGACCGGCCTGACGATCGGCAAAACATTCAAAGCCACGCACGGCCTGCCGTTGCCCAATCAGGTGGCCGACATCCACGCCCAGGAATGGACCGTCACCGGCATCCTCAAGCCGACCCATACCGCGGCCGACCGGGTGATCTACATTCCATTGACCAGTTTTTATGCCATTTCCGAGCATGGTCAGGGTCTTAAGGCTCAGGCCGCTGTCAAAGCCGGCATCAATCCCGCCGCCATCCAGCCCAACGCCGCCACCCGTGAATCCGACCACGATCACGATCATGATCACGACCATGACCACGAAGCTTCATTTGCGATGAACCCGGATGGGACGATTGATCTGCACATACCCAAGGAAGACTGGTCCATCAGCGCGATCCTGGTCAAGGCGCGCAACCCCGCCATGGCGCAGCAGTTAATGTACGTCTTCAACAATCGCCCCGAAGCGCAGGCCGTGAACCCGGCGTCGGTGATGCGCACTTTTTTTGAAAATTTTCTCAAAGGCCCTTCGATGGTGCTATTGTTGATCTCGCTGCTGGTGACGATTGTCGCGGCCGTCGCGATCCTGGTCAGCATTTACAATTCCGTCTCCGCCCGTTTGCGGGAAATTGCGATTTTGCGCGCTCTTGGGGCCACCCGAAGCCGCGTTTTGTCATTGATCTGCCTTGAGGCCGGCCTGATCGGGCTGGTGGGCGGGGTGTTGGGGTTGTTGCTGGGCCATGGGTTGGGGGCGCTGGCCTCGGTTTACTTTAACTCGTTTATCGGCGAGGGTTTGAATTGGATGGCCGTCGGCCCGGAAGAGGTGCTATACTTGGTCGTGGTGGTGGTGATCGCCTTACTCGCCGGACTTGTTCCCGCTCTGAAGGCCTATCGAACGCCCGTCGCCACGAACCTGGTTACGGTCTGATGGGTATGAAACCCCTGAACGTCGATTTGAGGTGATCCATGGAAAATGCCGTGAAAATTCCACTGTCGGAGCGATTCAACTTCCGAATCATCATTTTCGTCGCGGTTGTGATCGCGCTGGTGGGGGCGCCGCTTTACATCTATCTCGATTCGCGGCTCAGCGGTGGGATCAAAAACCGCGGCGATTATCTCGAAGTCGATCTGAAGGCGATGAGCAATTTTCCGTTTGATCAGATCAACGGAACCATCAGCGACATCCCGCAACAGTTTCGCGCGTTGGATGGCAAGCGGGTGATGGTGGAGGGTGAAATCTGGGCGCCCAACAGCGCCGGCAATGAGTTGCAGAATTTTGAGCTGGTTTATTCCATCGCCAAGTGTTGTTTTTCAGGCCCGCCGCAAATCCAGCATTTTGTCCAGTCCAAGGCCGTCAAGGGCAAAGTTCCCTATTACAGCGGACTGGTCCGTGTCGTCGGGACATTGCACGTCGACGTCCAGAAAGCGGGCGGGCAGGTCTCCAGCGTCTATCAACTCAAGGTTGAAAGCGTCGATCCGGTGTAACCCGATGCTCCGGGGTGAGCGATGTTCACCGTCACCATTATGGATTCGTGGTGGCGGTGGTGGTCGCCGGCAGGGTTGTCGGGATAGGGGTGGAGAGGGTCGCCACCTCATCCTTGCTGAATCCCGTCAGCGGGCCTTGGGGGCCGTCAAACAGCAGCAGCGTTCCAAACCACAGTTGCAACGTCACGCCGGCCAGCAGCAGAACCACGAAGATCGACAGCAGCAATTTTTTTCGAGGCGCCCACCGGGCCAGGATCGTCAGGATCAACGTCAACACGACGATGCCGACGCCGGTGATGACGTGACCCGTCCGGCGTGGCAAGGCGTGAATGATCTCCCGCAATTGTTGAAATTCCCACGTGTTTGAATCAATCGCCAAGAACCAGACCCCCGCGCCGGCCGTCAACAAACCAAGAACAAACGCCAGCAGCCAAAACCGCGCCGAGGGGACGCGGGTCGGCGGTTGTGCGGCGGCTTCCATCGCGCCCGGCGATTGCGGACGGCCGGTGAACGCCATCGACATATCGGTCCCCGAACGCTCGGCGTAGGCTTCCAGGCTGTCATCCCCGGCCGGTTGGGTGGGGGTTCCGTACGTCACGGCCGCGCGGATCGACAACCCGACCGCGATCAACGCCACCGCCACCATCAACCCCGCCAACAGCAGGTGTGCCTGCAAGGGGGGCAGAAAATAGGCCGCGTTTTTGGCCACCGGAGGCTGAAAGGTGCTTTCAACGCCCACCGCATGGCGATAAACCGCCTCGCCGCTGTGCCAGGCGCCGCAGAACAACAGGCCGACCGAAATCAGCATCGCGATCAGCAGCGGGATGTGCAGACGCTTTCTCCATCGGTCCGAACAGGCCAGCCACACCACCACCGCCACCAGCGCGATCCCCGTGGACAGGATCATCTCGCGCAGGTGAACGATCAGCATGTGCCAGGACCGATCACTCAGGCCGCTGGCGGCGACCTTGGCGTACCAGGTCATTGGGCGATCCGCTTCGGGGATGCCCATCTGCACCACGTCGTTGAGCGCGTACATCCCGCTCAATACGGCCGGAACCGCCAGCATGGTCCCCAGCAGCAACATCCACCGTCCGGCCGCGCGAAATCCCGATCGACGCCAGAAAAAGCTGAACAATTCGATCAACACCCCCAGCGTCAGCAAGGCGATCGGATAATGAATCAGAATGACGTGCCAGTTGGGCGCGATGAATTCGTTATACATGGTTGAATCCTTCCTCTGTTGCGCACCATACTTTGGCGCGGGGCATTGTGTAAAGGCATGAAGGATGTTGTGTCGTAGCAAAATAGTAATGTCCGGTCTTAGCAAGGTAGAAATGTCCGGTTTCGGCTCCACTGTAAGGGATGGAGAAAGATCGGATATTGATGTCACAGCGGGAACGGGATGTGCTGAAGGTGCTG
>JADYZN010000019.1 GCA_020853095.1 Phycisphaerales bacterium | reverse complement strand
TGTCCTGTGATCAGGCCGATCTCACCAACGACCAGTCCAACCTGGTCTGCAAAGCGGCCGCATCCCTGGCGGAATGGATCGCCCGGCCACCAGCCCGTGCCGACGTTCCTGGAGGAATTACCGCCAGCCTGCACAAGCAAATCCCCATCGGCGCCGGTCTTGGAGGAGGCAGCTCCGATGGGGCGCGCACGCTTCTTGCTCTCAACCGCCTCTGGAATCTTCGCCTCCCTCACGACGTTTTGTCGCATCTCGCCGCCAGGCTCGGCAGTGATGTCCCTTTTTTCCTCTCCGAGCCTTCCGCCATCTGCACCGGCCGCGGCGAATTCGTTCGGCCAACACCCCCGCCAACCTCCTTTTGCCTCCTTATCCTCCCCCGCCTCGCCATGCCCACCCCGGCCGTCTATCGCCAGTTTGACCAGATGAAGCTCGGCTCCGCTCTCGATGCCGAGCCGGATTTCGCAAACATGGCCAAATTGACCGCACTGGAATTGCTTCCTCTGCTGGTCAATGACCTCGAACCCCCCGCATTCGCCCTGAAACCTGAATTGGGACAGCTCCGCCACCAGGCCCAGCAGCTCCTCGGTCGGCCGGTCCGAATGAGCGGCAGCGGCAGCACCCTCTTTACCCTTTACGACACCGCTCCAGAGGCTCAGGCCGCCGCCTCGCGAATCAGCTCCCAACTGCCGGTTCGCGGCGTGCCGGCGGCATTGGCTCCCCGGTTGCCCGACGATCTCGCTTGAACCCGCTCCGGCTCGTTCAAATCAAATCTCATCGAGCAACTTTTTCTGCGCTGGCGCATCAATAAAGCGATGTCACAATCGCCTTGATCGCTTCGGGCCGGAATCTCGGACCTGTCCGAAGCGATCCATCGCGGAATGGAAACGGCTTTCCTTCCGTGACTCATGTCCGATTTCATTCTCTTTTTTGAAGGGGTCACCTATGAAACTCACCGAAGTTCGCATCAACTTGTCGCAGGATGTCCGCAGTCGCCTCAAAGCGTTCTGCTCACTGACCTTCGACAGCACCTTTGTCATTCGCGATGTCAAGCTGATCGAAGGCAACGACGGCCTTTTCCTGGCCATGCCCTCGCGCAAACTGGCCGACCATTGCCAACGCTGTGGCGAAAAAAATCACCTCCGCGCCCGCTTCTGCAACAACTGTGGTGGCCGGCTCGATGATCAACGCCATCTGCGCCATCAAAACGGCAACGGCACACCCCGCTTGAAACTGCACGCCGACATTGCGCACCCCATCAACGCCCAGTGCCGCTACGACATCGAACACCAGGTCGTCAGCGCCTACCACGATGAAGTCGAGCGCAGCAAACATCCCGACTATGTACCACCCGACCTTGACAATGAAGACTCCGGTGGCTACGATTTGCCCCCTGTGGAAGATGCCGATATTCGGCTTCGACCCACAGGAACGGCTCGATAACGAGCCTTGAGAAAATTTTAATTTTTGCCGTATCCCTTGATCCGGCAAATAGTTAGCAAAGTACCATGCCACACGCCCTTCGACTTACGGTCGTCGTACGTTAGGCCGGTATCGCTGTCGGAATTGATTTTTGATCTTAAGTCCTTTCCAGAACTGGAGTTGGACGCACCGATCGAAAACCTTTGGTTCCCACCGCGACCGGCCCGCCCAATTGCTCCGCGCCCGGGGCTGCCGATCCATCCGGTTCATTGATGGAAACAGATTCACCTTCTGTTGCTGATCGTTGTAAAAATTAAATTGAACCCTTGACCCGATGCGGCTACAACCTGCATCTTCAAACTTAATCAGGAAAAACCATGACCACGTTGCAATCCAACGCCAAAGCGCCCGCCGCCAGTTCCAAACCCCGCTATAAAGGCAAAAGCGGCGGCAAAATCCTCCACGAAATGCTGGTCCAACAGCACAAGGTGGATGTCATGTTCGGCTATCCCGGCGGAGCGATCCTGCCGGTCTTTGACGAGCTGTATAAAACCTCCGCCAAGTTCATCCTCAACCGACATGAACAAGGTTCCGGCCATTGTGCCGACGGATATGCCCGCGCCACCGGCAAACCGGGCGTCTGCCTGGTGACCTCCGGCCCCGGCGCCACCAACACCGTCACGCCGCTGGCCACCGCCCAGATGGATTCGATCCCGATGATCGTCTTCTCCGGACAGGTCGCCACCAAGGTCATCGGCAACGATGCCTTTCAAGAGGCCGACGTCACCGGCATCACCCGCCCCTGCACCAAGTGGAATTACCTGGTGAAGGACATTCGCGAACTGCCCCGCGTCGTCAACGAAGCCTTCCTGATCGCTTCCAGCGGTCGGCCCGGTTCGGTCCTGATCGACCTGCCCAAGGACATCACCACCATGGCCTGCCCGGAAGAGGTTGACGACACCCCGCGCGAACACATTGTCAAACGCAAAAAAACCTACGCCCATTCGGGTCATTCCAAACAGGTGCAGGATGCCGCCGAGTTGATCAACCGCTCGGATCGCCCCCTGCTCTACGTCGGCGGCGGCGCCATCATCGCCGGCGCGCAGCAGGCGCTGCGCAAACTGGCCGACAAGGCCAACATCCCCGTCACCACCACCCTGCTGGGGCTGGGCGCCTACGATGAACACGACCCCAAGGCCCTGTACATGCTGGGGATGCACGGCAGCGCTTTCGCCAATTACGCCGTCCAGGAATGCGACTGCCTGATCGCCGTCGGGGCACGGTTCGACGATCGCGTCACCGGAAACCTGGCCAACTTCGCGCCGCACGCCAAGATCATCCACGTGGACATCGACCCCAGCTCCATCAGCAAGAGCGTGGACGTGGACGTGCCGGTCGTCGGCGATGCGAAACTGTGCCTGGAAGAAATGCTGGATTACGTCGAATACCGTGAACGCAAGGACTGGTTCACGCAGATTCAGGCGTGGAAAAAGCGATATCCGTTCAAATATTTTGACGATTCGCCCCGCGCCAAACCCCAGTACGTCATCGAGGAGATCCATCGCCAGACCAAAGGCGAGGCGATCATCACCACCGGCGTCGGCCAGCACCAGATGTGGGCCGCCCAGTTTTATCGCTGGCGATTTCCCCGCCAGATGATCACCTCCGGCGGCCTGGGCACGATGGGTTACGGCCTGCCCGCCGCCATGGGCGCGGCATTGGGCGCGCCCGGCAAAACCGTCATCGACATCGACGGCGACGCCAGCTTCCTGATGACCTGTTTCGAGCTGGCCACCTGCGCTGAATACAACATCCCGGTGAAGGTCGCGATTTTGAACAACGACTTCCAGGGCATGATCAAGCAATGGCAGGATCTGTTTTATGGCCGTCGTTACAGCCAGAGCATCATGCGAAACCCCGACTTCGCCAAGATGGCCGAGTCGTTCGGCGTTCGCGGCATCCGCTGCACCGAAAAATCGGATGTCTCCAAGGTCGTCGCCCAGATGCTCGAACACAACGGCCCGGTGGTCGTCGATTTCGCCGTCGAGCCGGAAGAACACGTTTATCCAATGGTCCCCTCCGGCAAGGGCCTGCACGAGATGGAATTCGGCCCGCTGGCGTAATTCCCCTCACTCCATTCCCCCTCCCCCGGTTCGCCGGGGGAGGGCACAGTGGGGGATCGCGTTTTACTTCTCAAAAATATAGGCCGACATCCTCATCCTTCGCCCCAGGGTGTGTTCGATGTGACTCAAAATCAGCCGGTTGATCGGATCGCTCTGATGGCGGGTCAGACGCGGCAACCGTTGGATGGAACCATCAACGCGCGGCAGCCGCAAAAGCCCCTGCGCCAATCGCAGCAGTCGAAAATCAAACGGCATCGTTTGTGCCACCTGCGGCAGGCAGGACCGGCAAACCATCCCGCCGCGTGCCGGGCTGAAGGCGGCCGGTTCACGGTCGGACAACTCCTGATGACACAAAACGCACATCATCAGCTCGGCCAGATAGCCGGCCTGCCGGAGCAATTCCAGCTCAAACCCCAAAAACGCCTCTTCCCTGCGTGAGGTGGACAATTCCGCCAGACATTTTTCCAGCGCGACAAATAATGCCGGATGCGGATCGTGCTCTTCGACCAGAAAGCTCAGCAGTTCGGCCGCGTATTGCCCCAAATACATGCTGCGCAAGTGGTTGCGCAATTCCAGATGCCCTTCCCGCAACGACCATTCGGTCAGCGTGGACAGATCGCGGCTCGGATCATGGGAAAAAACCGCCTGCCCGATGTCCAGCAGGTCAATCCCCCCGTCAAACTTGCTCGCCCCCGCCTTGGTCCGCCGATGCGCCCCCTTGGCAATGGCGCGCAACAAACCATGATCGCGTGAAAAAAGGGTCAATATCTGGGAAGTTTCGCTGTACTCGAACTTTCGCAGGCAAATACAGCGATCATGAACCAGCGCCATTTGCCGGAATTATAGGTCGGCTCAAGCCACTTTTACACGCTGCCGCCGCAAGGCGAGGCCCGACAATCCTAGCAGTAGCAATGTGGCCGAGGCCGGTTCAGGAACGACATCGAATCCCAGGATGCCGTTGGGTTCATCGAAGACCATCCAGTTGATCGGTGCGTCGGCAACGGCTGAGAGATCGGGGGCCACGCTGCCGGTGGTGAAGTTCATGCCGAACACCCCGTCAAGTGTGAGGGTTTCGCCAAGCGCGTTGGTGATCTCGATGTCCTGGATGAAAACCGGCGCATTGAGAAACGTGATCGGATCGCCTTCAATGGTCGGGAGGCTCAGTGAATCGAATTTCAGTCCAAAAATATCAACTGCGCCGCCGCCGACTCCACCCACCGCGGTGCTGATGGTGTTTGGAATCGGATTGTGATCGGCGTCTTCAAGGCCAATTGCATTGCCATCATTATCGCGTGTGACGAATACACCCAGCAGGTTGGCCTGGTGTTCGGATACGAACGATGCGGCCGCCCCGGTGTCCAGCAGCCAACTGCCAGAGGCGGACAACGGATTGCCGTCAACGGTGCGCGAGAGCGTTACTCCCGGTGGAGTGCCGTTGGGGCCAATGTCCCCCGTCGGACTTGAACCAATAAATGGGTTGTGCGCCAGCGTTGGGCCTGGTGCGTCAGGGGGATCGACCGCCGTGTAACCGTCAAACGTGCCGTAGCTGAGTAGTACGTGGTGGGATGTATTAGGAATGCCGGGATCATTATTGTTACCCGTAGGTTGGGTATTGGGCTGGTAAAGGAATGCTTCGGTAAAGCCGATGTTCTCGTTGCTCCAATTCGCCGGCCGCGGGTTATAGACCATGACGCGACCGGTGATCAGCGGCATCCCGAAAACATTGATCGCCTCCACGCCAAGGCCGTAGTCCTGGTCCTGCTGCCGCAACTGGAGGCGAACGTTGCCGACATTGCTGGTATAAATAGATGGATCCTGCGGATCGTTGCTGTCGGCGTAGTTGCCCGCGATCAGGTTGACCAGATTGCTGACATAGAATACTTCACTGCCGGCAACGCCAACATCGGAGAAGGTCACGTTCTTCAGTTCACCGAGTGTCGCCGACTGAATAGGCTGGATAAATCCTGTGCTGCTCCCGTCGGATGAGGGAACGCTGTAGGCGTCGGTGTCACCTTTGCTGAGCAGAATACCGCTTGCGCCCGTATCAAGGTAAGCTTGGAGGTAGTAATTGCCTAGCACGTTGCCCGTATTGATATCTTTCAAAATCGCATAGGTGCGCGGCTGGTCGACGGCCACCGCCTGTACACCGTCGATCTGGACGGCACCCACGGTACTGGCCAATGCGACGCCAAGGACTGCGGTGATCAAAGCGAACGTTCGAGGTTTGGTCATGGTGCCTCTCCGCTGGGCCCCCTTCTCATACGTTTCCTAGTTTACCACGAGTTTCTGGTTGGAACAATTGCAATTCCTAATCCACAGAAATTCCAAAAGTATGCCTCGGGTTTATTGAGCCTGCTGGCGTAGATGCTATATTGGCCGGTCTGGAATGAATCGAGCGCGTAGCTCAGTTGGCAGAGCATGTGACTTTTAATCACAGGGTCCTGGGTTCGAGTCCCAGCGCGCTCAGTTGCGGATTGTGCGGTTTGGGGGGTTTGGACTGGAAATGGCACCGTTTGGTGGTTGGCCGGGGCGGGATGCCCCAAGGAGCGGACAATGGATACGCAGGCCGTGGCACAGCGGGTGGAGATCGCCTGTGAAGAGCTGGGTCTGGATCCGGAATCGGCCCATCGCATGATCGGGCAGATTCTTCGGCCGGAACTGGTCGAGGCGGCCCATCGCCAGCAGTCGCTGGTGGATGAAAACGTCCGCCTCTGCTCCGAATTGCAGCGCATCCGCGAAGAGCGAGATCAGGCGCTGGCGATCCAGCGTGAAATCATGCAACTGCTTGAAGTGAAATCGCCCGGGCGGATCATTCACAACCTGCGCAACGTGCTCAACGAATGCGTGCTGTTGCGGACGTTGTTGCCGCCGGAATAATCAAACAGGGATTACAGGAGCCAAAATGGGCCTTCTAGACGGGAAAAAAGGACTGATCTTAAACATCGCCAACGATCGCAGCATCGCCTGGCACATCGCCAACAACGCGGTCAAACAGGGCGCCACCTGCGGTTTTGGATTTCTGCCTCTGGACAAGATGGAACGCCGGGTCCGCAAAGCCATGGATGAAGGCGGCTTTCCCAACGCCTGGCTGCACCCTTGTGACGTGGGCAGCGATGAATCCATCGCGGCCTTTTTCGACGCCGCCAAACAGCAGTTCGGCACGATCGACTTCCTGGTCCATTCGCTGGCGTTCGCCAACAAGGATTACCTGGCGATCGGCAAATTCCTGTCCACGCCGAGGGATGTCTTCAAACAGGCCCTGGACATCAGCGCCTACAGCCTGATCGCCTTGTCCCGGGCGGCCGAGCCGTTGATGCCCAACGGCGGGTCGATCATCGCAATGACCTACCTCGGCAGCGAAAAGGCCGTGCCCGGATACAACGTCATGGGCGTGGCCAAGGCGGCGCTCGAATCATCCATGCGCTATCTGGCGTTCGAGCTGGGGCAAAAGAATATCCGCGTCAACACCATCTCGGCCGGTCCGGTGCGAACGTTAAGCGCCATGGCCGTCGGCGGCATCGACGAAATGTTCGACCATGTGGAGCGCAAAGCCCCCCTGCGCCGAAACATCGATGGCGATGAGGTGGGCCGAACGGCCGTCTATCTCCTCAGCGACCTGTCGGCCGGCGTCACCGGCGAAAACATCTTCGTGGACAGCGGCTTTAATATCGTTGGATTATAATTTCTTGCTGCGACAGATGAGCCTGGTAGGTCCAATAACCTGAAAATTCACTGGGGTTTGGTCAGGCCGGTTGCCGATATTCCTGCTGGGCTTTTCAGCAGGAACAGGTTGTATGCAGGCACTTCTGGTTGATGATGATCCGCAGATCCGCCGGGCGCTGGGCTGGTTGTTGCGGAATTGCGGTTTTACCCAAGTGATCGAAGCCAACGACGGCCAGCACGCACTGATCGCACTGGGCCAGAACCGGCCCAACCTGATCATCACCGATTGCCAGATGCCCAAAATGGACGGCATCACCCTGACCCGCGCCCTGCGCACGCGCGGCCAACAGGCCCCGATCATCATGATCAGCGGCCAAGCCGACCCGCAGGTGGTGGAACTGGCCCTGGAAGCCGGCGTCAACCACTACGTCGCCAAACCCCTGCAAGCCCAAGCCGTCACCAACACCATCCAACAGGCACTGGGTGTTTGCAACGCCGCATAATTTCGCCTTCCATGGCCGATGCACCTGACTCATCCCCAGTTTTCTCGCCTTGTGGTTGATTGAATGCATAAAATTGCCCAAGCCTGCGTGTTTCGGGCTTGGGTGGGCCACCCAGACACAATCGACAAGGAGGTCGATCATGAATCGCATGAACGCGGTTTCGTGGGTGTTTGGGTCTGCGCCGCTTCGCTTCGGCTTCGTCTGTCACAGGCCAAGACCCTGGCAACCTTGGTCGCCTCGGCCATGCGTGTCGAGCGGATTTCCCTGGCCAACATCGGCCGCGGCATGATGGGGGTGGCGCATGACCATCGACCAACTGTTCCGCGATGACAAGTCCAAACGCAACGGCTGGAGCCTGCGGGATACCCGGATCGCCCGGTCCGATCGACTCGACCGCCTGCTGCTGATCCTGGCCATCGCCTATTTGCTGCTGTGCGGCGTGGGATTGATCGCCAAACAGCAGTTCAGGCCCTCGGCATGGTGTTCGACCAACCGGGAAAACGAGTG
>JADYZN010000018.1 GCA_020853095.1 Phycisphaerales bacterium | reverse complement strand
TTGAAGCGCCCGGGATGACGTTGCGCGGCGGGGGATATGGCCTGCCGGAGGCCGATGCGCCACAAGGATTTAACACACTGGAACACGGCATACGGGCCGGATCGTTGTTCGCGGCGCGGATGCGGTTCGCGAGTTGACGGGCATCTCCGTGCGCTTTCAGGATGTTCCGATGCGTGCGGCGGTGCGGCTCGACGCCGCCGCGTATCAGCAATGGACCGGTCGATCCGCGCCATCGGAAACGCTCCATCCCGCGGAGCGCCACTACTTCACTTCGCCAATCGTCGCCGACGATGCGGACGCAACGGTGATCGGGCGCTTCGATGGCACGGAACCGGCGATGGTCGCGCGGCGTTACGATCAATGGACGTCGATCCTTTGCCCGACCACCACCATGTCGCCCGCCATCTGGCGGGATCTGGTTCGCACGGCGGGTGTTCATCTGTATGTCGATACAGACGATGTCATCGCCGGCGACGGCGGACCACTGTTGATGATCCACGCCTCGCAAGGCGGCTCGCGGAAGATCGTTCTGCCGCGCGAAACGGACGTGATCGACCTGTACAGCGGCCAATTGATTGGTCGAGGCATCCGCGAGTTCCAACTCGCCGCCGAACGCGGTCAAACGCATTTCTATCACCTCGGTCCGGCGGATGAGGCGCTTCGGCGGCTTGGCGAAGCGATGCGGGCAACAGCGGACGATCAGGCCATGGCCGCTTCATTGATGCCCGCCGCTCATCCATCAACGCAGATCTCCACCGTTCCGGTTCCACTGAACGATCGTGGTTATGTGACAAGCTTCCTGGTGTCCGGGCCGTTCGACAATCTCAAGGAGTACGGCTGGTCGGAGCCGGTCGAGGAGGACTACCTCCATCGCGCCGGAATCGGTTCGGAAGAGAATCCTGATTTTTCAACGTGGCGAACCGTCAGCGTTCCCGGCCCCATGGTGACATTGCCGGACCTGAACTTGCGCGGAGCCATGACGTTCTATCTCGCGTTCCACCTTCGCGTACCCTCGGCACAGCCGATCCGCATCGGTATCGGCTCGGATGACCAGCATGTGCTGTTTGTCAATGGACAGCGCATCGGTTTCGGTACGCCCGGGCTGATCGTGGACAACCATGTTTACGATCTGGATGCGAAAGCCGGAGAGAATCTGGTGCTGTTGAAGGTCACCAACCGCGGCGGGCCGGGCGGGGCGGTCGTGCGCATCATGGGATGCAACGGCAAGGCATTGACCGGTGCCACCATCTCCACGGACCCGCCACAAGCCGCTCGATCAATGCACGATGGGAAATGATGAGGAGTTGCAACACCATGATTATTTACAACGACGATTCCGACTCCCTCCGCAGAATTGATCCGCCGCATGGTGAGGAACAAATCGATGTTCCCATCCGGCATCTGGCGGACACGCCGGTGAAAATATTCTGCTGGGGGCTGGACGGCGGGGACATCGCCTATTCCTGGCCATCGAAGGTGATCGAGAATTACTACGACCGGATTGGCGATGCCCCCGACCCGCGCAATGTGATGCTGAGTCTGCACCGCAAGGGCATTGATTATCTTCCGACACTGATTCAGCGCACCCGGCGACTCGGTATCAGGTTCTTCGGCAGTTTTCGGATGAACGATTGTCATCACCGCTCCGAGCCTCGGGGAATCCTCTCCAGCCGATTCTGGCAGGAGCATCAGCACTTGCGCCTGTGGGATGTCACCGCCGCCCGGACTTATTACAATGCGTCTCTGGATTACACCCATGTTGAAGTGCGGCAGCGTCGATTCGAGGCAATCCGCGAGATGATCGAGCGTTACGACATCGACGGCATCGAACTCGACTTCTGTCGCAACCCCTACCTGTTTCCCAAGACGCATGCGTGGGAACGGCGCGGATTGCTCACCGAATTGCTCCGACGGATCCGTGCTGCGCTTCGTGCCGTTGGCGAGCAGCGAGGGAAAAGGTTGGAACTGCTGGTGCGCGTGCCATTTGATGAACGTCTCCGCATGGATGCGGGAATTGACGTGGAAACGTGGCTGAACGATGGAATGATTGACTTGCTTGCAATGAGTTGCCTGTTCAACGACTACAACCAGTCCGTCGAACCATGGCTGACCCGCTGTCGACAGCATGGCGTCGGTTTCTTTCCCTCGGTTGAAGCCGTGCCGGCGCACAACGCGGCACACAACCATGTGACTCGCCAGAGCGTCAATGACATCATCCTGCGCCACCGGGCCGCCGCACAGAACTTTCTGGGGCAAGGTGCCGCGGGCATCTACACGTACAACTTCCCCTGTCACCTGTTCGAGACGTTGCGATCGGCCGACGAAAAAGCCCGCCTCACGCAAGTGCTCCGGCAATCGGCCGATGCGTCGTCGCTGAGCGGCCATGCAAAACAATACACCTTCTGGAGAGATCTGCCGATTCAACTCGAATCACATCGCCCGGCCGAACACCATCAAACACTTCGTTTTTGCCTGTTCGATTCCGATCTTCTCAAGCCGGACACGCAGGTGCAGATGTCCTTTCACCAGGCGATCGAGCCTAATCCGCATGTCGATGCGCCTCCGACGGGCAAACCACCCGAAACGCTTCCGCCCGGCTGGGTCACCTATTGGCTCAACGGCCAGCCGGTACCCGAGGCATGGATTCAGCGTATGCCACAACCTGCGGGCAGAATCGTCTCCGGTTTCACACTGGGCGTTCATGAAACGATCATCCTCACGCCACCCGCATCGGCAATGCGTGTCGGTGAGAATACTTTGGGATTTCTCATCCCGCGATTCCCAGAAGAACACGACCCCTACATCAATATCTATGAATTGCTGGTCAACGTACGTCCGTCGGCCCTGAATCAGTCAGGCTGAGGTTTTAGAGCTTCCCGCGACGAGGACAAAATCACCTCTCCGGCTGGCCACAATCCTTTCACGGCCCGCAGCCATGAACATCCGGTCGGCATGGATCGACAATACCGTATGGGTGGCGCGGTGCCATTGTCTTCAAGTGACAGAAGCCCACCTTGAGCGGGTGATCGATCTCCCGGAAGAACCGGAATGTCCCGAAATTCAAAATCGCCCGTATTTATCGAGTGATTGTGAAAGATATGCCAACTCGACAAAACCAGAAATAGCAGCGACAGGACTCGAACCTGTGACCCGGGGCTTATGAATCCCCTGCTCTGCCAACTGAGCTACGCTGCCGTACACCAGGGTGAGCTGGCGGATATTACGAATCATCCCGGCCGCTGGTTTGGCGGATGGGAGGAACGGGGAAATTCTAAACCAAATGGCCGATGGGTCAAGCAAACACAATCAATGAAAAATACCGGTGGACAACTGTCAGCGGGGGGATTCAGGCGTTTGTTCGCGGCGGTTGATCGAGCCGATGACCACAAGCGGGGCGGAGCGGGGCGAAAAGTCGCGTTGGATCGATTCACCATCTTTTGAAAATCCGCGGGTCACGGCGTCTGTTCCGCGGGTTCGTCTTCGCGCATCGCATCCAGCAGCGTCTGGCCATATTGTCCTATCTTCCGTGGCCCCATGCCTTTAACGAATTGCAGGTCTTGCAGTTGGGCCGGGGCCAGACGGGCGATGGAGCGCAGGGTGCTGTCGTGACAGATGCAATAGGGTGGAATCTGGCGATCAGTTGCCAGTTGCATTCGGGCCGTGCGAAGGCGTTCAAATCGCCGGGATTGTTCGGGGGACAATGGCTCTTCCTTGTCGGCCTGTCGAACGATCGTCGCTCCGGAAGCGCCATTGCCTTTGGCTGGGCGGTTATCACCATCGTTTGTTCGGTCGGATCGACGAGGCAGCAGGTCGATCAGCGTGGCCGGCACGGGTTGTTCGGCTTTCATGACGGCGATCCCTATGGCCGTCAATTCCATCACCGGGCGAAATTTAACGCCAACCAGGTCGCGCTGGCGGGCCAATCCCGCCTCCATCATTCGATGCAGCATGGAGACGATCCGTTTGGATGAATAGGCACGCAGCAGGCCAAAGACCGTCAGCCGGTCAAAACCCCATCGCATCGTCCGCTCCGACTGCGACCCGGCCAAAACCTCGGCCACCACGCCGATGCCAAACTTTCCATGCAGGCGGGCAATGGCCGAAAGGATTTGACGAACCAGCGTCACCACCTCCACTGGCAGCGGTATGGCATGGGCCAGCGCCTTAGGCGATATGTCCTGACCACGCCGACAGAAATCGCACTGACACTCGGTGACCTCGCGAGCCTCGCCGAAATATTCCAGGATCATCTGCCGGCGACAGCGATGGGTGCGGGCATATTGAATCACCAGGTCCAGATTCCGCATCGCATGTTGCTGGCGGGCCTCCATGTCCGCCGGGTCGGCATCAGGGTTGCCCTCGGCCATTTTTGTAATGAAGAATTCGTGCGTGTAGCGGTCCTGATAGCTGAATAGAAGCGTGCAGCGAGCCGGCAACCCATCGCGGCCGGCCCGGCCGGCTTCCTGATAATACGCCTCCAGCGTGCCGGGGATGTTGTAATGGACCACCAGTCGAAGGTCGGGTTTGTTGATGCCCATCCCAAAGGCGTTGGTGGCCACGGCAACCGCATCGGGCGCATCCATGAATCGTTCCTGGTTGGCGGTGCGTTCGGCGGCGTCCAGGCCGGCGTGATAGGGGATGATCGGACGGCCCGGCAACGCCGCCGCGAGTGTTCCGGCCACGGCATCCACCGTTTTTCGGGTGGCGCAATATACAATGCCGCTGCCCGGCTCCTGCCGGAGCAATGCCAGCAGTTGCGATTCTTTTTCCCGGCCGTTGGGAACCTGGCGGGATTCGTACAACAGGTTGGGCCGGTCGAATCCGGTAACGAAGATGCTCGGACCGCGCAATCCCAGCACGCGGATGATGTCCTGTCGAACATCGTCGGTGGCGGTGGCCGTCAGGGCGATGGCGGGGGGGTCGCCAAGCAATCGCCTCGCCTCGCCCAGTCGCGCATATTCCGGCCGGAAATCATGTCCCCACTGGCTGATGCAGTGGGCTTCGTCGATGGCCAGAAACGTCGGCCGCAACGTCTTGAGGATCGGCTGAAATCCGGATGCGTAAAACCGTTCGGGGGCAACGTACAACAACCCCTCATACCCCCGCTGAAGTTCCCCCGCGATGCGCCGTTGTTCGGCCATCGGCAGCGAGCTGTTCAACATCTCGGCCGCCAGCCCCTCATCCCGCAACTGCTGAACCTGATCCTCCATCAGCGCGATCAGCGGCGAAACCACGATCGTCAACCCCTTCCGCATCGCCGCCGGAAGCTGATAGCACAAACTTTTCCCCGCCCCGGTCGGCATCACGCACAGGACATCCCTGCCCGCCAGGACATCTTCAACCACCTCCCGCTGGGAAGGACGAAATTCATCCAGCCCAAAGAGACTCCTCAGCGATCCCTGCAAGGCGTCCATGGCCGCATTATAGCGCTGATCGAACGTTGCCGACAGCGACTTTGAGTTGCCAACAACAATTTCATTACACGGTGGCCGGCGCCGGATGCCACCGGCCCGTGCCGGCTGATCTTACGGCCAATTTGCCGCTTCGACGTGGCCTGGTTTCATCTGTTCCAGCAACTTCCAGCAATAGAGCAGCATGCGCGGCAGATGGAACGGCCCTTTCCACATGTTCCCCTTCAGCGGCGATGAGAGGCTCCCATCGCGGTGCAGGTAGCCAAACCATTCACCATTCTTGTGGTCGGGGAAATGAGCATAAGCCCAGTCGTGAAGCTTCTTGTGCCAGTGCAGATATTTGTCATCGCCCGTCAGGTGATGGGCCAGAAGCGTGGCATAAATCGCCTCGTTGTGCGGCCACCAGAGTTTCATGTCATGTTCGTAAGGTTCGCACGGTTTTCCCTTGCAATCAATGAAATATAGAAGGCCGCCGTACTGGTTGTCCCAGCCGCATTCCAGATGCCAGTCGAGGATGGTCAGGGCCAGCTTCAGCAGCTCCCGATCACGGCGATACCGGGCTTCCTCCATGATGAACCATGCCGATTCGATGGAATGGCCGGGATTGACGATCCGGCCCATCGGCTCATCCAGAAATTCCCCGTTGGGGCCGACGTTCTCCAGCAGCATTTTGAATTGCGGCTTGAGGAAATGATCGCGGATTTCGTGAAGCGCCTGGTCGATGGTCTGGCGATACAGCGGATTGTCCGGATCGATCTGCCGAAGCACCTGCGTGATGGCGATGAAAATCATCGGCATGGCGTGACCCTTGAGCTGGCGGGTCGTGGGAATGATCTTGGGTTCCAGCAGTCCGGGCGTGTTGTGGTAACGGAGCATCAACTGGTAGATGTCCCTGGCTTTTTGACCGGCGGCTGGGTCGTTGGCGGCTTTGGCATATTCGGCATAGGCGATCACGCCGAAGGATTCGGAAAAAAGATACCGGCGTTTGCGCAGCGGCCGGCCGTCGCGGGTGACGCTGTAATACATCCGACCATCCTGGTCGAACGCATGCCGGCGAAGAAATTCCAGCCCGTGACCCGCCAATTCCAGCCATTCGGGTCGTTTTTCAACGTTGTTGTACAGCGTCGAAAAAAGCCACGTCACCCGTCCGGCCACCCAGATGGGTTTATCCGTGCCGACAACCGACCCATCGGCGTCCAGAAACGTCAAAAAACCGCCACACTGGCGGTCGGGCGCATGACGTTGCCAGAACGGAATCACATCCTTCAACAAGCCATCGCGATAGATCGACAGGTAATGGGAGATTTGTTCCAAATTCATGGCAACGGATTCCTATTGAGATTACAGGCCGCTTTCATTGAGCGCCACGCCGTGCGCTTTGAGCGTGTTCAACTGAACCATTTTGGCCTCTTCGGGGTCAACGACATTGTCCGAATGACAGGCCGCCTTTTTCCCCTTGTGGGCAAGATGATGAATCTCCTCCACCGTGAGATTGCCGCGCTGGGCGAGAATGCCGGCCCCTTCCTCGCTGACGCCGGGACTTTGCATCGCCTTTTTCTTCGGCTGGCTCTGGGCATCCTTGCCGGAATAAAAATCGGTGATCTCCTTGCTGATCCGCACCGAGCACCAGTCGTGGCCGCACATGGCGCAAAAATCGGTGTCCACCTCCAGGTCTTCATCGTGATACGCCCGTGCCAGTTCCGGGTCAAAAGACAAATCGAAATGCCGCTGCCAGTTCAACGCGGCACGGGCCTTGGTCAATTCATCGTCGCGGTCCCGCGTGCCGGGAATGCCCAGCGCCACGTCCGCGGCGTGGGCGGCGATCTTGTAGGCGACGCATCCCTGCTTCACGTCGTCCTTTTTGGGCAATCCCAGATGTTCCTTGGGCGTGACGTAGCAGAGCATGGCCGCGCCGTGATAGGCGGCGGCCGTGGCGCCGATGCAACTGGTCATGTGGTCGTATCCGGGGAAAATGTCCGTCACCAGCGGCCCCAGAACGTAAAACGGCGCGCCGTGACACAACTTGCGCTGCAGCTTCATGTTGTATTCGATCTGGTCAAACGGCACGTGGCCGGGGCCTTCGACCATCACCTGGCAGCCCCTGGCCCAGGCGCGTTCGGTCAGTTCGCCCAGCGTCGCCAATTCCCGCAATTGCGCTTCATCGCTGGCATCCGCCAGCCCGCCGGGCCGCAATCCATCGCCCAGCGAAAAACTGACATCGTACTGCCGCATGATGTCGCAGATGTCATCGAAAATTTCGTACATCGGATTCTGCTTGTTGTGGTGAATCATCCACTTGGCCAGGAGGCTGCCCCCCCGGCTGACGATGCCGATCAGGCGATTGCGGACAAAAGGCAGATGCTCGCGCAACACGCCCGCATGGATCGTGAAATAATCCACGCCTTGTTGCGCCTGTTTTTCCAGTTCCTTGAGGATGGTGTCGTAGGTCAGGTCTTCGATCGACCGGCCGATGATCATCGAATAAATCGGAACCGTGCCGATGGGAACGGTCGAATTGCGGATGATCGCCTGCCGGCAGGCGTCCAGATCGCCGCCGGTGCTCAGGTCCATGACCGTGTCCGCCCCCCAGCGTTCGGCCCAGCGCAGTTTATCCACTTCCAGATCGGTTCCGCTGGAGACCGGCGATGCGCCCATGTTGGCGTTGATCTTGGTCAACCCGGCCCGCCCGATGCACATCGGTTCGAGGTTGTAGCGCAGATGTACGATGTTCGCGGGAATGATCATCCGGCCGGCCGCGACTTCAACGCGAATCTGTTCGGGGTTCAGATGAGGCTCACGCAAGGCCACCTGCTTCATCTGCGGGGTGATGATGCCGCGGCGGGCCATTTCCAACTGCGTCTTCCCATCGGCATCCCTCGGGCCGGCAAAATCCATCGCGGTTCGATCCGAAGGCTGGGGCATTCCCGGCGTATCCGGCGAACTGTACGTCCAGGGCGTCCCCACCCGCCCCGGCAGCGCGAACGATCCGGGAGAGGTTCCCTGTCGATCCGTGGAAGGATTGTCACCCAGAGGGGGCAAATCAAACGGTTGAGCCTGTTGTGTTGACATTATTTTCTCCTTGGCTGGGGGTGGGCGCAGAAAGGCGAAAAAGTTCCGCGAGGAGCTGGCGGGTTGACTTCATTCGCTTCCCTACGCCGGCACGACCCGGATCAGGTTCTAAGGGTGTGGTCTCAGACCGACGCCACCGGGCGCTCGATCACCCCTAGCGAACACCGACTACTGTACGCCCTTGGGCGTCATGGTGCAAATTCGATTCGATCAGTCGAGCCGGCCCATTTTCCCGGCACGAAAATCCGCAATCGCCTCCTTGATTTCATCCGGATGGTTCATCACGAACGGCCCATACGCCGCGATGGGTTCGTTGATCGGCCGGCCGTTGAGCACCAGCAGCATCGCATCCCGGTCGCCCGCTTCGATCCGGATCGTTTCGCCGGCCGGATCAAAAATCGCGACGGAGACCGATTGAACGGAGGTTTGGTCGTTATACGTCACCGCGCCGTCCATGGCCGTGATGGCGGTGTTGAATCCATCGGGCAGATGCAGCGTGGTCGAATGGCCGGCCTTTAACCGCAGGTCAAAGACGTTGACCGGCGTGAACGTCTTCGCGGGGCCTTTGGTGTCCTGGTATTGGCCGGCGATGATGCGAACCGTGCCGCCACCTTCCGGCAAGGCCACCGTGGGGATCTGATCCTTGAGAATCGTCTGATATCCCGGCGTGGCCGACTTGAATTGCGCCGGCAGATTGACCCACAACTGGGCCATCTGCATCACCCCGCCTTGTCGGGACCATTGTCGCTCGTGCTTCTCCTCATGCACAATCCCCGCCGCCGCCGTCATCCATTGCACATCCCCCGGCCCGATGGTTCCGTGGCTGCCGGTTGAATCCCGATGCTCCAAAGCCCCCTGGTAGACGATGGTTACGGTCTCAAAACCCTTGTGCGGATGAGAATCAACGCCGCGCGGTTTGTCGGTGGGGGGGAATTGTGTCGGGGCGGCATAATCAAACAGCAAAAACGGGCTGAGCTTTTCGCCATGTTCCTGCATCGAGAAAAGCGAATAGACCCGAAAGCCATCTCCCACCCAATGGGGCTGGTCGTTTTGAATCACCTCACTGATTTGTTTGGGTTGGGCCATGGCGGTTCCTTGCAATCATTTAAGATTTGTTCGGTGGGTCATCCCATGCAACGCGAGCTTGTCTGGAATCGCAACGCACGACCCATCAAGCTCGACTCGTCAAATGATAGGCCTGCCGTCGCTCTTTTTCCGCCATCGCGCACGCCAAGGCCGCCAGATTGACCCTCCGGCAGACATCCTTCCCCGCTGCCACCGGCTTGTTTTTCGTCACCGCCTCCACAAAATCGGCGATGGATTCACGCATCCCCACAAATCCATGCGCCGGCAGGGAACAGACGGCCACCTCCTCCTCCCACCCTGACCCCTGCGTGCGCCAGCGACAGGTTCCTTCCTGCAAATCCACGCGAACTTCCCCCCTGGTTCCGGCGACTTGCAACGTCATCTCCTCCGGATCGCCGGCGAGAAGATTGAATTCGAATATCCCCACCCGCCCCTTCGGATACGTCAACGTCGCCACCCCATGGTCCATCAGATTGCCATTGATCGCATAACCGCCGGCCACTTGCGCATCCAGGGGCTGTTGTCCGAAAACATCATCCAGCACGTCCAGATACCAGCACCCCAGCCATAAAAAGAACCCCTGGTTCTCAACCTCTTTCCATCGCCCGCCGTCGCATCCCCAGTCACACCACAGCCGGACGTTCGCCATCAGCGGTTCGCCCAATCGTCCGCCGTCGATCAAGTCACGCACCCGCCTCATGACCGGCAGATAACGCAACTCCAGGTCCACCTGCACCCGCTGGCCGGCTTGGTCCAGAAGATCCAGAACGCGATGAATTTCCGTTTGGTTCAATCCCACCGGCGGTTCAAAAAAGACGTTTTTCCCTGATTTGACGGCCGCCTCGATCGACTCGGCGTGCAATTCATTGGGCAATGAAATCAGAACCGATTCCACCGACCGATCCGCCAGCAACTCGCGATAATCCCCGTACAAACGCACCTCATCGCCCAGCTCCTTGCCAGCCAGTTGCCGCGTCGATTCGCTGCGCGCCGCGACGGCGGCCACCTTGACGTGCCGCATTTCCCGCAGGATGGGCAGATACGCCCGCCGAGCCCAATTTCCAAACCCGATCAATCCAATGGAGTGTGTCGTGGATGATGATTTCATGGCCATCGTTTCATTATTGAATTATTGAATCTCCGCCGTCAATCAGCGAAATGATCCCTGGGAACGATTGCGATCGAAAACGGCCCCAAGTGTCATCGTGGCCGATCCTTGTATTCACGGACGGCGCAGCATACTGTACGAACGTGGTGGATCAAACCGGCAAAGACAAACCTCTGAACGTGGCGCTGTTCATCACCTGCCTGACGGATCAATTTTATCCGCGCGTCGGCGTGGCGGTGACGAAAATCCTGGAACGGCTGGGTTGCAAGGTGCACTTCCCGCGGGCGCAAACCTGCTGCGGGCAGCCTTTCATGAACAACGGCTATCCCGATCAGGCCCGTGAGCTGGCAAAGCGGATGGTCGAAATCTTTGAACCCTACGATTACGTCGTCAGCCCCAGCGGAAGCTGCTGCGCCATGGTTCGCGACCAGTATCCGCACCTGCTGGCCGACGACCCGGCATGGGAACCTGGCTTGCGCCGGCTGATGCTGCGGACGTACGAGTTCATCGAATTCCTGGACAAGGTGCTCCACGTCGATTTGTCGAAGTATTCCCTGCCCGCGCCGCGCACCATCACCTACCATTACACCTGCCATCTGAGGGCGCTGGGGATACGCGATCAGGCCGTCAAAATGCTGCGGCAGGTGGGGAACGTCGATTTCAAACCGATGGAAAAGACCGATCAGTGCTGCGGGTTCGGCGGCACGTTCGCCGTCAAATACCCGGCCATCAGCGGGGCCATCGTCGAGGACAAAATCCAGTGCATTTCGGACACCGGCGCCAAAACCACCATTTGCAATGACGCCGGTTGCACGATGAACATCTCCGGCATGTGCCACCGGCACGATGTGGATACGCAGGTGACGCACATGGCGGAAATTCTGGCCGAGGCAATGGGGATTCGCATTGACCAGTGGTAAAGGCTGCGAGCGGCCATGGCGGAAATGGGTAAATGGCTGGTGTTGACGGGGTTGGCGCTGGCGGCGGTGGGGGCGGTGGTCTGGGGGTTGGGACGAAGCGGTTTTCAGGGGCTTCCCGGCGACATCCGCATCGAGGGGGAACAGGGTCGATTTTATTTCCCGATCGTGACCTGCATCATCCTGTCGGCGATCCTGACCGGCGTTTTGTGGATTTGGCGGTGGTTCAACGGGCGATAGTGTGGTTAAATGCGTGACATGATGATTCCATCGGCCATACTCAAAATGATCGACGAACTGGAAACGCTTGCCGGCCGGCGGGATGACGCCTGGCAGGTGCCGCGGGTCGAAGGGGAGTTGTTGCATCAGATCGCATTGTCCAGCGGCGCGAAACGGATCGTTGAGATCGGCACCAGCTACGGATTCAGCGGCCTGTTCTGGGGCGCGGCGATGCTGAGGACCGGCGGCCAACTGCACACCATCGACCGCGAGGAAAAGAAATATCAGTCTTCAAAACAAACCTTCGCCGAGGCGGGCCTGAGTCAGGTCATCACCAACCACCTGGGCGACGCTCGACAGGTCCTGACAACCCTGCCCACCGGCATCGACATTGCCTTCATCGACGCCGACAAAAAAGGAACGCGGGATTACTTTGACCTGATCTGGCCAAAACTGCGGGTGGGCGGCTCAATCCTGGTGGACAACGCGACCACCCATCGCTCGGAATTGTCCCAATACGTCCAGTTCGTCCGGACGTTGAAAGAAGCCGGCAGCGCCGAAGTCGCGGTGGGCAACGGGTTGGAATGGACGGTCAGGCTGGCATGAAGATCACCGTCAAATTATTTGCCATCGTGCGCGATCGGGCCGGTACATCCGAGCTGAAACTCGACCTGCCGGACGGGGCGACTGTGGACGATGTGGCGGCCGAGACGGCCAGGCAATATCCCGCCATCGACCGGTTTCTGCAGCGCGCCGCCTACGCGGTCAACCACGACTACGTCCCGCGAAGCACCCGCCTCAAGGATCAGGATGAAGTGGCGATCATTCCGCCGGTCAGCGGGGGAATGTCATAATGAGCGAATCGTTTCATTTGTCGATCAATTCAACCGGCCAACTGCTGCTGCATCGACCGGGCTGCGAGGATGTTTCGGATGTGCGTCTGCGGCGGGCGTTTCCCTGGTCGATGCCGGATCGATTCATCAGCGTTCGCAACGCCGAGGGAAAGGAATTGATCCTGATCGAGGATTTGTCCCAATTGCCGCAAGAGTCCCAACAGCTCGTGGAACGATACCTGCGACAAAACAGCTTCGTCCCGAAAATCAACCGCATCCACTCGGTCAACCTGCGATTCGGTTATCAGCAATGGGATGTTCAAACCGACCGGGGTTCGGCCCGGTTCCGCGTGCAGGAACGGGAGGACATCCGTTTTTTGTCCGATGGACGCTTTACTCTGCGGGATGCCGATGGGAACATTTACGAGTTGCCCCCGTTGAACCAGATGGATGCGCACAGCCGCAGGGCCGTGGAGGCGCTGGTGTAGCGGCGCAATCAAATGGATGCGACGGCAAAGGAGTGCCATGCCGGGCGAGACCGACCTGCACAAGACGTTGAAAAAAGAGGCGTGTCGATGGTTGTACCGCATGGGGTATCGGTGCATCGCCGCGGAGGTCCGCCTGTCGCCGCTGGGGATCATCGACGCGGTGGGGACGGGGGTTTTCAGGCCCTATCACAACTATCTGTTTTCCGGCCGCGATCTACCGCAGGTCTGCTTCATCGAGTGCAAGGCCTCCCGGAGCGATTTCCTTCGCGATCAGAGCAAGGATGGCCAGATGTCATTGTGCCTGATGGAACGATCGGGCAACCGCCGGCGCAAACGTCCCCGCCGCAAGCTGCGCCAATCGATCGGGCTGGGAAAATTTGATGCCTGTTTATTGCAGCCGATGGCCAACCTGCATTACATCCTTGCGCCGGCCGGCATCGTTCAAAAAAAAGACCTGCCGCCGCGATGGGGGCTTTTGTCCTTCAGCGAAGGGGGCGTGGCGGTGGTGGTGCGCGCCCAATGGCAGGAAAATTCCCGCATTCAATACGTTGAATCGGCCATCGCCCGGACCCTGACCGGGGACATTTACCGTGCCGACGACCGGGCCATCGGATCGGTCAACCGTGAAATATTCGCCCAACAACAGGCCCTGGCGGGGCGAATCCGCACCCTTCGTCCGCGGGTGGTGCTGGCGTCCGTCGGCAGCCCCTGACCGCATTACCCTCCCGCGCACAACGGCGCGTAATACCGATCGATCGCCTCGCGGACCTGTTGGGCATCGGCATGAACAAACCGCACGGGTTGGGCGATTCGATTCTGAAGAATTTCACGCCCGGGATGATCGGCCGGCATGTCGGTGGCGACGATCAATTGATCCTCGGATATGCGGATCGGGATGGCATGAAACCGCCTCGCCAAAGAATAAGGCAAAAAGGACAACGCCTGGGCATCAATGCCGATCCGTTGCAGGTCCACCTTTTGTTTCCGGTCGGCCAGTTGAACGACCGATGCCTGCCGAACCTGATCCGCATCGCAATACCCCAGCGCCACCGCGATGTCGCCAAATCGCTGGCGCGTGCCGGTCTGTTCGTATAAAATTTCCTCCACCTCGTGATGGGTCCAGTTCGCCATTTGCGACAATATTTGTCCGATCCGCATGTTTCTCTCCTTCCCTGGTTGCTCCTTGGCAGGCGATGACATCGCCGACATCCAAAGGTACGATTCATTGCCTCGCTGCGGCAAATCGCCGCTGCAAATTTTGTAGTGTCCGATAAAAGAACCGACTGATTAACGTAAGACCAATGCGGATCGTGAGTTATAACATTCTGGATGGTGGCCTTGGCCGGGCCGACCCACTGGCCCAAGTCATCGAGGCACAACAACCGGACGTGGTGGGGTTGGTGGAGGCGGACGATGAGGCGGTCGTTCGTCGGATCGCCCGCCGATTGGGAATGGATTGGGTCCGGGCGGCCGGCAACGGACACGCGATGGCCATTCTAAGCCGTTACCCGATTGTGCAAACCATCAATCACGCGCCCATCCAACCGGGGTTGTCGCGCGGGTTGTTGCAGGCATGGATCCAGGCGGGTCAATCACAAATTGAGCTTTCATTGACGCATCTGCATCCATACGCGACCGAGGCGGATGAAGACCGGAGGCTTGATGAACTGGAATTGATTTTTCCCCATCTGGACGACAAACCGGCCGTGCAGGTTTTCATGGGAGATTTCAACAGCAATTCTCCCATCCAACTCATTGATCCGCAGCGGTGCAAACCCAGCACCCGCAAGGCGTGGGAGGCCAATGGAAGCCAACTTCCGCGAAAAGTCATCCAATCCATCCTCAATCGCGGATTTATGGATTCACTTGAAGTGTTCGACCCGCAATCCGCCCGTTCCGCCGGCACGTTTTCAACCCAATTTCCCGGCCAGCGGGTCGATTATATTTTCCTGCGCGGCATCGAGAGACATACAATCCGATCCGCCTGGATCGAACAGGATCGACTGGCCAAATATGCCAGCGACCATTTCCCGATCGGCGTGGAAATCTCCGGAATCACATGAAAACAGTGAACTGGCGACAATGCACCGATTGGGCCAAGAAACGCCCGCTGACCCTGCGGGCGGCGGATTGGCTGGGACGGGGCCGGGGAAGGTTGCGCATTCTGGATCGGCTCAATGCGCCCGCCCCCGCGCCGCGCCGGCCGGATTTGTCGCGCTGGAACCATCACGACCTGGCGGCGGTGTGGATCGGCCATGCCACGGTATTGCTGCGCATCGGGCAAATGACGATCCTGACCGATCCGGTCATGGCCAACCGGGTGGGGGTGGGGTTGGGGCTGGTGACCGGCGGCCCGCGCCGACTTGTCGCACCGGCCCTGGATGTGCGTGAATTGCCGCCTTTGGACCTGATTTTGATCTCACACGCCCACTTCGATCACCTCGATCGGCCCACGCTGGCACGATTGCCCAAAAACGCGGCCGTCATCACCGCTCCTGGCACGATGGACCTGATCCGTGATTTGGGATTTCGGCGAATCATCGAATTGCAATGGGGCCAAAGCCGTCAACTTGGGCCGTTGCGAATCACCGCCCGCCAGGTCATTCACTGGGGTGCGCGAACGTTTTTTGACCGTCACCGCGGCTACAACGCCTACCTGATCGAAACCGATCACCGCCGCGTTCTATACGGAGGCGACAGCGCCTACCACGACCGCTACCGCGACCTGGGCGAAGTGGACCTCGGAATCGTCGGAATCGGGGCGTATGACCCGTATATCGCCGCCCACGCCACGCCCGAACAGGCCTGGGAAATGATCAATCACGCCCGCGCAGCGCACGTCCTGCCCATGCATCACAGCACCTTCCGGCTCAGCCACGAACCGATCAACGAACCGATGGAGCGGCTGCTGACGGTGGCCGGCCACGATGCGGATCGCATCATCATCCAGCACGTCGGCGACCAATGGCGGCTTGACAACTGATTATTTCAACTTTCCGATCACGGCATCGGTGAACTGGTTGGTCCCGGCGCTTCCACCGAGATCGCGGGTGAGGTTTTTACCCTCGGCCAGAACCTCATCGTACGCCTTCTCGATGCGCAGCGCGATGGCATCTTCGTGAACGTGCCGCAGCATCATGACGCCACTCATGATGCACGCCAGCGGATTGGCCACGCCCTTGCCGGCGATGTCCGGAGCCGAACCATGCACGGCCTCGAAGACCGCCGCCTCGTCGCCGATGTTGGACCCCGGCACAACGCCCAGCCCGCCCACCAGGCCGGCGCACAGATCCGACACCACGTCGCCATACAGATTCTCCATCAACAGCACGTCGATGCGGGTCGGATCCTGAACGATCTTCATGCAACCGGCGTCGATGATGACTTCCTCGTATTCGATGTTCGGATATTCCTCTTCATAAATTCGACGGGAGCAATTCAGAAAAAGGCCGTCGGTCATCTTCATGATGTTGGCCTTGTGGAAAACCGTGATTTTTTTGCGGTGCTGCTTGGTGGCGTAACGAAACGCGAATCGGGCGATCCGCGTGCAGGCCAACTCGGTGGCCACCTTCAAACTGGTGACAACGCCGGGAATCACCTCGTTTTCGATCCCGCTGTACAAACCCTCGGTGTTCTCGCGGATGATGATCATGTTGACGTTGTCGTACAACGTCTTGACCCCCGGCAGACTTCGCACCGGGCGGACGGCGGCGTACAAATTCAACTTCTTCCGTAACTGCACGTTGACGGAGGTGAATCCCTTGCCCACCGGCGTGGTGACCGGCCCTTTGAGGGCGACCTTGTGCGCCTGGATGGCCGCCAGCGTGCGGGCCGGCAGCACGTTTTCAAATCCTTGCTCGACGGCGGTGGCGCCGGCGGGCAATTCCACCCAGTCCACGCTCAACCCGGCCGCCTCCATCACCCGCCGGGCGGCGCCGACGACCTCCGGTCCGATGCCATCCCCTGGAATTACCACGATCGTGTGTTTGGCCATAATGTCCGTTACCTCTTGTGCGCCATGATACGCGCCTTTGACTATGAACACTATCGGCCAAACGACAATCGATTAACATTACCGCGACAATGGCACAGACCAAGCACGACATCCAGCAGATCCTCACCACCGCCAACACCCAGCCACGACACCGATTTGGCCAGAATTTCATGATCGACGCCAATTTCGTGCGACTGATCGCCCAGACGGCACGATTATCGGCCGATGAACTGGTCATCGAGATCGGCCCCGGCACGGGCACGCTGACCGAGGAATTACTGGCCTCCGCCGGCCGGGTGCTGGCGGTGGAGATCGACAGGGACCTGGCGGGGTTGTTGCAGGAGCGGTTTGCGAAAACCCCTGGATTCCAATTGATCGTGGGAGATGCACTGGCAAACAAACACTCACTTCATCCCCTGTTGCTGGAGGCGATTCGCGTCGCCCGCGATGGCGGCCAACCGGTCAAGCTGGTGGCGAACCTGCCCTATAACATCGCCTCGCCGCTGGTGATCGAACTGCTTCGCGCGGGGGTCGAAGAACTGGTTTTCACGGTGCAAAAAGAGGTCGCCCAGCGACTGCAAGCCAGCGCCGGCGACGATGCGTATGGTCCGCTGTCGGTCATGGCGAACATGCTGTCGCGCGTGGAAATTTTACGGACGATCCCGCCGCAGGTCTTCTGGCCGGCGCCAAAGATTGAATCCGCATTGGTGCGAATGGTGGCGGAGGATCGACTTGGTGAACATTCAGAATCCTTTGGACAATTCGTTCATCACCTGTTTTCCGCCCGGCGGAAAATGGTGCGCAAAACCCTCTCCACGCTGGTGGCTAACGCCGATGCAATCTTGGTGGAACTGAAGCTGGATGGGAATGTCCGACCTGAAAACCTGTCCCCGGAAACATTCTGGCTGATGTATCAAGCGATGGGCCATCAGACAAAATAAAAACCGATGGCCGGCAGACCATCGGTGTGATGAATTGGATCGGATGGATGGATCAGGCTTCGGCCGCGACGGCGCGCCGAACGCGGGTGGCTTTCCACCCCTTGGGGCCTTCATCGGCCTCGTATTCCACCGTCTCGCCATCGGCAAGGGTGCGAAAACCCTGGCCTTCGATGACCGTGTGGTGAACAAACACATCCTTGCCATTTTGTTCAGATGAAATAAACCCGAATCCCTTCTGTTCGTTGAACCACTTGACTTTACCCGTGGCCATACAGCCACTCCTTTCCGGCGATGAACCGGCCAACCGCCTTGGTTTGCCGGCCATTTACTTGCACCCACTATTCCGTATCGAGCCCTTCCCGAACGGATAAGCCCCCGCGTGCGACGGGAGCAACTCGAAATTTGAGCGATAAAGAATACCACGGACGCTTCCAGCCACAAAAAAAAGTAATTTTTCCCACGTTCCGTTATCCACCAATTTACGAGTTATCCACAATGCGTTTTCGCGGATGGGCAGGTGAAATGGAGTTAATAATTCAGTTTTGGCTGAAAATTGCAAAAAATCTCAGAAGAGTGGTTATTTTCTTGGAGAATTTTAATACCGCGTTCGTAAAACTTTTACTATCAAATAGATACAACCACTCGATCAAACACACATAAAATCGCCCAATCCTGAAATATCCAACTTTCAACGTGATTTTCGTGAATCAATTCCTAGTCAAGCCCCAGGAAGGGGTTAGGGCGTTTTCCACTAGTTATCCACAATTTCGTGCCTCTTGATTTTCTCGTGTGGGTCGCCAGACTACCCGCTCCCGGATGACGCAAAGTTGCATGAACCTGCTCGAAACGACCAAACTGGTAAAGAGTTACGATGGCCGAACGGTCGTGGACGAGGTCAGCTTTGTGCTGCGCCAGGAGGAAATCGTCGGCCTGCTGGGCCGCAATGGAGCGGGAAAAACCACGACCTTTCGCATGATTCTGGGGATGGTGACGCCCGACAGCGGCGCGGTGGCGTTTGACGCGGCCGACATCACCCACCTGCCGATGTACAAGCGAGCCCGACGCGGGATTGGTTATCTGGCCCAGGAACGCAGTGACTTTCGCCGCCTGACGGTTTGGCAGAATTTGCAGGCGATTCTGGAAACGTTGAACATCAGCCGATCCGAACGCAAACGCCGGGCCGAGCAATTGCTCAGTCAATACGGCCTGATCCGTCAGCGCAACCAGCGGGCCGAGACCCTCAGCGGCGGCGAAAGACGAAAACTTGAAATCGCCCGGGCGCTGGTCACCCAGCCCAAGCTGATCTTGCTGGATGAACCATTCAGCGGCGTGGATCCCATCGCGGTGGAGGATTTACAGAAGGAAGTGGTCCGGTTGAAGCATGAATTTGGAAAAAGCGTGCTGATCACCGACCACAATGTGGCACAAACCCTGCGCGTGTGCGACCGAGCATTGATCATCGACAATGGGCATGTCATCAAGGAAGGAACACCCCGTGCGATCATCAACGACCCACAGGTGAAATCGGCCTACCTGGGGAACACATTCCGTGGCGATGAGTTCGGTTGAGCAAAATTTTGCAACGGTGGTGGGAATTTGGCCGGTTTGTGCCTACGATAGAAGGCAAACGCCGGTCGTATGCCGGTGTCTTTTTTGTTACGAACGTTCAACAGACAAAATTTTTCGGAGCATCCATGAACAAATTGTTTTCTCTGCGATTAGCGGCCGCCGTTGCATTGACGATTGGACCGGCCATGGCCGTGCTGGCCGATGGACCGACCACCGCGCCGGCGGAAGTGACCACGCCCTCGCCCACCGAATCGGCACAGTCCGGGCCAAAAGTATCGGCCGAGGCCAAGCCATTGCTGGACAAGCTGACGGCGGCGTACGCCAACGCCAAAAACCTGGAGATGGCCGGCACCATCCAGGCGGATTTTGACGTCAGCGGCCAGAAGATGAACCAGACCGGCAAGTTTGAAGCCATTTACCAATCTCCGCTTCATTTCCGTCATCTGTTGCAGGATGACGTGCTGCTGGGGTCGGATGGGAAATTGATCTACATCTATTCTGAAAAAGCCAAGATGTACCGGACCTGGGATCTGCCCCAGGGCGCGACAAAACTGGTGGACCTGCCGATGGTGGTTCCGTCGATCCTGCAACAGCAGAACCCCGCGTTGCTGCTGGCTTTGTCACAGGATGCCGGCAAGGAACTGACGGAACACACCAGCGAGGTGACGCTGGCCAATGATGTGGAGATCGAAGGGGCGAAATTTCCCGCGCTGCACATCATTGAGGAAAACGGAGACACCACCGTGGTGGTTGATCCACAGACCAACCTTGTGCGCCGGGTGGTTGTGGACATGAAAAAAGGTTTGCAGCAGCGCGGCCAGGGTCAGGTCAACAACGCGATGCTGACCTTTGAATACACCAAGGTTGATCCGAACGCGCCGGTGAAAGCGGAACAATTTGCCTGGACGCCGCCGCAGGATGCCAAGGACGCCGCCACCGCGCAGGCCCAGCAGGAAGCACAAAATCCGGCCCAGGAGCTGGTTGGCAAGCCGGCCCCCGATTTCAAACTCCCCGCATTGGATGGCAAGGAAGTCGCCTTGTCAGGTTTGAAAGGGAAAGTGGTGGTGCTGGATTTCTGGGCGACGTGGTGCGGGCCGTGCGTACAGTCGCTGCCGCACATTGATGCGTTGTATCAGGAAAAATCACCGGCCGGCCTGGAAGTGTTCGCTGTGAACCTGCAGGAAGACAAGGAAAAGGTCGGCCAGTTCCTCAAGGAACACAACCTGAAACTGCCGGTGCTGCTGGACCAGAATGGCGCCGTGGGACAGCAATACATGGCCAACGCCATCCCAGAAACGGTGGTCATCGGCAAGGATGGAAACGTGGCGAATGTTTTTGTCGGGGCCGGCCCGGACACGCCCGAAAAATTGAAAGCCGCCGTTGAAGCGGAGATGGCGAAATAGTCATCCCTCTGAACGCACCGTATTCCCCTCCTCCGGATTCATCGGAGGAGGGGATGAGTCATCAACGCGGCGGGCGTTGATCAAAGTGGCGATCATTCCCGCATCGGCGAAGGCTCGCCATGTTTGGGGATGACCTGCTCGTAGCGTTGGGCGATGGGCATCCGACGGCCGTATCCAAATGCACGGCTGGTGACTTTGATGCCGGGCGCGGCCTGTCTTCGTTTGTATTCACTTCGATCCACCAGCTTGGCGATTCGCAGGACGGTGGGGGCGTCAAATCCTTCGGCGATGATCTGGCCGACGCTTTTTTCTTCCTCGACGTATCGGTACAAGATCGCATCGAGAATATCGTACGGCGGAAGCGAATCCTGGTCGGTCTGATTGGGTCGAAGCTCGGCCGAGGGGGCTTTGGTGATGCTGTTGCGAGGGATCAATTCGCAGGCGGCCTGCTGGTTGACCAGCTCGGACAGCTCATAAACAATCGTCTTGGGAACGTCGCTGAGGATCGCCAGTCCGCCGCACATGTCGCCATAGAGCGTGCAATAACCCGCCGCAAGCTCGCTTTTGTTGCCGGTGGTCAGCAGGAGATGATTGAATTTGTTTGAAAAAGCCATGAGCAGCGCGCCGCGCACGCGGGCCTGGAGGTTTTCCTCGGTGACATCGCGGGCGGCCTGGGCGAAAAACGGGGCAAGCGTGTTTTCATATTGCTCGTGAATGGATCGAATCGGCACGATGTGAAAAGCGATGCCGAGATTGTGCGCCAAGGCCTCGGCATCGGCAATCGAATGGTCTGAGCTGAACCGGCTGGGCATCGCGACCCCGACGACCTTGTCCTTTCCCAGCGCCGCCACCGCCAGGGCCGCGGTCAGGGCTGAATCAATTCCGCCGGAAAGGCCCAGCACCACGCTTTTGAACCCGCATTTATGCACGTAGTCGCGCAATCCCAGCACCAGCGCCTTGTAAATGGCGGCCGTGCCGCGGGCGTGGGTATGCGTACCGGCCGAACCGCGCGCGGGGTCGCCCGGCAGATCCACCAACAACAGGTCTTCCTCAAAATCCCTGGCCTGCGCGATGACGTTGCCGGCGGCATCAAATACGACGCTGTTGCCGTCGAAAACCAGCTCATCGTTTCCGCCGACCTGATTGACGTAGATCAACGGCCGGCCGAACTGTTTGACCTGCGAGGAGAACAGATCCAGGCGAAATTCGTGTTTTCCAGAGACAAAGGGCGAGGCGCTGATGTTGATCAGCATCTGTGCGCCGGCCGCGTGCAGGTCTGCGATGGGATTCTGGTGATAAAGCCGCCGGGAGACCATTTTTTCATCGTTCCACAGGTCTTCACAGATCGACAGGCCGGCCGTGACGTCGGCGATCTTGACCAGGTTGCAGCGATCGCAAGCCGGCCCCGGCTCGAAATACCGGCTTTCATCAAAAACGTCATACGTGGGTAAAAGGGTTTTGAAATGTCGGCTGACGATTTTGCCATCCCGCAGCAGCGCCGCCGCGTTAAACAGCGGCCGGCCGACCGGCTGGTCGTTGCGCTGGGCATAACCGACAATGACGTCGATCCCGCTGACCCGCGACGCGATCAAATCCAGCCCGCGCAGATTATCCGCGACAAACTGCGGTTTTAAGAGCAAATCCCTCGGCGGGTATCCCACCACCGATAGTTCGGGAAACACCACCAGTTGCGCCCCTTGATCCCTGGCCCGCTGGGTAAACGCCAGAATCTTGCGGCAGTTGCCCGCGATGTCCCCGACCGTGCAATTGATTTGCGCCAATGCGATCCGCATGGAATGATTGTAGGGCCGCGCGGCCAAACCTTTAAGGGGCGGCTCTCTTTTGTGCTTCCGCATGTCGCCGGGCGACTTCCTGTGGCAGGTTCGCCATGCGGTTGGCCGGAATGTGTCGTTGCAAGGTCCAGTTGAACCGCTCGTGGTGACGGCGGTAGAGCAAACCCAGATGCCACGCAAAAAAATGAACCCCGTAGATCGCGATCCAGATCAGGAGATAAACAACGACGAAATGATTCAGGTTCGACAACCAGGGATTGGCGGACAACCATTGGCGGGGGATCATCTCCAGGCCGACGATCAACCACAGATACAAGCCGCTGGCCAGCAGACAGGCAATGACCGAAACCAGATATCCGCCGCCACACTGGCGAATAACGCTCAGGAGCCGGTCGGGACGAAGATTGGCCAGCGGTGCGCCGCTGGTGATGGCCGTCATTAGAACGGCCGGGAAAACAAACCCGCCCAAACCAAAGAGTATCGGCACCAGCGAAACCAGCAGGGCATCGTGAAGGACGACCCCCGCATACCACGCCGCCACCATTGGTCCATAGCACAGGGCCAGGGAGAGGAAGAAATGGCAAAACGGCCGCCAGAGATCATCGCCGATGCTGGCATTGCGCAGCGGCCGGGGGAGTTCATCACGGTCTTCCGGGCCGATTTCCTCCACCACGGTGGCATAGTGGGCCATAATCAACCCCGCGATGGCCAGCGTCACAACCCATCCGAAAATGATGTACAACGTCAGTTGAGCCACCACATGCGCCAGCAGGACAAACAACATCACCACCAGATTCACCGGAAACAGCAATTCCAGCAGAATCCGTCCGGGAGTGTATCGGCTTGCCAGGTCTTCGCTGGTATATCCGATGGATCGTCCGGCGATGGGAATGGAGGATTCATCCGGCAGATCCATGGGCCGGACGTTCAATGGGCGAACCAGCTCGCCGGTTTCAGGATCGTATTTGGGCGCGCCGGGGCGAACCTGGTCACTCAATGAGAGTGGACCATCATCGGAGCCGACCCGATCCACATCATCCAGCGTGGGAAGCAGGTCGATGGGACTTCCCGCCGGATCGTTTTTTTGACGGGTAAAGGCCCTCCGGAGCTGTGACATGCGATCGGCCTCGGCGGTTGAGGTCGTCGATTCCATGTTATAGGTTCCATCGACGCCCAGATTGGCCAGATCGCTCAAGGTCGGCACATCGTTCAGACGGCCGCAATGCGGACATTGCATCAAACCGCCGGCCATCTCTTCCGGCAGTTCAAACTCATGTCCGCAATGGCAGGGAAATCGAATCATATACCATCGGTATTATAGCCGAGCGGCCCGATGATTGTTGTCGCGGAGGCAAAATTCGCGACATCGCGGCCCGCTTTATTTCCCCTGTTCGCCGCATATAATGCGGCCGAATTCAGGAGATCTTCGTGGGCAAAAGCGCATTGATCGTATGGGGTGGCTGGGATGGCCATCAACCCCGGCAGGTCGCGGACATCTTTCAACGGACACTGGTTGAAGAGGGCTTTGCCGTTGAGGTTTCCGACACGTTGGACGCCTTTCTTGACGCCGAAAAGCTGAATTCGCTCAACCTGATCGTTCCCATCTGGACGATGGGAAAGATCACCGAGGAACAGTTCCAACCGGTCAACAAGGCCGTCCAAAGCGGCGTCGGGCTGGCGGGTTGCCATGGCGGGATGTGCGATGCGTTTCGTGAAAGCCCCGAGTGGCAATTCATGACCGGCGGACAATGGGTGGCCCACCCGGGCAACGATGGCGTGCGATATCAGGTCAGGATCACCGATCATTCCCATCCGATCACCCGCGGCATCGACGATTTTGAGGTTTCCAGCGAACAGTATTACATGCACGTGGACCCGGCCGTGAAAGTGCTGGCGGTGACGCCCATGCCCGTGGTCGATGGGCCGCACGTTCCCAACGGGCCGGTGCGGATGCCGGTGGTTTGGACCAAGTTTTGGGGCAAGGGGCGGGTGTTTTACAATTCCCTGGGCCACCAGGAGAATGTCGTTCAAAGCGAGCCTTGTCTGACTTTGATGCGCCGGGGCTTTCAATGGGCGGCAAAAGCTTGAATCGCGTTGAATCTCCCATGGTGATCACCATCGACGGGCCGGCCGGCACGGGAAAATCCAGCGTCGCCCAGAAGGTGGCCGACCTGCTGGGCTTTGATTTTCTCGACACCGGGGCGATGTACAGGGCAGTCGCGCTGGCGGCGGTGAGGCGACAGGCCGATTTGAATGATCCGCGCGAACTGGAATTCATCGCCCGCCACGCCCGAATCGAGTTTGACTGGTCGGCCCATCCGCCGGCCATCCAACTGAACGATGAACCGGTCGGACATCTGTTGCGCGGCGCCGAGGTGACCGCAGCCGCCAGTCGGATTGCGGTGGTCCCGGCCATCCGCCAGCAACTGGTGGAACAACAACGCCAACTGGGCCAGCAGCGAGGAAGTTTGGTTACCGAAGGGCGCGATCAGGGGAGCGTTGTCTTCCCAGATGCAACATTAAAAATCTATCTTGATGCCGACCCGGCCGAGCGGGGGAGGCGGCGGGTCGCCCAGCTTCGCGCCCGGGGTGAGATCGTCGATCCGGCCGAGATTCTTCGACAGATCGTCGAGCGCGACCAGCGCGACTCGGGACGGGCCACCGGCCCGCTGGCCGCCGCGACGGATGCGAGCATCATTGACACCACCCATTTGACTCAACAGCAGGTGATCGAGGCCATCGTCAAACTGGCCCGCCAACGCATGGAACAATCGTGATCAACCCACAATCCTAATGGAAGCCGCAACCGACCAACCCACCGACACCCATCCCCCGGAGGACCGCACCCTCCGACGACCCATCCTCTGGAGCGGATGCCAGGGGATCGCCCGCATCTTTACCACACTTTTGTTCGACTTGAAGGTGTACGGCCTGCATCACATCCCACCCCGCGGGGGCGTCCTGCTGGTGGCCAACCATGAGAGCTATCTTGATCCGGTGGTTGTCGCGGTGCGGATGAGGCGGCCGGTCAGCTTTTTAGCCAAGTCCGGTTTGTTTGAAAACCCCGTTTTCGGTTGGTTGATCCGCTCTCTGCGCGCCTTTCCGGTGCGACAGGGCGAGGGGGACATCGGAGCGGTCAGGGAGACGATCCGCTTATTGAAGGAAGGGCACATCCTGAACATCTATCCCGAAGGCTCGCGGACCCAGACCGGTGAGCTGGGACCAATCGAACCGGGCGTCGCCCTGATGGTCCGGCGGGCGGGCGTGCCGGTGGTTCCGGTGGTGGTCAGCGGGTCGTTTGCCGCCTGGCCGCGCGGGCGAAAATTTTTCCATCCGGCCCCCATTCGCGTCCTGTATGGCGCGCCGATGGAATTAAATCACCTGAAACCGGCACAAATCACCGCGCGCATCGACCAGGCCTTTCGCGGGCTTCTGGCCGAATTACGCGCCAAATCCTGATCGACGGTCGTGGATGGTGATTGCAAGAGGGGAGAAAATCGCATAATTTCGTCCAATGGCCGGAAACGCCCGCGGGTGGATTTTTCCGGCGGAACAAAATGCTCTTTTGATAACCGAGGAATTCGCAATGGGTCCGACCAACATCGCTTTGGTCCAGTTGTATCAGGCCGACATGGCACTTCGCGCGGCGCAAGGCAGGCTGGAGGCCGCGACGAAAAACGTCCGCATCCAGGAGCGGAGGGTCCGCGACCTGGAACAGAAACACAGCGGCCAATTGCAGGCGCTCAAGGAACAACAGACCCAGGCCGCCCAGCTCGAACTGGACATCAAAACCCGCGATGCGCGGATTGAACGGCTCCGCGGCCAGCAGCAGGCGGCGAAGAACAACAAGGAATATCAGGCGTTTCTCATCGAGATCAACACCGAAAAGGTGGACCGCTCCAAGGCCGAGGAACAGGCGCTGAAGATCATGGAACAAGTCGAGCGGGGGCTGGTGGAGGTCAAGGAACTGGCCACCCACATGGAAGGGGAAAAAGTCAAATCGCAAACGATGAAAGATCAGATGGGAGATACGGTCGCGGCGTTGCAGGCCGAAATCGACGGCCTTCGCCCGGCGCGTGATGCGGCCGCGGCGGCGGTTTCGCCCAAGGCCCTGATGGCGTTTGAACGGCTGGCGGATCGATTTGAAGGGGAGGCGATGAGCGCCTTGTCCAAGCCGGATCGACGGCGGGAGGAATACGTCTGCACGGCCTGCATGATGGACCTGGTGACGGACGTGTACAACAAGCTCCATGCGAGGGATGAGCTGATTTTCTGTCCAAGCTGCCATCGGATTTTGTACATCCCCGATGAGTTGCCGCCGGAGGCGGCCGTCAACAAGAAAAAACCGCCACGGGAAAAGCCCGCGGGCGACGTACCGGCGGCGACAACCCGTCGGCAGGAATCGGCGGCGGACGTGCTCAAGTCGATGACGCCCGATGAGCCTGAGGACGGCGAAAAGAGCGAGCAAGGGCATGGATGAGGTTCTGAACCTTGAATTTGACGGCGGGTCGCGCGGGAATCCGGGGCCGGCGGGAATCGGAGTGGTGGTGCGGGCGGCCGATCGCACGCCGCTGGTGACGTTGGGCCGGTACGTGGGAAGGGCGACGAACAACGTCGCCGAATACAAAGCGCTGATCACCGTCCTGCGCGAAGCCAAAAAACTGGGGGCGAAGCGCATCCACGTAAAAGGTGACAGCGAATTGATCATCCGGCAGATGAAGGGGGAATATCGCGTCAAAAGCGAGGATTTACGGCCGTTGTTTGAAGAGGCCAGTCAATTGGTCGACGAATTTGAGCAGGTGCGGTTTGAACACAACCTGCGCGACCACAACGCCCTGGCGGACAAACTGGCCAACCTGGCGATGGACAAAAAAGGGGATGTTACAGAGGCCGATGGAGAGCAGACCGATCTGGAATCGCCTTCTCCCAGAGCGGCGACGGCCGGAGACAAATGGACCTGCCATCGCTGCGGTTGCGTGGTGATGGTTCAGCGCCCATCGTCGATTCGGCCGCATCAATTAAAGCCGTTCGTCTGTCAGTGCGGCATGAAAATGGAAGCGGAGCGATAGATTATGTCGAAAATCGCACTGGCGGATCTGGCGGCGGTGGCGGTCGAGGCGGCCTATCTGGCGGGCCGGCGAACGCTGGCTTATTTCAATACAGGAGTGGCGGTGGAGACCAAGTCGGACCAGACGCCGGTGACGCGCGCCGACCGCGAGGCCGAGGAAGTCATCCGCCAGCGCATCGCCCGGACGTACCCCGATCATGCGATCCTGGGGGAGGAGCAGGGAAGCAGCGGCGGGAGGGGTGACCACCGCTGGATCATCGACCCGATCGACGGGACCAAATCCTTTATTCACGGTGTCCCGCTGTATGGCGTCCTGATCGGCGTGGAGGTGCGGGGCGCGCCGTCGGTGGGGGTGATTTACATGCCCGCGCTGGATGAGATGCTCTGGGCGGCCGATGGGCTGGGATGCTGGTGGAACGGCCGGCGGGCGCGGGTGTCGGAGGTTTCCAAGCTGGAGGAGGCGACGCTGCTGAGTTCGAGCGTGACGACCTGTCAGGCCCGTTCGGATGCGTTCGACCAACTGGCCGGCAAGGTCAAATTGACGCGAACGTGGGGGGATTGTTACGGCTACCTGCTGGTGGCAACCGGCCGGGCGGAGATTATGATCGACCCCCAATTAAACCCGTGGGATGTGGCGCCGATGCCGCCGATTTTGCGCGAGGCGGGTGGCGGGTTCACAACCTGGTCGGGTGATGCGTCCATCCATGCCGGGGATGGCGCGGCCGTGAACGGCCTGCTGTTGGACTCGGTTAAAGGGATTTTGAAAGCGGAACGACGCCGGCACTGATCAATCCCTGGAATTGATGATTTATGATCGACCTTAAAGACCTGCGGGACAATCCGGAAAAATATCAGCGCGGGGCGACTCTCAAGCGCGTCACGGTGGACATCGCGGCGGTGTTGAAAGCCGACGAGCAGCGGCTGGCCGCGCAGCAGGAATTTGAACGGCTGCGTTCTGAACAGAACAAAGCCTCGACCGAAATCGGACGCCTGAAGGATCCCGCGGAAAAAAAAGCGGCCATCGCGCGGGTGGGCGAACTGAAACAGCAGGTCAAAGAGGCCGAGGAACGCATGAAAACGGCCGAGGCGATGGTCGAGCCGCTGCTGCTGCAAATTCCCCAGCCGCCGGATGCGGATGTGCCGGAAGGAAAAGATGCCTCACAAAACGTGGTGCTGTATCGCTGGGGCGAACCTCGAAAATTTAATTTTTCGCCCAAAAGCCACGTCGAGCTGGGCCAGGCACTGGGGTTGATCGATTTTGAGCGGGGCGTGAAGATCGCCGGCAGCCGTTCGTTTTATCTGCGCTCGCTGGGCGCCGAGCTGCACCAGGCGGTCCTGCGGATGGCCTTCGATCTGATGACCCGCGAAAAAGGGTTCACCGGAATGACCGTTCCGGTGCTGGTTCGCGAGGATGCGATGCGCGGGACGGGGTTTTTCCCCGGCGGGCGGGATCAGGCGTACGAGGTGGACCCCGGCCCGGATGAACGATTCCTGACCGGCACGGCCGAGGTGGGGTTGACGGCCTATCACATGGACGAGGTGCTGGAGGAAAACACGCTGCCGCGCAAATACGTCGCCGTCAGCACCTGTTTTCGACGCGAGGCCGGAACGTACGGCAAGGACACGGCCGGTCTGTACCGCGTCCATCAGTTCGACAAGTGCGAACAGGTGGTGATCTGCCGGAACGACATCGAGGAGAGCAAAGCCTGGCACCGCGAAATGCTTTCGTACGCCGAGGAGATGCTCAAACGGCTGAATCTGCCCTATCGCGTGGTGCAATGCTGCACGGGGGACATCGGCATCAAAAACGCCAGCCAGATCGACATCGAATCGTGGATGCCCAGCCGGGTCAACGAAAAAGACCCCGACAGCGGATACGGTGAAACGCACTCGGCATCCCGTCTGTACGAATTCCAGTCGCGCCGGCTCAATCTGCGATACAAGGACGCCGAGGGCAAACTGAAATTCTGCCACACGCTGAACAACACCGTGGTCGCCAGCCCCCGGATTTTGATCCCGATTCTTGAAAATTATCAGAACGCCGACGGCACGGTGACGGTTCCCGACGTCCTGCGTCCCTATTTGAACGGCCGGGAAAAGATCGGATGAATCCATGTTGAAACATACGCTGCTTCATCCTCAAATCTCCGCCGCCCTCGCCCGCGGCGGGCATGCCAGCAAGGTGCTGATCTCCGATGGCAATTATCCCCACGGAACCAAACGCGGCCCGAACGCCGAAGTCGTCTACCTGAACCTGCGCGCGGGATTGCCTTCCGTGACGGACGTGCTGGAAGTCCTGACCACCGCCATCCCGATCGAGCGGGCCGAGGTGATGGACTACGCCCGCACCGGCCCGTATGCCCTTCAGGCCGATCCGGAGATCTGGACGGAATTTCGCCGCCTGTTGCGGCCGACGGATTGCCGGGGCGAGCTGGTGAAAATCGAACGCTTCGCCTTTTACGATGCCGCCGGCACGCCCGACGTCATCCTCATCATCGCCACCGGCGAACAGCGCATCTACGCGAATCTGCTGCTGACCATCGGCGTGGTGCGCTGAATCCACTGGCTTGACCTTTCGTTCTTCGAGTATACTACCGGCCATGGCTCCCAACTTTGTACGATCGACCGTGCGCGACATGGATGGCTACGTGCCCGGCGAGCAACCCGCTCCCGGCGAGCGCATCATCAAGCTGAACACCAACGAAAATCCCTTTCCACCCAGCCCCAGGGTCATGCAGGCGATCCGGGAGATGGAACCGGAACTGCTTCGGCGATATCCCAACCCCGTCGCCGACACGTTCTGCGCCGCCGCCGCCAAGGTGCTGGGCGTGTCGGCCGACATGATCCTGGCCGGCAACGGCAGCGATGACATTCTCACCATCGCCACGCGCACGTTCGTTCCTGCCGGCGGCAAACTGGCCTATCCCGACCCGACCTATTCGCTGTATCCCGTGCTGGCCCGCCTTCAGGATGCCGACGTCGTCAGCGTCAAATGGGAAAAGGACTGGTCGCTGCCGGCGGGGGGGCTGCTGGAATCCAAGGCCAACGCGATATACCTCGCCAACCCCAACGCCCCCAGCGGCACGTTCATCCCGCCGACCCGTGTGGCCGAGCTGGCCCGCGAATTTGACGGGCTGGTGCTGGTCGATGAGGCATACGTCGATTTCGCGGATGACAACTGCCTGTCGCTGGTCCGGCAACACCCCAACATCGTCATCTCGCGCACCTTCAGCAAGGCCTATTCGCTGGCCGGTCTGCGATTCGGATTCGCCGTCGCCCAGCCGGCCGTCATTGAGCAGATGATGAAGGTCAAGGACAGCTACAACTGCGACGCCATCGCCATCATCGCCGCGGCCGCCGCCATCGAAGACCAGGAATACGCCCGGCGGACGTGGGAACACGTTCGCGGCGAACGGCAGCGGCTCTCCTCCGAATTGACGCAGATGGGATGGACGGTGCTGCCCAGCTCCGCCAATTTCATCTTCGCCGCCGCTCCCGATGGACGGGGCCACGAGGCGTACCTGGGTCTCAAACGCCAGGGCATCCTGGTCCGACATTTTGACAAGCCCGGCCTTTCGGACAAAATCCGCATCACCATCGGCACCAGCCAGGAAAACAACGCCCTGCTGGGTGGCATCAAGGCGCTGACGGCGACTGAAAAAGCGGCCTGAGTTGTTTTTGATTCCGGATTGACCCGCGCCGCGAACGTCTTCCGCGGTTCAATCAATCATCAGATATGATCAATCCATCATGGAACCCAACATGGCAAAATCACCCACCAATCGCACCGCCGAACTCTCCCGCCAGACCCGCGAGACCAAGATTCGCGCCGCCATCAACCTGGATGGCGCCGGCGATGCCGACTGCGAAACCGGCGTCGGGTTTTTCGACCACATGCTGGACCTGCTGGCCCGCCACAGCCTGATCGACCTGCGCATCCACGCCGAAGGGGACCTGCAGGTGGACGACCATCACACGGTGGAGGATGTCGGGATCGTTCTCGGTCAATGCCTGGAACGCGCCCTGGCCGACAAACGCTCGATCCACCGTTACGGGTGGGCGATCGTCCCCATGGATGAAAGCCTGGCGCAGGTGGCGATCGACCTGTCCGGCCGGCCGGCGTTCATCTTCAACGTTCCCTTCAAGGGGGAACGCATCGGAAAGTTCGCCGTCGAACTGGTGGAGGAGTTTTTCAAGGCGCTGGCCACCAGCGCCAAGTTGAACCTGCACGTTACCGTCCCCTACGGCTCCAACAACCACCACATCGCCGAGGCGATCTTCAAGGCCGCCGCCAAAGCCCTGCGCCAGGCCGTCTCCATCGACCCGCGCAACCCCGGCGTCCCCAGCACCAAAGGCTCCCTCAAAGACTGAACCTCTCCGGCCGGTTCATCACACCGGCTCGCGCCAGGTTTGCAGCAGGTGCATGTAGTTGGCGCGTTCGATGGCGCCGCGGTCCGGGCAGTGCAGCAGGTTCATGCTCCCTTTCATCTGTCGAATCGAGTCGTATTCATGTTCGGTCATCCATTGACGCAACTGGGCCAGCACCGTCGCCAGGTGTTGTGGACCGTGTCGCAAAAGCGCTGATACCATCTGTACCGCATCCGCGCCGCACATGATGGATTTCACGGCATCCACCGCGCCATGCACTCCGCCGCTGACCGCCAGCGACACGCGCAGGCAACTGGAAAGAATCGCCAGCCAGCGCAGCCGCAACGGCAGCTCCGAGGCGTCGCTGAGTTGAATCTTCGGAACCACCTGCAGTGCGTCGATGTCGATGTCCGGCTGGTAAAACCGGTTGAACACCACCAATCCATCGACGCCCACTTCTTCCAGCCTGCTGCACAGGTTGGGGATCGACGAATAAAACTGTGAAAGTTTGACGGCCACCGGAACGTTGACCGACTGCCGGACCTGGCGGGCGGTGTCAACCACGCGGTCCTCCACCTCGGCCGAGTTTTCGGTCGGATCGGTGGCGACGTAGTAAACGTTCAGTTCCAGCGCATCGGCGCCCGCCTGCTCGATCTGGCGGGCATAATCGATCCAGCCGCCGCAACTGACGCCGTTGAGCGAGGCGATCAGCGGGATCGCGACCGCCTGCTTGATGCGCCGGATCTGGTTCAGATAATCGCACGGACACAGGGCGAAATCCGATGCTTCGGGAAAATACGACCGCGCTTCGGCATAGGCGTCCGCGTAAATTTCCATGTGATACACCGTGGCGCGGTGTTCAATGGAAAGCTGCTCCTCGAACAGCGAATGCATCACGATCGCGGCCGCCCCGGCGTCTTCCAGCCGCCGCACGGTGTCGAGATTGTCCACCATCGGCGAAGCGCCGACCACCAGCGGATGGGGCAGCCTCAGCCCGAGGTAATGCGTGGAGAGATCCATGGTCGTCTCCTCTGCCGCGTTTTGCGGCGTAATCGTCATCCGCCGGAGGCGGGCTTTTCAACCTGTCCCATGCGGGACAAATGTTCGTACAGGCGATATCGCCTCTGCACCTGCCGCTGTGCGGCCGCCGACAACTCCCTGAATCGATCCGGATCCTGCTGCTCAACCATGCGAAATCGCGTCTCGTTACGCATGTAGTTGTCCAGCGGCGTCTTCGGGGCGGGCGAATCCAACTGCAACGCCGGCTCGCCGGCATCCGCCCGCCGCGGATCGTATCGATACAGCGGCCAATACCCGCTCTCCACCGCCAGTTTCTGCTGGTCCGCTCCAAACGCCATGTCATAACCATGGGCGATGCAGTGGCTGTAGGCGATGATCAGCGAGGCGCCGGGATACGATTCGGCCTCCTGAAACGCCTTGACCGTTTGCACGTCCTTGGCGCCCAGCGCCACCTGCGCGACGTAAATGGACCCGTAACTCATCGCGATCAATCCCAGGTCCTTCTTGGGTTGTGATTTGCCGGCGGAGGCGAACTTGGCGGCCGCGCCGATGGGCGTCGATTTGCTCTGCTGGCCGCCGGTGTTGGAATACACCTCGGTGTCCAGGACCAGAACGTTCACCTTGCGGCCGCTTGCCAGGACGTGATCCAATCCGCCGAACCCGATGTCGTACGCCCACCCATCCCCGCCGACAACCCAGACGCTTTTGTGCACCAGATAATCGGCCAGCAACGCCAATCGGAGGGATTCCGGCGTATGAATCTGTGTCAACCGCTCCGCCAGCGCCTCCACCCGGCCGCGCTGGGCGGCAATCTGCGCATCGGTTGACTGAGGCTCGTTGAGCAACTCCGTCACCAGTTGCGGCCGGTCAATCGCCCCGGCCATCCGAAGCAGTAACTCGCGGGCCTGCTCCTGGTGCTTGTCCAAAGCCAGCCGCATTCCAAGTCCGAATTCCGCGTTGTCTTCAAACAGCGAGTTGGCCCATGACGGCCCGCGCCCATCAGAATTGGCGCAATAAGGGGTCGTCGGCAGGTTGCCCCCGTAAATCGAGGAACAGCCGGTGGCGTTGGCGATGAGAATCCGATCGCCATACAACTGCGTCAGCAGTTTGATGTACGGCGTCTCGCCGCATCCCGAACAGGCGCCGGAAAATTCAAACAATGGCGTCAGCATCTGCGTGCCCTTGACGTCCAGCCGCAGCCGCGATCGGTCGGGATCGGGCAACGTCAGGAAAAAGTCGAAGTTGTCGCGTTCCTGGCCGCGCAACGGCGCCTGCGGCTCCATGTCGATCGCCTTGTGGCGTGGATTGGACTTGTCACGGGCCGGACAAACCATCACGCACAACCGGCAACCCGTGCAATCCTCCGGTGCGACCTGGATGGTGTATTTGTCCCCTTTCAGGTCTGGAGCCTTGTAATCGATTGACTTGAACGTTTCGGGCGCGCCGGCCAGCGCCGAGGGATCGTAGACCTTGGCGCGGATCGCGGCGTGCGGGCAGACGATGGCGCACTTGTTGCACTGGATGCACAACTCGGCATCCCAAACGGGAATTTCCGTCGCGAGATTGCGTTTTTCCCAGCGGGCCGTCGACAGAGGCCACGTCCCATCCACCGCGAAGGCGCTGACCGGAAGCAGGTCTCCATGGTTGGACAACATGACCGCCGTGATCCGCTGCACGAAATCCGGCGCCCGCGGTGAAATCAGAGCGGGGGCCTCGGCGGCGGTGGCCTGTTTGGGGCAATCCACCCGTTTCAGATGGGCCAGCGCGTTGTCCACGGCCGCGAAATTGCGATCGACCACCTCCTTGCCTTTTTTACCATAGGTTTTCTGAATGGTTTTCTTGATCTGTTCAATGGCCTGCTCCCGCGGCAGCACGCCGGATATTCCAAAAAAGCAGGTCTGCATGATCGTGTTGATCCGCCCGCCCATGCCCGATTCGCGAGCCACCTGGTAGGCGTCGATCACGTGAAATTGCAGGTTTTTACCGATGATCACCTTCTGCACGCCCGCCGGCAGATGATCCCAGACCCGATCGGCCGGCATCGAGCTGTTCAACAGAAAAACCGCGCCCTCCGCGGCATGTTCCAGCACGTCGTAACGTTCCAGAAAATGAAATTGATGACAGGCGACAAACCGCGCCTTGCCGATCAGGTAGGGGGCCTCGATCGGTTCAGGCCCAAACCGCAGATGCGAGATCGTGATCGCGCCCGATTTCTTTGAATCGTAAACAAAATACCCCTGCGCCCAGTTGTCGGTCTCCTCTCCGATGATCTTGATGGAATTCTTGTTGGCGCCCACCGTTCCATCCGCGCCCAGCCCGTAGAAAATGCACTGGACCACCTCATCGCCCAAAATTTCAAAACCCTCCTCAACGTCCAGTGACAGATGGGTCACATCGTCCATGATCCCCACGGTGAATCGACGGCGGGGGCGTGGAAGATCCATCTCGTCAAAAACCGCCTTGACCATCGCCGGCGTGAATTCCTTGCTGGACAATCCATAACGCCCGCCGATGACCGAGGGCTCTTGTTCGATCAGGCCGGTTTCCCTCGCCTCACACAGGGCGCAAACCACGTCCTGATACAACGGTTCTCCCAGCGACCCCGGCTCCTTGGTTCGGTCCAGAACCGCGATTCGTCGAACACCCGGCGGCAGCGCCCGGACAAAATCCTCGTTGGACCATGGACGGTACAGCCGGACCTTCAACACGCCAACGCCCTGGCCGTGATCGCACATCCATCGCGCGGTCTGTTCGGCGGTCTGCGCGCCCGACCCCATCATCACGATCACCCGTTCGGCCTGCGCATCGCCCACGTAATCAAACAACCCGTACCGCCGGCCGGTCCGTGCCGCGAACTGCCCCATGACCTCCTTCACCTGCCGCGGACAATCCTCGTAATACGGATTGCACGCCTCGCGGGCCTGGAAAAAAGTATCCGGGTTCTGCGCCGCTCCCCGCAGCACCGGCCGATCCGGCGTCATCGCCCGCCTGCGGAACGCCGCCACCGCCTCATCATCCATCAATGCCCGAAGATCGTCGTCGCTCAATTCCCGGATTTTGTTGACCTCGTGGCTGGTGCGGAATCCGTCGAAAAAATGCAGAAACGGAACCCGGCTGCGCAACGTGGCGGCGTGCGCGATCAATGCCATGTCATGCGACTCCTGCACCGAATTGGCGCACAACATCGCAAAACCCGTCTGCCTGCAGCTCATCACATCCTGGTGGTCACCGAAAATGGACAAGGCGTGCGTCGCCAGCGTCCGTGCCGAAACGTGCATCACAAACGGCAGCAATTCCCCGGCGATCTTGTACATGCTGGGAATCATCAGCAGCAGGCCCTGTGACGCGGTGAACGTCGTCGTCAACGCGCCGGCCTGCAACGCACCATGAACCGCCCCGGCGGCCCCGCCCTCGGATTGCATCTGTGAAATTCGTGGTATCGTCCCCCAGATATTCGCACGCCCCTTTGCGGACCACTCATCGGCCAGTTCCCCCATCGTGCTGGACGGCGTGATCGGATAAATCGCCGCCACTTCACTCAATCGATAAGCAACCGAAACCGCCGCTTCGTTGCCGTCCAGCGTCACCATCGTTCGCCGGGCAGCCGCCGCTTCCAACCCTTGTCCCATGCCGCCTTCGTGGTTCTTCATGGCCATCTCCACGGTGCGAAATTGTCAGTCAGCCACTTATCTTATAATAGGATGTTCATGTCTTTTATTCAATGCCTTAAAAATTCACACCGTATCAAGGAAACGTTGCAGTCGCCGACCGTATTCACGCGGGTCGGCCGCCATCCCCAGTACATGGCCCGCATCATCGATTCGCCAATATTCCGTCAGATTCGCAGGTCGGGATTCCAAGGCGGACTTGATGGCCTCCATCTCCACCGACCCAACCAGCGGATCATCCCCGGATTGGATCACCATCAGCGGGCAACCAATCCGACGGATCGAATCCACCGGCCGAACCTCATCAAAATCGGCTCCAATCAACGTCTGCGCCATCCGAATGCTGTATTTCTGCAACCCGGATAACGGCAACCCCATCAAATGCCCATGTGCCGCGGCCGCCCGCTGAAAATCGGCATAGGGGCATTCCAGTATCACCGCCGACAAATCCTCCCGCATCGCAGCGGTCGCCGCGACGACGGCCGCCCCCATGCTGATGCCAAAAAGCACCAGACTCCCGGTCTGCTTCGGATATTGCTGTCGAAGCTGGTCGATCACCTGGTTCAGGTCATGCCGTTCAAAATACCCCGCGGTGGTGGCCTTCCCGCCGCTCTCACCGTGCCCGCGCAGGTCGATCGCAAGAACGTGAAAACCCAGCTCGTGAAATATTGGCGCCCACGCGATCGCGCCGACCTTCGCATCGGCGTATCCATGGACCAGGATCACGCATCGGCCTTGAACCGCATGATCAGGCGCCGGTATCCACCACGCCGCGAGATTCAACGGCCGATGGGTGTGATGATCGACGACTTTGAATCGAAGATTCTCAAATTCCAACCCCAAATCCTGTGGCGACAGCCGCTTCAGGATATAGATCGCCTTGCCGTCGGTCATTCGCGGTGGATGCACCAACGCCCAGGCCATCCAAAGCCACAGCACCATCACCAACAACAATCCGGTTGAGAGAAATACAATCCCTAGTGGCAACACTTTTCGTATAATATGATAACGTCAGGTCCTTGGGCATCACGCCATCCACTTTTTCATCAAAAGGCTTTTTTGTGGTCCACGAAATCGAAGTTGAACCGGGAAAATCGATAGCATGCCTGGTAATCGAACCGAACCCACCCGTGCCGGCCAAAAATCGCTGGATGCTTGTCTATCTCTATGGTGCGGGCGGGTCGATCAAGGATGGTGAATACAACCTCTCCCGGCCGCCGTATGCCAAAATTCGTCAGGCATTGGCCGGGCATGGCGCCTATACCGTCGTGCCGGACCTTGGCCCGACCCATTTTATGAACGATCTGGCGAAACGATCGCTCTCCAGGGTGATCAAACAGGTGTCGGAAGACCATCAGATCGATCCGAAACACGTTCACCTCATGGGAACCAGCATGGGAGGTGGATCGTCGCTGGCCTATGCCATAAACCACCCCGACAACGTTCGGTCGGTCTGTGCCTTCATGCCGATGACCGATTTTGTCACATGGATCGAGCAGTCCCCCAATTACGGCAAGCCGATCGCCGAATCCTACGGCGGCACGCCACAGGAAAACCCCCAGGCCTACGATGTGAACAACTCCGTCCAACACGCGAATCGTCTGCGGAACATTCCAGTGCTGCTTCTTCACGGGTCGGCGGATGTGATCGTACCCGTCAGCCACAGCAGGGAATTATCCAAAAAACTCATATCTCTTGGATATGACTGCACTTACATCGAGGCAGATGGGGCAACTCACGCGGACGAAACCGTGACGGATTATCAGGATCAAGTCGTGGCTTTTCTTTTGAATGCCGAAGGGGTCAAAAAAAAGTAAAGTTTTTTCTGTAGATCGTTTTGCGGGTCGTCCGATAACGAATATAACCACCTGTCCGCGGTGGAACGCGCGGGCTGAATTTTACGAAGGGAGTCGTCTTGAAAATTGTCATACCCAGTGTGGCGTTGATGTTGCTTGTGGGCGCGGGATGCGCCAACAAAAACAAGCCGGAGGCCGGCAACGACCTGCCGCAGAACAGCGCCGTGACCGATGTGTCGGCCCCGCCGGTCGCTTATACGCCGCCGCCGGTCGCCCCCGCTCCGGTCCAGACCGTCACCCCCGATCCAATCGCCCCCGCCCCCGTGGCCAACACCGGCGGAACCTACACCGTCAAGAAAGGCGACACCCTGTACGGCATCGCCCGGCAGAAATATGGTGACGGCAAGCAGTGGAAGAAGATTGCCGCCGCCAACCCCGGCGTCACCGCTTCCAATTTGAAGGTTGGCCAGACGCTGGTCATTCCCTGAATCCAGGCGCATCGATTGATCGCGATGCCGTAATGCGGGCGCCGGAGGCGCCAAGGTTGGTTGAATGGCGCGCAAGGAATGTCCTTTCGCGCCATTCAACCGCCGATTGGAGCGGGTATTCCATTGGCGGTCGTGCATTCACAGTCCAGGCGTACCGACACCCCCGGCACACCGGAATTGCAGCGCATATTGCGGTTGGAAGTGCCGGTCATCGTCAAGCTCGCCGAGCGCCGGCTGGCGATGTCGGAGGTGATGCGGCTGGGAACCGGCGCCATCATCGAATTTTTCAAAAGCAACGAAGAACCGCTGGAACTGCTGATCAACAACAAGCCCATCGGATGTGGCGAAGCGGTCAAGGTGGGGGAGAACTTCGGCCTGAAAATCACGCAGATCGGCGACGTGAAAGCGATCATCCGGACGCTGGGCAAATAATCGACACGCCCACCATCAGCCTCCGCCGGCCAGTTTCAACGCCAATTCCATCGCCTGCGATTTCTCGATCACGCGATTTTCCAGTTGGGCATCGTACACATCATGCAGGATGTGTTTGAACCGCGGGCCGGGCGACAAACCAGCGGCCAGCAGATCCTCACCATTGACCAGCGGAACCGGGGCACAATCCATCTGTTGCAATTCGCCAAAACGCTCCCGCAGCCAGTCCACCCGGTCGGCCTGTACGCCAATCTGTTTCAAGGCCGACAAAATCAAAATCGCATCCGCCGCGGTCGGTTGGGAATAAAAACGTTTCAGTTGCGCCACGCTTGGTTTGGCCTCCTGAAGCAAAACCCCAACACCGCGCAAAATCGCCTGCATCTGATCCGTGGTTTCGTTGCTGGTTTTGAGCGCCTGCCGTACGGCACGCACCTGCTTGCGAATGAATGGATCGCTCAATAATGAACGAAGATCGGCATCCAGAGGAAGATGATGAGCCTGATAACAAAGACTCGCCGCCGCCAACGCCAGGGCGAACCCGATGGTTTCTCCGGATGAAACCGACAGGAAAACCGATCGGGCCGGATCGAATGCCCGTTTTTGTTCCGGCGGCGGGGGGGCGAAACGAAAGATCGGCTCCAGCAACCCAAACTCCCACAGCATCGGCCAGGCGGCAACGCGGGTGGGGGGGGTGAGGATCAGCCGCAATTCCTCGGCGATGCGTTCCGGACTGATCCGCACCAGCGACCCGGCGTGCCGGCCAATCGCCTGGGCCGTCTCCGGCTCGATGTCCAGATTAAATCTCGATGCGAACCGAACCGCCCGCAACAGCCTTAAATGGTCTTCGGCAAACCGTTCATCAGCCCGTCCAATGGCTCGCAATCGGCGGGCGGACAAATCGGCCTGTCCACCCACAAAATCAATCACGCGCTCTTCCAGCGGATCAAAAAAAAGCCCGTTGACCGTGAAATCACGCCGAAAGGCATCTTCCTGTGGCGTGGCATACCGCACGGCCGACGGATGCCGGCCATCCAGATAACTCGAATCGGCGCGAAACGTGGCCACCTCGATGGCGCTTTGCCCCTGATGGACGAGAATCACACCAAAAGCCGCCCCGACCGCCTGGGTTTTTCGAAATTGCTCCTGGATATGCCGGGGCGTGGCATCGGTGGCAATGTCATAATCCTTGGGTTCCAACCCAAAAAGCTGGTCGCGCACGCATCCACCGGCGAAATACGCCACGAAACCCGCTTGTCGCAGTTTCGTCAGCACCGCCAGCGCATCGGATCGCAAGGTACGGGGCCTGGGAGTGGATGCGGAGTTGTCCATGTGACACAGGATAATCGGCCCGGCCGAGCAATTCACGATCGGCGCAGAAATTCCAGCCGCATTCCCCCGTAATCCCGCACGTCAAAACATTGCAGATTCGGCATTTCCAGTTGATCCTTCACATCATGCCGAAACACCACCCATGAGTCGGCATGCAGGTGGGCGTGGGCCAGATGCAGCGCCAACTGCAGCAGTTCATCCGGCCGGTCGGTCAAAAAGCGGTAGGGGGGATCCAGGAATACCACGTCCGCCGGCCCGGCCCCCCGGCTTTGCACGGTCTGATCGACGCTCGCCTCGGCCGGCTTTTGGGTCGCCCGGTGAAACCACCTGAACAGATCGCCCGGAATGATCCTCGATCGGTCCGCCACCCTCAGCGCCATGATGTTCTGATTGAGACGGGCCAGGGCCGACCGGTCGGCTTCAAAGAAAATCGCCTGTTTCGCACCCCGGCTCAGCGATTCCAGCCCCATGCGTCCCGTGCCGGCAAACAGGTCGTAGATCACCGCGTTTTCGATCCGGGGCGAGATGATGTCAAACAGGGATTGTTTGACGCGATCGGTGATGGGCCGGGTCGTCTCCCCCTGCGGCGGCAACAGCAACCGACCTCCGAATTCACCGCCGATAATGCGCATCGTACCATTTTCCTCCCCGGCCCGACGAACGCAATATGCGCGTATCGCAGCTTCTCTTTGCCACCAAGGGGGGTGTTCGGGTAAGTTCTGCGGCCCATGGCCGACTGTCTTTGTGACCAATGTTCCGCTCTGTGCTGCCGTTACTTCGCATTGCCGATCGACAATCCCGAATCGCGCCGACAGTACGATGACATCCGCTGGTACCTGTGCCACGAAAACGTCGTCGTTTTCATAGAAGAAAAGCAGTGGTACATCGGTTTCATGAGCCGCTGCAAGCATCTCCAGTCTGACAATCGTTGCGGCATCTATGAAACCCGCCCTAAAATCTGCCGGGAATATTCAACCGACAACTGCGATTTTCACGGCGGCGAATACAATTTCGAGCAGCTTTTCACCAGTGCCGAGCAGTTGCAGCTTTATGCCGATGAACAACTGGCCCTCCAGCGGAAAAGCCGCCGTAAAAAATCGGCCCGCCGCCCGCCACGCCGCCTGATCGCCCTCAAACCAACCCTCACGCTGTCCGTACCCCCATCCAATGGGAATGGGAATGGAAACGGCAATGGGAACGGAAACGGTCATCGCATCTCCCTGCCGCAATTGACCCGATAATGGCATTTGTGGCTTTGCTCCGGGATGGCGGAACGGTATAAGAAACCCATCCATGGCCGACCGTAAAGTCCATTACGAGGCCGCTTTCGAGGCGTTTCTCCGCCAGCGCGGAATCCCATACGTCGCGGTGGATGAGGCCAAAAAAGCATTGTTTTCCAATGCCAAGCTCAAAAGTTTCGACTTTGTCGTCTACAGCCCCAACGGTCCGAACCTGCTGGTTGACGTCAAAGGCCGCCAGATGTGCGGCCGCCCGGGAGCATCTTCGGGTGGTTTCCAAACCTGGGCCACCGAACAGGATGTCACCGACCTGATGCAATGGGAGCAGGTCTTCGGCAATGGCTTCAAGGCCGTCCTGGGTTTTGTCTACTGGATCGACCCGCCATTGCACGAGCAACCGGGGATGTTTCTGCACCAGGACCGCTGGTACTGGATGATGGGGATCGATCTGGCCGAATATCGCGGTCACATGCGCCGCCGTTCGGTCAAATGGGAGACCGTCAGCATTCCGGCGGCCGACTTCAGATTACTTGCCCGCCCGCTCGAAAACTGGTTATGATGCCGACATGAGACAACCCTTGTTGCGATGGACTCTTATATTGCTGATGCTGGGGGCGATCCTGCCTGCCATCCAGCCTGCGGCACAAGCCAACAGCCGCCAGCAAACCGAGGAAGAACTGGAATACACCGACGCCCGCCTGGAAGGGTATCCCCAAACCGTCTACATCGAAGGCGGCACCAGCACCACCTGGTTTTTACTGGTCTTTCTGGGCGTGGTGGGGCTGGCGGTGTTGTTTAAGGACGCCAAACGCACCCATCTGGATTAACAATCGGTTTTTAACCAGGAGAATTGTATGAAATCCCGTCTTCTCTGGGCGCTGGTCGCCTTGAATGTCTTTTTGCTGGTCGTCCTTGTCGCACGGTCCACCACGCCAAACACCGCGATGGCCCAGACGGCCAGGCCGTCGGATTATCTCATGATCCCCGGCGAAATCACCGGCGGATCCGGAGAGGTGGTCTACATCGTGGACATGACCAACGGCGTCCTGGGCGGCTTGACCTGGGATGACAGCCGGCGCGAACTCAGCGCCATGCCCCCGCTGGACCTGTCGCGGTTTCTTGAATCTCCCAACCGCGGCGGCCGCCGCTGAATCGCGTCTTGAACCGGATGCCCCTTACGGAAAATTAATCATGAAAAAACAAAATTTGCTCATCGCGTTCTTCGCCCTCACCGCTTTGGCGCTGTTGGCGGCCAACTGGTTTGCCACGACGCCGGCCATCGCGGCCGTGTCGGTCAAGGATCGCGATTACCAGGTCGTCACCGCCCGCGTCCAGGCCGGCGGGGATGGCGTGTACATTCTCGACAATCGCACCGGAATGCTTGGCGTGTTCACCTATGATCCCGCCTCCCGACGGCTGACCGGGCGAGCCGCCCAGCCGATCATGAACGCGTTTCGGACACGCTGAGAATTTTTTGTCTCCAGGAGGTTTTCGTGCATTCTCGAATCGCACGCATCGCACAGCGCGTGCTTGATGGTGAATCGTTGTCCCGCGACGCCGCTTTCGAATTGGCGGCCATCGGCGGGGATGATCTGTACGATCTGTTTTACTGGGCCAACAAGATACGGATTCGTTTCGTTGGCCGGGACGTCAAATTCTGCGCCATCGTCGCCGCCAAGGTGGGGGGGTGCAGTGAAGATTGCAAATTCTGCGCCCAGTCCTCCCACCACGATGGGCCGGCCAAGGAACAGTCCAAACTGACCGATGAACAGATCCTCGACAGCGCCCTGCACGCCGGCGAAGTGGGCGCCGACAGCTTCGGCATCGTCAACAGCGGCCGCGGACCGACCCGCGGCGAGCTGGAAGACTGGCTCAAGCCCCTGATGATGAAAATCGCCCGCGATGGCAAAACCCGGGCGTGCGCCACGCTGGGCGCATTGACCCCGGAAACCGCCAAATTCCTCTACGACTGCGGCATCCGCCGAATCAATCACAACCTCGAAACGTCCGAGCGGCACTATTCCAACGTCGTCACCACGCATCCTTTCAGCGAGCGCGTGCAGACATTGAAAAATGCCAAGCAAGCCGGGCTTTCCATCTGCAGCGGCGGCATCTTCGGCATGGGCGAACAATGGGATGACCGCCTGGACATGATCTTCACGCTGCGCGAGCTGGATGTGGACGTGATGCCGATCAATTTTCTCAATGCCATCCATGGCACGCCCATGGAGGAGATGCCCAAACTGCATCCGATGGAGTGTCTGAAAATCATCTCCATCGCCCGATTCATCCTTCCCGACAAGGAATTGAAAGTGGCGGGGGGGCGGCAAGTCTGCCTGCGCGATCTGCAAAGCTGGATTTTCTTCGCCGGCGCCGACAGCACCATGATCGGCAACTATCTGACCACTTATGGTCGCAGCCCCGAGCTGGATCATCAGATGGTCATGGACCTGGGATTGAAATGGCGGGCATACGACGGCGGGGGGGTTGAACCTTCCAGCGAATCGCCGACCATCAGCCGGGTCAGTCATACCGGACGGCATCGCATCCCGATCCTGTATGAACGCGAAGTGGCCGCCGAGGCCCCATCCCGATGAACCGGCGTGATTCGAGTTCGTCGCCGGCCGCCATGTTGTGCGGCGGGGGGCTGATCACCCCGCTGGCCGATACCTTGGATTCCAACTGGCAGGCCCTGTGCGCCGGCCGGACGATCTCCACCCACAGCCAGATCCCATCGAATGATCCGATCCCAAATGGCCGGGCACGGCATTGGGCCTCAATGGCCGTTCATCAAGCCGTCGAACAGGCCGGTTGGGATCGTCACATCCTGGCCGATGATCAAACCGCCCTGGTCGTCGGCACCAGCAAAGGTCCAATCGAACAATGGATCACCCCCCCGCCGCAATTTTCAACTTTTTGCGGTTTGGCCGATCTTGCGTCGAACCTTTCGTCGGAAATGGGCATGACAGGCCCGCTGTTCACCTACTCGGCGGCGTGCGCCAGCGGCCTGCACGCATTGATCCACGCCGCGATGTTGATCCAATCTCGACAGGCACGCCGGGCACTGGTGGTTGGCGTTGAATCATCCGTTCATCCATTGTTCCTGGGCAGTTTCGCAAGGCTTCGGGTTTTATCGTCGGCGGGGGGGGGATGTCGTCCATTTGACCATGATCGCGACGGCTTTTTAATGAGCGAAGCCGCCGCCGCCCTCTGCTTGCAAGCGATTTCTGATCCTTTATCCCCCCCGCCAGAAGCTTCAATTGCGCATGGAACCCCGGTTATCGTCGACAAATTCGCCCTCGGCGGCGATGCCTCACATCTGACCGGCTCCGATCCGGAGGCCATCGTGCCACGACGGCTGCTCCAAATGGTCCTGGATGGCCGGCCGGTGGACCTGATTCACGCCCATGGGACGGGTACGGTGCTCAATGACTCCATCGAATTGCAGGCCATTGAAGCGGCCATCGCCAATCTGGAACAGCCCAGTCTCCATCCGGTTCTGTATTCCCACAAAGCAGCCTTTGGACACAGCCTTGGAGCTTCCGGCCTGATCTCCATCCTCATCAACTGGCTATGCCATCAACACTCGATCATCCCGCCCAATCCCAATACCACCCGGCCAATGGCGACAAAAGGGGTCTGCCTAAGCAATCAAGTGCAACGGCAAGCCGTTCGCCGCAGCATCGCACTGGCCACCGGCTTTGGCGGCTCATGCGCCGCCGCGTCTCTTGTGTCATTGTCGAAATGACAGGAAATTGCTCCCTCCTGCCTGAGCTTAACATAACATGGATTATCGGAC
>JADYZN010000017.1 GCA_020853095.1 Phycisphaerales bacterium | reverse complement strand
TGAAGGTGGATGTGACGGGCAAGAGCCAGTTGAAACTGGTGGTGACAGATTCGGGCAACGGGATATTCGCCGATCATGCGGATTGGGCGGGAGCGAAGCTGGTGAGCGGCGATGTGCCGCCCCCTCCTCCGCCGCCGACCGGCAATACGATCACAAAACTGACCGATCTGACGCCCACCTCATCAACCAACGGCTGGGGGCCGGTGGAGAAAAATCAGAGCGTCGGCAACAGCGGCGCCGGCGATGGCAAAACGATTACGCTGAACCACGTTATTTATTCCAGGGGCATCGGTGTCCACGCCAACAGTGAACAGGTCTTCAACCTGGGAGGCAAGTATTCCCGGTTCTTCTCGGATGTGGGCATAGACGATGAGGTGGGATCGGATGGCTCGGCGATCTTCCAGGTGTGGGCGGATGACCAATTGCTGTTCGACAGCGGCGTGATGGCCGGCAACACGCGGACGGAGCGATTGCGCCTTAACGTGGCCGGTCGACAGCAGTTACGACTGGTGGTCAACGACGCCGGCGATGGAATCAACGGCGACCACGGCGACTGGGCCAATGCGTATCTGGTGGGTTAAAACGATTGCATTCGTCCATTTGACTGACAGATGCCCGCCGTGCGACAGGATTTGCACGGCTGATGATATTAAATCGACACTTCATCCCGCGGCGGGGTGGGCCGATAATCTTTTCATCAAAACGGACCTTCCCGTTCCCGTCGATTGAAGTAAATTTATTTTTACTTTTCGGTCGATGTGGTGATAATCTGTGCATCGGGTTGTACTCATGTCCAGGGCATTCTTTGCATGAAGGAGAAACGATTATGTCCAAGCGCACCAGTCAGACCGCATCGAAACGTATGTTGTCCGCATCCATCGAAACCCTCGAACCGCGCAGGCTGTTGAGCGTCAGCATTGTGCAGGGGGCCGCGATCACATCCCCCACCGCGCAGCCGTTCGATCAGTTTGGCGAAGTTCTGGCGACCAAGGGGGACTTGGCGCTGCTGGGAATGCCCAGTCAGGGGATCGCGATCGGAGCGCCGACTGGCGGCCAGGTGTTGTTGATCGACACCTCCAACGGCAGCGTCGTCCGCACCTTCAACAACCCCGACCCACAGTCCAATGAACGTTTCGGCAGCGCGGTGGCGTTTGTCGGGACCGATAAAATCGCCATCGCGGATGTCGGCGACAGCGTCGGCGGGCGGGTTTACGTCTACGATGGGGCGGCCGATGTCGATCCGCTGGTGATCAGCGCCCAGAATTATTCCGGCTCGGGATATTTCCCCGGTTTTGGCGTCGCCATCGCCGGTTATGGGGAAAATCTCCTAGTCGGCTCCAATCACGATTCGCTGGACGTTGATGGCAACGGCATGGTCCAGCTTTATGACACCGAGACCGGCGAAATCATCCGCACCTTCACCAATCCGGTGGCCGGGTCGTACATTCTCAACGGCTTTGGGCATGGCCTGGCGGTCTCCGGCAATCAGATGTTGGTGGCCGAGTCGCTGGGGGCGAGCGTCTCCAGCAATGGCCAGCCGATCGTCGTGCAGATGAACGTCGAGGATGGGCAGTTGACCCATGTGTATGAGCAACCCGTCTCCAACGATTACCAAGGGTTCGGTTCGGCGATGGCGTTCGCGGGCAATGACATCTTCATCTCCGCGCCTTACGCCGACCCGTTCAATTTCGATCCGCAGCCGGGATTCGTCTATCACTTTGATGCGGCCACAGGCTCGCTGGTGGGCACGATCAGCGATCCGGACCCCAATTCATACAACAGCGGTTTTGGTTCATCCCTGGCGCTGTCCAACGGCACGTTGCTGATCGGGGCACGCACGCAGGAAGCCATGATCCCGATGCCGACTTACGATGAAAACGGCGACCCGATCCTGGATGAAAACGGCAACCCGGTTTACGAAAACGCCCTCGGGCCGGCCGGCGCCGCTTTTGTGTACAACGCCGCCGATGACACCCTGATCGGCGAGGTGATCTCGCCGGCCACGACACCGATGGATGGCCAGCCCAACGCCTTTGGCAGCCAGGTGGGCTTCCTGTCGGGCGACAAGGTGTTGTTCACCGACATGGGAGATGACACCGGCGGGATGGATGCCGGCATCGCCTGGGTATACGAATTGCAGGATGACAGCACCCCGACCAACAACGCCCCCGCCGTGGACCCCATCGGCGGATCCGCCGGCGGCGTCGCGTTCCAGCAGTTGACGTTGACCGGCAGTTTCACCGATGCCGACCTCGCCGACACACACGAGGTGAGCTGGGATTTTGGCGATGGCCGTTCGGTGGCCTTCCATTCCACCAGCGACCCCGAAGCCCTCACCGCGACCCACCGGTTCCGTGCGCCGGGTGAATACACCGTTCAACTGAGCATCCGCGACAGCGCCGGAGCCGTCACCACCGTCAGCAAGTCCCTCACCATCACGGCCGCCGAATTGCAAAACGGCGACTTGGTCGTCGGCGGAACCCGCTTTGCCGACCAGATCAACATCACCAACGCCGTCGGCGGGCTGGATGTCAACATCAACGGCTCATCCGTCGGCGTCTTCAATCCCACCGGCCGGATCATCGTCCGAAGCGGCGGGGGGGATGACCTGATCACCGTGGCCTCGGATGTCAGCACCGGCGCCGATCTGTACGGCGGCAACGGCAACGACTCCCTGACCGGCGGCGCGGGCGATGACCTGATCCGCGGCGGCAACGGCGACGATTCGCTGCTGGGCGGCGCGGGCAACGACACCCTCCGCGGCGGCAACGGCAATGACATCGCCGACGGCCAGGGCGGGTTCTGGGATCGTCTCTTTGGCAACGATGGCGACGATTTCCTCCGTGATGCCGATGGCGTCTTCTCCGCCAATGGCGGCTCCAACGACGACATTCTCGACTTGTCGTTTGACGGCAACTGGACCAAAAGCCCCACCAGCACCGCCCGGCGGATCGACGGCCGCGTGCTGGGGGATGGCGGCAACGACGTCATCGCCGTGACCGCCCAGGCCAGCACCCAGGGCAAGCTGTTCTTCGGCATCCAGGGGGATGGGGATGTCAAGACGCTTCAGGATGGAGCGGATGTCATCCTGTTGTTCGGGGCGTACAAGAGCGCTTCGACCGTCGATTTTGACGGCGAAGGGGCCGAACCGGAAGGCTACGTCGATCCCAACAACACCCTCTACGCCGAATTCGGTTGCGTCGCCACCGGAGCCTACAGCACCATCGCCACCAAGGCCGAGGCGCTGACCCTCCTGGCCAACGCCGAAGCCGATTTCCTGGCCCAGTTCGGCCTCTAATCGCCGAATTGCCGCAGTTTTTCCGGGGCGAGCCGCCTAATACCGGCCCGCCCCGTTTGTTTATTGGATTTGTCAGATCGTTGTGAGGATTTCCTGCCGTGGTTGTCGGCCGCGAATCAGGTCATTTGGCGAGGCGATGAACCAGTCCAATGCCGTGTGGCCGGTCAACAGGTCCGGTTCTTCGTCGGCCCACAGGGTTGGTTGATTGAATATCGTCGTGCCATTTTGTCCGCCGCCGTGGGTCAGATGATCCACCTTCAGTGAATAGACGATGTCCGTACGACGCCACTCATCGAGTATGGAGAATAAAGCCGCCGGGTCCGAGTCATAGGATGTTGTGCCGCCGATGAGGATGCCGCCGCGATTGGGTTGCAGGCGGTCATATCCCGTGCCGCCGATCAGCAGGTTGTTGAAGCCGGCAATCAGACGGTCGTTACCCGTGCCGCCAAGCAGGATGTTGTTTTGATAGGCGAGCAGCGAGTCGTGCCCGTCTTCGCCGTTGAGCAGGTTGGAACGGCCGGCGGCCCGCAGGCGGTCGTTGCCGGCGCCGCCGTATAAACGGCCGGATGAGCCTGGGGAGTACAAAAGATCATTGCCGTTGCCACCGGTGAGTGTGTTGATGCCGCGCCCGCCGATGATAATGTCATCACCGGCGCCGCCATCGAGGATCGTGGGCAGGGTGATATTGGGGGCGACAATGATCGTATCGTTGCCTTCGTCGCCGTTCACGATGACAGAACTGGTGACGGTGAACGCGCCTTTGTTTGAACCGTTCATTAACAGGCGAATGCGTCCATCCTGCAGGCGCAGCAGCCGGATTCGGTCGGCATTGGTGGTTCCGCCAACGTACAGGGCCTGTCTGGAAGGATCGGCGGGATCGGGGATCAGAGCGATTCCTTCAGTCGTCATTGTGGTGGCCTCGGCGGCGGATTTGGAAGGTTCGACGTTGCCGACGTTGTCGGTGGCGATGCTGTAAAAGCCGTAGGTGTGACCGGAAACACCCTGGAACAAGGTGGAGGAAGTTGGGACGGCCGAGGCGAATCGTTCAAAGGGGCCGCCATCGGTGGAGACGTAAAAATCGTAAAATCCGATGCCCGATCCGCCAGCATCATCCGTTCCGGCAGCCTGAATCAGGTATGAGGTGGGTATCTGCGCCGGCAGCGCCACGATGGAACTGACCGGTGGGCCGGCGTCGATGGTGTTGACGATGGCGGGGGTGGCCAGCGGCGCGTTGGTGTCGAAGACGATGCTCGCCTGGGCGTCGATGACGGTGGCGGTGGGGGAGTTGGCGGCAGCGCGGATGGTGTAGTTGACGAATCCCTGTCCCTGGCCGGCGGCCGCATCGGGCGGGAGGAACCCTGAAAATGGATCGATGGGGTCGTCGCCCGTGGCCGGGTCGATGCTGGTGAAGGTCCAACTGAGGGTTCGGGTCGGGATGTCGAGGTTCGCCGTGATGTCCACGCGCAACGTGCCGCTGAGAGGGACGGTTGTGGTGAATGTCTGACGGCCTGGCGGGACGGTCACATGTGTGGATCCGAATCCCATGTCGCCAAATGCGAAGGTGGACAAGTCCAGGTCTGAGTCGAGGGTCTGAGTAATGGTGACCACATGCGCTGGGGCGGAGGCATCGGGTTTATTCTGAAAGTTGATGGTATAGGGCATTACCAGATCGGGGGCGATGAATCCCGCTTGGCCATAACCGCCCGGACCGACGATGTCGTTGGGGTCAACAGAGGTAACCTGTTCCATCGGCTGGATGGGTCGGCCGGCGCGGAGGCGTTCCTGGTCGGATTGGAGTTTAAGATAAAACAACAGCGTATCCTGCGACACCGAGCCGTCGTTGCGCTTGAGCAATTCCGACACCAGCGGCTTGCGGATCGTTTTGGCGTATTGGGGGCCGTTGATGACTTCCTGCACGGGGACCGGATCGCCATCGGGAAATTCACGCTCAAAATCAAGCTGTTGGTTCCAGATGTCAAACTCGGCGAAGAGAATCCCGATGCCGCCGCTGCCGACCATGCCGATGAGACGCGATCCTCCGCCACTGACGGCCGTGCGGGCGACGTTGCCGGCGGCCGATTCGGTAACGGCCGACGAGGCGCTGGGAAACAGTGTGCCGCCAAGGCCGATCTCAACGCCCGCCCGGCCGGTGTTCTGTATCGCCACTTGGGCGGCCGCCTCCTGTGCGGCCAGCGTGTCCAGCAGGGAGCCTGCCATCACCGAATCGAATGCGCCGCTGACGACGCCTTCTTCCACACCCGCACGAACGGCGTTCTGTGCTGCGAGCTGGGTGGCCCTGTTGGCAAAGAAATTATTCACTGTCTGCACCAGTGGTGCTTCGGATACGGTTCGCGCGCCGCCCATCAGAGCTTGCTCGAACGCCTGCGACAGACGAACCGCAGTCGATGAGGGAGGTGCGACCAATGGAGCCAGGCCGGTTGGGTCCACGGAATTGATCGGATCGTTGTGGACATAGCGGTACAGGTTCGCATCTCCCGCCGCAAAACCCAGTGGATCACGCGATGTAAAACGTCCAAGTGATGGATCAAATGACCGGCTGGACATGAAATACAACCCGTCACCACGATCAGAGACGGCGAATTGGCCGGAGAAGGTGAAAGGATTGACCGTCGAACCACTGGAAGAAAGAAGCTCGCCAAATGGCAGATAAGTGTAGGCGCTGATGACCTGGCCACTGCCATCCGTCAATGCAACGGTATTGCCCAGCGCATCAAAATCATAATAGCTCGATGCACCCGCGGCGATCTGGCTGGTCAACCCCAATCCGTAGATGTAATGACGCAGCGGGTCGCCAATGGATTGAAAATCGCCGACGATTGTGCCGCCGTATCCGCTTTGCACATCGACCAGCTGCCGGGTGGTGACGCCGTTGCGGGTGACGGTCAGGCGGTTGCCGGTGGCATCATATGTGTAGGCGAATGTGTCGCCGCCAACGGATGTGGAGACCAACTGGCCGCGTGCATTGTAAGTGTAGGTGGCACCATCACCCAAGAGCAGGTTCCCATCCCCATCGTAGGTCAGCGCATTGCTGTCGATGGATGAATATTGATTCAGATTGTTGCTGGAATAGCCATCGGTTCCCGCCGTGCTGTCGATGACGCCGGTGCGATTGCCGTTGGGGTCGTAGGCGTAGTCAATCGTTCGGCCATTCGGGAAAGCGGCGCGCGTCAGTTGCCCGGAGGCATCGTATTGGTAGCTTGTCGTTCCATCCGCGCCGGTCACGGATGTGCGGCGGCCCAGGGCATCATAAGTGTATGTGAACTGCGATTGGGTTCCTCCGCCGGGGGCGAGATTGGCCACTGATAGAATGTTGCCAACCGCATCGTAACCATATGTCGTGGCGGTTCCATTGCCGCGATCCACCCGTTCCAGCCGGCCGGTGGCATCGTAGGCATACGAGGCGACGACGGCGCCGCTGCCATCGGAGATCGATGCCAATCGGCCAAGGGAATTATAGCCGTAAGTGGTGCTGAAGCCTGTCTGGTCCGTCATGCGGGTGCGCCGGCCGGCGGAGTCATATGTGTATGCCAGCGACATCCCATCTGGATAGGTGACGGATGTCATCCGGTCAGCCGAATCGTAGGTGAAACCCACGGTTCCCGATCCATCGGTCGCCGACAACAGATTGCGATGGGCATCGTAGGAGTATTGAACCGATGAACCATCCGCATAGGTCCGTTGGGAGATCAGTCCGGCCGAATTATAAACCACTGTCTGTGTCCCAACCGCCGTCGTCAGTGAAGTGGGGCGCCCCTGGGCATCGTAAGTAAAGCTCTGCGTCTGGCCGGCTGGATCGGTGATCGAAGTCAAATTCCCGTTGGCATCATATCCCAGCGCGGTGGAATATCCGCGCGGATCGGTCATGTTCAGCAGGCGATTGAATATTGAATCATAAGACAACCCCAGCGCGTTGCCGGCCGCATCGCGAACCTGTGTTGCATTGCCCCGGTCATCAAAGGTGATGGATTCCAGCAACCCACCGGGTTTTGACAGGCTTCCCATGCCCATTGCGGCCAGGTTTCCCATCGCATCCTCGATGCCGGCCACCTGGTTAGCAGCGTTTCGGTAAATCTTTGTTGTCCGCCCCAGCGCATCGGTGATTGTCACGTTTCCCAACGTGTCATAACTGAATGTTCGCGCCTCGGCTCCGCCGTCGCGCGAAACCTTCGTCAACCGGCCCTGCGCATCATATTCAAAGTAAGTGTGCGTTCCATCCGCATAAGCGATGGACGAAACGGCGTGTTCGGTAGCGGCCCCTTGACCACTTATGTAGGACATCGAGATCGTTCCGCCCGCGGATGTGATCGACAACAGATGCTCGTTGGAGGCATCGTAGGCATACGTCGTCACCCGCCCCACGGCGTCGGTGATGGCGCTGATCCGTCCGGCCGGGTTGTAAGCAAAACCAGTCGTGTCGCCGCTGGAACTGACCAGGCTGCTCAACCGGCCGGTTGTGTAATGAGCGGTCAGCGAATTGCCGTTGGCATCCGAAATACGATCCAATTTCCCATCGGCCGAAAATTCCGTGATTTCACCTGTCTTTTCTCGAACGGTGTATCGGCCGGTTCCATCCCGGCTCAATGATCCACCATCACCGGCTGGATCGACATAGCTTCCATCCAACTGCTTCAGGAAAATTCTCCCCCGTCCCCCGACACGGATCGTGACGTTACCACCCGCGTCGGTTTGGGCGCGAAGGTCGAACGGATCGGCCTGTCCGCGACCGAATGCGCTCATCGCATATCGCCTGCTGATTTCACCAAAATTTCCCGCCTGCATAAGTTCATAAGCCAGCAACCGTGAAGGATCGTTGATGGATTGCCCCAGCCCGCTCAGATAATTCGCATTTTCCCGAATAACATCCGCATATTGGCCGCTGGTGGTGCCGACCTGCGCCATAAAATTTCCGAAAATCGCGCCCCATGCCTCATCCGACAACCCAACCGGCCGCAGGTCTTCCTTCAGATGAGACCAGTCCATTGTCAAATTGCGCGGCGCCTGAATCAGTGTGAAATTGGATTTCACATGCGAACCGATCACCGTCGGCATGAATGGGATTGTAATCGTCCCCCGCGCGCCCGGCGGCAAGACTCCGGCAGGACCGGAATGATTGATCCCCAGCACTTCTATGTGATCCTCCACAAAACCCGTCTGGTCCGGCAGCCGGAATTTCCCATTGTCCGTTGACAAAATGAACAACGGCGCAGGCAGATCGGTTTCGCCCCGGTTAATGTATTCCAGTGTTAAATCCACCGTTCTTCCCGCCAGAATAAAAGCGGGATGCGTCAGGGTGTAATCCAGGTTCCCAACCGGTGCGGCATTGACGATAAACGCATCCGCCAGCGTGGCAGAAGCGCCGTCTGTGGTGGTTTGCAGGTCGTATGCACCCTCCGCCAGACCAGTCAGGTCGAATGTTGCGAACAGCGTGTTGCCATCGACCCATTGCACGCGGCTGGCCGCTCGCACCGTTCCGCCCAAAATGAGCGAGGCGGTGGAATTATGATTGAATCCGGATCCGGAAATGGTGACAGTTGTGGTTCCCAGATTGCTCCCATGATTGGCCGTAACCGATGTCGGGCCGGCCGTCACAATGGAGGGTATGATGTCAAATGCCTTCCCGCCGGCCGCTTCATCGATGCCGTGAATCAGGACAAAATACCGGCCCGTCTGGTTCGCATGGATCAATACCGGCTGCACAATCGCTGTGTAATCGGCACTGGTGCTGTCAAAATGGGTCGTATCCGGCAATTCGCCATGTCGAACATAAACCTGCCCCTGCCGACCGACGGTAAAATTTGTATTCAGCAGGACATCCTGCCCGGCCTGTAAGGAAAGTGAATAATAAACATTCTGACCCACATCAACTGTGCCCTGTGTCTGCGAACCGATGGACAGCGCAGGAAGGCTTACCGCGGTCGTTCCGCTCGAAATACCGAAGTTGTTGGTGCGGTCCGAATCTGAAACCAATCCACGCGAGTCGGCCAGTACGATGATGTGATAATCGCCGTCCAGAGCCACCGGCAGGGGGCCGGTAAATGTTTCGTTGTATGATCCCCCGGCGGCCACCCCGCCTGTGTGGGTTTGACGGCCAATCAACAGATCGTGCGCTTCAAATGTTGCATCCTTCGACAAATAGAGCGAATCCACCCATGTTCCCGTTGAGCCGACATCACCCACCAGATTCTGCACCGAATAACCGATGTTTGTCGCCGCGCCAGGCCGACCGGTGGCTGGCGCGGTCACGCTGGCGACGGTCAGGTTGATTGGATCGCCCGATCCGTTCAAAACAACTGAATTGGCTGAAACCGTCGGTGTCAATTCGGCCGGTGTGTTCATTGCTGCGAACGCCCCGCTGATGGCACTGGCGGATAGCACCGTATATAGCTGCCCCGATGTCGGTCCAAAACCGCCAATCGCGGTTGCCACGAAAGTTCCCCCAAGCGTCGCATTGTCACTCACGGCCATCGATCCAAACTGTCCGGACGCAGGCGGTCCGCCCACCTGTGCTGTCAGTGTCCCGGCTCCGGTCTGGATGTAATCGCCGGCAATGTTCAAATGGCCGGCCGGTCCCAGCGTTAATTGGCCGCCATTGGTGAATGATGACAAGCCCACTCCGCCCAACGCGGCTCCTGCCCCATCCAGTACGATGGACCCGTTGCTGGCGGTGAGATTGACCGGGAACGTCATCGCCGATGAAGCCCCCGCGATCCATGTTCCACCTCCAAGAGTCGTCCCTGAAACTTGCGTGACTGTGTCTTCAATTGCCAGCGTGCCCGACCCTGCCTCGATTGTGCCGGTGTTGTCCAGCACCATCACGCCCTGTGCGCTGGTTTCGTGTCCGAATCGACTTGTTCCCGTCCCGCCGGACTTGCGCAGTGTTCCGCTGTTGGTGAAGGGCACATTGCCGTATGACAGGTCGTATCGCAGCAGAATGTGTCCATCGCCGAGTATGTCGTACGTTCCCTGATTGATAATTCGTGAATTGGCGTTGACCTGAAGCGTTGTCGTCCCGAATTGATAGATCGTTCCGGTGTTGGTGATCGTCGCCCGGACGTAAATCCGGTCATTGCCTTCGATATTGAGCGTCCCGGCGTTGGTGAACGTCCCCCACAGTTGCCCGAATGTGTCCACCTGGAACGCCCCGCCTGTGAAATTGAACGTGGCGGGTGTGGTGTTGTCCCCCTGGATCGGTCCGATGGCGTGAATGGTCCCCAGACCTGTATTGGTGTATGTCCCACCGATGAAGGTATGATAATTCGTCCCGGCGAACTCCAGCACAGCGCCCGAGGCGATATTGAAATTCGTTCCGCCGGTGAACGTGCTGCCCCCTTCAAACACCAGCTTGCCCGATAGCACCTGCACTGTTCCCCCGGCCTCATTATGAAAACCGCCGACTCCCGTGAAATTGGAATGCGCCGTTCCCGCCGCCTTGCGCACCAGTCCGGCATTATTAAACGAGTAAATCGAGTTATCAGCGTCCGCGCTGAAATCGTAAATTCCCCCGCTGAGATTGTTGAACGTTGTCGCACCACCGGATGTGGTTGGAATCAGTCGGCCGCTGCCGCCATGCGTCCAATGACCTGAGTTGTTAAGAAAGACGCCGACCGTTTTGTCATCCATCCCGACCAGCGTGATCCCACCGGCATTGGTAAAGGGGTTGGCGGCGCTGCTCAAAATGCTGCCGCTCATCCATTGCAACTGGTTTTCCACAAAGTTAAACGTCAGCCCCCCCGCGCCGGCGGAGATTGCCGTTTCGGCCAACTGTACCGATCCGGTGCCCGTCCCGTTGATTGTTCCCGACCAGGTGACCGCCGGGCTGGAAAATAGCAGCGTCGATCCGCCCGCGACATGGATGTCAACGCCGACGGTGGATGTTCCATGAATATCCGATATCGTCAAATTGCCCGACTGCACATCCAGGTCGCCCCCTTCAAACAGAAGATTCATGATGCCGTCGGCATCGATCACCGAAGTGCCGACACCGCCGGTCTTATGGAGTCCGCCCGCAAGATGAATATTGGGTATGGCTCCGCCAAGACCGGAAGCGGTTGTGATTCCCGCGTCTGAGGTCATGTTGTAATCGCTGTTGATGATCAGATCGGAGGTATTGGTCAGGGCAAGGTTGCCGGTGTTGTCATGAGTGACGACGCCGTTGACGGTCAGGTCGCCGCTCAGGGTGACATTGGTTGTGCTGTTGATGGAGATTGGTCCGTTGGCGGCTAAACCCGCTGTTGGGGCAAGTTTCCCGCCGGTCCAGGTGAACGTTCCCGCCAGTGTCGCAGCGCCGACCAGCGTCAGCGTGCCGCCATTGATGGCCAGCGATCCGCCCAGTGTGCTGGTGGCGTCCACAAATAGTGATGAACCATTGTCCAGCGCCAGAGTCGCGGCCGCATTCAGGCTGTTCGCCCTCTCGTTCGCATTGCGCACCGTGACTGTAATTCCGCTGCCGCCGATCGTGACATCATCCCCAAATACCGGCTTGCGCCCCAAATCCCACTGCGAAGTGTCATCCCAGAATCCGCTTCCCCCTGTCCAAGAGATCGCCGCCAGCAGCAATCGCCGCTCCAACGGTTCAATCGACGAACGCAATATCATTCGCCGTCTCCGGCCGGCACGGCTCGATCGCCCGCAGAATTGTCCTTCCTTCAACATCCCAACTCCCATTTGCGTTGCGAAATGCTTGTCCGGACAACGGATAATTCGTTGTCACTCCCATTCATATGACCTGCCAACTATTTTACAAAAAGGCAATATGCTGCCAATAAAAAACAATACGCGACTACCCGTTTTGAGCTTCAGGATGTTGAAAACCGTGTAACGGGTGGTCGGATATGGCGTCTGAGCCAGTCGAGCAATTGAGCCGGGAGCACGGATTCAGCCAAAACTCCTACTACACCATGCAATCGAAGGTGCGTATTTGGCAATGGGTTATCTCAAATATTTAAAACGGATAGTCGCGTAAAAAAAATGTACTTGACGAATACCTAAACCGTGTTAATATTGTTCTAACACGGGTGAGGTACTGAACGTGAAGCCAGCCAGCATTCGTAGCATCGCCAGGGAAGCAGGGCTTAGTCATTCGACTGTCAGCCTGGTTCTCAATAACCGCGGCGATGAGCTGGGATTGCGCTCGGAAACCCAGCGGCAAGTCCGGGAAATCGCCAAACGGCTCAATTATGTGCGTAATCCGCTGGCGCGGGGGCTGGCGGGCAAAAGCACCATGACCATCGGTTTGTTGTGGGACTTGGCCGGGCCGCATTTAAGCGAGGGAATGGCAAGGAATATCACCTTACGGACGCAGAACCGGGGGTATACCACCTATCTGTTCGATTGCATGTCCGATCCGGAGGTGACAAGGCGGCAATTGATGGAATGTCGCATGAGGGGTGTCGATGCGGTCGTTCTCCGGCACTCGCCTGCTTTGGTGATGGATGAGTTCTCCCGGCAATTGAAGGAGTTCAAGGCGGCGGTCGTCGTCAGCGCGGAATCTTTGTCGCTGCCGGTTGACCTGATCCAGCATGACATGGTCGCGGGGTATGTCCAGGCAGCGGATCATCTGGCGAATGCCGGCCGAAAAAGGCCGGCAATTCTCAGCCCCCATGGAAACATCAGCAAAGTCGAGGCTTTTCTTGGTCATTGCAGGCAAAGAGGCATGTCTGTCTCGGATCAGTCGGCAATAAACATCTCCGGCGGCGGCGATCCATGGAAACTGATGGATCAGGCAATCGCCATGTTGACCAATCAATTTCCGGACAAATTTCCGTTTGACAGCTTGATTTGCACGAATGATGAGATTGCGTCGGCGGCCCTCGTCTGGTTGCGCGACAAAGGTCTGCTCACGCCGGAAAATGTCACAGTCATTGGATGCAACGATGCGCCTTTCTGTGTCGCGATGTCGCCACCGCTGGCGAGCATCGAACGACATGATGAAAAAGTGGCCGATGCGATCGAGGAGTTGATTTTTTCCCGACTGGATGACTCCGGTTTGCCGGCACGGCGGCGAATCGTTCCATCGCAATTCATCTGGCGCGAATCGGCCGGAAGGAGGTGCGACCATCAGGAGAATTGAGTCGTTTAACGCCTTGGAGTTAAGTTCAACGGTATTTGTAATTTATTTCATTTTTCAGGAGGTTCTATCATGAGCAAGCGAAGTTTATTGGTTTTAGGTTCGGCGATGCTGGTCATGGGCGCGGGTATGACGGCCGGCGCCGCCACGATCGCGCAGTACAATTTCGATGCGTTGACCAACAGCGACAAGACCGTCGCCGACATCAGCGGCAACAACCATGACATCACGTTCAACAAAGCGATGACGCTGACGACGGACACCAACCCGTTCAGCAATCAAACGGGAAATGACAGCATCAACATCGGCACGAGCACCTTCAGCACCATCGCCAATCTGAATACGATCAACCTGAACAACGGCGGGCAGAGCAAACTGACGATCGAGGGGTGGATTTACCCCACATCGTATGGGAGTAATTCGACCGCGTTGGTGTATCTCGCGAGCACCGAGTCAGGCACGGGCGTATATCAATTATCCATGCTCCAGGATGGAAAAGCCTACGCCCGGATATATAACGGCAGCGGAAGCGCGGTGACCAGCTCGGATGCGTTGGTGCTCAATGAGTGGAATTACCTGGCGATGGTGTATAACGCCGGGCCACTGACGCTGTACATCAAAAATTCCAATCATCCCACGTTGACCTCGGTCGGCACTGCCAACCCGAACGTGTCATTGCCGACGGCTCTGTCCAACGGATGGGTAGCCAACAATGACTGGAATGCCGGAACCGCTCGATACGATGACATCCGCATCTCCACCTCCGCGCTGAGCGATGCGGAGCTAGGATACCATGCCTCGTTCACGCCGCCGGTTCCGGAGCCGGCATCATTGATGCTGGTGGGCCTGGGCGGGCTGATGCTGGTGCGCCGGCGAAAGGCGTAAACCGGATCGTAACGGCGCCTCACGGGTCGATTGCCATGGTAATCGACCCGTGAGGATGGCCGACCCGATGATGGATCGATTGATGGAATCGACGCTGATGAGGAGTAGGCATGAGAAACAAAAAGGCGTTTACGCTCGTGGAACTGCTGGTCGTCATCGGCATTATAGCTCTTTTGATCAGTATCCTTCTGCCGGCGTTGAACAAGGCCCGCCAGCAGGCCAAACTGGTTCAATGTCAGAGCAACCTGCGGCAGATCGGCCTGGGCGTCATCATGTACGCCAACGACTGGAAGGGGGTCTGGCCGAGGTTGCAGAACGGAAGCCCCAGTGCCGACAGCGGCAACTGGTCGACCAATGTTCTTTGGCAGGCGTACGGAAGCTGGATTCCCGGTACGCCGGGCTGGCAAGGGATTGGACGGGTCTATCCCTACCTGAAAAACAAAGGAATCTTCTTCTGCCCGGAAGATGAGGCCAACAGCGGCTACCTCCAGTTTGATTTTAACAACCTGCCCGCCGACCTTCCCGACCCCTCGACGTACAATGTCTTTGGTTCCTATTGCCTGCGGGGTTGGGCTCAGCCCAACGGCGATCAGTGGGGTGCGCCCACCAATAATGATCCGCTGGGAATGCCCGGCAAGACGCTGACGAGTCTGAAAAACCGGGCGCTGGTCTCATGCTTTTTCTTGTATGCCCCAACTGCCTGGAAGCCCATATTGATGAACCATCCCAAGATCGACCGCTACCCGGTGTTGTTCGGCGATGGGCACGTGTCGGCCGTGGCCAGGCCATCGTGGATCAACCTGAACGCCCCGCCGGATATGTGGAACATTACTGGAAACCAGATGTTGTTCTGGATTTCAATCGACAGAGGAAAATAAACCGGCGGACCGGCAACCGGTCATAAGCAACCGGGTATCAATGACAGAAAAAGGGCGGAACATTCCGCGCACCGATGACAAGGAGAAATGATGAACGTATTGGCTCGGATTCTGCTGTCTGGCAGTCTGTTGATGGGGATCGGCTCGATGGCGCGGGGCGCGGCGGTGCTGGTGAAGGATGGGAAGGTGGCCGGGAAGATCGTGGTGCCGGATCAGGCGAGCAAAGGGGAGATGTTCGCGGCCGAGGAGATTCAGACATTTGTCCAGAAGATGAGCGGGGCGACGTTGCCGATCGTCAAGGCGGCCGAGGGGGGTGAGGGTGGGGAGGGGCCGGCGATTTTCGTGGGGCATCAGCCGCAAAATCAGGCGATCATTGATGAATTGAATCAGAAACATCCCGACACCATCGACGCCTTCGCGGTGGTGGGCGATGGGGAGCGATTGTCGCTGGTGGGGCGGTCGGAGGATTCGACGATCTGGGCGGCGTGGCAATGGCTGGAAGATCAGGGGGTGCGGTTTCTGATGCCGGGGGTGCATGGGACATATGTGCCGCAAAAGGGGACGATTGAGATCGCAACATCGCATCAGATCGAATCGCCCAGGGTGGCGGTGCGCGGCGGTTATTACCTGTATCCTCCGGGTCAAAAATACAGCGTTCCGGCCACTTCCGCCCAGGAGCATGGGATGGATGCCGGGACCCTCTTCTCGCTGCGGATGCGGATGAACTGGAACCAGTCGTTTGGCGGCATAAAGGACAATTATTTGATCGAAGGGGCCGGGCATTCGTACATGTACTTTTTGCCGCCGGAAAAATATTTCAAGGAACATCCGGAATGGTTCAACCTGATCGATGGGAAACGGCAGGATGGATCGGGCAGATGGCAGGTCTGTTTCACCAACAAGGAGGGGGCCGCGGAATTTGCCAGGAATCTGATTGCCATAATCAAACGGCATATCGACGCGGGGGCATCGGTGGATCGGATCGATGCCTTTGTCTCGCCGAATGATTGGAAGGCGATGTGTCAGTGCGACAACTGCGTAAAGTTGATCGACAAGGATGGCTCGGCCACTTCGCTGGTGTTGAATTACGCCAACCTCGTGGCGGAGGACCTGCACAAGGTTTATCCGCAGGTGCGGGTTGTCTTTTACGCCTATGACAACTATTCGACGTTGCCGGATCACGTGAAGCCGGCGAAGGGTGTCATTCCGATCCTGACGGCGTGGACGGCCGCGTATTCGTTTGGGGTCAATCACGCCCACCCGCTGTTTTCGGATGTGAATCGCAAGTTTCGGGATGCGTGGGCCGGCTGGTCCAAAATATCGGATGGGCTGGGCGTGTATACCTATTACGGCCATTACAGTTGGTTCACCCCCTGGCCGATCACGACGGAGCTGGCGACCGACATTCCGGCGATGTGCGATGACCCGAAGTTTTACATGTTCTGCAGCGAGACGCACCCAAGCTGGGGGACGCAGGGGCTGACGTACTGGCTGTTTCCCAGGCTGATCTGGAACCCGAAGCTGGACGTGGCGGCGGAGGTCAAGGATTACTGCCGGGTCGGGTTCGGGCCGGCGGCGGTGCCGATGGAGGCGTATTACAAGACGTTGCAGGATGCGATGGATCGGCAGGGGTATGTCGTGGGGGATGTGGTGGAGATTCCAAACGTGCTGACGCCGGAGGTGATCGGCAAGTGCGATGGTTACATGCAGCGCGTCGAGGCGCTGATGGACCGGATGGACCCGGACACGCGCTGGCGGGCGGAGCTGGTCACGCAGGCGTGGAAATACAGCGCCAAATTCGCCGAGGCGATGCGGCTGTTTACACAGGGGCGGGGATCGGCGGATCGGGTGAAAATCCTGGGGTTGGTGGATGAGGTGGATCGGTTTTCACAGACGGACCTTGGGCGGTACGCATTTGATCGAACCGTGGGGGAATTGGGGATCGGGATGGTGCGCCGCTCATTGGAGCCGGATTTGGGGGCGTTGCCGGCCGGCAAACAGAGGTATTCTTCCGGTTTCATGTATGGCGGCGGGATCAAGTTCTTCGCGACCATCACAGGTTTTCGAAAGGGCCTGTGGGGATATGACCTGCCGGTGAACGGTTCCGGGGAAATGGATCTTCCGTTGAAGGCGCAACAAGGGCACCAAATCACCTCCGCCAGCGTGCGATGGGACATTGTCAACCCGGAACGATTTTCCGGGTCGTTGTCGGTGGTGTCGGGCGATGGGCGGGAAAAAGAGTTGACGACCGATTTGGCGCAGATGGGACAGGGCGTGGAGGTCCCGGCCGAAGTGCTCAAGGATGGCGGCACGATCCGGCTGAAATTCCGTCTGCTGAACCAATACCACGATCCCACCATCGCACTGACGGGATGCACCGTCGATGCGATGGTGGAATGAGGCGGTCAATCGCTTAATTCCACAAAATCATTCCCGGCTCAAAGGGGGTCGCCAGGTCTTCCAGGCCGGGGACCACGCGCACGGCGTATCCCTGACGGCCGCTGGTTTTGCAGTCGATCCGGCCGATGAACAGGTGACGATTGGGCGCCATTTCCTTGGAATGCGTCATCGTCATCACCTGCGGCTGATCGATCCTGCCGCTGGCGTTGATCGCGCCGGCGTACAACTGCACCTTGATTTCGCCAGGATCGACTTCCGGAAGGTCCACCAACGCCTCAACCTGCATGTTTTCGCCCACCTTGAAGTGGCCGTTGCCGCTGGAATGCACGCCGACGATGCGGATGCCGCCCCAGCGATGCCGCAGCCGGTCCTTGGCGTGCGCCAATTCGATCGAACGCTTCAGCCCGTCGGTCTGCAACGTCGTCCCGCGCAGATTGGCCGGAACGTAAAACCGGTCGGCATATTCCCGCACCATCCGGTTGGTGTTGAAGACCGGCGCCAGTCGGCGCATGCAGTTTTTCATCCGCGCGATCCATTCCCGCGGGATGTTGTCCACCCCGCGCTGATAAAACAGCGGGATGATCTGTTTTTCCAGGATGTCGTACAGCGTCTGGCTCTCCACCTGATCCTGCACGTTGCCATCGGCGTACGTCTCGCCCCGGCCGATCGCCCAGCCCAGGTCCGGTTCGTATCCTTCCACCCACCATCCATCCAGAATCGAGCAGTTCAGGACGCCGTTGGCGGCCGCCTTCATGCCGCTGGTGCCGGAGGCCTCCATGCCGCGCCGCGGCGTGTTCAGCCACACATCCACCCCCTGCACCAGGTATCGGGCCACGTTCATGTCGTAATTTTCAAGGAAGATGATCCGCCGCCGCACGGCCGGGTTGCGAGCGAAATGAACCAATGCCCGGATCAATTCCTTCCCTTCGTTGTCGGCCGGATGGGATTTGCCGGCGAAAATAAACTGGATCGGCCGCTTGGTGTCTTCCAGCAGACGGGTCAGTCGTTCCGGGTCGCGCAACAACAGCGCGCCGCGTTTGTACGATGCGAACCGCCGGGCAAACCCGATCGTCAGCGCTTCGGGGTCCAGCACCTCATCGGCCGCCGCCAATTCATCGTACGATCCGCCCCGGCTCAAAAATTGCTCTCGCAGCCGCTTGCGCGACCAGCCCACCAGTTTTTCGCGGCAGCGTTCGTGTGCCCGCCACAATTCCTCATCGGGAATCTGCGACACCCCTTCCCAAACGCTGTGGTCGGTCGGGTCGGTGATCCACTTGTGACTTAAATATCGATCCAGCACGAAATTGATGTCGGCCGACAACCACGTTCGCACATGGATGCCGTTGGTCACGTGGTGGATCGGCACTTCGGTGTCCGGAACGTTCGGCCAGATGTTGTGCCACATTTGACGGGAGACCTCGCCATGCAGCCAACTGACGCCATTGACGCTGTCCGCCAGCCGGATCGCCAGCACGGCCATCGAGAATCCCTGTTTGGAATTGGTCACATCCTCACGGCCGAGGGCCAGAAACCCTTCTTCACTTAACTTCAGCGATGGGACGTAGTTACGGAAATACTTGATCATCAGGTCCGGCGGAAACATATCAATTCCCGCCGGCACGGGCGTATGGGTGGTGAAAACATTGGTCGCCATCACCTGCTGGCGTGCCTCGTCGAACGTGAGGTTGGAACCTTCCAGCAGCATCCGCGCCCGTTCCAGCGCCAAAAATGCGGAGTGACCTTCGTTCATGTGGAAAACGGTCGGCGAGACGTTCATCGCCTCCAGCGCCCGGACGCCGCCGATGCCCAGGACGATTTCCTGCTTGATGCGCATCTCCGTGCCGCCGCCGTACAACCGGCTGGTGATCTCCCGGTCGGCCGGCGCGTTGTCCTGAAGGTTGGTGTCGAGCAGGTAGAGGGAAATCCGCCCGATGTTCGCCTTCCAGACCTTGCAGAAAACCGCGTTGTCCGGCAGGTCCACGCGCACGCGAACTTCCGAACCATCCGTGAACGTGACCGGTTCGATCGCAAGATTGTAAAAATCAAGCTCCGGATACGCCTCCTGCTGCCATCCATCGCCCGACAGATACTGTTGAAAATATCCATTACGATACAAAAGCCCCACGCCCACCAGCGGCAATCCCAACTCGCTGGCGCTTTTCAGGTGATCGCCCGCCAGGACGCCCAGGCCGCCCGAATAGATCGGCAATGATTCGTGCAACCCGAACTCGGCCGAGAAATAGGCCACCAGCATCTTGGCGGCGCCTTGGTGGCTGGACTGATACCAGCCGTTTTCGTTGATGTGCTGCTTGAACGCCTCGTAAACGCGCTTCAGGTGTGCGAGATACCCTTCATCCGCGCCGGCGGCCGCCAGTTTGGCCTGATCGATCCGGCCGAGCATTTTGACCGGGTTGTGGTTGGTCTGGTCGAACAGTTCCCGATCCAGCCGCCGGAACAATTCCACCGCATCCGGATGCCACACCCACCACAGGTTGTGCGCCAGCTCCAACAGGGGTTTGAGCGATTCGGGCACGTCTGGAAACACCTGATAAGTCCGAATCGTCGGGTTCATCTCCGCCATGTTCATACACCTTTCACGCAACACGCCCCCACAACGACTATTTCGGCTATTTCTGATACCCGATACAGTCGTTTAAGTCATCCCATTTTATACCGCCAACGACTGATAAAAACGGGCCGAACCGCTTTATTCGAGTATCAGAGAGGGTGGAATATAGAATTCAGCGCGCCGACAGAAATACTGGCAGACCCCAATTAACCTCTTCACTTGTCAGTGGGTTATATTTTCTTATGGAGATGGTATATTGGCCGCAGTCGGCGTCAACGTGACGTTGATTACATTTCTTTTGGAGCGGATCATGAGACATCTTGTCATTATGGCCGGTGCGCTGGCGTCGGCGGGGCTATTGTTCGGCGTGTCGTCGGCCTCGGCGACGGTGACGTTTAACTGGGCGACGGTGGGCAATCCGGGCAATGCAGCCGATACGGCCACGGGCAGCCTTTACGGATCGGTCGATCACACCTACCAGATCAGCAAGACCGAGGTGACCAACGCGCAGTATGTTGAGTTCCTCAACGCGGTGGACCCATCGGGGGCGAACACCCACTCATTATACAACGGCTACATGAGCGACTATCCGGGGTATGTCGCCTATACGGGAGGCATTAATTACACCGCGGGCAATGCCGCCGGGGCGAAATACACCGTCAAGGCTGGGGAAGGAAATCAACCGGTGATCTGGGTGAGCTGGAACGATGCCGCCCGGTTCACCAACTGGCTGAGCAACGGGCAAGGCTCCGGCGGCACGGAAAGCGGCGTCTATGACATGACGCAGTCGTTCCCGTCTCGCGCCGCCGGTGCTCAAGTTTTCCTCCCGACGGAAGATGAGTGGTACAAGGCGGCCTATTACGACCCCACGCTCAACAGCGGCAGTGGCGGCTATTACACCTACGCCACGCTGAGCAACACGGCCCCGATTTCGCAAGCGCCTGCCGGCGGATCAAACAGCGCCAATTATATCAACAACGATGGCGTGGCCAATGGAATCAACGGCGGCTACGCCGTCACGGGATCGACCAGTTTCAACTCATCGCAGGATTACCTGACGGATGTGGGAGCGTACACGGGTTCCACCAGCTACTACGGCACATTCGACCAGAACGGAAACGTCTGGGAGTGGAATGAAACGTTGATCTCCGGGTCTTCTCGGGGTATGCGGGGCGGTTCGTGGAGCAACGGCTTGGGCTACCTCGCGGCGTCGTATCGCCTCGACTACGCCCCGGCGACCGAGACCGCCAATAGCGGTTTTCGTATGGCTAGCGTCCCTGAGCCGGGTTCGTGCGTGGTGTTGCTGAGTATGGCGGGCATGGCGTTGATGAGGAGAAGGCGCATAGCCTAGCCCTTTGTTCTTTGTCTCATTTACCATTTCGCCGCCGAAGGCGGCGTGCGAATGCCGGTGAAACACGTCAGCCAGAGCGTGGCGGCGTGGGTGGGGCATGTGAGCCATGCGCAGAGTTACAAACTTCGGGCCGCGGCATGAGGAAGGGCCGGCGGGATCAAACCGGGTCTTATCGGGGCTTGCGGGGCGGTTCGTGGAACAACAACTCGAACAACCACGCGGCGTCGAATCGCAACAACAACGACCCGGCGAACGAGAACAACAATGTCGGTTTTCGTGTGGCAAGCCCCTGAAGCCGCACTGAAGCGACTTTGCCGAGGTCCACCAGTATTTCTGCCGGCGCGCTGAATTTCTATATTATTCACGCCCCCTCTGGCACTCGAATAAAGCGTTCGGGCCAGTGAACCCGGAGCCTGCGACAGAAAAATTGGCAGACCCAGAAATATAGCCGGCCGGCCGGTTTGCTTGCGGCGGGGGATGGGGTGTTCATAATGGCGGGGCATGTTGTTCCAGCTCATTCAGATTGTGTATTGGCTGGCGTTGTCCACCTGGTTTGGGGGGGTGTTGTTCGTGGCGATTGCCGCGCCGGTGATTTTCAGGACCGTCCGAGAGAGCAACCCATTGTTGCCGGAGGTGTTGAGCGTCAACCTGGAACATCAGCATGGGACGTTGTTGGCGGGGGCGATTGTCGGAAATTTGCTGCGGACGCTGATGCGGGTGCAGGCGGTTTGCGCGGGGGCGTTGTTTCTCGCGTTGGGGGCGCAATGGTTTTTGGTCAATCTGCACGATCGTTCGCAGTTGATCACGATCATTTTGCGGACGGCGTTGTACGTGGCGGCGGTGATTTTGATGGCGTACGACTCATGGTCGATCGCCCCGCGCATGTGGAAACATCGACAGGAATATCTGGACCATGCCGACGAACCGGAAGTGGCCAATCCCGCCAAGGATCAGTTTGACCATTATCACCGCGAGAGCGTCACCATCCTGGGGATTGTCCTGTTTTTGCTGCTGGGGATGATCCTGTTCAGCGGCAGCGTGTCGTTTACCCAGACGCTGGTGGCGGGATGAAGATGAATCAGCGGCGTCAACAGCGCATCGGGTCGATCCTGTCGATTTTGCGCAAGCTGTATCCCGACGCCCGGTGCAGTTTGAATTTCAACAATCCCCTGCAATTGCTGGTGGCGACGATCCTTTCGGCGCAATGCACCGATGAGCGGGTGAACAAGGTGACGGCGGGGTTGTTCGCCAAATACAAGACGGCCGCCGATTTTGCGAAGGTGTCGCAGGAGGAACTGGAGAAGGAGATCCAATCGACCGGTTTTTTTCGCAACAAGGCCAAAAGCATCCGCGCCATGGCGGCCGCGCTGGTGCAACGACATGCCGGCAAAGTGCCCCGGACCATGGAGGAACTGACCGAACTGGCCGGCGTCGGCCGGAAGACCGCCAACGTTGTGCTGGGCAACGCATTCGACATCAACGTCGGGATCGTGGTCGATACGCACGTGGCGCGAATCAGCGGGCGGCTGGGGCTGACAAGACAGACCGATCCGGTGAAAATCGAGCGGGACCTGATGGAGGTGGTTCCCAGGGAGGATTGGACGATCTGGCCGCATCTGTTGATTCAGCACGGCCGGGCGTTGTGTACGGCGCGAAACCCCAAATGCGAGCGATGCCCGCTGTTGCCGGATTGCCCGGCGGGGAAAAAGTTTGTCAAACAGAGGTCGATTCATTGATTTGACCGGTGGAGAAAGATGAAAAACAAGGATGTGGCATCCGAGAACGTGGAGCAGTCGCAGGAGACGACCGAGCCGACGCGGGCGGTGTCACGCGATCGCATCTCCCCCATTTCGCATGCCGTCGCGAACCTGGTGAAGCAATTGGAGGACGTTCCCAATGGGGATCTGGTGGCGGACATCGTGACGGATGCGGCCAAGCTGCTGCGCGACCAGACCAATCGCGGCGACATCAAGTTGATCAGCAAGAGTTTCAGCGAGTTGCGATATGCGTTGAAAATCTTCGCGCCGTACCGCGACATCCGCAAGGTCAGTATTTTTGGCAGCGCCCGCACGCCCGAAAGCCACGGCGATTATCAGCAGGCGGCCGAATTCGCCCGTAAAATGGCGGCAGCGGGATGGATGGTCACCACCGGCGCCGGCGGCGGCATCATGGCGGCGGGCCATGGCGGGGCGGGGGCCAAGCCGTCGTTCGGGTTGGCGATCCGCCTTCCATTCGAGCAGAAGACCAATCCGTTCATCGCCGACGACCCCAAGCTGATTCATTTCAAATATTTTTTCACGCGCAAACTGATGTTCGTGCGATTCAGTCACGCGGTGGCGCTGTTTCCCGGTGGGTTTGGCACGATGGATGAGGGTTTTGAGGTGCTGACGCTGGTGCAGACCGGCAAATCGGTCCCCATGCCGATCGTCTTTGTCGACCGCCCCGGCGGCGATTACTGGAGCAGTTGGCAGCGTTACGTCAAAACGCAACTGCTGGAGCGCGGCCTGATTGGGCCAGATGACCTGAACCTCTACAAAATCACCGATGACATCGACGCCGCCGTCCACGAGGTGCGCCATTTTTACAACAATTATCACAGCCTTCGATATTGGAAGGACCTGCTGGTGATGCGGTTGCGGGAAGCGCCCGCGCCCGCGCAACTGCGGGAGATCACGCGGGATTTTTCGGACATCAAGGTATCGGGCGATTTTCGCGTCGGACCGGCCCTGAAGGCCGAACAGGATGAGCCGGCCATCGCCCACCTGCCAAGGCTGACGTTTCATTTCAACAAGCGGGAACACGGGCGGCTTCGCCTGCTGATCGACCGGCTCAATGACATGAAAACCAGCGCCGATTGACTGTCGGATCAAGCGGGTTACTCTAATATCGTCAAAGGGATTTTACAGGGATCATCATGGACAACGTTCGTTTTGGAATCATCGGCCTTGGAAACATGGGCAGCCACCATGCGAAGATGTTTGGCAACGTCAAAAATGCCACTCTCGCGGCCGTCGCCGACAACAACCCGGCACGTTTTGCCCAGTTCGCATCGCAACCGGGCATCAAAACCTTCGAGCGTTGGGAGGATATGTTTGCCAGCGGCCTGATCGACGCGGTGCTGGTCGCCACGCCCCATTATTCGCATGTGCCGATTTCCGAGGCGGCCTTCGCCAGGGGGTTGCACGTGTTGTGCGAAAAGCCGGTCGCGGTTTCGGTCAAGGCGGCCCGTCATCTGAACGACGTTGCCGCCAAATACCCGAAGCTCAAGTTCGGCGTGATGCTGAATCTGCGAACGGTTGGGATGTACACCAAACTTCGTGAATTGATCGCGGGCGGAGAACTGGGCGAAATCCGCCGCATTACCTGGATCGTCACCGACATCTTCCGGTCCTTCGCCTATTACGCATCGGGCGGCTGGCGGGCCACCTGGTCGGGCGAAGGGGGCGGCGTGCTGATCAATCAGTGTCCGCACACGCTGGATCTGATCCAGTGGGTCACCGGATTGAAACCCAGCCGGGTGACGGCCATGGTCGGCATCGGCAAGATGCATCCGATCGAAGTCGAGGACGACGTCAGCGCCATGCTGGAATACTCCAACGGCGCCGTCGGGCATTTCATCACCAACACCGCCGAGATGCCCGGCACCAATCGGCTGGAAATCGCCGGAGATCGCGGCCGGATCGTCGCGGAAACAAACAAAATCTCCTTTTCCCGCACCCGCCAGAGCGTTCAGGAATACAACCAGACGACGCCGGAAATTTTCGCCCATATGGAATCATGGGACATCGATGTCCCCTTTGACCGTTCCAGCGATGGCGCCCACTGGAAGATCACCCAGAATTTCGTCAACGCGATTCTGCGCGATGAACCGATGATCGCTCCGGGCACGGATGGGATTCTCAGCCTGGAGTTGGGCAACGCCATGCTGATGTCCGGCGTCAACCGAACATCCGTTGATCTGCCCATCGACGGGGATGCCTACGATCGGCTGTTGCTTGATCTGGCTCGGAAATACGGCGGCAAAAAGAACCTGGCCGCCAATGCCAACGCCACGATGGATTTCGGCAAATCCTTCGGGAGATGATCCCGCCTATCCATGCAATAACAGTTGCAGGGCCGCCAGCGTGACCGGCAGGAACGTGAGGATGATCGCCGCCGTCGCCAGCCGCCGGCCGGCGGGGTTGTTGATGCGGCCGATCGATTCGCACAGCACGATCACGAGCGTCACCATCGCAAATTTGAACAGGACGATCCCCGGCAGCCCGTAACGTTCCAGCACCCGTTGGGCCACGCCGTTGACCTCCCACCCGCCGAAATGCAGCACGATCCAGGTGAACATAATGTCCAGGGCCGATGCGAACACCAGCCAAACGTAATGGGTCGGGTACAACACCGGTGGCTGGGTGAAGGGGTTTGGCATGAATCTATGACGTTGTATCCCATGTACGCCGGTGGGAACAGGCAAAAATCCGGCCGTGGCTATGACCAGCCCATCGACAGTTGCTCGCCATCCAGCGGCCGGGCATCGGAGGAAGCCCGCAGCCACTCGGATCGCTGGTGTTGTTCGGCCAGCGTGAGCCTTGGTGCGATGCGTTGATCCCGCCCGGCCAGCCGCCGCAGCAACTTGGGGCAATTGCACTGGCGGCTGCGGTGCAGCAGCACGATGTGAACCGGAAGTTTCGACGTGCATCCATCCAGAATCTTGACGATGGCCGACAGGGCCTGTTCATTGGACAGATGTCCCGCTCCGCCCATGATGCGCTGTTTCAAAAACTCCGGCCGGGGGCTTTCACGCTGCATTTGCGGGTCGTAGTTGCTTTCAAGGGCCAGAATGTCCAGATCGACGAATTGATGAATCAATTCCGGCGGAACCTGCCCCAGATCGGTGGCATATCCGGCCCGGCATCCAAACCCTTCAACCACAAACCCGTGCGAACCTTCAACATCGTGCGCCAGGGGGATCGGCGAAAATCGCAACCCACTCAATGGCTCAAAGCAAGTGTGATCAAAGCCGGTGATCTGCCCGGACCAATCAATGTCCGGATGAAGCTCGGCCGCGAGTTTCGACAAATTTCGCAAGGATCGGCGGTGGCAATAGACCTGGATTTTCAAGCGGGCAAGGGTGTTCAACCAGGTGGGGGAAAAATGATCGCGGTCCAGGTGGGTCAGGCAGATGGACCGGATTTCTTCCACACCCAGCCCCGTCCCCACCAGCCGTTTGGCGGCCGTGCGCGGCCCAATCCCCGCATCAATCAGCATCGCCCCCGCCGGCGTTCGCACCACGCTGCAATTCCCGGCCGAACCGGATGCCAAAATGCACAGATCAATGGACATCCATGCAATCCCTGCAAGGATACAAGTGGATGAAATGAAGAGTGGTGGATGTCAGGTTGATCAGCCCACCGCCTTCACGATGCTCTTGTATCCCAGGTTCAGATAATCCAGCACATCCTGCGGTTCGCGGCCGGACTTGGGGATGTGGGCGACGAACAGGTTTTTGAGCTTGATGCCGGCCGACTCGGTGGAGTTGGCGGTGGCGATTTCGGCGTCGAGGCCGCCGGTGTAGTTGTCTTCCACCGTGACGATCTGGTTTCCATTGCGAGAGGCGATCTCAAGGATGCCCTTGGCGTTCAACGGCAGCGAATAGGCGTCGATGACGGTGGCCTTGCGGCCGTTTTTCGCCAGTTCATCGGCCGCCCGCAGGCATTCGTGAACCATGTAACCGGCCGACACGAACACCAGGTCCTTGCCTTCACGCAAGACCTTGTATCCGCCGACTTCAAACGTTTCCTCCGGCTTGTACAGCGCCTTGACATCCGCCCGCAGCGTCCGCTGATAGCAGCAACCATCGAGGTTGGCCATCAATTCGGTCAGTTTGTAACAACTGACCGCATCGGCCGGGAAGAAATATCGTACGGCCGGCTGGCCGTTGAAGTTTTTGACGTGGCAGAAACTTCGGAAAAACGCCACATCCGGTAGCGACATCTGGCTGGGTCCATCGGCCGCCAGCGTGACGCCGGCGTGCGAGCCGGTGATTTTCAGGTTCGCGCCGGAGATGATCGCCATCGCCGTCTGGTCATATGCCCGCTCGACGAATTTGGCGAAGGTGGAGCAGAACGGGATTTTCCCCGCCGCCGAAACGCCGGCCGCCACCGAGATCATGTTCTGTTCGGCGATCTTGCATTCCAGGTATTGGTCGGGGAATTTTTTGAAGAACCACTCGGCATGGGTTGAATTTTTAACGTCCGCATCCAACCCCACGATCCGCTTGTCGGCCGCCCCCAATGCCACCAAGGCCGCACCATAGGCTTTTCGCGGGGCGATTCCCTTGCCGGCCGCCAAATCCTTGTCCAGGCCGACCATCGCCAACCCCTCGGCGAACGCGGCCGCCTTGATCGGTTTTTGCGCGGTCGTCTGGTGGGCGGGGGCCTGCGTGGTGATCGGTCGAATTTTCAACCGGCCCTGATCCTGGTGTTCGGCAACACCCAGGTCCCTGGCGGTCTGGTCCAGTTCCTTGAACAGCTCCGGCAACTGGTCTTTCTTGACCGGCGTTCCATGTTTGCCCATCCCCTGTTCCATGGAAGCGCCCCACCCCTTGACCGTCCGGGCGACGATGGCCAGCGGCCGGTTGCCGTTCTTGATCACGTGCAGTTCATTGAATGCCTTGGCGATCTGATCCGGATCGTGGCCGTCGATGATGCGGGTGATGAACCCGAACGCCTCGGCCTTGCGGGCAAGCGTCTCGGAGGATTGTTGCGGGCTGACCCAGTCGCTTTGCGCCAGTTCGTTGCAGTTGAAAATCGTCACCACGTTGGTCAGCGCATGATCGGCGATGTAATCCATCGCCTCCCAGATCTGCCCCTCGCGCGATTCACCATCCCCGATGATGCAATAGATGTTCCGGTCGATCTTGTCCATCCGCGCCGCCGATCCAAGCCCGGCCGCCACCGACAACCCCTGTCCCAGCGAACCGGTCGCCGCGTCAAAAAACGGCACGCCCACCTGCGGATGCGGGTGGCCGTCCAGCGGCGATTCGATTGCCCGCAACGACAACACATCCTGACGGGTCAAGGCCCGCGCGGCCGACTTGTCCTGCGTTTTTCCGGGTGGCGTCACCATCCCGCCCAGGTCCGCATAGGCCGCGTAAACAATCGGCACCGCGTGCCCTTCGGACAACACCAATCGGTCCGCACCCGGGTTCCACGGGTTTTTCGGATCCCACCGCATCTGCTGATACATCAGCACCGTCACCAGGTGCGTCAGCGACAACGCGGTCGAGGGATGTCCCGACCCGGCCGCGGTGGTCATCTCCACCGACAATCTTCCCAGATCAATTGCTTTTTTGTTCACATCGGCGGCGAAACTCATGATCCAACTCCAAAAATCAGGTCCAACATCACTCACAGGATGCGGCCATCGCATCCGGGGCTAGAAAGATAGCGCACGGAAGGCCAATGGGCAAGGCCGAAAAGTTGAACAGACCGGACACATCAGCGCCGTCGTCCAACGTTCAAACCATCTCGACCAGCCATCGCACGGCCTGGGCGAATTCGGATTCATCGACCGTGAAATCGTATGGGCTGGGGCCGTTTGAACCATCGGGGCGTTGCTGGACGCTTGGACCGACCAGATAGCCATAATCCAGGCCGGCCGATTCGGCGAGGGTGTAATAATAGGGATGGCGATGATCCGAGGGGATCAATTCCAGAACCCGGATGCCGTTTGCGCAGAAGACCAGATTGCCCAGTGCGGCGCCATGGGCCGAGACGACCAGCGATGCCTCGGCGAAAATACCCGGATCGTTGTTTGGATCCGTGGGGTCGAATACCTCGAATCCATGCGGCAATAGCTGCCGGAGGATGGCCTGTTCGTTGATCAGCCTTCGGCGGTATTGGCTGGAACGATGCAGATACAACCGCCGACCGCCGGTTGTCCCATCGACCCCGAATCGCTGCCGTAAAAAAGATGGGATCCACCTTGCATAGTTGCAGGGCAGGCCCGGGAAACTGGGTGACAACAGGATTTGCGGCTCATAAATAATGTCGTCGGCCGTGTAGTGAATTTTGTGTTCCGGGACATTCAGCCGCGAAAGCAATCGCCGCGCGCCGTCGGAAGGGGGGCTGGAAATGATCAGATGGTCCAGCCGATCCAATGTAAAGCCCGCCCGCTCCAGTAGATGCAGGCGGCCCAGGCCATCGAGCAGAAAATGTGCGTAATTGAGATTCGCCCAATCGGTGGCGAGCGTGGCGGTCAGGCCGTCCAGCCGATGAAACCGGACTTCGCCTTTTGGCAGGTGATCCGGAAGAAGCTTCTGCGCCTTCCATGACTGCTGATACAAAACGGAGCCATCCCCGGTCATGACCCAGCCGGCCGAGCCGATGATGCGGGCCTGACGCAGCTCGATGACCCCCATCTCCGGAAAAATGCCACGGCAGACATTGCCAAAGCCCGCTGAAATGTTGCCAAATCGAGCGGCCGGCCGGCGTTCAAATCTCTGTTGAGGATAAACGCCGTACCATGTTCCTCCTCTGTTGTTCGCAAGATCAATCGTGGCCGGCCACTTCTTGCGAGGTAGGGCTTTGGGCGCTGATCCACGTTCATTCATTGCGATGCCCTTCAGGCTGGTTGATGAATCATACCATCAGGAAAGCGGTAGATCGAAACTCAACATCGACTCTTTGTTGTAAAATGTGGAGACCATCATGCATTTGCCTCTTTGCCAACCAAAACTTCGGTCCTAAAATTCATCAATGCCCAGGAGGACTGACCCGGGTGGCCCTGTCGAGACTTTATGAGTCAGCTTGAATCGCCATTGTTGAATCAGGTCGGCGGATACATTGATGGTCAATGGGTCCATTCGGAAGGTCGATCCATCGCGGTCATCAACCCCGCCACGGGGGATCATCTGGCCGATGCGCCGGATATGGATGCCGATCAGGCACAGTTGGCGGTGGAGTCGGCCGAACGCGCAGGCCAGCGTGACATACCGATTGCCAAACGTCGTCGATGGCTTGAGGAGATTACCCGGTTATTGAATGACAATCAGTCCGAATTGGCGCGAATCATCACGTTGGAACAGGGCAAACCGTTGTCCGAATCGGCATCGGAGGTGCAATACGCCGCTGGATTCTTTCAGTATTACAGCAGGCATCTGGATCGGCTGGAATCCGAACCGCTGGCCGAGCATCCGCATCAATTGAACTGGACCGTTCATCATCGCCCGGCCGGGGTGGTGGGGCTGATTACTCCCTGGAACTTTCCGCTGGCGATGCTGGCCAAAAAGCTGTCGGCCGCCCTGGCCGCCGGATGCACAACAGTCACCAAGCCGGCCGAATTGACACCATTGACCACCATCGCCCTTTGGAACCTGTTGCAAACACTGGACTTGGATAAAGGCCGAGCCAACCTGGTGATCGGTCAACCCAAACCCATCGGCGAGGTTCTTTGCACCCACCCGGCCGTCCGGTTGATCAGTTTTACCGGCTCCACCGAAGTCGGCCGGTTGTTAATGGCATCGACAGCCCCTCAAATCAAACGGCTGGGTCTGGAATTGGGCGGCAATGCTCCATTCATCGTCATGGAAGATGCGAATTTGCCAAACGCGGTCCAGGCCCTGATGGCCAACAAATTCCGATGCGCCGGCCAGACTTGTGTCTGCACCAATCGGGTTTATGTGCAAGCCTCGGTGGAAAAAGAGTTTATAGCAATGGCGGCCGAGCGGATCCGTTTGCTGCGGGTTGGTAATGGGCTGGATGCTCAAACCCAGATCGGCCCGTTGATTCATCGCCAGGCCTTTGACAAGGTGGATCGGCATGTCAAAGAAGCACTATCGCACGGCGCAAAGCGAATCGTCGGTGCCGATCGGCCGCGTCCAACCCATGACTGGGGCGCGTTTTATACACCGACACTTCTTAGCAACGTCAATTCCAAGATGCTGGTGTCCCAACAGGAAACATTTGGTCCGGTGGTCGCGGTGCAGTCATTTGAATCAATCGATCAGATTGTAGAACTGGCGAACGGAACACCTTATGGATTGGCCGCTTATGTCTTTGGCCAAAATGAACGGGAAATGGCGGATTTGATTGGCCGGTTGCGGTTCGGGCACGTCGGTTGGAACACCGGTTCCGGCCCTACCCCCGAAGCGCCATTTGGAGGGATGAAACAATCCGGTTTTGGGCGTGAAGGCGGGGTTGAAGGTTTGCTGGAATTTTGCGAAACCCAGACGGTTGCCCGCAAGATTTAATAATTTTCACGCTGGGCTTGTTATTCATGTGGTGATTGCTATACTTTTCGATTCGCGTAAAACTGGAATTATTGGAGTGCTTGAATGGCCGTAAAGTTACGATTAAAGAGATTGGGTCGCACCAACCGGGCGTTTTACCGCTTGAACGCGATTGATTCGCGTACGCCTCGTGATGGGCGGGTGATCGAGGAGTTGGGGATTTACGATCCGATCGAGAAGGACAAGGCCAAGCAGTTTGTCGCCAAGCTTGATCGCTGCCGATATTGGCTGGACCAGGGTGCGATTCCTTCGGAGACGGTTTCGTCGCTGCTGAAAAAGAGCGGCGTTGAACACAAGCAGTTGCGGTTGCCCAAGCCCGGCAAGCCCAAGGCGGCGCCGGCCGAAGCTGAAAAAGCCGCCGCGGCTCCCACGGCCTGATGATTCGGACGGCCGGATGAGATGGCCGCAGCGCTGATGCGAGAGAGCCATGCCGCTGCGGATCGACATTCTGACGCTGTTCCCGGAGTTGTTTGGGCCGTTTTTGTCCACCAGCATCCCAAAACGAGCGGCGGAAAAAGGAAAAGTCGAATATAATCTGACCCAGATTCGGGATTTCGCCACGGATGCCCACCAGTCCGTCGACGACAAGCCTTTTGGCGGCGGCCCGGGGATGGTCATGATGGCTCCGATCGTGTTTGATGCGGTCGAAGCGGTTGAAAAACAAGACCCCCGGCCGGCCACGCGTATCCTGCTGACCCCGCAAGGAAAGGTGTTGGACCAGCCCCTGGCGGAACAACTGGCAACCCAACAACGGCTGCTGTTGATCGCGGGGCATTACGAGGGTTTTGACGAGCGGATCAGCCAGGGATTGGCCCCGTTGGAACTGAGCATCGGTGATTACGTGCTCAGTGGCGGCGAACTGGCCGCGATGGTCGTGATCGACGCGGTGGTGCGGCTTCTGCCGGGCGTTTTGGGCGCGGTGGATGGCGCGGCCGATGAGACCTTCGCCGACGGCCTGATCGAATATCCCCAGTACACCCGCCCGCGGGAATACCGTGGGATGGACGTGCCGGAAGTGCTGCTGAGCGGAAACCACGGGCAGATCGCCCGATGGCGGCACGAGCAGCGAAAAGAACGAACCCGACAACGCCGGCCGGATTTATGGCAGGCATATGAGCGAAAGAACCAAGCGTAGGCCGCCCGCTGAAACAAGAAAAAACTCGGCGGCGGATCGGAGACAGCCATGACCAACAAGATCATTCAGGACATTGAAAAACAGAGCATGAAGGCCCAGGTTCCGCAGTTTCGCGTGGGCGACACGGTGGACGTATCCTGCCGGATCGTCGAAGGCGAGAAAGAACGCCTTCAGGTCTTTTCCGGGACCGTCATCATGCGTAAAGGCGCCGGCACCAACGAGACCTTCACCGTCCGCCGCATCGTGAACAACGAAGGGGTGGAGCGAATTTTCCCGCTGCATTCGCCATTCGTGGCGAGCATCACCGTCAAGCGCAGCGGCGAATCGCGCCGGGCCAAGTTGTTTTACCTGCGCAACCGCGTGGGCAAGGCGGTTCGCCTGGCCGAGAAGCGCAAGGTCAGGAAGGAAGACAACGCCCCCGAGGGCGGCGTCGAGACCCGCGAACTGGCCGGTTCGGCCGCCAGCTAAGCGGTTGGAGAAGTCGAAAAATTCACGAGCCGCGGAGAAGAACGCTCCGCGGTTTTTTTCTTGACCGGTGCAATGGTTGCGGGGCGGTGGGGGCGGCCTGTATTTTGTGTGGACATGCGCCAGTGGTTCTTGAATCTCTTTAAGAAAGCGCCGCCGAGGGATGCCCTGGGGGACCGGGGAGAGAACGTGGCGGCGCGGTTTTTGCGCAACCTGGGATACAAAATCATCGTTCGCAATTTCCGTTGCGCCATCGGCGAGATCGACATCATCGCGCGCGACGGGGACACGCTGGTGTTTGTGGAGGTCAAAACCCGTGTCAACGACGATCCGATGCCCGAAGATCAGGTCAACGGGACCAAGCAGCACCAGATCACCAAGGCCGCGAAGTTTTACATGGGCCGGTATGGTGTGCCACAGCCGCCGGCGCGATTTGACGTGGTGGCGATCGTCTGGCCCACGGGAAGATCGCCGCAGATCAGGCACATTCCCAACGCCTTTGAATCAACGTTTTAAGATCATGCGACAGATGGGCCATGACCGCCCGACAGGTGTGAGATGATCGACAGCCATTGTCATTTGACCGATCCGCGGCTGGGGGAACAGTTGCAGGGGGTGCTGGATCGAGCGGCGGCGGCGGGTGTGACGCGGATGATCACGGTGGGGACGAGCCTGGAGGATGACCGGCGGTGCGTGGAATTGTGCCGGCGGCTGCCGCAGGTGCGCTGCGCGATCGGGATTCATCCCAACTACGTCGCCGAGTCGAACCTGGAGGATGTGGACGAGATTGCATCGCTCCAGATGGATCCATCGGTGGTGGCGTTGGGGGAGATGGGGCTGGATTATCATTACAGCCAGGAGACCAAATCACGCCAGCGGGATTTTTTCATCCGGCAACTGGAATTGGCGAGGAAAGCGGGTCGCCCGGTGGTGATTCATTGCCGCGAGGCGGTGGAGGACACGCTGGCGATCTTGAGAGATTTCACGGGCGTCTTGGCGCTGTTTCATTGCTTTACCGGCACGCTCCATGAGGCCAGGCAGGTGGTCGACGCGGGGTATTACCTGGGGTTTGGCGGGGCGGTCACGTTCAAAAAATCAGAGGCATTGCGTGATGTGGCCAGGGAGGTTCCGACAGACCGGTTTGTCATGGAAACCGATGCGCCCTATCTGACCCCTGAACCGATGCGCAAAATTAAAATCAACGAACCGGCGATGGTCATGCACACCGCGGCGGTGGTGGCGGCGGCGCGGGGGTGCGACGTGGATGAAGTGGACCGGTTGTCCACGGCCAGCGTGCGGCGGTTTTTCGGTTGGGATTCGCAGTAAGGTTGAATTGGAGTGGCAACCTGTCGGTGGATGGCTCATCCCTGCATCGAGATGGAGGCTTCCATGCGTTCGCTGGGGGCGGGCATTTCCATGCGGGTCGCGGCGGCGGCGGCTTTTTGCTTTCCCAGTTGATCCAGCAACAAGGCCCACGTCTGGCGCTGATATCGCAGCACGTTCAAGGCCTCATCGAGCGACTCGATTTTGTGATCGATGTTGGCCTCGATGAGTTTTTTATAGGCGAAATTGTAGAGGGCCGACAACTTGCCGCACAATTCGGGGGAAACATCGTGTTTCAGCGTGCAGGACATTTCGGTGATGATCTTCTGCACGCGGGAGATCAGGTTGTACGCCTGTTCAAAGTTGTTGTCGGCCAGGGCGGCGCGGGCCTGTTCGCCGAATCGGATCGCGCCATCGTAGAGCATGAGCTGCAACTGTTCCGGCGTGGCCGTCAGGATGCGGGTGCGCAGATATTGTTGTGAGGCCTGAGGATTCATGCCGATCATGGGACAAGGTTGTCCCTTGTTGTATCGGCATTTTGGGGCGGGTCGATTTAGCGTATCGGGGCGGGCCAGTTTCCCGGGTCCGCTGGAACCTTATTTCTTGGTCGAAGAACTCATCGGGGAGATGAATTGCATCTGGCTGAGGGCCTGCTGCTGGCTTTGCAGGCCGGCCAGCACGGATTCCATGTTGGCGAACTGGCGTTCGAGGCGGGTGCGCTTGGCCACCAGCAGCTTGTCCAGTGAGTCGATGCGGTCCTGGAACTGGTCGGTGCGATTGTCCAGGGTCTTGTTCTCCTGGATGATGATGCCGTTCACCGGGTCGATCAGGCGGGTGATCTTGTCGCTCATGGAATAGGCCAGCCCCTGGGTGATCGTTTGGCCGCTGACGGTGGTCTGCACCGCCGCGAACAGGTTTTTGACCGCTTCGGGGTCGGTTCCATAGGCCGAGCGGAATTTGTCCTCGTCAAATTCCACCTTGGCCCCTTCGCCGATCTTGATGCCGACATCCGCCAACATGCGATATCGTCCCACGCCCGAGACCACCCCTGATATCGCGGCGTACATCTGGGTCTGAACCTGCTGGATCGCGGCGTCTCCCAGGAGCAATCCGGAGGTCTTGGTGTCCAGGTCGAATTTGGTCAAATCCGCGATGGAGTCCACCACTTCGTTAAAACCATCCGTGAACGCCTTGATCTGTTCGACGGCTTTGTCGGCGTTGCGGGTGACGTTGAGGGTGATGGGGCGGGTGCTGGTTCCGTGCAGGTCGATGGTGACGCCGGGGACGACGCCGGCGAGCTGGTTTCGACCGGCGGTAATCAGCAGGGGGTTGTCCGTGTCGGATCCGCCGACAAAGACGGCCGCATCCTGCGCCTCCACCAGCGTGCGGGTGGACAGGCTGGTGTTGCCGGTATCAAACACGACGCGACCGTTGTACCCTGCGTTGAAACTGGTCAACGACAGGCGATACGGGGCCGCGCCCGAGCCATCGTTGATGATATTGGCCGTCAAACCAAAGCTCAGGGTGGTGATTTTCTGCTGCACATCGGCGAGTGTGTCCGTGGCGGCGATGGAGAGGGTTCGTTCCATCGTCCCGTTGATCACGCCCGCGACGGCCGTGCCTTTGATCTGCAAATCGCTGGCGCTGGTTCCGTTGACATCCTCGACTTTCATCGTGCCGGCGCCCCCGGCGGTGTCGGTCAACAGCAGCCCATCCCCGTTGGCGTTGATCGACGCGGTGACGCCGGCGTTGGAGGCGTTGATGGCGGCGATCACGTCGTTCATGTTCATCGTGGCGGCGTTGCTCAGATCGATTTCCCTTGCAGTGCCGGCGGAATTGGTGATGCGGAACTTGCCGGGGGTGACCCCCTTGCCGCCGTTGTACGAGCCGAGCTGCGTGCTGCCGCTGACCCATTGCCGTTGCAGGTTGGCGCCGTTGACCGTGGATTTGGACCGGTCGAACGTGCCGGCAAGACCCAGTGCCGTGGCCGAATTGGTCGGGTCGGTGTCCTCGATGACCAGGTTTCCCGTGCCGCCGCTGTTGTCGGTGATGCTGATGCCGTTTTGCGATCCGTTCAGCGAGGCGCTGATCCCCAGGCCCGATCCCGACAGGGCATCGAGCACATCCTGAACGGTCTTGGCGGCGCTTAGATTGACCGTCGCCGATGCGCCCAGGCGGTTGGTGAGCTTGATCGAGCCAAGCGTCAGGCCGCTGCCGCCTTTCAGGGCCGACAGCGAGACGCTGTTGAGCGAGGAGAGGATTTCCGTGCCGGTGATGACGTTGCCCGATGGGGCGCTCAGCAGCCCCAGGTCGGTGGCGGCCATCGACCCGCCAACAGGGGTCAGGCTCATCGACCCGCCACCCCCGCTGATGTCGGTGAGGGTGATCTGATTGTCACCGGGATTGACGCTGGCCCTGATTTTGCCGGCCAGGTTGGTATTGATCGCATCCAGCACGCCGCCGATGGTTTTGACGCCCGCCAGGGTGATGTCCTTGGAGGTTCCGTCGGCGGCCACCAGGGTGAAATCCGCGCCGCTGGAGGCGGTGCGGACGCCGCGGGAGTCGTTCAGTTGGGAGAGGGCGGTGTTGATTCCCAGATAATTGAGGTCCGCGCCGGTGATGGTGGATGAACCCACCGAAGCGGCAATCCCCAGGTCGGCGGCGGCATGTCCACCCGACAGGTCCTCGATCGTGAAATTGCCCGTCCCGCCCGACAAATCCTGTACGACCAGCCCTTCACGGCCGACCGAGGCCTTGATGTTCAGGTCCAGGGCGGTGTTGATCTTTTTGACCACATCATCCAGCGTGACGGCGCTGGTGATGTCGATGACCGCCGAATTGCCCGAGCGGTCGGTGATGCGGAAATTGCCGCGTCGAATCCCCTCGCCGCCGCGAAGCTGGGCCAGGGGTTGAACGTTGCGCAGCTCGCCGCCGCCCATTTCGATCGTGATCGTGCCGGCGCCGACGGCGGTTTTGTCGTAGTCGGCCATGCCGTTGCTGATGATCTGCTGGCTGCTGACCAGCCGGGCGACTTGAAATTGAAACGACCCGATCGCCGCGCCCGCCGCGGCCGTGGCGGTCAGGACGTTCTCGTCACTGCTGGTGGTGTTGGCGTTGTTGAACGTCGAGGGTTTTTGCAACGCCTGGGCGTTGAGTTTGATGGAGGCGAACTTGGTCTGAAGGGTGGTGTAGGCGGTTTTCTGCTTGCCGGCGGCGTCGATCCGGGATTGCAGCAGGTCCTTGGGGCGCGACTCCAGGGCCATCAACTGGTCGATGATGTCCTTGGAGTTGATCCCGCTGACCAGTCCAACACCGGTGGAAATTCGTCCCATGATTGTCTAATCGTCCAATACGCTGCCGCGATAGAGCCGCGACCAGTCATGGTCAAACGGATCGTCATCGGCTTGCAGATGCTCCAGGTCCGTGGACATCCTGTCCAGACTCTTATCGGCAAGACATTGGGCCGCCCACATGCCCAAAAAATGCCTCTGTGCTTCCCTTACCGTTCGCAATCGTTGCGCCGTGGACGCGATTTCAAGCATGTTGCGATCCTCCCAGATGCAAATCCCATGGATTATCGGAACCAGGGCGGCCAAAACTGTAGAAATTTGCCCCGTCCAGGCGCAAAAAACGACGCCCATCGACCCGTTGGGGTTCGATGGGCGTCTATTTGCCATGAAGATGCGACCCGTGACCCGCGTCCGACTGGATGTGCGGGGAAGATCAAATCGCCAAGTGAGATTTACTCAATCCCGGCAGATCGCCATCGCCTCGATCTCGACCAGCAGCTCCTCGTAGGCGAAGCCGCTGACACGGATGGCGGTGACGCAGGGGCCGGGGGCGGGATAAAATTCCCGCGTGATCTGTTCCATCGTCCGGCGGGCCTGTTCGATCTGTTTCCAGTCTTCGGGGGCGTGATAATAGATGTACAGCTTGGCCACATCGCTCTCATCAAGGTTGGCCTCATCCATGACTTTGCGGATGAAGCGATAGACGTTGCGGGTCTGCTCGGCCAAATCCCTGCCTACCGCCCTGGCGTTGGAATCGGCCGAGATCTGCCCGCCGATGAAGGCGAGGTTGTTGATCCGCCAACCCTGGGTGTTCGCGTTGCCCTTGTTGCTCCAATCCCAGTGGTTGGCCGGCTGAAGCCGCAACTTGTTTTTGGTTCCCAGCACGCCGACCCCTTCGACCTGGATCAGTTCATCGTTGTTGGGCATGCCGGTGATGCGCAGCCCCGCGCCGGCGCCGGTCGGCCGTGACATCCACCGCTCGCGCACGCGGTTCATCTTTTCCCAATACTGCGTGACGTTGCGCCCTTCGCCCTGGAAGCGGTAATATGTATTCTGCCGCATCAGGTTGTGGCGATCACCACCGGCCGCCACCAGCAGCGTATCGAGGTTTCTAAACGAATTGTCGGTCTGGGTTTCGATGTCCCCCACCCCCAGCATCCGGCCATTCTGATCCAGCGAGCGCTGGCCGCCGATGAAGACCAGATCGCCCACCTTCCAGCCATGGGAGAAGGGGAGTTTTTTGTCCCAGTTCCAATGTCCCGGCGGCGCGAGGCGTTCTTTTTTGCCGCCGACAACCGCCCAGGCATCGATCAAAAGCAGCGCGCCCTGCTTTTCCAGGCCGCAGCGGACTTCGGTGGTGGTGGGGCCGGGATCGGTGAAATAGTTGACGCGGACTTTGTTCAGGTCATTGATGAACTTGTCCACGGCCGCCTGGTCTGCATCGCAGGTGAAATAAACGTTGTGTTTCACAACGTCCTTCATGGAGGCGCCGGCGGCTTCCATCACTTTTTTGAGCGATTCGAATGCGTTGCGGGCCTGCGTGGCGACATCGGTCCCGACGACGTTTCCTTTTTCATCCAGTGACATTTGTCCGCCGACGAAGATCAAATCGCCAACGCGCACGGCCTGCGTTGTGGTGTTCCAGGCGCTGCCGCGGTGATTGGGGGGGGCGATCAACTGCTTTTGCACGAAACTTCTCCTTTGGTAACCCAGACTCCGGCTTTGGCCGATGCGACGGCGGCGGTGGCGACGACCACCGCGTTCAAGCCATCTTCGATGGTGCTGATGGTCGGGCGGCTTTGCGTACGCACGCAGTGGGTGAAATAATCCAGCGCCGCCCGCAACGCGCCAAATTCCATGCCGTAAACGGTGTTTTCGTAATGATGATTGATGAACCGGTTTCCCTGCGGACCCACAAAGGTGAATCCGGTGTGAGGCATGACCAGTGAATAACTTCCGTTTTCAAAATCGAGGGTGGCCTGGTCGTTTTCCTCAACCGCTTGCTGGTTGGGGAGATAAAATCCCCCTTCGATCAGGCAGGTGATGTTGCCGGGATATTCGATCATGATGCTGATGCCGTCGACTTGGCCGGCGGAAAAATGCGATTCCATGGCGCAGACCCGTTTGAACGGTGCGCCGGCAAAGGCGTTGGCCAGTTCGATTTCATGGCACAGCAGGACAAAAGCGGGGTGAACCCGGCCATAGACCACCTTGTGCTGTCGCGGCCGGCGGTTTTTGAAGCTCATGTGGTGCAGCCGGCCGAGGTTGGGGCGCTGATTGAAAATATGCGCCAGCCTTGATTCAAAGCGTAAACAATGTCCGCTCATGGCAATGATGGACTTGGACAGCTCCATCATCCGGCGGGCCTCGCCAAGATCGGTGGCGAGGGGTTTTTCGACGTAAATGGCCTTTTCGTGTTGAGCAAGAATTTGAAACGACTCAAAATGGGCGTTTTCCGGGGTGGCGATGGAAACGAGGTCGATGGAGGGGTCGGCCGCTAGTTCCTGCAATGAGGAATAAGGCCGGCCGCCGTATTTTTGGGTCAGTTCACGGGCGCGATCGGCTTCGAGGGTATAAAGCCCGGCCACCTGCACCTGGGGCATGGAGGCGAAGGTTTTCAGATGACATTCGCCAAATGCGCCCCCGCCAACCACGGCGGCTCGCAGGGTTTGATGGGTGGATTGAACGGACACAAACAGCTCCAAAGGGACCAAAAATGAATTCTACCAATTCGCCGGTGGGTGTATAGGCCGGGCAACAATGTGCAGCGTAGTAGCAGATAGTATCATGACTTACAAGATAAATAGTCTGAAATATATTATTACATTGACAATTCTGCTTCATGGAGTATCTTCTGCTAATATGGTGCGCATATGCCGGTGATTGACCAACTGAAACAAAATCAGGCGCGGGAGTTGGTGCTGCGACGAATTCGCAAGGGGCACTATCGACCGGGCCAGCGGCTGCCATCGGAACGGGAGTTGGCGCAGGATTTGGAGTTGAGCCACATCACCATCCGGCGGGGATTGCAGGATTTGGTCGAGGCGGGGTTGATCATCCGCCGGCCGCGGATCGGGACGTTCGTGCAGGAAACGCGGTCGATGGAGTTGGCCAACCGTGTGGCGATCGTGTTGCCCAACTGGATCGGCAATGCGGGGTATGACCACCCGTTTTTCCCGGTGTTGTTGCGGGGGATCATGTCCGGGCTGGACCAGCGCGATTGCGCGGTGTCATTGATTTCGTATCAGGCCGAACAGTTCTGGCACGATGCCGGCGAGGCGATGCTGGCCAGGGGAATGGGCGGGGCACTGGTGTGGACGGTGAATGACATCCCGGCCGAGCAGATGGAGAAATTGTCGCAGTGCGGTATCAAGGTGGTGCTGCTGGATGGAGCGGGATTGTGGCCGCGACTGCGGTTTTCGACGGTGGCCATCGATCTGACGACGCCGATGCGCGAAGCGATGCAGCGGCTGGTGGACCTGGGGCATCGCCGGATCGCCTGGTTGTCATACGAGGCGACGCGGTATCGACAATTTGAAGAGCGACTGGTGGCGGAATTCGCCGGTCGATATGAGCTGGAGAACCCTCAACGGATCATTCACCGGCTGCCGGCCGATCCGATCGATTTTACCGGATATGCCGGGTTGCTGAGCGGGCCGAATCGACCGACGGCCATCATCATGCTGGATGAGTTTGTGGCCCACGAGGTGTTTCGCGCCTGCCACCAACTGGGGGTGAGCGTGCCGGGGGATGTGTCGCTGGTGGCAATCGCCGATTCGGCGCCGCGGTCGCACCTGGTGCCATTGAGCGCGCCGGATACGAGCGGCCTGTGGGCCAACGCGGCCCGCCGGGCGGCCGAACACTTGCGGCATTTGATGGAAAGCACCGACGACAAGCAGATTGACGTGTCGCTGCACGCCTCCATTCAATGGAAGGCGTCAACCGACCGGCCAGTCACCCATCCAACTGGTGAGAAAGGAAGCATCTGAATGCGACAACACGAAAACCATCCTCATGTCCGTCATGGTTTCACTTTGGTGGAATTGCTGGTCGTCATAGGCATTATCGCGCTGTTGATCTCGATCCTGATGCCGGCGTTGACCAAGGCCCGGCAAAGCGCCAATCAGATTGCCTGCGGGAGCAACCTGCGGCAGTGGGGGATGGCGGTGCAGCAGTATGTTTCGGACAACAAGGGAAAGCTCCCGCCGTACTGGTCTGAAAACTCGGCCCCTTATGGCGCGGCGTGGGACAGCACCCTGGCCAAATACATCGGCCTGACGCCAATCTCGTTGAGCGACCCGCCGGCGACGCAATATGCCCAGTGGTTGGAAAACTTTTACAAGCCGATCCACCGCTGCCCGGCCGACCCGGAGACGTATGTCTCGGTCAATTACGGCGGGATTTACGATGGGAACGTGGCGTATTACGCGAAGGTCATCGCCCCATTCGCCTACACCAATTATTACGGGAACTGGTCGCAGATCCCCATCGCGAAGATTCGCAACTCAGCGCAGGTGGTTTTGTTCACCGAAGGGTATCGCGAGGTGTACAGCCTCAAGAACTGGGTTCCGGATGTGGACACCGATGCGGATGGGGTGGTGGACACCAATTCGGGCCTGTGGGGTGGCGGGGCGTACTACTGGTATCAGTACAACGGCGGACATCCCAAGGTGCACGGCGGGCGGGTGAACATCTGCCTGGTGGATGGGCACGTGGAGAACCTGCCATACAAGGACTGGATCAACCCGGACAACGGATATTGGGAAGTGAGATAAGAACGTCGGGAACCGGCCGAAAATGCTCAAAGGTCATGTACAGATTCTTGGCTGCCTGATGGTGCTGTGCGGGTGCGTTGCCGTCCCGGCCCATGGGATTCAGATCGCCCGGCAGGGACGTGCGGCGGCCGTGATCGCATTGGACAAGGAGGCCGGCCCGCGGGAGCAATTCGCCGCCAGGGAACTGGCGGAAGGTCTCAAGCTGGCCACCGGTGCGACGTTTGAGATTGTCGAGCCATCGGCGGCCGGCGATCGGGCGGTCATCGCGGTGGGGCCATCGTCGGCGCGGGTGATTGATCCGCGGATCGACCTGGATGCCAAGGCGCTGGGAGATGAGGGGATTGTCCTCAAGAGCGTCGGGAATCACCTGATCCTCAGTGGCGCGGAAGGTTCCGCCCGCGGAACGATTTACGCTGTCGAGACGTTTTTGGAAGATCAGGTGGGGTTCCGCTGGTGGGGGCCGGGTGAAACCCACGTGCCCAATACGCCGGATCTGGCCGTGGAGGGATTGGATGTCCGGTATGTTCCGCCGGTGGAATACCGGGAGATACACGCCATCGGCATGTTTGACCCGGACACGGCCGTGCGCAACAAATTGAACGGCCATTCCACCCCCATCCCATCGGAAAAAGGGGGCCACATCACCTATGCCGGGCCGTATTTTGTGCATACGGTGAACCTGCTGGCTCCCCCGGCCGAATTGTTCGCCACCCATCCGGATTGGTATGCACAGATCGATGGTCAGCGCATCGGCCCGCCCAACCCCACGCAACCGTGTTTGTCAAACCCGCAATTGCTGGAGTACGTCAAGAAAAAGGTTCGTCAGATCGCATCGGAAATTCCGCCAAACACCCACGCCATCATCTCGGTCTCGCAGGATGACAACCAGGTTTTCTGCCAATGCGACCCATGCAAGGCGGTGGATGAGGCCGAGGGGAGCCACGCGGGGACGATGCTCCGCTTTGTCAACGCCATCGCGGCCGATGTCGCCGGGGATTATCCCAACATCGCCATTGACACCCTGGCGTATCAGTACACCCGGCACGCCCCGAAGATCACCCGGCCGCTGCCGAACGTGATTGTCCGGCTGTGCAGCATCGAGTGTTCGTTCGCCCAGCCGTACACCGATCCGATCAACGCCTCCTTTGCCAGTGATGTGCGCGACTGGTCGGCCATCTGCAAACGGCTGTACATCTGGGATTACATCACCAATTTTCGGTATTACGAACAGCCACACCCGAATCTGTATGCCCTGGGGCCAAATGTTCGGTTTTTTGTGGCCCATGGCGTCAAGGGGTTGTTTGAGCAGGGCAACCGCCATTCGCACGGCGGTGATTTTGAGGTTCTCAAACAATGGGTGCTGGCCAAGTTGCTGTGGAATCCTTCCCTGGATGGTCAAAAGCTGATCGATCAGTTCGTGAGGGAGTATTACCATGAGGCCGGGCCGGAGGTGCTGGCGTACATCGACCTGCTGCACAAGGCGGCCGGCAACACCCATGTCGGCGTGAGCGATTCCAACCTGGCTTCCTACCTGTCACCCCGTGTGACCAGCGAGGGATATGCGCTGTTGCAACGCGGGAAGGAGAAGGTGGTCAATCGACCCGAATTGGTGCATCGGGTGGAGGGGGTGGAGGCTTCCATTTTGCATGCGATCGTCACCAGTTGGCCGGTTCGCAGGCAGCGGGCGGCGATGGCGGGGGAACAATGGCCGTTTGATCAACCCTATAGTCATTACGTGGATGAGCTGGCGCGGATATTCGCCCGGCAGAAAATCACCGCGTTGAGCGAAGGGGAGACAAATATCGACCTGACGGCCTGGGTTCAAAAATTACGGCAAAGACAAAGCGATCGGGAGCCGACGGTGCCGATGGAAGTGCGGAATCTGCCCCGGTCGGACTGGTTCGACTTGCAGGATGGGGAATTTGAACTGCATGGAACCGAATTGCAGGTTCGGCGGATCGACGATCCGATGGCCTCGGATGGCCGGGCAGCGCGGCTGGCGGGCAATTATCGTGACTGGTCGATTCAGGCGACGCTCAACCCGCTGCCGGGCGCGGATCGGTGGACGATTTATGCGGCCATTCGCATCGAACGAAGCGGGAAAGAGGGATCGGCGTTCGCCTGCGGGGTATGGGATTTGAAGAACAGTCACATGATCGGTCCGACGGTCGTTGCCAATGATGAAATTCCCGATGAGGGGTATCACCTGTATCGCATCGGGACGGTGGATCTGGCATCCACCCGGTACGTCTGGATCGCGCCGACGGACAATCCAATCGTTCAACAGATCCGTGTGGATCGAATTATTTTCGTCAAAGGAGACATGCCGCGTGGCACGTCTCAATGAAACCGGGAATGGTGTCCATTCCTATTTTTACGAGGAGGTTCTTATGCGTCTTGGTGCATGTTCCATGGTAGCCGCCCTGGTGATGAGCGGCGGGATCAGCTCGGCGTCGGTCTATTTTCTCGAAGCCGAGAATTACGACGATGCTTCATCGGTGACCACTTTCGATCAGAATTCCGGAGGGGTGGGCGGGGCGCCGATGAGCAATGGTTATTACGTGACGATCGATAATGTGGGGACGGGTAAATTGCTGTTCCAGATCGCACAGGGCGACCTTCCACCTGGGACATACAACGTCTCCGATCGTGGATATAACTCAACCGCCACTCGTGAGTTGGATTTGCAGGTTGCATCGGGGCTTGTCGGCATCAACGATGCTGGTTTCTCGCTGGTGGGAACAACCAATAACGTGAACAACGCCGGGCCGGCCTACCCGATTGAATGGAGGCGATTGTACAGCGATACCACCGGATCGACGCTGGCGACGATCACCATGCCGGTCAGTGGAGGAATCACGCTTCGATACATCGCACAGGGCAGTGCGGCCGGTAGCAGCGATGTACTGGCGTTTATGACGGCAGGAGAATCCTTGCCGGACAATTTAGTACCCCAGAATGGGACCTATACCCCGCAAATTCCGGTTCCTGAACCGGGTTCCATTGGGCTGTTGATGACGGCCGGTCTTCTGGCGTTACGTCGACGCCGGCGGGCATGAGCGGATGATTCCAGCCTGGGATTGATGGTGTTGTTGTCTTCCCCGCCACCCGGCGGGGAAGTTTTTTTATGGCCAATGCGTATACTTGGGCCGCGATGGACCGCGTGGTGGCCGAGCTTAATATCGTTCAGAAGAAACGGCGGCTGCCGTTTGCGTTGGCGGGGGATTCGGCCGGTTCGATTTTTGGGATGCTGTCGATCTTCGGGCCGGTCTTTTTGCTGTTTCTGGATCAATTGGGGCTGGATAAAAAGCGAATCGGGCTGTTGTTGTCGTTGTTTCCGTTTTGCGGGCTGATGGCGCCGTTGATCGGGCCGTGGTTGAGCCGGGTGGGGTTGAAGCGGACGTTTTTGACTTTCTGGACGCTGCGGAAGCTGGCGATTTTGTCGCTGGTGTTGACGCCGTGGGTGGTGAAGGGGTGGGGGTCGGCGGGGGCGTTTGGATTCGTGGCGACGGCGGTGCTGGTCTTTGCCTTGTGCCGGGCGGTGGGGGAGACGGCGTTGTATCCGTGGTCGCAGGAGTTCGTCCCGGCCAGTTATCGGGGTCGGTTCGCGGCGATGGACAACATCCTGATCGCCCTGTTCAGCGGCATCGCCACGTTCGCGGCGGCCCGCATCATCGGGGCAAATCCGGACCTGTGGCGGTTTTCCATCGTCTTCGCCATCGCCTTTGTTTTCGGAATGATCTGCGTCGTCGCCTATTCGTTTTTGCCGGGTGGCGCACCCCAGCCGCCGGATGGTCAGCGTGAAAACTTGTCAATCACCGCCGCCCTGCGCGACCCGGCGTTTATGCGATACATGGCGGGATTGGGGCTGGTGTTGCTGGGGGCGGGGATTGGCACCACGTTTGTGCCGCTGTTCATGACCGAACGGCTGGCATTGACCGCCAGCCAGGTGCTGATGTTGCAGACGATCTCGCTGTTGTCGGGGTTGATCTCCTCGTTTGGATGGGGGTGGGCTTCGGATCGGTATGGATCAAAGCCGATATTCATTGTCGGATTGCTGCTGGCATCGATCTATCCGCTGGGTCTGCTGATGATGCCGCGGGCACAGGCCGGCACGCTGCCGCTGGCGACGGCCTTGACGGTGCTGGTGGGGATCATGTCCCCCGGCTGGACGATCGGGTCGAGCCGATATTTGTTTGTCAGCATGGTTCCGGCCAAACGAAAGACCAGCTATCTGTCACTGTATTACGCATGGATCGGATTGGTCGGGGGTGTTGGGCCGTTGATCGCGGGGCAGATCATCGATCTTGGCCCGACGTTGCGGCGAACCGCCGGCGGCATCATCCTCGATGCGTATGCGTGGACGTTCATCATCCACATCGTGCTGGTGGGGGCGGGGGTGTGGTTGTTCCGGCGTCTGAGTGACAGCGGGTCGATGGCGCCGATGCAGTTCGTGGGGCTGTTTTTAAGGGGCAATCCGATCTCGGCCGTCACGTCGATGATTTCGCACAGCCGGGCGCGCGGCGAGAAGGCTCGAATCCTCACCACCGAATCGCTGGCCTATTCGCGCAGCCCCCTGACGGTCGATCAGTTGCTGGGGGCGTTGGATGATCCGAGTTATAACGTCAGGTTTGAGGCGATCGTGGCGATGGCGCGCACCCGGCCGGATGATCGGTTGACCGATGCGTTGATCGCGGTGTTGCTGGGGCCGGAAGCGGATCTGAGCGTGGCCGCGGCGTTGGCGCTGGGGCGGATCGGGGATGCGCGGGCGATCGAACCGTTGCGGCAGACGTTGTTGTCGGAATTTCCCATGCTGGCGGCCCGCAGCGCGCGGTCGTTGGGGTTGTTGGGGGATCAGCAGGTGGCGCCGTTGTTGCTGGCGCGGTTTCGCGATGAATTGAACCTGGGGATGCGGGTGGCGTACGCTTCGGCGCTGGGGGCGTTGCGGGTGCGGGCCGCGCTGTTGGAGATCATGGTTTTTTTCCGTCAGGTTCAGGGGCAGCGACAGCGATGGGAACTGGCTTTGGCGATCGCGCAGATGGCGGGGGATCATGCGGGATTTGTGCAACTATGGCGGCAATGGCGTTCCGAGCCGCATGCGACGATTTCCGAGGCGTTGTCGGCCGTCGCAAGACGATGTCCCCACGATCCGCAAGGCATCGCGACGGCGATTGACCTCGAATCGTGTGCCGCGGCGGCCGCCGAGGAGGATTGGCCCCGCGTTGCGAAACTGTTGGTCCCCATCATCAATCAGCCATCCATGAAGACGGCGGAAGGAAGCCCGGCATTCATCATCCTGCGCGAATGCCAGGACCGCCTGTCGGAGACGGCGGTGAGGGATGAATACATCCTGCTGGCGGTTTACATGATGGATGTTGATTCGACACAAAAATCCACCTCTCCCAACCGGGTGGCCAAAGGGATATAACAAGGCACGGAAACGTGCTGGTCAAAGGAGCAATGCGTGGCGCAGAGGATCGTCAAGTCGTATAAGGTGTTGGTGGGGCTGGAGATACACGTCCAATTGGCGACCGTGAGCAAAATGTTCACCGGGGCGGCCAATGCGTTTGGGGCCGAGCCGAATTCACTGGTTGATGCGCAGGTGCTGGGGTTGCCGGGGGTGTTGCCGGTGATGAACAAGCGGGCGGTGGAGTGTGCCATCAAGGTGGGGTTGGCACTGAATTGCCGGATCGCCCGGCACACCAAGTGGGACCGCAAGAGCTATTTTTACCCCGACCTGCCCAAGAATTATCAAATATCGCAATATGACCTGCCGTTGTGCGAGCAGGGACATTTTGATCTGCTGGAGGAGGATGGGACGGTCCATCCGGTGCGGATCCGCCGGGCACACCTGGAGGAGGATGCGGGGAAACTGCTGCACGAAGCGCCCGGCGGGCATCGGATCGACGGTTCGATCATCGACCTGAACCGTGCGGGCACGCCATTGCTGGAGATCGTCACCGAGCCGGACCTGCATTCACCGCGACAGGTGGCGCTGTTCGCGCAGGAATTGCAGAAGATCGTGCAGTTTTTGGGCGTGTCGACCGCGCAGATGCAGATGGGACAGATGCGGTTTGAACCGAACATCAACGTCCACATCACCGATGACCAGGGGGCGGTACACAAGACGGCCATTACCGAGATCAAGAACCTGAACTCGTTTTCGGTGCTGGAACGGGCCACGGCATACGAGATTCAACGGCAGATCCAACAGTGGATCGACGATGGGTCGTTGGGACAAAAATCGACGCATGGCTGGGATGATCAGCGGGAGATCACGTTTTTGCAGCGAACCAAGGAGGAGGCGCACGATTACCGGTATTTTCCCGATCCGGACCTGGTTCCGGTGGAGGTGGATGACTCATGGCTGGCGGAATTGAAATCGCAGGTGGGCGAATTGCCGGCCGACCGGCGAAAGCGGTACGTCGATGCGCTGGGTTTGTCGGCGGCCGATGCCACGGCGCTGGCATCCGATCGGCGGGTGGGGGACTATTATGAAGAGGCGCTGGCCGACGGGGCGGATGCCAAACGGGTGGGCAACCTGCTGATCAACGTGCTGGGTCAATTGGCCAATCGACACAACAAGCCGGTTTTTGAGCTGGGTCTTTCAGCGCAACGGCTGGCCGAGGTGGCCACGTTGATCGATCAGAGCAAAATTGCCCCGGCAAATGCCCTGCCGCTGATTGAAAAGCTGCTGGAGGCCGATGCCCCGGCTGCCAGCGCGGCCGAGAATCTTGGCCTGATGCAAACCAGCGACACCGCCGCGATCGACGCGGCCATCGACGCCCTGGTGGCGCAGAATCCCAAACCGCTGCAAGACCTCAAAGCCGGCAAACAGGCCGCGATGGGGGCGCTGGTGGGGATGTTGATGCGTCAGGCCAAGGGGTTGAATCCCAAGGTTGCACGGGAACGATTGATGGAAAAGCTGGGGCTGTAGAGGCAGGCATAAAATGGATCCACGAACGATTCCGCTCAAACTCGATTTGAAAAAAGACCATGCACTGGACGTACAGTGGCAGGATGGCCGTCAGTGCCGGTACACCATTTCATATCTGCGGTCGATGTGTCCGTGCGCCCAGTGCCGGGCGATGCGCGATGAGCAGAAGACGGCCAGGAAGAAGCTGACGTTGACGATCCTGCCGGGAAATTACGCGGGCCAGTTGACCGCGACGGCGGCCAGCATGGTGGGGAATTACGCCTTGAAGATTCAATTCTCCGACGGGCACGACAGCGGAATATTTTCCTTCGCGTACCTGCGCGAGATTTGTCCGCAATAAAATGCGTGCGTTGCGGGATCGACGATAACCCGTGGATGTTACTCTATTTACGGTCGATGCTGTATTTCCCCGGGCCGACCAGGAGCAGTCCGAGCACGGCGACGCCGACTTCGATGGCGTGGGAGGCGCCGATCCATCCCTGTCCCTGGCTCAGATGGTGGGTGGCGGCCGTGATCATGACGATCACCAGCAGCAGACACGCGGGGCGAAAGAGAAATCCCGCGATCAGCAGCAACCCGCCGAGCGACTCGGCCAAACCGGCCGCAAAGCCAAAGGCGGTGGGGGCGAATTCGATCCCGAAGTGACCGGTGGCCTGGCCGACTTTTTCCCACAACCCCGGCCCGCCCAGCAGTTTTGGCCCGCCATGGACCAGCAGGAACATGGTTCCCAATCCCACCCGCATCAACAGCAATCCCAACTCGCGATACTTTGACAACCCGGTCCAGATCATTTCGATTTCTCCATGAGGATTATTGTTGCCGGCGATTATAGGCGATTGGCGCCATCGTGTCCCGTCACGGACTTCAAAGGTCGGCCAGTGCCTGGGAAAGCCGGCGCACGGGGTGAAGCGCCATGCCGCCCAGTTTGGGGATGTTGCCGCCCATGAATGGAACGATGCCATGGCCCAGTCCCAGCCGCGAAGCTTCGCGCAGGCGTTGTTCCAGTTGTGGGACCGGCCGGATTTCGCCCCCCAGACCCAACTCACCGATGGCCAGTGTGCCGGCCGGCATGGGGCGGTTGGCATGGGCCGAGGCGATGGCCAGCGCGATCGCCAGGTCGATGGCCGGCTCGATGATGCGCACGCCGCCGATGATGTTGATGAAGACATCGTCGGCCGCCAGCCGCAGGTCGGCCCGTTTTTCCAGTACGGCGATGATCATGGCGACGCGGTCGGCGCTGACGCCGCTGGTTTTGCGCTTGGCCGCCCCGATGACGCTGGAGGCGGTCAACGCCTGCACCTCGACCAGCAGCACGCGCGTCCCCTGCATGGCGGCGGTGATGATGCTGCCGCTGGGTGGGCCGCCGGGGCCGTATTGTTCGACGAAAAGATTGCCCGGATCGGTCACCTCGCGCAACCCCTGGCCGGTCATCTCGAACAATCCCACCTCGTGGGTGCTGCCGAACCGGTTTTTGACGCATCGGATGATGCGGTGGGAATGAAACCGGTCCCCTTCAAAATAGATGACCGTGTCAACGATGTGTTCGACGATTTTCGGCCCGGCCAGCGTGCCGGCCTTGGTGACATGGCCGACCAGCAACACCGCGACGCCGGTGGCCTTGGCCAGATAGACCAGCTCCATGCAGCAGTCGCGAAGCTGCGTGACCGATCCGGGGGCGGCCGGCAGGGAGGGTTTGTAGATCATCTGGATCGAGTCGATCACCACCACGGCCGGTTGAATCTTGCCGATCTGGTTGATGATGCGTTCCAGGTTCGTCTCGGCGAGCACCAGCAGCGGCGAGGAATCGACCCCCAGGCGGGAGGCGCGGAGCTTGGTTTGCCTGGCCGATTCCTCGCTGGTGACGTACAGGATGGGGGCGCCGGCGTCGGATGCCTTGCGTTTTTTGCCATCCCGCGCGGCCAGGGCGTTGGCGACCTGCAACAGCAGGGTCGATTTGCCGATTCCCGGTTCGCCGCCGACGAGGACCACCGAGCCGGGAACGATGCCGCCGCCGAGGATGCGGTCGAACTCTCCGTTGCCGGTGGGGGTGCGCGGGATGTCGTGCGGGTCGATGGAACGGACCTCCATCGCCTCGCCGCCGGCCGTTTGCACTCCGGCATGGGCATGACGGACCGCGGAGCGTTCATCGGGGGTGGGGACCTTGTATTCTCCCAGGCTGTCCCAGGCGCCGCAGTCGGGACATTTGCCCAGCCATTTGGCCTGTACGCCGCCGCAGTTGTTGCACAGGAACGAAATGCGTGGTTTGGCCAATGTCGCCTCGATTCAGTCAGGGTCTTTGATCGCCGATCTTAAATGCCCGCCGTGCCGGTTCAAAATATGCAGGGCGGTTGGCAGATCGACCTTCCGGCTTTGCATGACCAGGGCCGTCTTCACCTGTCCGTCGGCCTGTTGCAGCAACTGAATCGCCTCATCGCGTGAAAGCCCGCTCAGCGTGGAGACGATCCGGGCGGCGCGGTCGCGAAGTTTGTCGTTGGAAGCCTTCAGATCGACCATGAGATTTTCGTACACCTTGCCGAGTCGGACCATCGCCAGCGTGGTGATAGTGTTCAGGATGATTTTGGTGGCGGTGGCGGCCTTCAGACGGGTGGAACCGGTCAGGACTTCCGGCCCGGTCAGCGGACGGATGATGATGTCCGCCGGGAACTCGCCTTCAAAAGGCTGGGCGCAGGTGAGAAAGATCGTTCCCGCCCCAAGTTCGCGGGCGCGGACCAACGCTCCTTGAACAAATGGCGTGGTTCCGCCGGCCGCGATCCCCATGACCACATCGGCCGGCCCGATGCGGGCCTGATTCATGGCGGCCGCTCCTTCTTCGGGCCGGTCTTCAACCCCTTCCCTGGCCTTGAACATCGCGTCAGGACCGCCGGCGAGGATTCCGAGCACCATCGCCGGATCGGTTCGGAAGGTGGGGGGGCATTCGGCCGCGTCCAGCACCCCCAGGCGGCCGCTGGTCCCCGCTCCGACGTAGATCAACCGGCCTCCCGCCTGGAACGCCTCAACGACCCGGCCGACCGCGCGGGCGATCGGTTCGTGCTGGGTGGCGACCGCCTCGACCGCCAACCGGTCCTGATGATTCATCATCATCACCGCGTCGATGGTTTCCATCGTGTCCAGGTTCATCGACTCGGGGAGTCGTTGTTCGGTCAGAATGTGGGAACGGTTCGGCGTGGTCATGGTTTCTCATGGTCGGGGGGTGATGCACCCCAGAATCACAGGTTGGCCGGCCCCGGTGGCGTTTGGGATGTTGGCCGCCACACGATCCAGCGTGGCCGCTCCCAGCAGCGCGAAGCAGACCGCCTCCCTGGAGTGCGAATCGACGCCCCGCTCATCGAGCGTACGGATGGGCAGTCCCTCCAGTTGATCTTTCAGCATCGATACCATCGTGGCGTTCTGGCCGCCGCCGCCGCCAATGAGCAATTCATCCGGCCGGCCGGGCACGTGGTTCCGGACGGCCAAGGCCACCGATCGGGCGGTGATTCGGCAGGCGGTCGCCAGCTCATCTTCGAGTGTCATCACGCCTCCGCAAGGGCGCGCCTTTTCCCAGATCGACCACATCACCGGGCCATCGGTGCTTTTGGGGGGAGGATTTGAAAAATAGTCGGCCGACAAAAACGCATCGACGACCTTCTGGTTGACCCGCCCCGACGCGGCGAGCCTTCCCCCCGGGTCATACCCAACCCCATCCGCCCCGTTGATTGAACTCAGGCGGCACAATTCATCGGCGATGCAGTTGGCCGGGCCGGTGTCGAAGGCGATCACTTCCTCAATTTTGCCCCCGGCGCGCAGATAGGTCACGTTGGCGATCCCACCCAGGTTCAGGAGCAGGCGATTGCGGGTGTTCGATCGGAACAGGATGAAATCGGCGAACGGGACCAGCGGCGCTCCCTGGCCACCGGCCGCGCAATCGGCCCGACGAAAATCACTGACCACCGCACAGCGGGTTTTGGCCGCCAGCAGGGCGGGATCGAGCCATTGGATCGTATTGGGGGGGTGGTGATACAACGTCTGACCATGGGCCGCCACCGCCTCGATTCGCCCGGCATCCAGTGCGGATTCGCGCAGCAACTGGTTGGTCACTTCAGCACAGGCCAGCGAAATCTCCCGGCCCAGGCCGGCCAGTTCACCCAGCGAGGCCCGCCCACTCCGCCGAATGGAAAAAATCGCCTCCCGCAGCCCGTGGGCATAGGGATGATGGCGGTGCATCAGGCATCGCGGGACCATCGACAGGCCGTGCCCGTCGATCTCCACCAGCGCCCCATCCACCCCGTCGGCGCTGGTGCCGCTCATCGTGCCGATCATGAACCGGGGGCCTGACATGCCGGCAGTCTAGCGTGGGAATGGGGCGATGGAAAAGAGGTTAGGGAATCGGTCTGATGCAGCGTATAATGATTCCTTGGCCGCAGAGTCGGCGAATCACAAGGAATAATCATTTATGTCGCAAAAGAGCAAAGAAACATCCAAGGGGGGCACGGCCGTCGCCGAGCCTAAATCTTCCGGCAAACCGGCGCCGGCGAAAATCCCGCCCCGGCATCTGCCGCGCTGGAAAGTCCTGTTGCACAACGATGACACCAACGCCCGGGATTTTGTGGTCAAGTCGATCGTGGAACTGACCCCCCTCGATGAGCAGGAGGCCACGGTCAAGATGGATGAGGCCGACAAAACCGGCGTGGCGCTTCTTTTGACCACGCACAAGGAACGGGCGGAGTTGTACAAGGACCAGTTTGAATCCAAGGGGCTGACCGTGACCATCGAACCGGAGGAAGGGTAAAGGGTTACGGCGGAAGGGCCATGTTGGGTGGGTTCATAACAGGTGGATTTTTCTTGTTGATTCAGGGTAAGTGGCCTACAATGGCGTGCGATCATGGTTGTTGGGAGGTTATTGAGGATGACTCAACCCCCGCACACGTTGCCGCCCATGCCGCAGATCGGCCGGCCGGAGGCATACTACGCCCACCGCGTTCACGAGGCCGATCGCCAGGGGCAATCGCACGCTCACGAGGCGTGGAAGGTTGGCCAGTACATCACGCTGGCGATTGAACCGGAATTGCCCTGGGAGCAGAAGCTCAAATATTTCCGTCACGCCCTCAAGCGACATTGCAATCCACCGCCGCTGCCGGATGAACAGATATGGGTTTTTTATCGCGGCCTGGCGGATCTGGTGCGCCAGCACGCGGGGCAGGAGGCGCTGAAATTGGCCAGCGCCGAGGATGATCTGTACGCCGCCCGGTTGGCGTTGGGGCAGGAACGCGAAAAAATCGAGGAGGAAGCCGAGGTCTTTTTCGCCCGCCTGATCGATTGCGATCACTGCCCTGAATGGTTCAACGAAGAGGATTGGGAACAGATCAAGCTGATCCGCGACCAGTGGATTTAACGAATTTTCCCGGCGGGATTCAGATCGTTTTGTGCAGGTAAATCACTTCGCCGCTGGTGTGACGCAATTGGCCGGTTACGCAGGAGGCGATGGTTTGGGCGACTTCATTGGGGGACAGCGTTTGGCTGGTGGGAAATTGTTCGGGGGTCATCAATTGGCGGAACATTTCGGTTTCCACCGCTCCCAATGCCAGCGTATGGACGTGGATGTTGTGCGGTTGTCCCTGTCGGGCCAGACACAGCCCCAGGATGTGCAGGCCGGCCTTGGCCGAACCGTAGGCTAGAAATCCGGGGAACGGATCGCGGGCGGCCAGCGAGGAGAGGTTGACGATCACGCCGCCTTGCTGTTGTTTGAACGTCTCCCAGACCCCTTTGCACAGGTAAAAGACGGCCGACAAATTGGTGTCGATCACCTCGCGCCAGTTGTCGATGGTCATCTGTTCGATCATCAATGACGGGGCGACGCCGGCGCAATTCACCAGGGCGTCGATGCGGCCAAACCGCTCCAATGTTTTCCTGACAATCGTTTGAGCTTCTTGTGGCTTGGTGATGTCGGCGACAATCGCCAGTCCATTGGTTTGTTCCGCGATTGGCCGCAAACGATCGGCGGAGCGGGCGACCAGCGCCAGTCGATACCCTCTTTGGGCAAGCTCCCCGGCCGTTGCCCGGCCGATGCCCCGGCTGGCCCCCGTGATGATCGCGACCGGCTGTTCCATGGTCCAAATCAGTGGGGTGTGCTCTGGATCACCGCCCGCATGCGGTGGGCTTGACCGGCCGGCAGGTGAACGGCGTTTTCGGCGGAATTGGCGGTTTCGATGCAGACCATGCCGGTCCATTCCTCATCGCCAAAATCGGCCATGTTGGCCGCCTTGTCGATCCATGGGTTCCAGACGACGGTGGTGTTGGAGTTTTCCTTCTCCACCGTGATGGTCCGTCCGAATCCGGGGTCTTCCAACCGGCAGGTGGCCTGCGTGTTCTGATAGACGCGGTCCACCTCGCGGTCGATGCGGATCAGCGGGTCGGTTTGGGTTTTGCGCTGCATGCCCTCGCTTTTGGCGACATATTCCGTGTTCTGCAACCCGTCGATGGTGATGTTGCGCGAATCGGCCACGGCGAAATAAGTATGCAGCGCGGCTTCAAACGAAAATTCCCGTTCGCCGGTGTTGCGCACCTCCAACGTCAGGTCGAGTTTCGGGCCGACGAGGATGTGATAGCGCAGTTCAAAGTCGGCATTGAAGCTCATTTTGGTCGCGCTGTTGGACTTGAACCCCAGCACCACCGATGCCCCTTCGCCGCTGCGCTGGATCGATTCGACCGACCAGTCGCCCAGCCGCACAAAACCATGCATCGGCGCATCCGGGTCGCCGGCGCGTGCGGCGAACCATGGAAAACAGATCGGCACTCCGCCGCGGATCGGCCGGCCGGTGCGATATTGACTGGCCGCGCTCATGAACAGCACGCCGCGCTGGCCGGCCGGTTTGTAATGGGCCACGTGCGCCCCGTGCAGATAAACGGTCGCATCGGCGGCGGGGGTGGTCAACGCGATCCGCGGCAGGCCGCCCATCCCCTCCTCAAAACGCGCCAGGCCTGTGATGCCGAAACGATTTTGCAGTTTTTCCAGTTCGGTCATGGCATTTCTCCGCTAGGGTTTGGCGGTCGCGACGTCATTGCTCATCCGGTGCGAATAATTGGTGCCGCGCCATTCCACCTTGTTGGTGATGCACATCCGCAGGGATTTGAAAAACACCCCCAAAAGCAGCGAACCGCCCAACGGAAACAGCAGGGCGTTGCGCCGCGGATTGCCGCTCCAGGCGTACATCACCGCCAGAAAACCATGCATGGCCAGCAGATGAACCCCGCAGACCGCCAGCCACGTCCACGCGATCGACGATGCGGAGGAGGCCAGGGCGATCAAACCTCCCGCCAGCACCGCATATCCGCTGAAACAGCAAAAAACGACAAAGGCCATCCCCATCAGGATGCGCCAGGGTTTGCCGAGGCTGCCGGCGTAAAAATTGCGACCCCATCCCTTGAAGATCGCGCCCAGCGAACTGTACATCCGCACCGCGGCGTATTCGGTGCCCCAGGAGATGCGGATGCGCTTGCCCTGGCGTTTCAACAGCCGGGCGATCTCGACATCCTCGCAGAATCGATCCTTGACGGCCGAGTGCCCGCCCATCTCATCGTAGGTTTTGCGGAGGATGAACAGAAACTGCCCGTTGGCGAAGGCGATGTTGCGCATGTAATCCTTGTTGGTCAGCCCAACCAGGTACATCATCGACACGCCCGCCGCCGCCAAAGGCACCAGCAGGGCTTCAAAAAAACTGTGGCTTTCGAGCTTGGGCCACAGGCTCAGAACGTCATATTTGCTCGATTCGCTGCGCCGAAGCGCGGCCCGAAGCGCATCGGGTGAAATGACCACGTCCGAATCGATGAACAGCAGCCATTCGCCATCGGCCAGTTTGACGGCCTGTTGCAGCGCATTGCACTTGCCGGTCCATCCTTCGGGCAGTGATCCGTGCTGGATGTGCAGCACCTGCAACCGGGGGTCGGCCGCGGCGATTTCATCCATCAGCCGGCCGGTCTCATCCGTGCTGCGGTCGTCAACCGCCACGACGTGATAGTTGGGATAATCCTGAGCCAGCGCCGACAGCAGGCAATCTCGGATGCGCGGGCCTTCATCCTTGGCCGGAATCAGGATCGTGGCGCGGGGTGCGGGGTCTTTGACCTTGGGAACCGGTTTTTTCAGCAGCATCATCCGCCGCCGGCCCATGATCATGAGAATGCCGAACAGGATCCACGTCACCGGACCGAGGATCATGTAGGCGATCAGCAGCGAAAAAGTAAACCCGTTGTGCATATAGATCGACAGGCCGCCCGAAAACTGCCGGACAGGGCCATTTGATCATACGATACGGTGGGAGCGGGGTTTTGGAAACACCGGCGATCCGGCGGGCTGGCCGATGCCGCCGCCGCCGGTTCAGACTGGCTTTGTGAAAGTCATGTCAGCAGGCCGATGCCTTGAAAACCCGCATTTATGATCCCCGCAATTCGATCACGCCGCCGGCGATGCGCGGCCCGGCATTGCCGGCCGGGTCGGTCTTCAGATCATCCGCATCGGCATGAACGATCACCGAACGACCAACCAATCCGCGCGGGCCTTTTGTCAGCGTGAGGCCGTGAAGGGTGATCTCCAGGTGGGCGTTGCCCTGCGCATCGGCGGTGAGATTCCCCAGGTCGCCGGCATGGGCCGCGGCCGAGCCGGGGCCGCCGTGCTGGTGCTTGTCGGGATTGAAATGGCCGCCCGCGCTGGACAAATTCACCGCACTCAAATCCCCGTTTTCATGAATGTGAAACCCGTGCGTGCTGCCGGGCTTGAACCCATGCAGCTCCGCGACGACCTTCACCCCCTCATTGGTTGAGGTGAAGACCACCTGGCCGGTGATCTGGCTCATCGCCGGCTGGGTGGTCGCCGCCTGCGAAGGGTGGATGTTCGCCACGGCGATCACCACTTCATCATGAGTCGAATTGTCGGCTGGAATCTTTGTTTCCTGGGATTGGGAGACATCGTTGCCGGGGTGGTTGTCGTTGCAGCCGATGGCCAGCGTCAACAGGGCGAGTGTGCAAAGGCCGGTTTTCCATAAGTTCCGCATGATTCGTTCCTTCCAAATAAAACACGGGCGGGCATTGCGCATCCGCCGATCGTAAGAAGGGTATCCTAAAAAAGGGATGAAGGGGCTGACAAGGGGAAAACTTTTTCTTACTCCATCTGGCGCAATGCCCTCATCACCTGCGCCAATGCTCCTTGGCCGTCGCCCGCTTTACGATACAACCGGTACATCCTCTCATATTGCCGGCTGGCATCGGCTTGCGGGCGATAGGTTAAATCATTCCGCTGGCGGGCCATGGCGTGAATGGCAGCGGAAAAATTTTCATGCCCCGAAGCGCTCGACCCGGCCGCCAGACAACCCAGGATCGCAGCGCCCAGCGCCACCGACTGGTCCGACTCCGCCAGCGCGATCGGTTCGTTGAGCACGTCGGCGTAAATCTGCATCAGCAGCGGGCTTTTGGCGGGCAATCCACCCGATGCGACAAACCGCGCCACCGGCACGCCCGCTTCGCGCAATGTCTGCACGATCCACTTGAGGCCGAACGCCGTTCCCTCCAGCATCGCGCGATAGAGTTGTTCCGGCCGGGTGGTCAGCGTCAATCCGACCAGCGCGCCGCTCAAGTGGCCATCCATCAACGGTGTGCGGCAGCCGTTCAGCCAATCCAGCGCCAGCACGCCGCCGCTGCCGGGCGAAAGATCGCGCGCCCGTCGGGTCAATTCGGCATGGTCCTGGCCCAGCGTTCGTGTTACCCACGCGAACGCATCGCCCACGCACGCCTGCCCGGTCTCATATCCGAAATATCCCGGTAAAATCCCATCTTCCACCACACCCGCGACGCCCGGCGCGGGCGTTTCGATCCGGCTGTTGATCATGTGGCACGAGCTGGTCCCCATCACCAGCACCATCGTGTCCGCCTCGGCCACGCCCGAACCGGCAACTCCCGCGTGGGCGTCGATGATCGCGGCCGAAACCGGCGTCCCCCGTGCCAATCCCAGCAACCGGGCCGCGGCCTCCGTCAATTGGCCCGCGCGCCGACCCGGCGCCATCAGCGTGCCGGGCATCTTTTTCTGAACGACATCGGCCATCGCGGGATGAACCGCCGTGAAATAGTCGCGCGTTGGATAACCGCTTTGGCGGTTCCACATCGCCTTATACCCCGCCTGGCAGGTGGAACGCGCCAGATTGGTCGGCCGACATGCCGGGTATGGACCGTCGATCAACTGCCAGACCAGCCAGTCTCCCGCCTCGATCCACACCTCGGCCGCGTCATGAACCGCCGGCGCTTCCTGAATCGTCTCCAGCACCTTGGGCCAGAACCATTCCAGGCCGATCGTCCCGCCATAGCGGGCCAGCCATGACTCCCTGCGGTCACGGGCAACCTGGTTGATCCGGTCGGTGGCGGCCTTGGCGGCGTGATGTTTCCACAATTTCGGCCACGCCAGCGGCACGTTGGCAAATGAATCGAGCAAACAAAGCGGCGTCCCATCCGCCCGTGCCGGCAACATCGTGCAACTGGTGAAATCAACCCCCAGCCCGATGACCTGATCCGGCTCGACGCCCGCCGCTTTCATTGCGGCTTGGCATGTTTTGGCGGCGCTCTCCAGCCAGTCCAGTGGATGCTGCAGCGCATAATCGGCCGGCAATTTCAGTCCGCCAACCGACAACTGCGAGTCGATAACCCCATGCGCATACGCATCGGCCGCCTGCCCCGCGATGCGGCCATCGCTCACCCGAACCACCAGCGCCCGCACCGATTCGGTGCCATAATCGAGGCCAACCGTAAAACGTTTCATAAAGTGCGCTCCTCGTGCGGACCAATTTGAATCCGGTCCGCACGGGGTGCGGACCCTATCCATGAAAGGCATTTCGTTGTCAAGACCGATTTTTTCCCAATACAAAACCGTCCGCGCGTTATACTTCTCGCGCCGCCTCGGAGGATAGGGCTCCGCAGGAG